>NZ_JBASAK010000035.1:0-7033 GCF_049650565.1 Microbacterium sp.
CAGATGCCATGATGAACCAGGGACACCTGTCGCTGGTGATCGCGGCGGCTCCTGCGCGATGCCGCGCCGGAGAAGGCGATGTCCCCCCGGCACGAGAAGAGGAACATGTCCCCGGATGCTTCTGAGGGCGGTGAGACTCTTATCGCGTCCGTGCAGCGCGCACTGCGCCTGGTCGACATCGTCGCGAACTCTCCTCGTCCCCTCCCCACGAAGGTGCTCGCGCAGCAGTCGGGTCTCACCCTGGGCACGACGTACAACCTGGTGCGCACGCTGGTGCGCGAGCAGTATCTGGCCTCGGAGTGCGATGGTCTCGTTCTGGGCGGGAGGTTCCCCGGGCTCAGTGACACGAAGGCGGCGGGGGTCTTCGTGGCGCGCGTCCGGGAGTCGCTGCACGATGTCGCCGACGGAATCGGCGCCACCGCCTACCTGTCCCGCTACCAGGACGGCGAGGTGCATCTCGTGGACATCGTGGATGCGGAGTCCAGCCCCCGCGTCGAGCTGTGGGTGGGCCTGCACTCCAGCGCCCACGCGACCGCACTGGGCAAGCAGATCCTCGCGGAGCTCACCCCGGGGGAGCGGGCGGACTACCTCTCACGGCACGTGCTCGAGGAGCTCACGCCTTACACGATCCGGGACCGTGAGCTGCTGCTGCGCCAGCTGGAGCACCCGGCTGCCGCCGTCCGCGACGAGCAGGAGTACGCCATCGGGTACAACTGCCTGGCCGTCCCCGTGCTCGCGCCCGGCATCACGGCATCGCTCGCCGTGTCGCTGCCGGCCGACGGGCCGGTGCCGGACACCGCACTGATCGCCGAGCAGCTGCGCCGAACGGCGAACCGGCTGTCGCTGCGCCTCGGCGCCGAGGGTCTTTCGGGCACGGTGCTGTAGTGCTTTCACCATCTGAAAATCAGCGGGTTCCGCCGAGGTTGACAGCGCCCATATGCTGAAGTCGCACCACGGTCACTGCCTGTCGCCGCCGGAGAAGCACGGTTTCCCCAGAACCCGCGGATCCGGTACCGGCATCGGACGGCTGATGACCGCGGGGGGATGAGACCGCTCGAGCGGTCCAAGCGAGGCGTCGATCAGGAGTCCCCAGTCCCTGCTCGACGCCTCGCCCACGTTCGGCCATGGCGACGGTCACCCGCCGACGGGGGCTCCCAAGGCAGTGCTGGCCGATCGCGCGGAAGCCGCTACGACCGGACCCAGCCTGTTCACGTCATCCGGACCCACTCGCTGGATCGGGAACCCTAGCCCCAGAACTGCGGCGAGTTCCCCGGTGTGCCCGAAAACCGGGGCGCTGATCGAGCCGACGTCGATGTGCCGCTCGCCGAACGCCGCCGAGTATCCCTGTGCTCGCGTGACCCGGCTCTGCTGGTCCAGCCGCTCCATGCTGGTGGGAGTCGAGGTCGTGAACTGGGTCAGCTCGGTGCCCAGCAGCGCCTCGCGGGCGGCTGGATCGAATGCCAGGAAGATCTTGCCCGGTGCGCCGACGTGGAGCGGCAGCACCTGCCCCACGCGGAACGGGCGCATGATCACGTGACGCGTGTCGGCGACGCTGACGATGGTGCGGAGCGCGCCGTCGCGAACGTACAGGCACGGTGTCCGGCGGCATCAGTGGTGCCGAAGCCGGCACCCTGACGTTCATGATCGGGGGAGAACCAGGCGCCGTGAGCGACGCCGGTGCCTTCATCGAGCCGATGTCCGGCAACATCATCCCCACCGGCGGCGCCACCACCGGGCAGGCCGCGAAGATCTGCAACAATCTCATGCTGTTCATCGATCTCGCCGGGGTCTCGGAGGGCGCCGTCCTCGCCGAGAGGCTCGGACTCGATCCCCAGGTGTTCTGGGACATCGCCTCCGTGTCTTCGGGGGACAGCTGGGCGCTGCGCACCTGGTACCCGGTCGAGGGGATCGTGCCCACGGCGGCCGCCAACAACGACTTCGCTCCCACGTTCACCGCCGAACTGGCCAAGAAGGACATCGGTCTGGCTGTCGCGGCGGCCAGGGCGACGGAGACTCCGCTGGAAGTCGGCGAGCATGTGATGCAGATGTTCCAGCGGGTCATCGATGCGGGCCAGGCGAGGAAGGACTGCTCCATCATCGTCAAGCTCGTCGACGGAACGCTTCAGCCGACCGCGTAGCCCGGCTCAGATCGCGCCGCCCCGCGCCTTCGCCACCACGATCCCGCGCCGCGAGTTCGCGAAGCCGTCCAGCATCCCGCGCAGCTCTTCAGCGCCGACGTCCGCGCCGAACACCTCGGAACCCGGCTCCAGCATGATCCCGGCGGCCAGGGGGCCTGCGATCACCGCATCGAAACCCAGCGCATCGACCAGCCCGGCGACGAGCGCCAGGTCGTCGGGGGAGTCCCCGGCGATGGCGATGGCCTTGCGCGCAGGATCGCCGACCTTCCGCGCCTCCTCCGCCATGTCCTGATAGCCCATGTGCCCGAGCGCCTTCACGACCCGCGCTCCCGCGAGATGCGCCTGCACCAGCTCGCTTGTCGAGGTCGCCGGGTCCGTCAGGTCGGGGCGGATGCCGTCGGCGCCCCACCAGTAGTTCATGGCGTCGATGACGAGCATCCCGCTCATCTCCTCGGTCGGGAGCGTGCGGTAGGCGCCCAGCGGAAGCGCGAGCACCACGGCATCCGCATCGTCGATCACGGCAGAGACGGTACGGGCCTCGGCGCCGACCGCGGCCATCGCCCGGGCGATGGGGGCGGGGTCGCCGCTTCGCGCGATCAGCACGCGGTACCCGGCGTCCGACGCCAGTTGCGCCAGCACGGACCCCAGCCGACCTGCGCCGATGATGCCGAGCGTGCGGATGCGGTCCATCCCGCCATCGTATGTCCCGGCGTGCCGCCCGGACTCGCCGGCGCCCCCGCGCGCGGGCACTAGCGTGGAGAGAGTCCGCCCTCCGCGGATGATCGACGTCGATCGTCTGCCACCCGACCATCAGGAATCAGGTCATGCCCTCTCGACGCACTCGCGTTATCGCCGCCTGGGCGGTGCACGCCTTCACCCTCACCGGGGTGATCTGGGCGACCCTCGCGCTGCTGGCGCTCTTCGACGACGAGCCCCGGCTCATGTGGCTGTACCTGGGCATCGCCCTGGTCGTGGACGGCGTCGACGGCACCCTGGCGCGCAAGGCGGAGGTGCGCACCTACGCGCCGAACTTCGACGGCGTCATCCTCGACTCGATCATCGACTACCTGACCTGGACGCTCATCCCCGCGCTGTTCCTGTTCCGGGAGGGCCTTCTGGGCGACGGCGCCGCGGCGCTCATCCTGCTGCTGCTCATCAATGTCTCGTCGATGTTCTGCTACGCCAACACGAAGATGAAGACCGGCGACTACTACTTCCTCGGCTTCCCCGCCGCGTGGAACGTGGTGGCGCTGGGCCTGTGGCTGCTGGGCGCGGGCGCACTGTTCAACGCCGTCGTCGTCGTTGTGCTCTCGCTGCTGACCTGGGCGCCCATCGCATTCGTTCATCCGCTGCGCGTGGCACGGTTCCGGGCGGTCACGCTCATCGCCACGGCGGTGTGGATCATCGCCTCCGCCGCTCTCGTGGTGCTCTACCCGATCGCCGAGCCCTGGACCGTCGTGGTCTGGCTGGCCTCGGGCGCCTGGGTGATCCTCACCGGCGTCATCCGCACCGTCGCGGCCACCAGGGCGCTGCGATAGCGGCGGCGCAGCAGCCGCTCCTGCACGTACTTGACCACTTCGATCGAGATGCTGCAGACGGTCAGCACGGCGATGACCGCCACCACGAACGGCGGGTAGTCCCGCCCGTTCAGCCAGAAGTACACGTACGGCGCCGTGAAGGTCGCGATCGTGGTGAGCGTCGCCAGGGCGCGGATGCTGCGCCGCGGGGCGAACAGCATCGCCAGCACGCCCCAGGTGTACGGGATCGCGGTGAGGATGTCGATCAGCCAGAGCACCAGCAGGCTGCCGTGGAACTGCGGGAGGAACGCCACCGGCAGGGCGCGCAGCGCCGAATAGATTCCCACCGCGAGGTACACGGGCACCCGCGGGTCGCCTGCGAGTCGGCGCAGCGGATGCAGGCGCTGCACGGGCAGCTCGGCCGGCAGCATCCGCATCGTCTCCTGCGGCACATGCCTGGTGCTCATCCCGCGCAGCGCTCGCGCGGTGGCGTCGGGATCGGACGCCAGGGTGTGGCGCAGCAGCTCGAGGACGTTCGCGCCGTAGAGGGCACCGCGCTCGGATGCGGCGGGATCGTCGAGCCTGTGCACGATGCCCGGGAGAGCAGCCGTGAGCGGTGCGTCGTCCCAGGCCGGGTCGGCCTCGGCGAACAGCATCCGGATGCCGTCCTCCAGTGCATCCCTGAGGATCGACAGGCGCGAGGCGGGGTGACGCAGCACGCCGGGTGCCACGAATCGCGTGTTCCGCGGGCCGAGCTCGGCGATGCGCCGCACTCCCGCGACCTCGAGGAGCTCGTCCGTCCGCAGTGCGCGGGAGACGATCCGGGGATCGGCGGCGAGGGTCTCGGGAGACACGAGCAGCGTCCGCTGCATACGCCCCAGCCAGCGCCGCACCATGGTCGAAGCATACCGGGGCGCCGCTGATCACCCGCCGCGCGGGCGGCTTCCGCGCCTTCGTCGGCGACCTCGAGCGCGCCGTCGAACTCGTGCGGTGAGCGGAACCAGGATGCCGGGGTCTCGCTCGCGAGTGAAGGCGCACCCGTGGGCGAGACCCCGCAGCGCTAGGCTGCGGCGAGCGCGTGAGCGCGGGCCGGCGTCATCGCACGCCGGACGTCGAAGCACGAGTCGAACCGTCCGATCGGCAGGGCGCTGAGCGCGGCGATGTCGTCCGAGGGCAGTCCATCGCGTGACGCCTCGCGCACGAGATCGTCCGTGATCGCGGGGTACTCCATGTCGGCCAGGAAGCGGTCGAGTGCAGAAGCGGATGTCGTCATCGTGTCATTCCTTCCTGAAACGGGGTGTTCTGTCTCATGCCGCGATCTCCTCCCGGTGCGATGACGACTCCACGGTGATCCTGCGGGGCTTGGCCCGCTCGCTGACCGGGATGACGACCGTCAGCACGCCGTTCTCGTACGAGGCGCTGATGTGGTCGACGTCGACGCCGTCGCCGAGCGTGAACTGGCGCAGGAAGGAACCCGAACTGCGCTCGCGGGCGAGCCATCGGGAGCCCTCACCGGTGTCCGCGGTGCGCTGCGCGCGGATGCTCAGCTGGGTGCCGTCGACGTCGACGTCGATGGAGCCGGGGTCCGCGCCGGGGAGATCGGCGTGCAGGACGTAGCGCTCGCCGTCGCGGAAGAGATCCACCGGCATCAGGCGAGGGGATCGAACGGAATCCAGCACGCTCGCAGCAAAACGATCGAGCTGGCTGATCGGATCGAATGTCATTCCCATGATGTGCTCCTTTCGATCGGCCCGGCGGAACGGGCTCAGATGGAGAATGCAGACCATCTGCATTCGCTGGTGTAGATTTGTTATAGACCAAAGTGATGATCTTCGCAATGACAGGACTCGCAGACATGACCGAACCCGAGATGAGCACGCCGCTGTACGGCATCGCCGTCGCCGCGCAGCTCGTGAATATGCCCGAGGCGACGCTGCGACTCTTCGAGCGTCACGGACTGCTCACGCCGCAGCGCAGCGACGGCGGAACCCGGCGGTACAGCGGTGATGACATCGCGCGGCTGCGTCGTGTCGGGCGACTGCGCGATGAGGGCATGAACCTCGCCGGGATCGGCCGGCTCATGGAGCTCGAGGACGAGAACGCCGGACTTCGAGCGGAACTGGCCGTCGAACGGGGCGACTCCGGGGAGTGACGTCGCCGTGGTCTCGGGCGTAGCGGGGTTCGGCATGAGCGCCCCCTCGGCTCGTCGGATGCCGTGAACTGCGGCGATCAGAGGCTAAGCCGCACGGCATCCGCTCTGAAGACCCTTGACATCCGTGCCCGCCGGGCCTAGTCCGCGATGGTTCCTGCCCGTTCCCACGACGCCACCTCTCCAGGCACGACCCGGAACAGTGGATGCGGTCGGGGTTCCGAGCGTCGCCAGCGCTCGGCATCCGCTGGACTGCGCACGGCCAGCTTGGCGCCCAGGTGCTCCCACTCCCGCGCAAGCTGCCCGTCGGTCACGGCGATCCTGGCAGCGGGCCGTGCGGGGGACAGGATGCGGGAGCGGTCGAACCGGTAGCCGCGGGCATCGGCCTCCTCTCCCACGCCCGTGAGGTAGGCGCCGACGGCCGCGAGCGGATCCGGCTGAGCGCGGAACCGCTCCAGCTGCGGATGCCGCTGATACCCGCGGGTGCGCCCCGCGAGCACCGCCTGGGCCAGCAGCGCCTCGCGCCAGCACGCGACCAGCGCCGCTCTGTCGAGCTGTGACGGATGCAGTGACCAGAGCCTCACGGGCGTCCCTCCTCCTGCTCACCGTCGTGCCTGCTCAGGCGCGAGGGCCACCAGATCACGCGCCCCAGATCGTGGCTCAGTGCGGGGACCAGCAGTGAGCGCACCACGAAGGTGTCCAGCAGCACGCCGAACGCGACGATGAAGGCGATCTGCACGAGGAACAGGATGGGGATGACCGACAGCGCCGCGAAGGTGGCGGCCAGCACCAGCCCCGCAGACGTGATCACGCCGCCGGTCACCGCGAGCCCGCGCAGGATGCCCTCGTGGGTGCCGTGCTTGCGAGATTCTTCGCGCACCCTGGTCATCAGGAAGATGTTGTAGTCGATGCCCAGCGCCACGAGGAACACGAACCCGTACAGCGGCACAGCGGGATCCGCGCCGGGGAAGTGGAACAGACCGCCGAATGCCAGGGCTGCCACGCCCATCGCGGAGCCGAACGACAGCACGGTCGTGAGGATCAGCAGCAGCGGCGCAACGACGGAGCGCAGGAGCAGCATGAGGATGATCAGGATCACTGCCAGGACCACCGGGATGATGAGGTTGCGGTCGTGGATCGACGCCGCGTTCGTGTCGACCGCTGTCGCGGTGACGCCGCCCACCAGGGCATCCGTACCGGTGAGGTCTGCGCGCAGCCGCTGGACGGTG
>NZ_JBASAK010000036.1:0-4697 GCF_049650565.1 Microbacterium sp.
ACCAGTGGTTGGTGCCGGCGCCCATCAGGATCATCGAGCGGCCACCCGATCGCTCGGCGTTGTCGGCGAACTCGCGGCCGATGCGGATGGCCTGCTCGGCGGGCACCGAGGTGTGCTCCTCCTGCCACGCCGGGGTGCCGGGGCTGGTGGCGTCGTCATAGCCGGTCGGCCACTCGCCGGGCATCCCGTCGCGGCCGACACCGTAGCGGGCCAGCATCAGATCGAACACCGTGGTGACGGTCTTACCGGCGACGGTGCGCACGGGCACGCCGCGGGCGATCACACCGGAGCCGCCGGCGTGCTCCTGGCCGGGCTCGGGGTCCAGGTCGAAGCGCGGCAGCAGGATCTCCGCCGCCGTCCCGTCCCAGCTCGCAAGGTCGGCCACCGAGAGCGGCGGCACGACGTCGCCGAGGTCCAGGTTCCAGCGGCCCTCGTCCTCGGGGCTGAACCGGTGGCCCAGCGACCCGTTCGGCACGACCGGGGTGCCGTCCTGGTCCATCAGCACCGGCTTGAAGTCGGCGCGCGGCTGGGCGGCATCCGCTCCGGACAGATCGGATGCGGTGACGAACTTGCCCGGCACGAGAGAGCCGTCGCGCTCCTCGAGCGCGACCAGGAACGGCGCGTCGGTGTAGCGGCGCATGTAGTCCTCGAACCGCTCGGTGCGCGCCTGCACGAAGTGCTCGCGGAGGATGACGTGCCCCATGGCGAGCGCCAGGGCGGCATCCGTTCCCGGGTGCGGCGAGACCCACTCGTCGGCGAACTTGGTGTTGTCGGTGTAGTCCGGCGAGACCGTGATGACCTTCTGGCCGCGGTAGCGCGCCTCGGTCATGAAGTGCGCGTCGGGCGTGCGGGTGACCGGCACGTTCGAGCCCCACATGATCAGGTACCCGGCGTTCCACCAGTCCGCGGATTCGGGCACGTCGGTCTGGTCGCCGAACACCTGGGGACTCGCGACGGGGAGGTCAGCGTACCAGTCGTAGAACGACAGCATGGTGCCGCCGATGAGGTTCATGAACCGCGAGCCGGCGCCGTGCGACACCATCGACATGGCCGGGATGGGCGAGAAGCCGGCGATGCGGTCGGGACCGTAGGTCTTCACGGTGTGCACGTGCGCGGCCGCCGCGATCTCCATGACCTCGTCCCAGCTGGTGCGCACCAGGCCGCCCTTCCCGCGGACGCGCTTGTACGACGCAGCCTTCTCCGGATCCTCCACGATCGACGCCCACGCGTCGACGGGATCCGGATGCTGCGCCTTGGCCTGCCGGTACAGCTGGGCCAGCGCGTCGCGGATGTACGGGTAGCGCACGCGCGTGGGCGAGTACGTGTACCAGCTGAAGGCGGCGCCGCGCGGGCAGCCGCGCGGCTCGTACTCCGGGGAGTCGGGGCCGACGGACGGGTAGTCGGTCTGCTGGGCCTCCCACGTGATGATGCCGTCCTTGACGTACACCTTCCACGAGCACGAGCCCGTGCAGTTCACGCCGTGCGTGGAGCGGACCACCTTGTCGTGCGACCAGCGGTCGCGGTAGAAGGCGTCCCCCGCACGGCCGCCCTGCAGGAACACGGAGCGCAGGTCTGACGAGAACTCCCCGGGGCGCACGAAGCGCCCCATCGTGAGCAGCGTCTCGGCCAGCAGGCCATCGTTGGCCGGAGCCCTTCGAGCGGTGATGCCAGGGGTCATACCTGCTCCTTCCGGAGTGCGCGTGGTACTTCAGCATCCTGCCTGCGGCATCCGACGTAAACAAGGGCGGGCCGTGTTTATTCATCCGGGCGGTGATCCGATTTTCTCCGGCGATACCTCTGGTGATCAGGGGCGAAGCAGGCTACCGTCGCCGTTACCGAAGGGACGCCTGATGACTGCTCCGACCACCGCGGCCGCGCCGCAGGCCACCGATCTGAAGGGCGGATTCGCCCAGGTGCTGCTGGCCACGATCGCCTCGACGATCGCGTTCTGGGCGTGGATGTCGATATCCCCGCTGCAGAAGACCTACGCCACCGAGATGGGCCTGGACGAGGGGCAGATCTCGCTCATGCTGGCCACGCCGGTGCTGGTCGGCGCACTCGGGCGCGTGGTCATCGGCGCCATGACCGACCGCTTCGGCGGGCGGAGGATGTTCACCGTGGTGCTGCTGCTGTCGGCTCCGGCGGTGCTGCTCGTGGCGCTGGCGGGCAGCATCCGCAGCTTTCCGCTGCTGATCATCGCCGGGTTCTACCTGGGCGTGGCGGGGACGATCTTCGCGGCGGGCGTGCCGTTCTCCAGTGCGTGGTTTCCCCCGCACCGCCGCGGCTTCGCGAACGGCGTGTTCGGCATGGGCATGATCGGCACGGCGGTCTCGGCGCTGGCCACCCCGCGCCTGGCCGAGGACATCGGCTACCTCCCCACGCACCTGATCATCGCGGGCGCCCTGGTGGCGATGGCCGCCATCGTGTGGTTCTTCATGCGCGAGTCGCCGCTGTGGGAGCCCAACCGCGAGAAGCTCGTTCCGAAGGTGACCGACGCGCTCAAGCTGCCGGTGACCTGGCAGATGGCGTTCCTGTACGGCATCGTATTCGGCGGCTTCGTGGCGTTCTCGAACTTCCTGCCCAAGTACCTCACCACCATCTACCCGAACGAGGTCGACGTGCTGGGCGCCGGCATGCGCACCGCGCTGTTCGCGGCGGCGGCCGTGGTGGCGCGGCCCGTCGGCGGCGTGCTGGCCGACCGGTTCGGCCCGAAGATCATCTCGCTGATCTCGCTGGGTGGCATCGTCGCGCTGGCGTACATCGTCGGGCAGCAGCCGGCCGAGGGCATCCTGACCGGGGTGACGTTCATCCTGATGGCCTCGGCCATGGGCCTGGGCATGGGCGCGGTGTTCGCATGGATCGGCCCGTCCACGCCGAAGGAGAAGGTCGGCGCGGTCAGCGGCGTCGTGGCCGCCGCCGGCGGCCTGGGCGGCTACTTCCCGCCGCTGGTGATGGGCGCGACGTATCACGCGGAGTCCAACTCGTACTCGCTGGGCCTGTGGCTGCTGGTGCTGGTGGGCGCGTTGGCGCTGGTCGTGGCGGGGATGCTGAACGACGTCGGGCGCAAGGCCTGACCAGCCTGCGGGCCGGTGTCGGCGACCGCGGATAGCCTTGCTGCATGGTCACCCGCAAGCCCGCCCCGCCCGCCTACGTCTGCACGGAGTGCGGCTGGACGACGGCCAAGTGGGTGGGCCGCTGCGGCGAGTGCCAGCAGTGGGGCACTGTGCAGGAGCAGGGCGCGAAGACCGGGATCGTGCGGCAGACGGATGCCGTGGCCCCGGCCGCCGACCGCGCTGCGCGCCCCATCACCCAGATCACCACGGCAGACGCACCCCGGCGCTCCAGCGGCGTGGGCGAGTTCGACCGGGTGCTCGGCGGGGGCATCGTCCCCGGCGCGGCCATCCTGCTCAGCGGCGAGCCGGGCGTCGGCAAGTCCACGCTGCTGCTGGAGGTGGCGGCGGCAACGGCCCGCTCCGGCCGGCGCGTGCTGTACGCCAGCGCCGAGGAGTCGCCCGCACAGGTGCGGCTGCGCGCCGAGCGCACGAACGCCCTGCACGACGAGCTGTACCTGGCCAGCGAGACCGACCTGGGCACGATCCTCGGGCACATCGACGAGGTGAAGCCCGACCTGGTGATCGTCGACTCCGTGCAGACCGTGGCCAGCGGGCTGATCGACGGCGCCGCCGGGCAGCCCAGCCAGGTGCGCGAGGTCGCCGCATCGCTCATCCGCATCGCGAAGGACCGCGGACTGCCGGTGATCATCGTGGGGCACGTCACGAAGGACGGTTCGGTCGCGGGTCCCCGCGTGCTGGAGCACCTGGTCGACGTCGTCTGCCACTTCGAGGGCGACCGGCAGACCGCGCTGCGGTTCATCCGCGCGCTGAAGAACCGATTCGGCCCGACCGATGAGGTCGGATGCTTCGAGATGACCGGCGACGGCATCGCCGAGGTCCCCGATCCCAGCGGCCTGTTCCTGTCGCAGGGCGCCGCCGAGCCCGGCACCTGCGTGGCCATCGCCATGGAGGGCCGCCGCGTGCTGCCCGTGGAGGTGCAGGCGCTCACCATCGACACGAATGCCCCGAATCCGCGCCGGGTCGTGCACGGGCTGGACTCCTCACGCGTGGCCATGGTGCTCGCCATCCTGGAGCGCCGCGCGGGCATCGAGACGTCCAAGCTCGACGTGTACGTGTCCACCGTGGGCGGGGTGCGGTTCACCGAGCCCGCGGCAGACCTGGCCATCGCCGTGGCCGTGGCGGGCGCGATCCGGCAGCAGTCCGTGCCGCGCACGGTCGCTGCCGTGGGCGAGCTGTCGCTGGCCGGCGAGATCCGGCCCGTCACGCAGGCCGCGCACCGGCGCAGCGAGGCCGCGAGGCTCGGTTACCAGCAGGTGATCGACGACAGATCGAAGACGCTGCGCTCGGCCCTGACTGACATCCGGCAGCGGATGACCGCGCGCCGCCCGGATGCCGCCATTCCGCCGTTCTGAGTCGACGCTTCGACGCTTCGACAAGCTCAGCGACCCAGTCGTGACGCCCCACCCCCGGGGTCTCCGACCAGTCGTGAGGCCCCACCCCCGGGCCCCCGACCAGTCGTGAGGCCTCACCCCCGGGGTCCCCGACCCGTCGTGAGGCCCCACCCCCGGGGTCTCCGACCAGTCGTGAGGCCCCACCCCCGGGGTCCCCGACCCGTCGTGAGGC
>NZ_JBASAK010000037.1:0-15231 GCF_049650565.1 Microbacterium sp.
GGCCCGATCCATTCGGATCGGGCCCTTCCGCGTACTATGCTCATCGGGCAGTTCTCGTGAAGGAGAAGTCGTGGGCATCCTGGAAGCCGTCGCTGTGATCACGGGCGTCGCGTCGGTGATCTACCTGGCGTACGTCCTGCTCCGACCAGACCGCATCTGATGGCGTGGTTCCTCACGGCGTCGGCGCTGCTGGCCGTCGCCCTCGTGCTCGGCCTGCTGTACCACCCGCTGGGCGACTACATGGCGGCTGTGTTCACCACGGGCCGTGATCTGCGCGTCGAGCGCCTCATCTACCGGCTGTGCGGAATCGACCCCACCAGGCAGCAGTCCTGGCGCCGCTACCTGGCATCGGTCGGGGCGTTCTCGCTGGCCGGCTTCGTGCTGCTGTACGCCATGCTGCGGCTGCAGCCGCTGCTGCCGTACTCGCTGGGGATGCCGGGGATGCGCCCCGACCTGGCGTTCAACACGGCGGCATCCTTCGTCGGAAACACCAACTGGCAGTCGTACTCCCCCGAGCAGGCCACGGGCTACGCCGTGCAGATGACGGGACTGGCCGTGCAGAACTTCGTCTCCGCTGCCGTGAGCATGGCGGTGGCCGTGGCGCTCATCCGCGGGTTCGCCTCGCTGCGGGGGCGCAGCGGCCTGGGCAGCTTCTGGGTCGACCTCGTGCGGGCGAATCTGCGCATCCTGCTGCCGCTGTCCATCGTGATGGCCGTGGTGCTGATAGCCGGCGGCGTGATCCAGAATCTCACCGGCCCCGCCTCCATCACGACCGTGTCGGGCGGCGCGCAGACGCTGCTGGGCGGTCCGGTGGCCTCGCAGGAGGCCATCAAGATGATCGGCACCAACGGCGGCGGCCTCTTCAACGCCAACTCCGCGCACCCCTTCGAGAATCCGACGGCGTGGACGAATCTGCTGCAGGTGATCCTGCTGCTGATGATCCCGTTCTCGATGCCGAGGATGTTCGGCACCATGGTGGGCGACCAGCGCGCGGGCCTCGCCCTGCTGATCACCATGATCGTGCTGTTCGCTGCGGTGTACATCCCCCTGACGATCTTCGAATACGCGGGATCGGGCACGGCGCCGATGCTTGCCGGCGGTGCCATGGAGGGCAAGGAGCAGCGCTTCGGCATCGTCGGCTCGACGCTGTTCGCGACGGCGACGACCGGCACCACGGGCGGCGCCGTGAATTCCATGCACGACTCGTACACGGCGTTCGGCGGGCTCATGCTCATGCTCGACATGACGCTCGGCGAGGTGGCGCCGGGCGGCGCCGGATCCGGCACCTACGCGCTGCTGATCCTGATGGTCATCGCCGTGTTCCTGGCGGCCCTGCTGCTGGGCCGCTCCCCCGTGTACCTCGGCAAGCGGCTGGGCGTGCGCGAGCTGAAGCTCGTCAGCATCGCCATCCTGGTGCTCCCGCTGCTGGCGCTGGGCGGCATGGCTGCGGGGTTCGCGATCCCATCGGTGCGCGCCGACCTGATGGACGCCATGAGCAACCAGGGCCCGCACGGGCTGTCGGAGGTGTTCTACGCCTTCGTGTCGGCCGCCATCAACAACGGATCCGCGTTCGCGGGCCTGAGCGCGAACGACCCGATGCTGAATGTGCTGATCGGGGTGATCATCCTGCTGGGCAGGTTCATCCCGATCGCCCTGGTGCTGGCACTGGCAGGGTCCCTGGCGGCGCAGGGCAAGGCCGCCACCAGCGGCGACCTGCCTCTGCACCGACCGCAGTTCGTGGTGCTGCTGGTGAGTCTCATCGTCTTCATCACGGTGCCGGTGTTCGTCCCTGTGCTGCTGGTCGGCCCGTTCGCCGAGGGGCTGATGGGATGAGCGGGCAGATCGTCACGACGCAGGGAGACGTGATCACCGTGAGCACCATCGGCACGGTGCTCGCCGACGCGCTGCGCAAGTTCGACCCGCGCTATCTCTGGCACAACCCGGTGCTGCTGCTCACCGAGGCCGGCGCGGCGCTGACCACCCTCATCGCGATCGCCGAGCCTTTCGCCGGAGGACCTCTGCCCTCGGGCGGCACGACCATGCCCGCCGGGTTCACCTGGATGCTCACCGCCGGCTTCTGGGCGTGCCTGTACACGGCCACGCTGGCCGAGTCGATCGCCGAGGGCCGGGGGCGCGCGCAGACCGCGTCGCTGCGGCGATCGCCGTCCGGCACGACCGCGCATCTCGTGGCCGACTACGACCGGGGACGGGATGCCGGGGCCGCGGCCGCCACGGTGATCGACATCGACGCGGGCGGCCTGCGCCCCGATGACGTGATCGTCGTCGAGGCCGGCGAGCTGATCCCCGCCGACGGCGAGGTGCTCTGGGGCGCGGCCGAGGTGGACGAGTCGGAGTTCACCGGACAGGCCGGCACCGTCATCCGTGCCTCCGATGGCGACCGCACCGGCGTCACCGGCGGCACGCGGGACACCTCCGATCGCCTCGTGGTGCGGGTGACGGCCACACCCGAATCGGGGGCGGTGGAGCAGACGATCAGGCTGGCCAGCAGATCCCGGCGGCAGAAGGCGCCGCTGGAGGTCGCGTTCAGCGCGCTGCTGGCATCGTTCTCGCTGTCGTTCGTGCTGCTGGTGCTCACGCTGAACGCCGTGGTCTCCCCCGTGGCCACTCCCGTGTCGATCCCGGTGCTGGTGTCGCTGGTGGTGTGCCTGATCCCCACCGAGATCGCGGCGCTGATGTCGGTGACCGGCATCGCCGGGATGTCGCAGCTGCTGCGACGCGGCGTGCTGGTGACCTCGGCGAAAGCGCTGGAGACCGCGGGCGACATCACGACCGTGCTGCTGGACAAGACCGGCACGGTGACCCTGGGCAACCGCACCGCGATCGCGTTCATCCCCGTGGGAGGGAACACCGTCGAGCGGCTGACCCGCATGGCCGCAGAGGCGTCCCTGGAGGACCCGACTCCCGAGGGCGCGTCGATCGTCGCCCTGGCCGCAGAGGACGGCGTGGAGCCGGTCCATCCGCACGCCGAGAGCGGCGTGTTCGTGCCGTTCAGCGCCGCGACCCGGCTCTCCGGTGTCGACCTCCCCGACGGCACGCGCATCCGCAAGGGGGCGGTCTCGGCCGTGGCCGCCTGGCTCAAGCAGCAGGGCACGCAGCCGCCGCGCGAGGTTCTCCTCGAGCTCAAGGAGGCCGCGCGGGCCATCGCCCGCACGGGTGGTACGCCGCTGGCCGTGGCCATGAAGGTGCCGGGCGACCGGGGCCGCGCTCTGGGACTCGTCCATCTGCAGGACGTCGTGAAGGAGGGCGTCCGCGAGCGGATCTCCCACCTGAGCGCGCTGGGCGTGCGCAGCATGATGGTCTCCGGCGACCACCGCCTCACGGCCGAGGCCATCAGCGCGGAGGTGGGCATCGACGAGTTCGTCGGCGACACGACGCCGGAGGGCAAGCTCGCGATCATCCAGCAGGAGCAGAAGCGCGGCCACCTGGTCGCGATGAGCGGGGACGGCATCAATGACGCGCCGGCGCTGGCGCAGGCCGACATCGGCATCGCGATGAACACGGCGACGGCGGCGGCCAAGGACGCTGCGAACATGATCATCCTCGACGACGACCCCAGCCACCTCGTGGACATCGTCGAGGTCGGCCGGCGCCAGATGGCCACCCGCGGCGCGCTGATCACGTTCAACTTCGCCAACGACGCGGTCCGCTACTTCACGCTCTTCCCCGCTCTGTTCGTCGGCGTCTTCCCGGGCCTGGACGCGCTGAACATCCTGCGCCTGCACACTCCAGCATCCGCGATCCTGTCCACCGTCATCTTCAGCACCGTGGTGATGGGCATCCTCATCCCGCTGGCGCTGATCGGAGTGCCGTACCGCACCGGGGAGCTGCGCAAGGCCCTCACCAGGAACCTGCTGATCTGCGGGATCAGCGGCATCCTGGTGCCCATCGTCGCCATCAAGGTCATCGACCTCGTCGTCAGCCTGCTGCCAGGTTTCTAGGAGGATCCCATGACCGCTCGTGCCCGTCACCCGCTGCGGATGCTGTGGACCGCGCTGCGGCTGATGCTGGTGTTCACCGTGCTGCTGGGCATCGGCTACCCGCTGGCGATCACCGCGATCGGCCAGGTGACGATGCCCGATCAGGCCAACGGCTCGCTCCTGCACCGCGCCGACGGCTCGGTGACCGGCTCCTCACTGATCGGGCAGAGCTTCACGGATGCCGGCGGGAGGCCGCTGCCGCAGTACTTCCAGCCCCGCCCGTCGGCTGCGGACTACGACACCCTGGCGTCGGGCGGCTCCAACCTCGGGCCGGAGAACCGCACGCTGGTCGCGGAGATCGTCGAGCGGCGGGCGCAGATCGCCGCGTTCGACGACGTGGATCCGGATGCCGTGCCGGTGGACGCGCTCACAGCATCCGGCTCGGGCCTGGATCCGCACATCTCCCCGGCGTACGCCGCGATCCAGGTGCGGCGGGTGGCGGATGCCCGTGGGCTGAGCGTCGGCGAGGTGAAGCGCCTCGTGTCCGCGCACACCGCCGGTCGGGACCTCGGCTTCCTCGGCGAGCCGCGCGTGAACGTCGTGGAGCTGAACCTGGCCCTGGACGCGCTGCCGCAGGGCTGAGCTCAGGCCCCGAGGGCGCGGGCGAGCTCAGGCCCCGAGGGCGCGGGCCAGCTTCGAGCCGGAGGACGGCGGGCGGCCGCCCGCCGCCTGCACTGCTCGCTCCACGGCGGCGAAGAACGCCTCGCGATCGGGACCGTCGGCGGGGGCTGCGGGCCCCAGCTCCATCTCCCACTCGCGCCAGGCGCTGTGCGTTCCCGCGCGCAGGTCGGTGGCGCGCACGTGGTCGTCGACGAACTCGGCGACCACGCCCGCAGGGCCCACGAGATGGAACGCCGTGCGGGTGTTCTCGATGCGGGCGATCGGCACGAGCGCGCCACTGGTCCACTGCCCGACGGTCTCGGCCACGGCATCCGGCATCCGGCCGTCCTCGTCCAGCGGCCAGCCGAGCTCCAGCCGGCCCTCGCCCTGGCGCGGGCCCTTGATGTGCCAGCCGGCGTCCGGGCCGCCGGTGCGGCGGCGCAGGGCGATGCCGTGCTGCGCGAGAGCGCGGTCGTCGGTGTCGAGGTAGCGGGCGTCCAGCTCGCGCAGCTCGCCCTCGGTGATGCTCAGGACTCCGGGCACGTCCGTCCAGTCCGGCAGCGGCGTGCCGGGATCCGCGTCGTACTTGCGCTCGATCTCGAAGGTGCGCTGCGGATCGCCCGCGACGCCCTCCACCGGGTCAGTCGTCACGGGGGGAGATGCCGTCCTCGGACTCGACGTACTGGAACGCCGTCTCGGTCGGGCCGTCGTGCGCGCCGGTATGGGACGGCGCGCCGTCGCGACGATAGGTGAGCATCGTCTCGCTGTAGGGCAGGATCAGGGTGCTCTGATCGGCGTCATCGAGCGGGAGGATCTGCCCGTCGAGCGGACCGCCGTGAAGTCGTGCGAGTGCCATGTGCTCACCATAACCCCCCGCGGGGACAACGAGTGAGCGCCGTGTCATCCGGCCGCGATGGCCAGCACCGCGCCGAGGATCATCCACGGCCCGAACGCGATGCGCGTGGAGCGGTTCGCGCGCCTCAGCGCCATCAGCACCAGCGCGAACAGGGCGCCCAGCACGAACGCCGCGCACGCGCCGAGCATCAGCGTCCACCAGCCGTGCCAGGCCAGCACCACCCCGATCACGGCGGCCAGCTTCACATCCCCGCCGCCCATCCCCTGCCGCGATCCCAGGTGCATGGCAGCGTAGAAGGCGCCGAGGGCCAGGCCGCCCAGCAGCGCCCGCAGCATCCGTCCGGCATCGCCAGTCGCCAGCGCCTCGACGATCACCAGCACCACCAGCATCCCCAGGGTGGGCAGCACGACGCGGTTGGGCAGCCGGTGGGTGCGCGCGTCGATGACCAGCAGCCACAGCCCGACGCCCGCCAGCGCCAGGTGCACGAGCAGCACGGTGACGGCGTGGAGAGTCATGATCGCAGGCTAGAGGAGATCGACGTCGCACGGCGGGAGCCTGTGGACAACCCCTCTCCCTGCAATGTCGGATGTGCGATCTAGTCTTCGAATCGGACTTGAAATATTCGAAATTAGATTCGAGGATGGATACATGGGGATCGGGACGATCGCGGCGCTCTCCCCCGCCGATGAACGCGCGGGGGACATCCTTCGGCTGCGCCGTGAGATCAGCCGGATGCAGCGCCGCCGCAGCGAGGATGCCGTGCTGCCGCTGCACCCCGCGCTGGCGGAGCTGCTCCCCGGCCGGGGGCTGCAGACCGGTACGGTGTACTCGGTCTCGCCCTCGCCGAGCCTGATCCTCGCGCTGATGGGCGCCGTCTCGCAGCGCGGCAGCTGGTGCGCGGCGGTGGGCATGCCCACGCTGGGGCTGGAGGCGGCGGCATCCTTCGGCGTCGACCTGTCCCGGCTGATCCTGGTGCCCTCGCCGGGGCAGCGCTGGCTGGCCGTGATCTCGGCACTGGCCGAGGTGGTGCCGCTGATCGCCGTCAGTCCCGGCTCCGCGGTGCGGGATGCGGATGCCGCACGCCTTTCGGCCCGGTTGCGCGACCGCGGATGCACAGTGCTGGCCGCCTCGTCATGGCCGCAGAGCGAAGGGCTGATCAGCCTGCACGACCCGCACTGGTCGGGGATCGGCGAGGGCTGGGGCCTGCTGTCGGATCGCACGGTGACGGTGACCGCGCAGACCCGGTCGACCCCGCGCCCGCAGAGCCTGCGCGTGCAGCTGCCGGGCGGGCTCGGCGGAGTGCAGGCCGTCCCCGGCTCCCTGCCGGACTCCCTGCCCGCCCACCCCCGCTGGGCGGTGGCGTGATGGACGCGCTCGCTCCCCTGCGGATGCACGTGCTGTGGTTCCCGGACTGGCCGCTGCGCGCGGCCCTGGGCGCCGCTCCACCGCATCCGCCCACCGCCCTCGTGCACGGCAACGTCATCACGGCCTGCACGGACTCGGCCCGCGCGCACGGTGTGCGGGTCGGTCAGCGCCGGCGGCTCGCGCAGGGCAGGCTGCCGGCGCTGCGGATGCTGCCGCACGACACCGCGCAGGATGAGCGCGCCTTCCGACCGGTGCTGCGCCTGATCGAGGCGCATGCACCGGGCGTGCACCTGCTGCGCCCTGGCCTGGCGGCACTGCGCTCCCGCGGGATCTCGCGCTACCACGGCAGTGAGGAGCAGGCCGCAGCCGCCCTGCGGCAGATCCTCGGCGAGGCGGGGTACCCCGAGGTGCGGATCGGCGTGGCCGACGGGGCGTTCACCGCCGAGCTGGCGGCACGAGGATCCGGGGACGAGGGCTGGGCGGTGATCCCTCCCGGTGATGCCGAGTCTTTCCTCGCACCGCTGCCACTCGAGGTGCTGGGCGAGCCGGAACTCGCCGAGCTGCTGCGGCGGCTGGGCGTCGGCACGCTGGGCGGGTTCGCCGCCCTGGACGCGCTCTCGGTGCGGGAGCGGTTCGGTGAGCAGGGAGCCCGGCTGCACGCGCTGGCACGCGGTGCGGATTCTCGGCCGCTGACGCCCCGCGCACCCGACCCGCAGCTGAGCAGGCGCGTCGAGTTCGAGACGCCGCTGGGACAGTCCGATCAGATCGCGTTCGCCGTGCGGCAGACGGCGGATGCCGTGATGCTGGCCCTCGCCGACGCCTCGCTGGTGTGCACGGAGGTGCGCATCGACCTCACCGACGACGACGGGGCGGTCACCTCGCGCACCTGGCTGCATCCGACCTGCTTCGACGCCCCCGACCTGGTGGACCGGGTGCGCTGGCAGCTGGAGTCGCTGGCTCCGCCCGCCTCGGACAGCGGGCAGGACTCCGACGCCGCGCACGCCTTCCGCGGGATCGTGGGGGTGCGCATCGCGCCCGTCGCGGTCGACGATGCGGCGCACCACCAGCCGGGGCTGTTCGGCTCCGGCACCGATGAGCGCCTGCATCACGCCGTCTCGCGCGTGCAGACCATGCTCGGGCACGCCGGGGTGACCACGGCATCCGTCTCCGGCGGTCGGATGCTGGCCGACCGGCAGCTGCTGACGCCCTGGGGCGAGCGCCCTGTCGTCGAGCGCGATCCCGGCCGCCCGTGGCCGGGAAACCTGCCGGATCCACTGCCGGCGGAGGTGTTCACGCCGATGCGGCCCGTGCACGTGACCGGAGCCGGCGGCGCGGTGATCAGCGTCGACGCCCGTGGCGCCCTGTCCTGCCCGCCCGCGCTCGTCGACGACAGCGAGGTGATCGGCTGGGCGGGCCCCTGGCCCGTGCACGAGCACCGCTGGGATGCCGCCAGGGCTCGTTCCGGAGAGCGCTTCCAGCTGCTGGACCGGCAGCACCGCGCCTGGCTCGTCTTCCACTCCGGGGGGTCCTGGTGGGCCGAGGGGAGGTACCGCTGATGGGCTTCAGCAATCCGCCGCTGACCTGGAAGGCGCTGCAGCGCACGCTGGAGGCGCCCACGGCCCCGGCATCCGCGGAGCCGCTCGCCCCGCGCCAGGACCCCGGCCCGCTGAGCAGGCACCGGCCGCCGGCATCCGCT
Source organism: Microbacterium sp. (assembly GCF_049650565.1). Classification (GTDB taxonomy): domain Bacteria; phylum Actinomycetota; class Actinomycetes; order Actinomycetales; family Microbacteriaceae; genus Microbacterium. The sequence goes on from NZ_JBASAK010000037.1 coordinate 8,516, forward strand.
CCTCCCGTCACCCGACCTGCGGATGCCGTGCCCTATGCCGAGCTGCACGCGCACTCGTCGTACTCCTTCCTCGACGGAGCCTCCTCCCCCGACGACCTGCTGGCCGAGGCGGAGGCCCTGGGGCTCACCGCCCTCGCCATCACCGATCACGACGGCTTCTACGGTGCGGCGCGGTTCGCCGAGGCCGCCGAGTTCACCGGCGTGCAGACCGTATTCGGCGCGGAGCTGTCGCTGGGCTCGGCGGACGGGCTGAAGGCCCCCAGCCGCACCGGCTCCCCCGATCCGCTCGGCGAGCACCTGCTGGTGCTGGCGAACGGAGTGGAGGGCTACCACCGACTGGCCGGCGCGATCACCCGCGCCCAGCTGCGCGGCGGCGAGAAGGGCAGGCCGCAGTACGATCTCGACGATCTCGTCACCGCCGCCGGCGGGCACTGGACGATCCTGACCGGATGCCGCAAGGGCGCCGTGCGGCAGGGGCTGGAGGGCGGAGATGCCGGCAGACCGCTGCGCCGGCTGGTCGATCTGTTCGGCCAGGACCACGTGGCCGTCGAGCTCATCGATCACGGCGACCCTCAGGACACCCGCCGCAACGACGCCCTCGCCGAGCTCGCCGCAGGTCTCCGCCTGCCGATCGTCGCCACCGGCAACGTGCACTACGCCACCCCCGAGCGGGCAGGGCTGGCCGAGGCCGTCGCCGCCGTGCGCGCCACCCGCAGCATGGACGACCTCGACGGCTGGCTGCCCGCGCACGGGGCCGCGCACCTGCGCAGCGGCGCCGAGATGACCGCGCGCTTCCGCCGGTACCCCGGCGCCATCGCGAACGGGCTGCGCATCGCCGCGGACGCCGCGTTCCCGCTGCGGCGGGCCAAGCCCGACCTGCCGCTGCAGGAGGTCCCCCCCGGTGAGACGCCCATGAGCCACCTGCGGATGCTGGTGTGGCAGGCGGTGCCGTCGAGGTACCCGCGGCTGGACGATGCCGGGCGGGCGCGCATCGCCCGTGAGCTGGACGTCATCGAGGAGAAGGACTTCCCGGGCTACTTCCTCATCGTGCACGGCATCGTCGAGGAGGCCCGCCGCCGCGGCATCCTGTGCCAGGGCCGGGGGTCGGCTGCGGCGAGCGCGGTCTGCTACCTGCTGGGGATCACCGCCGTCGACCCGATCCTGTACGGGCTGCCGTTCGAGCGGTTCCTCGCCACCACCCGCAGCGAGGAGCCCGACATCGACGTGGACTTCGACTCCAGCCGCCGCGAGGAGATCATCCAGTGGGTGTACGCCGCCTACGGCCGCGAGCGCGCCGCGCAGGTGGCCAACGTCATCCAGTACCGGCCGAAGAACGCCGTGCGCGACATGGCCAGGGCCCTCGGTCACTCCCCCGGGCAGCAGGACGCCTGGTCCAAGCAGGTCGACGGCTGGAGCGCGGGGATCGAGCCCGCGGTCGACAACGACATCCCCGCCGACGTGCTGTCCTACGCCGGCGAGCTGCTGAAGGCGCCCCGCCACCTGGGCATCCACTCCGGCGGGATGGTGCTGACCGCCCAGCCGGTGGGCGAGGTGGTGCCGGTGGAGCACGCCCGCATGCAGGATCGCACGATCATCCAGTGGGACAAGGACGATGCGGCCTGGATGGGGCTGGTGAAGTTCGATCTGCTGGGCCTGGGGATGCTGTCGGCACTGCGGCACTGCTTCGACCTGATCCACGAGGCCACCGGCGAGGCGTGGACGCTGGCCGGCATCCCGAAGGAGGAGCAGGCCGTCTACGACATGCTGTGCCGGGCGGACTCCATCGGCGTGTTCCAGGTGGAGTCGCGTGCGCAGATGGGGCTGCTGCCGCGCCTGCAGCCGCGGGAGTTCTACGAGCTGGCCATCCAGATCGCGCTGATCCGTCCCGGCCCCATCCAGGGCGGCGCCGTGCATCCATTCGTGCGGCGCAAGCTGGGGCAGGATGCCGTGACCTATGCGCACCCGGTGCTGGAGCCGGTGCTGGCCCGCACGCTGGGAGTCCCGGTTTTCCAGGAGCAGCTGATCCAGATGGCGACGGTGCTGGGCAACTGCACGGCCGACGAGGCCGACCTGCTGCGCCGGGCCATGGGCTCCAAGCGCGGGCTGGAGAAGATCGAGCGGATCAGGGAGTCGCTGTACGCGGGGATGCGCGAGAAGGGGCTGAGCGAGGAGCTCTGCGACCGCATCTACGCGCAGATCCAGGCGTTCTCGAACTTCGGCTTCGCGGAATCCCACTCGCTGTCGTTCGCGCTGCTGGTGTACGCCAGCTCGTGGCTGAAGCTGCACTATCCGGCGGCGTTCCTGGCGGGTCTGCTGCGCTCGCAGCCGATGGGGTTCTACTCGGCGTCATCGTTGACCGCCGACGCCCGCCATCACGGGGTGCGGGTGCTGCGGCCCGACCTGCACGCCTCCGGCGCCCTGGATGGCCTGGAGCGCGTCGAGGATGGTTCAGGCCCCACGGGCCTGGACTCCTGCCTGATCGCCCCGCAGCCGCCCATCGGCAGGTTCGACCGCACGGCGCCCGATGTCTCCGCCGCGCACCGCCGCGACGGCCGGTTCGCGGTGCGACTCGGCTTGTCGGGGGTGCGCGGGATCGGCGTGAAGCTCGCCGAGCGCATCGTCGCCGCGCGCGACGAGCACGGCCCGTTCCGCGATCTGCACGACCTGGTACGGCGCACGGATGCCACGGCCGCGCAGCTGGAGGCGCTGGCGACGGCCGGGGCCTTCGAGTGCCTGGGGCTGACCCGACGCGAGGCCATCTGGCTGGCGGGGGCCGCCGCCGAGGACAGGGCGCGCTTCCTGCCCGGCACCACGGTGTCCGTGCAGCCGCCGCTGTTCGCCGACCAGTCCGGGTACGAGAGGCTGGCCGCCGACCTGTGGTCCACCGGCGTCTCCACCGACGATCATCCGTTGACGCACCTGCGCGCGGCGCTCGATGCCCGCGGCGTGCTGACCTCCGCGCAGCTGCGCACCCACGAGGCGGGCAGGCGCATCGAGGTGGCGGGCGTCGTCACGCACCGCCAGCGTCCGGCGACCGCCAGCGGCGTCACCTTCCTCAACCTCGAGGACGAGCACGGTCTCGCCAACATCATCTGCACCACCGGCGTGTGGAATCGCTACCGGCGGATCGCCCGCGACTCCCCCGCACTGATCGTGCGCGGCATCCTGGAGCGCTCGCCCGAGGGCGTCTCGAACGTGCTCGCGGACGCCTTCGAGGATCTGCGGACCGGTCTCGCGCACCGGTCGAGGGACTTCCGGTGAGCATGGTGCGAACCCACTCAGGCCCGCGCGATCGGCACCGACCAGAGCACCTCGGTCTCGCAGTACCCCTCACGCGCGTACAGTCGGCGGGCGGCATCGTTGCTGCCGAACACGTTCAGTGCCAGCACCTCGAGCCCCGCGCGGGCGGTCTCCGCAGCCGCGGCGCGCAGCGTCTGGGTGCCCAGGCCCTGCCCCCGTCGATCCGCGTCCATCGCGATGTCATAGATGAACGCCTCGCCGTCGCCGAGATGAACCCACAGGATCCCCGCCCGTCGGTCATCACGGTCGCGCACGATCCACAGCCGATGGTCGGGCGTGCGGGGTCCGAAGGGCAGCAGCTCGGCCATCTGCGCCGCAGCCACGCGACGGGAGTCCTCGATCGTGGGCTCCGAGCCCGAGGCGAACCGCTCCTGGGCGTAGTCCTCGTCGGCGACGGCCCGGTAGGCGGAGAAGTCGTCGTCGTCCATCGGCACCAGCCGGATGCCGATGAACTCGGGCACCTCGACGACGGCGATCCGCATCTTCGTCGCCACTCTGCGCGCACGAACATGCTCGGCGAGCTCCGCCATGTGCTCCTGGCCCGCGTACGCGCTGAACTGCCAGCTGCCCGACCAGCCGGCATCCGTCGCCAGCGAGTCCAGCAGCGGCCACAGCACGGCGGCACCCAGCCCCGGCGCGTGCACGTCGGCCAGCACGACCCCGTCCTTCCCGGGCAGCGCCCAGACGATGGCCGTGTCGCCGGCGGTCGTCCAGATCTCGCCGCGATCCTGCTCGGGGACGGCCGCCTCGATCCCCTCCGCGACAGCCTTCGCCGTGTGCGCGCGCGCCACCGCATCCGCCAGCAGCTCACGGCGACGCGCCGTCCCGGCGGCCTGGATCCAGGTCACCAGTATCGGTCCCCCGGCTCGGTGGGCGTCTTGTCCGCACCGCCCCAGCGGTCGGATTCCGCCTTGGCCGCCTCTGCAGCGGATGAGGCCTCTCGCAGCGCCTCCTCGGCGTCAACGGCGGCCGGCCGTTCGGGCGCCTGCGGTCGTTTCTTCTCCATGACCACACTCTAGGCACCTGCAGTGCCGGGCGGGCAGAGCGGTGTCAGTCCTCCAGCTGCCGGGCCCACGCTTCGTCGCCCGGGGCGATCTCGTTCGCCATATCGCGGAGGAAGCGAATGACGACCTCCCGCTCGGCCGACGTCAGGCGCGCTGCCGCGTAGAACCGCTTCGACTGCTGTCGGCCCACGCTCTCCATGGCGGCGCGATGCGTCGCGGGAGTGATGGAGATGGCCAGCGCGCGGCGATCGGTCGGGTGGGGCGCGCGTACGACGTGCCCTCCGCGCTCCAACCTGTCCAGCAGCTTGGTCGTCGAGGCGGACGAGATCCGCAGATGGTGCGCGATGCCGCCGGGGGTCGCGATGATTCCGCGGTGGGAGCACACGATCAGGTAGTGCAGCGCGCGCATGTCGGTGTCGCCCAGCCGCATGTAGCGCCGGGATGCTTCGGAGAGCTGCTCCTCGGCCTCTCGCAGCTCTCCGAGCGCGGCCATCAGCGCGTTGATCTGACGGATCTCGGCCACGGGGATGCCGTCGCGCTGCACCAGGACGTGCTCGGGATCGCTGTAGTCGACGTCGTAGAGGTCGGCGACCTCGAGGCCGTCCGGAGCCGGCGATGCGGAGCGCACCGGGTCGGCGGGAAGAGCGGATTCCTCGGACATAGGAGCATTCTATTCAATTGCTGGAATCAAGCCAGGTTGTTTTCTCGCTTGGCTAGCAATATCCTCTTCCTGGGAACACTCGAGAAAGGCCCGCCATGTCGCTTCGCTCCGAAAGCACGCACCGATCCTGGCCGCGGGTCCTGCTCTCCTCGGCCCTCATCCTGATGTGGCTGGTGGGTGCGGGTCTGGGCGGACCGCTGTTCGGCCGGGTCGATGAAGTCTCCTCCAACGACGCCACCGCGTATCTTCCGGATTCGGCGCCCGCCACCGAGGTGCAGAGATCCCTCGGCGACTTCCTCGGCTCCGACTCGATCCCCGCCGTGGTGGTCTTCTCGTCCGAGACGAAGATCGACGACGCGGTGAAGGGCGAGCTCACCACCGCGCTCGACGCGGCCACCGATGCAGAAGGCGTGAAGGACGGCTCCTCCCCCGTCCTGCTCTCCGAGGACGGTCTGGCCGCCCAGGCGTTCGTCCCGATCGATGCGGATGCCGATGTCGGCGAGGTCTCCGCGGCGCTGTCCTCCGATCTGAAGAAGAGCGTCCCCGACGGTGTCGCCGTGCACATCACCGGGCCCGCCGGCTTCACGGCCGACCTGCTGGCCGGATTCTCGGGGATCGACGGCATCCTGCTGCTGGTGGCGCTGCTGGCCGTGCTGGTGATCCTCGTGATCGTCTACCGCTCTCTGCTGCTGCCGGTGATCGTGCTGTGCACGAGCCTGTTCGCGCTGTGCGTTGCGCTGCTGGTGGTGTGGTGGGCGGCGAAGCTCGACATCCTGCTGCTGAGCGGGCAGACGCAGGGCATCCTGTTCATCCTCGTCATCGGCGCCGCCACCGACTACTCGCTGCTGCTGGTCTCGCGGTTCCGCGAGGAGCTGCACGCCACCTCCGACCGCTGGGCGGCCGTGCGCGGAGCCTGGAAGGGCGCGTTCGAGCCGATCCTCGCGTCGGGCGGGACCGTGATCGCGGGTCTGCTCTGCCTGCTGCTGAGCGATCTGAAGTCGAACAGCACGCTCGGCCCGGTCGCGGCGATCGGGATCGTGTTCGCCATGCTGGCCGCACTCACGCTGCTGCCGGCGTTGCTGGGCCTGTTCGGCCGGGCCGCCTTCTGGCCGCGCCGACCGAAGCTCGAGCCCGAGTCGGCGACGCCGGGGGATCCGCTCCAGGGCCGCGGTCCGTGGCAGCGCCTGGCCCGCGGCATCCGCCGTCATCCGCGCGCGATCTGGATTCCCACCGCGCTGGTGCTGGCGGTCGCCGCCGTCGGCGGTCTGCAGTTGAATGCCAGCGGCGTGCCGCAGTCCGACCTCGTGCTCGGCTCGTCCGAGGCGAGGGACGGCCAGGCCGTGCTGGGCCAGCACTTCCCCGGCGGATCGGGCAGCCCGGTGTACGTGCTCGTGGAGCAGTCGCGCCTGCAGGACGCTGCCGATGTGCTGCTGGCGGACAAGGGCATCGACGGCGTCTCGGTGACGGCATCCGACTCCCCCTCGGGCAGCGCGCCGGTCACCGAGAACGGGATCACCGCGCTCGGGCGCCCCGGCACGCCTGCTCCCGATCCGACGGTCGAGGACGGCCGGGTGCTGCTGCAGGGCACTCTGACGGATGCCGCTGATTCGCCGGCTGCCGAGCGCACCGTCCAGCGGCTGCGCGCAGACCTCACCGGTACGGATGCCCTGGTGGGCGGCGTCACCGCGACAGCGGTCGACACGAACGCGGCGTCGATCCACGACCGCAACCTCATCATCCCGGTGGTCCTG
>NZ_JBASAK010000038.1:0-42345 GCF_049650565.1 Microbacterium sp.
CTTTCGCATGGCCCCATGCTAATCGCTAATGAGAACCATTCTCAACTCGGGGGCGGCTCGGGCCACGCCGGCGCCCCGGCGTCGCTTCGTCACGCGCCTGGTCGTGAGAGGCGACCGCGGCGATGCGTGGCGACGAGGAACAGCGCGGTCGCGACCGAGCAGACGGTGATCGCGACGATGCTCACCTCGGGGCCGAAGCCTCCGCCAGTGAGCCAGTCCGGCCCCACGGTGATCGTCGTGAACAGAGAGTCTCGGGCATCCGAACCCGACACCACGGTGCCGAAGAGTGCGCCGATCGCGACGTTCCACCCGAGATGGATGCCGATCCCCAGCCACAGAGCTATGGCGACTTCGGGATGCCGAAGGACCTTCCAGGCGCGGACCGCGCCGTCTTCGGGCAGCTCGAGTCGGCCGCCGGGTCGACGCGACGCGAGAACGGTATGACCATCACCGACCAGCCTTTCTTCGTCTCGGTGCGCGGCGCATCCCTGGACGAGGTGCGGGGATACTGGGACCAGCTCTCCATCGGCGCGTCGATCGTCGAGCCGTTGGCGGCCTCGGCGTGGAGCCCGGGATTCGGAATGCTGACCGACGGGTTCGGTGTGAAATGGATCCTCGACGTCGCAGCCGAGTACGACGCCGGCTGAACCGCGCTCGATCGCGGCGCGTCGTCGCAGCATCCGCAGTTCGTCCAGGGCGCAATCGATGTCGCGCGTCGCGCGTTTCAGCCGCACATCCTGCGACCTGGGCGGCAGGATCAGGGATCATGCGGCGCCCAGCGCGACCTGGGCACGGGGCGGCAGATAGGCTCGGCCTCACACGCCGAGTAGATGGAAGCCGGGGTATGCCGTGCAATTTCTCGTCATCTTGATTCCGATCCTGTACGTCCTGGTCGGCGCGTGCATCCTGTACGCGACCGTCCGGTTCGCGATCGTGCACGCGCTCAGACAGGCTCGAAACGAGGCGCGGATCGAGCGCCGCGTTCCGAATGCTGCCACCTGGCTCGGTCAGGATGAGCGTCGTCTGCTGGACATGTCGAACGCGTCCCACGACGGCGCCTGATCTCGCGCGCCACCTGACACGACGAGGGGCCGTCCGCTCACTCCACGAGCAGCGCGGGCTCCTCGAGCACGGAGGCGACGTCGGCGACGAATCGGCTCATCTGGTCGCCGTCGATCACGCGGTGGTCGAAGGATCCGGCGACGGTGGTCACCCAGCGGGGGCGCACCTCGCCGTCGACCACCCACGGCTTCTGCGCGATGGTGCCCATGGCCACGATCCCGGCCTCGCCGGGGTTGATGATCGGGGTGCCGGCATCCATCCCGAACACGCCGATGTTGGTGATCGTGATGGTGCCGCCCTGCTGGTCGGCGGGGCTGGTCTTCCCCTCGCGGGCCGTGAGCGTGAGCCGGTTCAGCGCGCGGGCGAGGTCCTTCATGCTGAGATCGTGGGCATCCTTGATGTTGGGCACCAGCAGGCCGCGCGGCGTGGCCGCGGCGATGCCGAGGTTCACATAGTGCCGCACGACGATCTCCGCGCCCGAGTCGGTGTCGACCCAGGCTGCGTTGACCATCGGGGTGCGGCGGGCTGCCCAGATCACGGCGCGGGCCATGATCAGCAGCGGCGAGACGCGGATGTCGGCGTAGTCGGGCGAGGCCTTCAGCCGCTTGACGAGCTCCATCGTGCGGCTGGCATCGACCTCCTTCCACACCGTCACGTGCGGGGCGGAGTATGCGCTCTGCACCATCGCCGATGACGTCGCCTTGCGCACGCCCTTGACGGGGATCGATTCGGTGCGGGCATCCGGAGTCGGCTGCATGCCCCGCGCGAGCCCGATCGGAGCGGATGCCGGTGCCGGCACGGTCTCCTCACGCACGTCGCCCCACTCCGGGGTCTCGATGTTGCGGAACACGCTCGCCTGCTCGGCATGCTTGACGACATCGTCCCGGGTCACCTCGCCGTCGGCGCCGGTGGGCGTCACCTCGGTGAGCTCCACGCCCAGGTCGCGGGCGAGCTTGCGGATCGGCGGCTTGGCGATCACGCCGACCGAGGAGCGCACCTGGCGCTCGGCGGGACGCTTGCGGCGAGACGTCGCACCGCCGCCGGTGCCGTAGCCGACGAGCACCGATCCGCCGCCCTCCTCTGCTGCGGGGGCCGACAGGGCCGCAGGCGCGGCATCCGCGGCATCCGACACGAAGGTGACGATGGGCGCGCCGACCTCGACCGTCGCACCCTCGGCGGCGAGGATCTCGTCGACGACTCCCGCGTGCGGAGACGGCAGCTCGACGAGGGACTTGGCCGTCTCGATCTCGCAGATCACGTCGTTGATCGCGACGGTGTCGCCGGGCGCGACCTTCCACGCGACGATCTCAGCCTCGGTGAGGCCCTCGCCGACGTCGGGAAGGGTGAAGGTCTGGGTGGTCATGGTTTCCTCCATACGCGGGGCCCTTCGACAGGCTCAGGGACCCAAGGATGCGATCAGTAGGCGAAAGAAGCGGTCAGTAGGCCAGCGAACGGTCGACGGCTTCGAGGATGCGGTCGGCATCCGGCAGGTACACGCCCTCCAGCTTGGCGGGCGGGAAGGGCGTGTCGAACCCGGAGACGCGCAGCACGGGCGCCTCGAGGGCGTAGAACGCGCGCTCCATGACGGTCGCGGCGATCTCGCTGCCCAAGCTGGTGAAGCCCTGGGCCTCCTGCGCGTAGACCATGCGGCCGGTCGAGCGCACCGAGTCGAGGATGGGGCCGTAGTCCACCGGCGACAGCGATCGCACGTCGATCACCTCGCAGCCGGTGCCCTCCGACTCGGCGAGCGCGGCGGCCTGCAGCAGGGTGGTCACCATCGCGCCGTGCCCGACGAGGGTCACGTCGGTGCCACGGCGGACGACCCGGGAGGCGTGCAGCGGAAGAGCGGATGCGTCAAGCTCCACCTCCCCCTTGGGCCAGTAGCGGCTCTTGGGCTCCATGAAGATCACCGGATCGTTCGAGAGACACGCCTCCTGGATCATCCAGTACGCGTCGTTCGGGGTGGACGGCGACACCACGCGCAGGCCGGGGGTGTGCGTGAAGTACGCCTCCGGGCTCTCCTGGTGGTGCTCGACGGCGCCGATGTGCCCGCCGTACGGGATGCGGATGACGACCGGCATCGACAGACGGCCTTCATGCCGGTTGGTGACCTTGGCCAGCTGCGAGGTGATCTGGTCGAACGCCGGCCACACGAAGCCGTCGAACTGGATCTCGCACACCGGGCGGAACCCGGCCATGGCCAAGCCGATCGCGGAGCCGACGATTCCGGACTCGGCCAGCGGGGTGTCCAGCACGCGATGGGCGCCGAAATCGCGCTGCAGCCCCTCGGTCACGCGGAACACGCCACCGAGGCGGCCGATGTCCTCGCCCATCAGCAGCACGCGGGGGTCGTCCTCCATGGCCTTGCGCAGGCCGGCGTTCAGCGCCTTGGAGAACGGCATGGTCTCGATGCTCATGCGGCACCTCCCTCGAACGACGCCTCGTACTCCGCCAGCCAGGCCTTCTGCTCGGCCATCAGCGGGTGCGGCTCGCTGTAGACGTGGTCGAAGATGACGCCCGGTCCGGGTGCGGGCAGTTCGACGGTGCGGGCGCGCAGATCCTCAGCAGCATCCGCCGCCTCGGCAGCCACGCCGCTGAAGAACTCTTCACTCGCGCCGCGCGAGAGCAGGTACGCGCGCATGCGGGCGATCGGGTCGCGCTGCGCCCAGGACTGCTCCTCGTCGGAGCCGCGGTACTTGGTGGGGTCGTCGCTGGTGGTGTGCGCGCCCATCCGGTAGGTGACGGCCTCGATGGCGCGCGGGCCGCCGCCGGCGCGCGCCTCGTCCAGCAGCATTCGCGAGACGGCGTAGCTGGCCAGCACGTCGTTGCCGTCCACCCGCACCGACGGGATGCCATAACCGGCGCCACGGCCGACCAGCGGCACCTTCGACTGGGTCTCGACGGGCACCGAGATGGCCCAGTGGTTGTTCTGCAGGAAGAACAGCACGGGGGCGGAGTAGCTGGCGGCGAAGACCATCGCCTCGTGCACGTCGCCCTGGCTGGAGGCGCCGTCGCCGTAGTAGACCACGACGGCCTCGTCGCGCTCCGGGTCGCCGGTGCCCGTGCGGCCGTCGAGCGTCAGGCCCATGCCGAAGCCGGCAGCGTGCAGGGTCTGCGAAGCCAGCACCAGGGTGTACAGCCGGGTGTTGCCGTTCTTCGGGTCGGTCGGGTCCCAGCCGCCGTGCGAGACGCCGCGCATGAGCTTGATGATGTCCACCGGGTCGACCCCGCGGATGCGGGTGACGGCGTGCTCCCGGTAGGAGGGGAAGATCGTGTCCTGCCTGCGGGCGGCGTGCGCGGAGCCGACCTGGGCGGCCTCCTGCCCGCGGCTCGGCGGCCACAGGGCCAGCTGGCCCTGGCGCTGCAGGTTGGTGGCCTGGGTGTCGATGGCTCGGATGGCCACCATGTCGCGGTAGAACTGCTCGAGCTCGGCGTCGGTCAGCGCATCGATGAGCGGCAGATACCGCTCGGATGCCGGCGACGGAGCGAATGTTCCATCCGCTTCCAGGACGCGAACGAGGGGTGTGTCGGTCGAGGTCACGGCTCCACGCTACCCACGTCGGCATGCCCCGTCACGCATAGTTCGGGGTCCCTAATAAGTGCCCGGGATCAGGACGAATGCTCACGCGGGTCGGCAGGGCGGCATCCGATCGTGGCGAGCGGACGCCGACACCGGCGAGCCTGGTCTCAGGGCGCGTACGCCCGTGCGAGCCGCTCGAGGGCGTCCAGCACGGTCTGCCGCGGGGCGGCGAGGTTCATGCGCTCGAAGCCCTCGCCCTCGGTGCCGAACATGGCGCCCTCGTCGAAGTAGACCAGGGCCTCCTGCTCGTTGATGCGCTTGAGCTCCTCGTGCGACAGGCCGAGCGCGCGGAAGTCCAGCCACTGCAGGTAGGTGCCCTCCAGGTCGAAGACGACGACCTGCGGCATCCGCTCGGCGAAGAACGACCGCACCAGCTCGTGGTTGCCGTGCACGAGCTCGATGAGGCCGTCCAACCACGCGCCGGCCTTCGAATAGGCGAGGCGGCAGGCCTGGAAGCCCAGCGCGTTGAGTGTGAAGAAACCGGTGCGGCCCTGCTCGAGCCGGAAATTCTCGCGCAGCTGCTCGTTCGGGATGACGATGTTGCTGGTGGCCATGCCCGCCAGGTTGAACGTCTTGCTGGGCGCGGTGCACACGATGGTGCGGGCGGCCGCGTCGTCGTTCAGCGTGGAGAACACGGTGTGCTGCACGCCCGGCATCAGCAGGTCGAAGTGGATCTCGTCGCTGATCACAGTCAGGTCGTTGTCGCGGGCGATGCGCCACACGGCGTTGAGCTCGTCGCGCTCCCACACCCGGCCGGTGGGGTTGTGCGGGCTGCAGAACAGCAGCGCGGTGGTGCGGGGATCGGCGGCCTTCTCGGCGAGGTCGTCGAGGTCGATGCGCCAGCGCCCCTCGCGCAGCACCAGCGGGTTGCGCACGACCACGCGCTCATTCCCCTCGATGGCGCCGAAGAACGGGTAGTACGCCGGGGTCTGCACGATGACGCCGTCGCCGGGCGCGGTCACGGCCCGCACGGCGGTGTTGAACGCCGGCACCACGCCGGGCGCCAGCGTGATCTGCTCGCGGGTGACGGCCCAGCCGTGCCGGTCCTGGAACCAGCCGGTCACGGCCTCCCAGTAGTCGTCCGTGGCGACCGTGTAGCCCAGCACCACGTCCTCGAGGTGCTCGCGCAGGCCCTCGACGATCTCGGGGGCGAGCTTCAGGTCGATGTCTGCGACGGAGAACGGCGAGATCCCGGCGGGAACATCCGGCTTGGCATCGAGCATGTGCTGCCACTTGGCGGCGCCGGTACCGGTGCGGTCGACGACGGTCTCGAAATCGTAGCTCATGCGCGCACCTGCTCCCCCGCCACGGCGAGCACTCGATCGAGGGACTCCTCCTCGCCGACGGAGATGCGGATGCCGTCACCCGAGAACGGCCGGACGATGAGATCCGCGGCGACGAAGGCGGCGGCCACCTCGTCGGTGCGCTCACCGGCGGGGAGCCAGACGAAGTTGGACTGCGAGTCGGGCACGTCCCAACCCTGCGCGCGCAGGCCCGCGACCAGGCGGGTGCGGCGCTCGACGATGACGGCGACGCGGGCCATCAGCTCGTCCTCGGCATCCAGGCTCGCGATGGCGGCGCGCTCGGCGGCGCTGGTGACCGACAGCGGGATCGCGGTGGTCCGGGCGGCGTCGAGCACGCGCGGGTGGCCGATGGCGTAGCCGACGCGGAGCCCTGCCAGGCCGAACGCCTTGGAGAAGGTGCGCAGCACGACCACGTTGGGGTGCTTCTCGAATACGCGCTCGGCGAGGCCGTCGACGGCTTCGGGGGCCGTGACGAACTCGGCGTACGCCTCGTCGAGGATGATCAGCACGTCCTGCGGCACGCGCTCGACGAACGCGGCGAACTCGGCGCTGGTGACGATCGGGCCGGTGGGGTTGTTGGGCGTGCAGACGATGATCACGCGGGTGCGGTCGGTGACGGCATCCGCCATCGCGTCGAGGTCGTGACGGGTGCCCGGGCCGAGCGGAACCTGCACCCCGGTGGCGCCGGCGACCAGCGGAAGGCCGGGGTACGCCTCGAACGAGCGCCAGGCGTAGATGACCTCGTCGCCGACGGATGCCGTGGCCAGCACCAGCTGGTACAGGATCGACACGGAACCGGATGCCACGTGCACGGCGTCCGCGTCGACGCCGTACTTCTCGCCCAGGCGGGCGCGCAGCGCACCCGCAGACGCGTCGGGATAGCGGTTGATCGGCGTGGTGCGCGTGAGCGCCTCGAGCACCGACGGCAGCGGCTCGAACGGGTTCTCGTTGCTGGAGAGCTTGAACGCGTCGGCGCCCGCCTGCTTGCCCTGGCGGTACGGCGGCAGGGCGGCGATCTCAGGGCGGATGCGGGGCAGGATGGGCTCGGTCACGGGATCAGTCTAAAGAGGTGCGAACCACCGCGGGGGCGGCCGTCATGAGGAGCGTCCCGTGGCACGATCGACAGATGCGATTCATCATCCGCGTCGTCATCAACGCCTTCGCCCTGTGGGTTGTCACGCTGATCCCCGCGCTCGAGGTGAGCATCCGCGCGTTCGCGCCCGGCGAGACCCTGCAGCTGGTACTGACCCTGCTCGCGGTGGCGGCGATCTTCGCCCTCGTGAACACCATCATCGGCACAATCATCAAGGTCGTCGCGTTCCCGCTGTACATCCTCACGTTCGGGCTCATCTCCTTCATCGTGAACGGGTTCCTGCTGTGGCTGACCGCCTGGATCACCAGCGGCTTCGGCTGGGGTCTGAGCGTCGGGTCGTTCTGGTGGGGCGTGGTGGCGGCCATCCTCATCTCGATCATCAACGCCGTCTTCGGCGCCATCCTGCGCCCGCAGAAGAAGAAGCAGCGCCGCTGACGCGGAGCGGGCAGGTCGCCGACGCAGAGCGGATGCCGGTCAGCCGCGCTTCGCACTGAACTCCATCCGCTCGACCCGCGCCGCCTGACCGAGCTCGTGGAAGAAGGTGTCCCGCAGCGCCTGTGCGCGTGGATCCGACGAGTGGTCCAGCTGCGCGCCCGTGTTCAGGTAGTTCCCGTACGTGTGCGGATCGATCGGGCTGCTCCGGTCGGGGATCTCGCGCTGGACCGTGAAGCTGTCCGGCGAACCCGAGCCTCCCGCAGTGCCGCCGGTCGCCAGCGCGTTCACCGGGTCGGCCCCGTTCTCCAGTCGGACGATCGTCTGATCGGCGGCGAGCGCAGGGTCGACCGGATCGCCCGCGACGATCACGGTCCCCACGTGATACGGACTGTCCATAGCCAGATGGGAGACGATCATCGCCCCCTGCGAGTACCCCACCATGTCGACGGTGTCACCGGGCTCAGCCCCTGCCGCTTCCAGCGCCTGGAGCGTCGCCTCATACGATGCGGACTTCTTCCGGTCCAGGTACAGCTCCACGTCGGAGACCGCATCGAACGGCTCGTCCGTGCCGGGCATCATCTCCCGGGTGCCGTCGACGTACGCGACATAGCGCACCGACCCGTTCTTCATCGTGTACTTCTCCACCGCCACCTGGGCTGAGCGCCCGTACGGCACGCGCGCGATCGAGTCACGGACTCCCGAGACCGGCTTGGCGTCACGCGACTCGACCGTTCTCAGGGTCACGGCCGGTGAATCGTCCGTGAGCCGGGTGCCGCTCGGCAGGGTGCCCAGATCGACATCCACCGCCAGATCGCGCAGGGTGCCCATCGTCGATCCCACCGGCTCGGAGCCCAGCCACAGGGCGGCCCAGCCGGCGAGTGTCGGGGCCAGCACCGCGCCTGCCCATCGAGCGAGCGTGTACGCGTCGTCCCACGGCTGATCCGTCAGGCCGTCGAATCGGTGGTTCTGCCAGCGCGTGATCAGGGAGTCCGCCGCCGGCCCGACATTCGGGTTCGAGGCGAGCAGTTCATGGATGCGATCCTGTATCGCCAGTGCTTCACGCGCATCGCCCACCCCCATCAGTTTCTGCTGGGTGCGCAGCTCGACCAACTCGAACACATCGGCCATGACGAGTGTGCCCTGCGCGGTCTTCGCCGCCTTCTCTCCCTGGCTCTCCAGCCGATGCACGCAGTTCCCGATCTGTCCCATGGCCGGGTGCCGGTCAGAGGTCTGCGCGAGCCTGTGCTGCGCACGCCGCGCGACGCGTGCGCCATCCTTCACCTGCTCCGCCAGCGCGGCCAGCCGGTGCCCGACCGCGCGGAACGCCCCCGAGTCGACATGGATCGCGCCGCCCGACGTGATGTTCAGCTCGCCGCTCATCACAGGTCCCTGCCCACCTGCTGGCGCTGGAACTGCAGCTCTCCGCGCTCGCTCTCCAACTGCGCGCGCAGATCCGAGAGCGCCCACCGCAGCGCGCGCACCCCCGCGTTCTCCCAGCGTGCGTCCTCGATAAGTCGTGAGACACCCACACCCGCCGTCTCCACCAGGTCGGACGCCTCGTCCAGCAGCCGCATCGCCTCCACCGCCGCCCAGAGATCCTCGCCCGCGCCGCCCGGAGCCTGGGCCGCTGTGATCGTGTACATGCCTCCAGGGTGCGGGATGGCGGGCATCCGCTCTGTCCGGGATCCCACCCGCTGTGCACAACTTCTCGATATTGACGATTGGGGAGAGAAGTCGATGAAGGCACAATGGTGCTGTGACCTCACCGGATCCCTTCCGCGTCGTCTTCGTCTGCACGGGCAACATCTGCCGCTCGCCGATGGCCGAAGTCGTGTTCCGCGCGCTCGCGACGCAGCGCGGACTGGGTGATCGCGTGCTCTCCCGCAGCGCGGGCACGGGCGACTGGCACCTCGGCGAGCGCGCCGACCAGCGCACTCTCGAAGCCCTCAGCCGCCGCGGCTACGACGGCTCCGCGCACCGCGCGCGGCAGTTCAGCGCGGCATCCTTCGCCGACAACGACTTGATCGTCGCCCTCGATCGCACGCATGAGCGCATCCTGAAGGCGTGGGCCCGCAGCACCGATGACAAGGGCAAGGTCACGCTGCTGCGCGCCTACGATCCGACCGCCTCCACCATGGACGTACCCGACCCGTACTACGCGGGACCCGCAATGTTCGATTCGGTGCTGGCTATGATTGAGACCGCCACCCGCGGGCTCTTCAGCCAACTCGAACCGGCTGTGCGGGCATCCCATTCGACGCCCCGCGCGACGCGGGGCCCCGAGCAGGAGGAACTCCTCTGACTTCTCTGCCTTCGCTCCCCTCTCAGCCGCTCAGCCCCCTCGACGGCCGCTACCGCGCCGCCGTCACCGGGCTTGCGGACTTCCTCTCCGAGGCAGGACTCAACCGCGCCCGCGTCGAGGTGGAGGTGGAGTGGCTGATCGCCCTCACCGACCGCTCGGTGTTCGGCACCGCTCCCCTCTCGGATGCCGACAAGGACCGTCTGCGCGGGCTGTACCGCGACTTCGGGCAGGAGGAGATCGACTGGCTGGCCGCCAAGGAGGCCGTCACCCGTCACGACGTGAAGGCCGTCGAGTACCTGGTGCGCGACCGCCTGGCAGCTCTGGGCCTGGACCGCATCGCCGAGCTGACGCACTTCGCGTGCACGAGCGAGGACATCAACTCCGCCTCGTACGCGCTGACCGTCAAGCGCGCGGTGGAAGGCGTCTGGCTTCCGGCGCTGGATGCCGTGATCACCAAGCTCCGGGCTCTCGCCGACGAGCATGCGGATGCCGCGATGCTCTCCCGCACGCACGGGCAGCCGGCGACGCCGTCGACCATGGGCAAGGAGCTCGCCGTCTTCGCGTGGCGCCTGGAGCGCGTGCGCGGCCGCATCGCGGCATCCGAGTACCTGGCGAAGTTCTCCGGCGCGACCGGCACCTGGTCCGCGCACCTGGCGGCCGACCCCTCTGTGGACTGGCCCACCGTGAGCCGCGAGTACATCGAGGGCCTGGGCATCGACTTCAACCCCCTCACCACGCAGATCGAGTCACACGACTGGCAGGTGGAGCTGTACGACCGCGTGAGGCACGCCGGCGGCATCCTGCACAACCTCGCCACCGACATCTGGACGTACATCTCGCTGGGCTATTTCGCGCAGATCCCGGTGGCGGGCGCGACCGGTTCGTCGACGATGCCGCACAAGATCAACCCGATCCGGTTCGAGAACGCCGAGGCCAACTTCGAGATCTCGGGCAGCCTGCTGAACTCGCTGTCGCAGACGCTGGTCACCTCTCGCATGCAGCGCGACCTGACCGACTCCACCACGCAGCGCAACATCGGCGTGGCCTTCGGGCACTCGCTGCTGGCGCTGGACAACCTGCGCCGCGGGCTGGACGCCATCTCGCTCTCGCGCGACGCGCTGCTGGACGACCTCGACCACAACTGGGAGGTGCTGGCCGAGGCGATCCAGACCGTGATCCGCGCGGAGGTCGTGGCCGGCCGCTCGACCATCACCGACCCGTACGCCCTGTTGAAGGACCTCACCCGGGGCCACCGCGTGGGGGCCGCGGAGCTGGCGGAGTTCGTGCAGAAGCTGGAGATCGGGGATGCCGCAAAGCAGCGCCTGCTCGCGCTGACGCCGGCGACCTACATCGGCATCGCGGAGAAGCTCGCGCGCTGAGGAAACTGACCGCCGCCGACACGGATCGGCCCGGATCAGAAACGCATCCCGCCATCAAGCTGCTCGGAGCGAAGACCGACCGCGGAGGGGCCCACAGAGGAACCCATGACTGTCCCAAGCGGAGGCGGCCGCATACTATTCCCCAGGATGCGGGCGGTCCCCGCACTCGCTGCCCGTTGCCCGTGAAGGCGGATGCTGAGACTCTGGAGCATGGGTGCGATCCGGCGAACGACGGCGGCAGCAGGAATGCTGGCCGCGCTCTCCCTCACCGCCTGCGCACCACAGCCCCCGTCTTCGCCGACCCCGAGTCTGCAGCAGAAGGCCGTCACCCTGGCGTCCGGTCTCGACGCCCCCTGGTCGGTCGCCCTCGTCGGCGACAGCGCGCTCATCTCGCAACGCGATGACGGCAACGTGCTCGAGCGCACGGCATCCGGAGAGCTGCGCACTGCAGGCACCGTGCCCGGCGTGGTCTCCGGCGGCGAGGCGGGGCTGAACGGCATCGCGGTGCGCGAGATCGACGGCATCCGCTGGCTGTACGCGTATCACGCGACCGACGACGACAACCGGGTGGTGCGGATGCCGCTGCGCGGCGAACCCGGCGGCCTGCGCCTGGACACGAGCGCCGTGGAGGATCTCGTCACCGGCATCCCGCACGCGGCCAACCACAACGGCGGGCGGATCGCGTTCGGCCCCGACGGGATGCTGTACATCACCACCGGCGATGCCGGGCAGCGCGAGCGCGCCCGTGACCCCGGCTACCTGGGCGGCAAGATCCTGCGCGTGACGCCGACCGGCGACCCGGCGCCTGGCAACCCGTTCGGCACCATCGTGTACTCGCTGGGCCACCGCAATGTGCAGGGCGTCGCGTGGGACGGGGACGGCATCCTGTGGGCCAGCGAGTTCGGGCAGGACACCTGGGACGAGCTGAACCGCATCACCGCGGGCGGAGACTACGGCTGGCCGGATCACGAGGGCATCGCGAAGGCGGTGGATGCCATCGATCCGGTCGCCGTGTGGAGGCCGGCGGATGCCAGTCCCAGCGGCATCGCGGTGATCGACGGCACGATCTACATCGCGGGACTCCGCGGGCAGCGCGTCTGGCTGTTCGATCCGTCGCATCCGGACGAGGAGCCGTGGGTGGCGGCGTTCACCGACGACTACGGCCGTGTGCGGGACGTGCTGGCCGGCCCGAACGGGAAGGTATGGCTGCTCACCAGCAACACCGACGGGCGCGGCGATCCGAGGGAGGGCGACGACCGGCTCGTGCAGCCGGAGGTCCGGGAGGGGTGAGGCTCAGGCCTCGGGTGCGTCGGGCTTCGCGGAGGCAGCGTCTGCGGCATCCGGCTGCGTGCCGCCCTCGGCGGCCTCCGCAGCAGCGGCCTCGGCCTCCTTCGCAGCCCGGCGCTGCGCGCGGGTCGGCTTCGGGTCCAGCAGGATCGGCCGGTCGATGGTCTTGGTGACGGTGCTCGGGTTGACCGCCAGCATCAGCAGCGCCATGATCAGCAGCGTCACGATGAAGCAGATGCCGCCGATGACCAGTCCGAGCGTGAACGGGGGCAGGTCCTTGTAGGTGCCGCGGGCGATGGAGCTGTTCACACGTGCGGTGAATCCGCCCGTGGAGAAGATCGTGACCAGCATCGCGAACACGCCGCACCCCAGGGCGATGCCCACCAGGTGCAGCGGCTTCAGGATGTCGCGCCGTGTGGGCTTCTGCTCGGTCATGCGTATCCTCCGTGGTCGGCCAGGCGATCTGTGCCGGCATCCTTCTCAGCATCCGTCTGCACGGCCTTCCTCGCGCCGGGCGTGAGGCCGGCGATTCCGAGGAAGACGGCGATGATCGCGGCGTAGGCGCCGAACAGTCCGACGCCGATGACGATGCTCGTGAGTGTGCTCGTACCGCCCTCGGGCGTCACGGACTCCTGCACGAACCCGGCGGGCACCAGCGCCAGAAGCAGAGCCAGCAACAGCCCCAGAGCGCCGATGAGCGTCGCGTCTCGCGCGCCCTCCGTCCCCTTCGCGCGGATGCCGTGGATCAGCTCGACCAGTCCGGTCGAGGCGGCCCAGGCGATCACGAGTCCGAAGAACAGCGCGTCGGAGCGAATCGAGGGGATGCCGGCGGTCATGCCGAGCACGAACGAGATGCCGGCGATGATCACGGCGGGCCAGCGCTGGCCGGCCGGGTAGGCGATGATCGCGGCCAGCACGAGCACGAGCGCGGTGGCGATCACGAAGCCGCCGAACACCGGCAGGCCGACGGATGCCGAGTGGTCGGGCGAGAACGTGATCATCAGCGCCGCGACGGCCGCCAGAGCGGCGCGCGTCAACTGCACGTGACGTGCAGTGAAAGTGCGTTCAGCGGGCATGGCAGTCCTCGGATCGGTGGCCGTCCCAGTCTACGACGAGCGCCTATGAACCAGGCCGTCGCCGGGAGCGCGACGTCCCCAGATGGCGCCGCGCTCCCGACATCCGTGGAGGACGGATTTCGGACTGCACCCGAGACTTCGGGCGGGCGCCACCCGTGCGTTCTCGGAGGCCCGCGCGATGCCTGCTCCCCAGCGAAGACATCCGACGGACCTGTGTGCCACTCTAGGGAGAGCGCGTTCACATACCGAGAGGGCGGCTGTGACGGACGAGGCGATCTCGCAGAGGCCGGCGGCGACGCCGTTCGCCGAGGCCCTGAGCGGGGCCATCCGCGACCGCAGGATGACGCTGGCACGGCTGCAGGAGCGGCTCGCCGCACATGGCAATCCAGTGTCGCGTGCGACACTCAGCTACTGGCGCTCCGGGGCACGACGGCCCGAGGGCGCCCACTCGCTGGCGGCGGTCGCCGACCTGGAGCAGCTGCTGGGCCTGGACGACGGCGCACTGCTGCAGCTGCTCGGCCCGACGCAGCGCACCGGTCCGCTCGGGCCCGTCGCGTTCCCGTTCGACGAGGATCCCACCGAGCAGCGCGTGCGCGAGACTTTCCTGGCGATGGGCGCCGCCTACCCCGATCCGACTCGCGAGCTGACGATCCATGCCGTCACCGACGTCGGGCCCGAGGGACACGTGCGGCGGCGGACGGCCCGGGTGCTGGTGCAGGCCACCTCCGGCGTGGTCACCGCCGTGCCGTACGTCGAGATCACGACCGGAGAGCCCACTCCCCCGCCCGAGTTCGAAGCGCTGGGCGGCGGACGCATCTCGAAGCGCTTCACGCACCCCAGCAACGAGGTGCACGGCTTCCTGTTCGAGCTGGAGCGGCCGATCACCAGCCCCGAGACCATGCTGATCGAGTGGGCCGTGACCTATCCGCCAGAGATCGAGGTGAGTGACGGCTCGGGCTACGGAGTCGCGTTCCAGGCCCGAGAGCTGCTGCTGTGGACACGATTCGACCCGGCCTGGCTGCCGGACTGGTGCGATGAGATCGAAGAGACCTCAGCAGACCGGGTCGTCACGCCACGGATGCTGCACGGTGCCCGTTCCCTGCACGCGGTGCGCCGGAGCTTCGGCCCCGGGGCGCTCTCGATCAGCTGGGGCCGCGGCGAGCGCCCGACGCCGGACTGAGCTCAGCATCCGCTCCAAACCTTGTTTTGTAATACTTGCATCGCAAGACTAGTGTGCTGGCATGGCCGACAACGCCGAGCGCATCGCGACGAACCTGCGCAAGGGCGTGCTGGAGTTCTGCGTGCTGGGACTGCTGGCGGCGAGCGAGCGGTACGGACTGGAACTGGCGTCCGAGCTGCAGGACCGCGGCCTGATCGCCGGAGAGGGAAGCCTGTACCCGCTGCTGGCTCGCATGCGCGACGGCGGGGTCGTCGACACCCGCACCGAGGCCGTCGGCGGCGGGCGCCCGCGCAAGTACTACACGATCACGCCGGCGGGCCGGGAGCAGCTGAGCACCTTCGACGCGGTCTGGCGGGCCATCGGGGCCGAAGTCGACACCATCATCGAGGGGGCATCATGACCAGGGACGACTACCTGCGTTCGGTGGAGCGGATGCTTCGCGGCATCGATCCCGCGCACCGCACCGACGTGCTCGAGGATCTTCGGGGACACTTCGCGGATGCCGAGGAGACCGGCCGCTCCGTCGAGGAGATCATCCGAGGGCTGGGAACGCCGGAGCAGATCGCCGAGCGGGCGGTGGAGGAGTTCGGTGTCTCGCCGGAGATGTCGGATGCCCGCGCCGAGCGCGCGTGGCGGGTGATGCAGATCGCGGCGGTGATCGTGGGCGCGGCGATCGGGCTCTTCGTGGCGTTCACGACTCCGGCATACAGCACGACAACGGAGACCGTATCGTCCGACGGGACGAACACCTACTCGACAACGACGCGAACCCTGATCGATGCGATGGGCTTCTGGATCGTGGCGATCGCGTTGGTTGCGCCGATCGTGGCAACTGTGCCGCTGGTGGTCTCCCGAGCGGCGCGAACGGCGACGACAACAGTCTGCGCCGCTCTGCTGACTGCGATGACCATCGTCAGCGGATTCACCATCGGCAGGCTCTTCGTGCCGGTGGTCGTGTTGCTGTGGGCAGCCGTGATCGTGCGCGTGCGGCTGCGCGGCACCGGATTCGGCCTCGGATGGCGCGTCGCCGGCTGTGTGCTGACTGTGCTCCCGATGCTGCCGATCCTCCCGACATTCGGAGCATTCGGCGGCAGCGCGCTGTTCGGTGCTCGTCGCCGATATGCGGACTACACGGAGGGCTCCGGCCCCAGCGTCGGACTCGACAGCCTCGGCTGGGTGATCGTCGTCGCGGTGTTCGCCGTCGCGGCTCTCATCGTCATCGGCTACCGGTGGGCGGGCTGGGCACTCGCCGCGATCGGACTCGCGGCCCTTCTCACAGGTCTCATCTCGGGAAGCCTGCTGTCCCTGATGTTCATCTGGCTCGGCGGCTGGTGGCTCACGATCGGCCTCGCGCACGCAGTCACGGCGTCCCGAAGGGCCTGATCCTCAACATCCGCTCGACCGGCATCCCATCCGGGTACGGATGCAGGTCGATCGGCACGGATGCAGGTCGACACGCCGCGGAATCGACCTGCAAACGGGGAATCGACCGACATCTGTACGTGCCGAACCTGATCAGGCGAACCCGCGCACCCGGGAATCCGGGAGAATCAGCTGTGCCCTCGAATCTCCGCTGGCTGCGAATGCGCCCACAGGAACTCGCCCTCATCGCGATCACCGCGGTGTGGGGCTCGACGTTCCTCGTCGTGCACATCGCCATGCAGCACTCCGGCCCCTGGTTCTTCGTGGGGCTGCGGTTCACTGTGGCCGGGCTGATCAGCATCCTGATCTTCCGTCGTGCCCTGCGCGGGATCACCTGGGCCGACCTGGGCGCTGGAGGCTCCATCGGGCTGATGATATACGGCGGCTACGGGCTGCAGACGCTGGGGCTGCAGACCATCGACTCCAGCACCTCGGCGTTCCTCACCGCGCTGTACGTGCCGATGGTGCCGTTCGCGCAATGGATCTTGTTCCGCAAGCGCCCGCCGGCGATGGCGTTCGTGGGCGCAGCGCTCGCGTTCGCCGGCCTCATCCTCATCGCGGGCCCGGAGGCGTTCAGCCTGTCACTTGGCCTCGGTGAGACCGCGACCCTGATCAGCACCGTGCCCATCGTGGGCGAGATCATCCTGATCAGCGTCTTCGCGGGCCGCTTCGACCTGGGCCGCATCACGATCGTGCAGCTGCTGACGGCGGGCCTGCTGTCGTTCGCCACCATGCCGTTCACCGGCGAGGGCGTCCCGGCATTCAGCTGGATCTGGGTCGCCGCCGGTATCGGGCTGGGCGCGGCCAGCTGCATCATCCAGCTCACCATGAACTGGGCGCAGAAGTCGGTCTCGCCGACCCGTGCGACCATCATCTACTCCGGCGAGCCCGTGTGGGCCGCCATCATCGGCCGCATCGCGGGCGAGCGCCTGCCCGCGGCGGCGCTGGTGGGCGGGATGCTGGTGGTGCTGAGCATCCTCGCCAGCGAGCTGCGCATCGTCCGGCGCCCGAACCCGGACACCCCCGATCGGGGGTGATGCCGGGGCGCCCGCAGGCGCATGATGGAGTGTCGAGCAAGGGAGCCCGAGATGACACGTTCCGCCACAGCCTCAACCACCGCCGTCCGCGAGCTGCGCGACTTCCTGTTCGCACACGGCGATGACTACGACGGCGCGCGCGCCGGCTTCGCCTGGCCGCGGCTGGACACCTTCAACTTCGCACTGGAGTGGTTCGACGTGGTGGCCGGCGAGAATCCCGACCGGCCCGCCGTGCAGATCGTCTCGGCCGACCTTTCGGTGCGCAACTGGTCCTATGGCGAGCTGTCGGCACGCTCCGACCAGGTCGCGAGCTGGCTGCGCGATCTCGGCATCCGCCGCGGCGACCATGTGATCGTGATGATGAACAACACGATCGAGCTGTGGGAGATCATGCTGGCGATCACCAAGCTCGGCGCGATCTCCATCCCCACGTCGACGCTGCTGTCGGCATCCGATCTGTCCTACCGCATCGAGCACGGTCGCGCCCGCGCGGTCATCGCGCTGGGTCGGCTGGCGGATCGGGTCACGGATGCCCCGCTTGAATCGGGCGCCGCGCTGCTGCGCATCGCCGTGGGTGACGTCACCGATGACTGGCACGACTTCGCCGACTCGTATCAGGCGGATGCCGTCTTCGAGCCGGACGGCGAGACGCCGGCATCCGACACCGCCCTGCTGTACTTCACCAGCGGCACCACCAGCCGTCCCAAGCTCGTGCAGCACACACACGTGTCGTACCCGGTAGGACATCTGTCGACCATGTGGTGGCTGGGCGTGCGCCCCGACGACGTGCACCTGAACATCTCCTCGCCGGGTTGGGCCAAGCACGCCTGGTCGAGCTTCTACTCGCCGTTCCTGGCCGAGGCCACGGTGTTCGTCTACAACTACGACCGCTTCGACGCGAACACCCTCATGCAGGTGATGGACACGCACCGCGTCTCGACGTTCTGCGCGCCGCCGACCGTGTGGCGGATGCTGATCCAGGCCGACCTGTCGCGGCTGGCCAACCCGCCGCGCGAACTGGTGGGCGCCGGCGAACCCTTGAACCCCGAGGTGATCAACCGGGTGCGCGAGGCGTGGGGTTCCACGATCCGCGACGGGTACGGGCAGACCGAGATGACCGCGTGCGTGGGCAACTCCCCCGGGCAGGTCGTCAAGGACGGCTCGATGGGCCGCGCACTGCCGGGCTACCCGGTGGTGCTGCTGGATCCCATCACCGGCGAGGTGACCGAGCACGAGGGCGAGATCGCGCTGGATCTGTCCGACTCGCCACTGGGTCTGATGTCGGGGTACTTCGAGGACCCCGAGAAGACCGCCGAGTCGCGTGCCGGCGGCTTCCACCACACCGGCGACATCGCCGCTCGCGACGACGAGGGCTACCTCACCTACGTCGGGCGAGCGGATGACGTGTTCAAGGCGTCCGACTACAAGATCTCGCCGTTCGAGCTGGAGTCCGCGCTGCTGGAGCACGATCTCGTCGTGGAGGCGGCGGTCGTCCCCAGTCCCGATCCCACGCGCCTGAACGTGCCGAAGGCGTACGTCATCCTGCATCCGGATGCCGGCGCGGGAGCGGATGCCGAGCACGCGGCCGCAGCGAAGATCTTCGCGTTCGCACGCGAGCGGCTCTCCTCGCACCTGTGGGTGCGGGTCATCGAGTTCGTGCCGGAGCTGCCCAAGACCATCTCGGGAAAGATCCGGCGCGTGGAACTGCGGGCCCGCGAAGCGGAACGGGCGGCGGCGGCGGACTCCGCGGGCCAGCATTTCGACCGCGATCACCGCTGAG
Source organism: Microbacterium sp. (assembly GCF_049650565.1). Lineage (GTDB taxonomy): Bacteria > Actinomycetota > Actinomycetes > Actinomycetales > Microbacteriaceae > Microbacterium. The sequence goes on from NZ_JBASAK010000038.1 coordinate 18,938, forward strand.
CGATCGGCCCGCACGGGCTGCGCGCCGTCTACGCTCGAATCATGTCTGCTGTGATCCCCGCCATCGTCGCGCCCTCTGCCACCGGTCCGCTGTTCACCGGCACCATCGAACGCCGGGATGTCGGCCCGTCCGACGTCCGCATCGACATCCGCTGGGCGGGCATCTGCCACTCCGACATCCACACGGTGCAGGGCGACTGGGGTCCGCAGCCGTTCCCGCTCACCGTCGGGCACGAGATCGTCGGCACGGTCGCGGAGGTCGGTTCCGACGTGACGAGGTTCGCGGTCGGCGACCGGGTCGGCGTCGGATGCCTGGTCAACTCCTGCGGCGAGTGCGCGAACTGCCTGGCCGGAGAGCAGCAGTACTGCCTGAACGGCGCCATCGGCACCTACGCCGCCGAGGACGTCGACGGGAGCATCACGCAGGGCGGGTACTCCACCTCCATCGTCGTCACCGAGGGCTTCGTGCTGCGCGTGCCGGAGGCCATCCCGTTCGAGAAGGCCGCTCCACTGCTGTGCGCGGGCATCACCACCTACTCGCCGCTGCGGCATTGGAATGCCGGTCCCGGCACGCGGGTCGCCGTCATCGGACTCGGCGGCCTCGGTCACATGGCGGTGAAGATCGCGCATGCGCTGGGCGCCGAGGTCACGGTGCTCTCGCGCTCGCTCGCCAAGAAGGACGACGCGCTCGGCCTCGGCGCCGACCACTACGTCGCGACCGAGGACCCGCAGGCGCTGCGCGCACTGCGCCGCTCGTTCGACCTGATCATCAACTCGGTGTCCGCCACGATCGACGTCGACGCCTACCTGAACCTGCTGGCACTGGACGGCACGCTCGTGAACGTGGGGGCTCCGTCCGAGCCGATGCCCGTGCGAGCAGGCACGCTGATCGGCGGCCGCCGGTCGTTCGCCGGGTCGAGCATCGGCGGCATCGCCGAGACGCAGGAGATGCTCGACTTCTGCGCCGAGCACGGCATCGCGCCCGAGGTCGAGATCACGTCGGCGGACCAGGTCAACGAGGCATGGGCCCGCGTGCTCGCGTCGGACGTCCGCTACCGGTTCGTCATCGACATCGCCACGCTCACCGCCTGAGCGCGGCGAGCGCCGTCAGGCCGCGATGCGGATGCTGTCGGTGACGGATGCCGGCGGCAGCACGGTCGTGGTCGGACGGGCGGGCTTGGCTGCGGGATGCGCCGGGGCCTTGGCCTCCGCGACAGCCGCCTCTGCCGAGGCCGCCTGCTGCGGTGCGCGTTCGGACATCGTCCGAAGGCCGCGGACTGCAGCACGCATCAGGCCGCCGACCAGCAGAGCAGCACCGAGTGCGGCCAACGAGGTGACCAGCGGAGCCCACGCGTTGGCGAAGGATGCGGCCGCGCTCAGCAGCGCGCCGACGATCCAGATGCCGATCGCGCCGCCTGCGAGCCCCGCCGAGCCGCGCGCGAGCGCGAACGCGGCGATGAGCGCGCAGACGAGCGCGATGGCTGCTCCGGTGATCCCGATCGGCACGAAGATCGATGCCAGTGCTCGTGTCAAGGCCAAAGTGGGCATTGTGACGACCCCCCGTCATGAGCACGACTCTGCGTGCTTCTGACGACCAGGTTACCCGTGTCGACCAGGGAAGTCTCTCCCCCAGGAGAACGATTCGGCATCATCCTCCAGGATGACGCCGGCGGCCCTCAGCGCGTGCGCCGGGCACTGCGCGAACGGCGCGGAAGGTGCAGCCGCCCCAGCCTCGGGCGCACCACGGGAACGGGCGCCGTGAACACGGCATCCGCCACCATCGATCCCTCAGCGAGTCCGATCACGGGGATCGGCGTCGTCAGCGTCGTCTCCAGCGGCGCGACGGGCATCTTCGCCAGCGCGCGGTGCGCCGACACGTACGCCGGGATCAGCAGCGTGACCGCGCCGATCCACGCCATCGGGTTGCCCATCGCCACGCCGCCGAAGCCCAGCAGTGCGCCCATGATCACGGCCGCCGCCGCGCGCATGACCAGCTCGATCACGCCGGTGATCGTCGGCACCAGCACGCGACCGATCCCCTGCAGCACCCCGCGCAGGACGAACAGCACGCCGAGGATCGTGTAGGTGGAGCCGTTGATGATGAGCATCAGATGCGCGTCGCGCACGACATCCGGGGCGCCGTCGCCGATGAAGACGCGCACCACCGGTGCGCCGAGGGTGATCATGAACGCGCCCAGCGCCAGCGAGGCGATCACCGACATCCACAGCGCCTGGATCGTGCCGCGGCGGACCCGGTCAGGGCGACGCGCGCCGAGGTTCTGCGCGGCGTACATCGAGGCCGCCAGGCCCAGCGAGGCCAGCAGCGCACTGGACAGGCTGTCGATGCGCGCCGCCGCAGTGTAGGCGGCCACGGCCTCGGGTCCCAGCGTGTTCAGCGCGACCTGCACGATGAGCGCGCCGATCGCGATGATCGAAGCCTGGAAGCCCATCGGCAGTCCCAGACGCAGGTGCTCGGCCATGGCCGCACGGGTCACGCGCCAGTCTGCGCGCCGGACGTGCAGCACCGGCAGGCGCCGCCAGACGAACAGCAGGCACAGCAGCACCGAGACGGCCTGTGCCACCACGGTCGCCCACGCTGCGCCCGCCACCCCCCACTCCAGGGTGCCGACCATCAGGATGACCAGGCCCACGTTCATCGCGCACGAGATGGTGAGGAACACCAGCGGGGTGGTGGAGTCGCCGATGGCGCGGATGATGGCAGCCAGGTAATTGAAGAACATGATCGTGCTGCCGCCGATGAAAGTGGCCTGCGTGAACGCGGTCGACTCGGCCAGCAGCTCCGGCGGTGTCTGCAGCAGCCGCAGCAGCGGCTCGGCCATCAGCGGTCCGAGCACCGTGAGGATCAGGCTCGTGGCAGCGGTGAGCACGGTTCCGGTGGCCACCGAGCGCCGCACGCCCCCGGCGTCCGAGGCGCCGAACGCCTGTGCGGTGGGGATGGCGAAGCCGCTGCCCAGGCCCCAGGCGAATCCGATCACGAGGAAGATCAGGCTGCCCGAGGCGCCGACAGCGGCCAGCGAGTTCACGCCCAGATGCCGGCCGACGACGACGGCGTCGACGAACTGGTACAACTGCTGCACGACGTTGCCGATCAGCAGCGGCACGGAGAAGGCCAGGATGACGCGCCACGGGCGTCCGGTGATGAGGGTGGTGGCCATGCAGTTCCCAGGGATGCGGGGCGGGGAAGACGACGACCGGCCCCGTGATCGGTCACGGTGCCGGCGCAACCCACTCTATCGAATCGATTCGAGAATAGGAACGGCGGATCCCACCGGCCAGGCTTGCGGGCACAGGGCCATGATGGAGGTGTGACCGACGACATCCTCTCCTCGCTGACCCGCCAGCCCGCTCCGCAGTTCGTCGAGGTCGGCGAGGGCGTGGCCCTCGCGGCCTACTCGTGGGGTGAGTTGGATGCGCCGACCGTCGTGCTCGTGCACGGATTCGCCTCGAGCACGGCCGACACCTGGGTGCACACCGGGTGGACCCGGATGCTGGAGAAGGAGGGCTACCGCATCCTCGGCATCGATCTGCGCGGCCACGGCGCCAGCCAGAAGCCGCACGACGGCGCCGGGTACGCGGTGAAGAGCCTGGCGCACGACGTCGAGGCCGTCATGGAGACGTTCCTCGTCGACGAGGCGTTCTACGTCGGGTACTCGCTGGGCGCCCGGGTGGGCTGGCAGCTGCTGCAGGACCTCGGCGACCGCGTCCCGCGGGCCGTACTGGGCGGCGTGCCCGACGGCATCCCGCTGGACGAGTTCGCCGACGAGCAGGTGTACCGCTACGCGGACGACGGAGTGCCCGTCACCGACCCGGGCACGAAGGCCTACGTCGACCTGGCCGAGCGCGTGTCGGGCAACGACCTGCGGGCACTGGTCGCGCTGGCCGAGGGGCAGCGTGACTCGCCCGCCATCTCGGCCGACCATGCCCCGCAGCAGCCGGTGCTGTTCGCCACGGGCTCGGAGGATCCGGTGGTGGAGGGCTCGCGCACGGTGGCGTCGTACGCCCCGCAGGGCACGTTCTTCGAGATCCCCGGCCGGCACCACTTCAACGCGCCGGGGTCGAAGGACTTCCGTCAGGCGGCGCTGGAGTTCCTGCGCGCCTGATCAGAGCGCGGGCTCCGAAGACGGGTCGCTGAGCTGTCGAAGCGTCGCGTCAGTCGCCCGTCCGGCGGGTGAGAGAGCGGATGCCGGCGTACACCGCCACGGCCACGACGGCCACCACGGCGAGCTTGACGACGAACCACAGCAGCGAGAAAAGCGCGCTGACGATCCACCACGCGATGATGATCGCGGCGATGCCGCCCAGGATGCTCCAGATCGTGCTCTTGGTCATCCGTTCAGCCTACGGGGCGGCGACGCGACCGTCTAACGTGTGAGGGTGACGTTCGAGGGGCCGCTGGCAGCATCCGCCTATGAGGTGCTGGGCGTCGCGGCGAGCGCTTCGGATGATGACCTGCGACGCGCGTACCGTCTGCGGCTGCGCGAGACGCATCCCGACACCGGCGGGGATGCGAGCCTGTTCATCCGCGTGCAGCACGCGTGGGAGCACGTCGGCACGGCATCCGCTCGAGAGGCGTACGACCGCGGGCGCGAAGACGTCTCGTGGGGCGCGCCGCGGGCATCCGCTCCCGCGTCGGGCACCCGACCCCGCACGAAGGTGTACGGGCAGGCCGGCGGCTGGCGCCGGTTGAACTACCTGAAGATGCTCACCGACCACCTCGGTCGTACGGTCACCGCCCGCGAGGCGTACGACCCCGCTGTCGTGCGGCACGCGCCGTGGGAGGCCAGGCGGATGCTGGCGGCGGCCCTCGCCGAGGAGAGCACCGCCGCCGCCATCGCGGAGCTCGGCATCGGGTTCACCGCCTGGAACGACATGGTGGTGGGGGCGGATGCCGCGCAGAAGCTCGACCACGCGGTGCTGGGGCCGTCGGGCCTGTACGGGCTGGCGTCGGACGACTTCGGCGACACGGTGCGGTTCCGGCAGGGCGAGGTCATCGGCCGGGCGGTGGGCGGCAGCACCCCCGTGGCGGATCTGCTCGGCCGCATCCGCAGGATGTCCCGCGTCTCGCGTGTCCGCTTCGCCGGCGCGATCCTGATCCTGCCCGACGACGACCTCGACGAGCCGGTCACCGTGCTCGGGTCGGTGCGGGGCGTGCTGGCGGCGGTGGTGCGGCGCAGCGCATTGCGCACGGTGCTGCGCAGTGGCATCCCGGGCGCGAGGCCCCTGGGCGTGACCGAGGCGTTCGACGTGCGGACGCGGTTGACGCAGACCGCGCGCGTGCTCGTGCCCTGACGCTCCCCCTGGAACGCAGAACGGCCCCGCACCGGAGTGCGGGGCCGTTCGAGGAATCGGATGCCGATCAGCGAGCGACCGCGAACCCGGCGTTCCAGCCGACCTTCTCGGAGACGGCGAGCGTCAGCTGCAGGAAGCCCAGCGCCTCGAGCTCGCGGGCACGGGAGAGCGCGCCGGCGTCGAGGGCGTCCAGGCCGCCCGCCTGCACGGCCGCGGCCAGCGACTGCTTCGCCTCGGTGTCGTCACCGGCGATCAGCACGGTCGTCTTCAGGCCGCCCACGGTGCCGGCGACGAGTGTCGCGGCGAACGTGGTGTTGAAGGCCTTCAGCACGCGCGACTCGGGCAGCAGCGCCTGCAGCTCGGCGGCGGCCGAGCCGTCGGCCGGCACGACGAGCGAGTCGAAGGTCGAGAAGTCGAGCGGGTTGGTGATGTCCACGACGGTCTTGCCTGCGAGCTGGTCGGCGAAGCCTTCCGCGATCTGCTTCAGCGCCGGGTACGGGACGGCGAGCACCACGATGTCGCCCTCGATGCGGGCCTGCGCGTCGGCACTGCCGAGGTACTGGATCGAGGCACCGCCGCGGGCGAGCACGCCGCCGATGGCCTGGCCCATGTTGCCGTCGCCGAAGATCGTGATGGTGGTCATGTTGCACTCCTGTTTTTGTTGATTGTTCAACTTCTTATCGGGCACAACCTGGTTGACCCATCAACTATTCCCCGTACGATCAGAGAATGAGCGCAGCACAGGTCCCACGCGGATTCACCGACGAGGAACGCCGCACCTGGGCGCCGCTGACGGCGGTGCTCGAGCTGCTGCCGCATCAGATCGACGCGCAGCTGCTGCGCGACGAGGAGCTCACGCACTTCGACTACGCGACGCTGTCGATGCTGGCCCTCGCCGAAGGGCGGCGCATGCGCATGACCGCGCTGGCCACCGGCGTGAACGCCACGCTGTCGCGGCTGTCGCACGCGATCAGCCGGCTCGAGAAGCGCGGGTTCGTGCGGCGCATCCCCACCCCCGATGACGCCAGGGCCACCACGGTGCAGCTGACCGCCGACGGCCACCGCAAGGTGATCCGCGCCACACCCGAGCACGTGCGCACGGTGCGGTCGTTCGTCTTCGACGCACTGGATGCCGAGCAGCGGCGCCAGCTGCACGACATCACCGCCGCTCTGCTCGCCCGCCTCGACCCCGAGCAGCGGATGCTGGCCAGCCGGATGGTCTGAGCGAGCTGGCGCGACGTGGCGTGGGCGCGCGTGGCGCGCCTCACGCGGCCAGCGCCTCCCAGGATGCGATCGCGTGCGGGGTCATCGGGCCAGCACCTCCTCGACGCCGCCGCCGGGCAGCGCGACGGTCACGTGCGTGCCCCACGGGTCGTCGAGCGAGATCGCGCGGCCGTCGTCGGAGAACTGCAGCTTGCGGTGGGTGAGGCGTGCGGCGAGCGCGTCGAGATCGTCGCGCGACGGCACGGTGATGGCGACGTCGCCGAGGCCCAGGCTCGCGGCGCGCGGCCCTGCGCCGGCGCTGTTCCAGGTGTTCATGGCGACGTGATGGTGGTAGCCGCCGGCAGCGGCGAACAGCGCACCCGGGTAGGTGTCGACCGTGGTCTCGAAGCCGAGCGCGTCGACGTAGAACGCACGGGCGGTGGGGATGTCACCGACCTGCAGGTGCACGTGGCCGACCTTGCCGGCGGTGCGCGCGACGTTCTGCACGGTGTCCTCGTCGAGGTTGCGCTGCAGGTAGGCGTTCGGGTCGAGGTAGAGCGTGGACATCTGCAGGGAGCCGTGATCGTACTGCCACTGCGAGCGGTCGCGGTCGACGTACAGCTCGATGCCGTTGCCCTCGGGGTCGGTGAAGTAGAACGCCTCGCTGACGAGGTGGTCGCTCGATCCGGTGAACCGTCCACGCTGATCCTGCGCCGCGTGCAGCACGGTGGCGGCGAGCGCCTTGGCGTCGTCGAAAAGGAATGCGGTGTGGAAGAGGCCGGCCTGGCGGGGGTCGACGGCGGGGAGGTCCGGTGTGCCGATCAGTCGCACCATCGGGGTGCGCCCGCGGCCGAGCACGCGGTGCACCTCACGGCCCCGGGTCCGCTCCTCGATCGACTCCAGGGCCAGCGCGTTCGCGTAGTACGAGGTCATCTTCTCGAGGTCGCCCACGCGCAGGGTAACGGCGTCCATGCCCGTGCTCGCGCTGAGCACGCGGTCGGGCGCCGGCGTGGCGGTGGTCTCGGTTGTCGTCATCGCTTCCTCCCGGATCTCAGACTTAGTTGAATGTACAACCAATACATTCGGGGATCCATTCCTGCCCTGCTTCCACGCACGCGGCGCGGTACGGTGACGGGGTGAACGCTGCAACCGACCCGCTGCCCGATCGGCCCGCGCCCGACAACCCGCAGGGCAAGCTCGTGCTGCTGCGTCACGGCGAGACCGAGTGGTCGAAGTCGGGTCGGCACACCGGGCTGACCGACATCCCGCTCACCGCACATGGCGAGGAGCTGGCCAGCGCGGCCGGCGAGCTGGTGCGCGGCTACGACTTCCGCCTGGTGCTGAGCTCGCCCCTGCAGCGTGCCCGGCGCACGGCCGAGCTGGCGGGTCTGGATGCCGGCATCGACCCGCTGCTGGTGGAATGGGACTACGGCGGATACGAGGGTCGCACCACCAAGGACATCCGCGCCGAGCTCGGCTACAACTGGAACGCGTTCACGCACGGCGTCATCCGCGGCCAGACGCCTGGCGAGACCGTCGAGGAGGTCGCGGCACGGGCATCCCGGGTGCTCACGCGCGTGCTGCCGGCCATGGTCGACGGCGATGTGGCGCTGGTCGCGCACGGCCACTACCTGCGCATTCTCACGGCGGTGTTCCTGCGCCAGGCGCCGCGATTCGCGGCATCCATCTCCCTGGATGCCGGGTCGGCATCCGTGCTGGGCTTCTCACGCGAGCAGCCGTCGATCCTCGCGTGGAACCACGGGCCGGCACTGCCGCTGGCGCCATCGGAGTCCTGAGCGCGTCGGGATCGGGAGTTATCCACAGATCACGGATGCTGCGCCATCGCCGGTGCCGCGATTGCTAGCCTCACCTCGGACAGCCGCACGCGACCGACGGGACAGCACGCATGAGCCATGACACCCCTGCACCTCATCCCTTCGGCGACGCCCTCTCGTCATCTGTGCCGGTGCAGCCGCTGCGCGGCATGGGCGCCGCCACGCGATGGCTGATGCTCGCCTCCGCACTGATCGCGCTCGTCTCGATCGTCATCGATTCATACGGCATCGCCAGCGTCAGGTCCGTGGCCTCGGACGACATGATGCTCCGAGCGATGTTCGGTGATGAATCGTTGCTGCAGGGCCTGCGCGCCTACGACACGAGCTCGACGGCGATCGGAGTCATCGGCGCCGTCGTGGCCATCGCGGCGGCGATCTGCTGGCTGATCTGGCAGCATCGCGCCGCCTCATCCGTGACGCCCACCGCGCTCCGACGCTCGCCCGGATGGCACGTCGGCTCATGGTTCATCCCGATCGTCGCATGGTGGTTCCCGTTCCAGAACATCAAGGACCTCGCGCGAGCGGCCCGTGCGAGACTCAGCGATGGGGTGCTCGGCCTGTGGTGGGCGCTGTGGATCGCGCCGAGCGCGATCGCCGGAATCGCGCGGTGGCTGTTTCAGGGCGCTTCCGACATGGAGGGGGTGGCATCTGCTCTCTCCGTGTCGATATTCGGCAACGCACTGTGGATCGGTGCCGCCGCGCTCGCCTGGGTCGTGGTGGGACGCATCACCGAAGCGCTCGACCCCGCGCACCGCTGACCGGCTGCATCGCACCCCGCCGGCCTCAGCCCTCGCCGAGGCTCAGCCCCGGTTGCGGTTGCGCTGCCTGCCCCCCCCCGCCGAGGAAACGGTGCCCGAAGGCCCACCATCCGCCGACCAGAATACTGAGCACCACGTTGACCACGAGCATCCAGTGCGGGGCCCCGGTCATCCCGAAGACGACCCATAGGATGCCGACCACCAACGAAGCGACCAGTCCGATCGTGCTGACCCGGTTCTGCTCCCGTGAATCCCTCTGCGTACTCATCTCGCACCTCCTTGGTGACGATCATGCGCGTCAGCGTCAGCGTCGGCGGATGCCCCTGACAGTTGTCATGAATCCCGTAGGTGCGGGAGGGACGATGATGGGAGTACTGTCCTGTTCTTCGCCTCTCGGGAGCGCACCGTGTCATCAGTTCGCCGTTCGTTCATGAAGCTCGCGGGAGTCACCGCAGCCGCCCTGCTGGTTCTCACCGGCTGCTCGTCGGCCCCCGGCGTCACCCCCACGGGTGAGACCACCGAGGTCACGGTGACCGTGGAGGGGATGCGGTTCGTCCCCGACTCCATCGACGTACCGGTCGGCAACAAGCTGGTCATCGACTTCAAGAACACCGGCATGGTGGTGCACGACCTGGTGCTCGCCAACAACACGGGCACCGACCAGCTGAACCCCGGGCAGAGCCAGAAGATCGAGGTCGGCGTGATCGGTGAGAGCATGGACGGCTGGTGCTCGGTGAGCAACCACCGTGCGATGGGCATGGTGATGAAGGTCAACGCCCTCAAACCGTAGCCGAGCCTGGCCCCTCCGCGGGGACCGATGCAGCGCCGACGAGCTCCCCGGCTTCCTCGGCGTGCGCGGGTTTGGCGGCGTCCGCGATGTGCGCGCGCCCCACGACGACCGCGGCGACGAGCATGATCGCCACCCCCAGCCAGTATGGCGTCGCATGGCTGAGCCCGGCGTACAGAGCCGCGGCGATCAGCGGCGCGGCGGTGTTCATCGCCGCGTTCAGCGACTGAGTGGCGCCTCCCAGCCAGCCCTGCTCGTCGTCGCCGACCGCGTTCGACATCGCCCCGTCCATCGCCGCCTGCGAGGCACCCTGCCCCGCCGCCAGCAGCAGACCGCCGACGACGAAAAGCCAGGGCTGGGCGGTCAGCGATGCCACCAGTGCAAGACCCGCCAACCCGATCATCTGCGCCACGATGCCGCTGATGATCACGCCCCGCTCACCCAGTCGTGGCAGCAGGACTCCGAGGAGTACGCCCTGGACGATGATGTCGACAACGCCCACCAGGGCGGTCAGCAGGCCGATCTCGGTCGGACCCCAGCCGATCGAGTCGTATCCCAGCACGCTGAAGTTGTTGACGAAGAAGCCGAACGGCAGCGCCAGCAGGCCGAAGCCGATCATCAGGCCCCGCAGCTCGCGGCGGCGGAAAGCGTGAGCGAAGACGGCGAACGGTTGCAGATCCCGCACCGAGATGTGCCCGATGCGGTTCTGCGGCTTCAGGCTCTCCGGGAGCAGGAAGATGCTGAGGATCGCGACCACGAGTTCGACGGCGGCGGTGAGGAAGATCGGCAGCTGCAGGCTCACCGCCGCGAGCATGCCGCCGAGGGCCGGACCGATCATCATGCCGATCCCGGAGAGTGCGCCGAGCAGTCCGAATCGCTTAGCGCGCTGCTCGGGCGGGGTGATGTCGGCAAGATAGGCGAACAGCGCAGGCAGGTCGCCGGCCGTCAGGCCCTGCACGGCGCGAGCCACGACGAGGATCCACAGCGCGCCGCCGATGCCGAACAGGATCATCGAGAGGGCGGCGCCGAAGGCTGCGACGATCACGACGGGGCGCCGTCCGAATCGGTCGGAGAGTCGGCCGAGGGACGGTGCGATGAGGAATGCGCACAGTCCGTTGATCGCCTCGAGGATGCCGACCCAGACTGCCAGATCGTTCTCATTCGACAGGTACTGCAGCACGACGAAGGGCAGCACGGGCAGAACGACGGTCATCCCGATGACGGTCAGCATCGTCAGGACGATGAGCATGATCCACGCGCGCCGGTCCTGGCTCGCAGTCGAATTGGGTGAAGTCATTCCATAACTGTACTCACACCAGTCTTATAGTCAAACCACCTTTGTAGCGAATCGGCATTAGACTGCCCCTATGACAGGAGCCGAGCCGATGGGGCGTCGCGAGCGGAAGAAGGCGGCAACGCGGAAGAACATCTCCGACGTCGCGACGACCATGTTCTTCCAGCGCGGGTTCGACAACGTCAGCATCCGCGAGATCGCCGACGCGGCCGACGTCTCCCCGACCACCGTGTTCGCGCATTTCCCGCAGAAGGAGGCGCTGGTCTTCGACGAGGACGACGAGCAGCGGGAGCGACTGGTGTCCGCCGTCCGTGACCGCGCTCACGGCACCACGATCAGCGGGGCGATCCGAGACTTCTACGCGGCGGTGATCGCCGAGAACGCCGAGGAGCATGGCGAGGATGTGAGTCGGAAGTTCATCCACTTCCTCAACGAGACGCCTGCCCTGCGAGACTATGCGGCGAAGATGTGGCTGCGACACGGAGACGCTCTCGCCGAAGTCATCGCGGAGGAGTTGCACCTCGCCGAGCCGACCCCCGAGATCCGCATGTACTCCCGCTTCGTGTTGCAGCTTCAGTTGATGGTGGCGGAGAGCGAACAGCCTCTGGCCGCCCTCGACGCCGGCTTCATCGTGCTCGAGGCGGGATGGGCACCCATCGAGAAGCGACTCGCCGCCTCCGGGCAGGACCGTTAGGCGCGGGCGTGCAGGTCTCCGCAACGCCGCGATCGCTCACTCGGCGCCAACGCCTCCGTCGAAGTCGCCGCTGTTGATGTCGTCCGGCGCCGTTGAAGTCGCCGGGTGCCCCGTCCGCTGAGCGCGAGTAACGGCCCTGGAAGGCGACGTTGATGGTGGCGGTCGGGCCATTGCAGTGCTTGGCGACGATGAGGTCGGCCCTCGCCAGTGCGCACGTCCTTGTCGTAGACGGAATCACGGCACCGTTGTGACAGGCCGTTCGCGGTGGTTGGATGTCGGGATGAGCGTCATGGAGTCGGCGGACGGCACCCGCATCTCCTTCCACACCGCAGGCCACGGCCGCACCGTCGTGATCGTGAACGGGGCGCTGTCGACCTCGGCCGATGCGGCGCCGCTGGCGGGTGCCCTCGCGGATGCCGGATTCCGCGCGGTCACGTGGGATCGGCGTGGCCGGGCGGACAGCGGCGATCGCACGGGGTCGACGCCCGAGGACGAGGCCGACGATCTCGCGGCCGTCATCCACGCGGCGGGCGGCGCGGATGCCGTGCTGGGGCACTCCTCGGGAGCAGTGCTCGCGCTGTACGCGGCGAGCCGCGGCGTCGCGACCGGCGCACTGTTCCTGTCGGAACCGCCGATCGACTTCGACGGCGACGGGTTCGGCGAGGAGCTGGCGGACAGGCTGCAGGAGCTGGTCGATGCCGGTGAGCGCGAGGAGGCGATCGGCTCGTTCCAGCGGGATGCGATCGGCCTGCCGGCCGAGATGGTGGAAGACGCGCGCGCCGGCGGACAGCTGGCGGCGCTGGCTCCGCTGGCCCAGTCGGCCGTCTACGACGCGAGGCTGACGCTGCGGCTTCGAAGGCCGGACGCGAGTCGGCTGAAGATCCGCACCCCCGTCACCGTGCTGTGCGGCGAGCAGACCTTCCCGTTCCTCATCGGCGCATCCCATCGTCTGGCGGAGGGGATCCCCGGCGCCGAGCTGATCATCGTGCCCGAGTCGATCATGCATCGGCCCGACCCGGCGGCGACCGCCCGCGTGGTGGCGCAGCGCATCTGAGCCACGGCCCGGTCGCTCACCGGCGTTCGTGATCGCCGGGCTGCGGATCGAGGATTCGCCGGGCCTCCGCGAGGATCTCGTCGGAAACCGGGGATCCCCCGGTTGAGGGCTTCACCGTCGCGGGCTTCGTCACCGACGTGCGCACCGCGATCCCCGCCGGACCGTTTCTCGAGATGTGACGACGTCACCGGTTCCAGTGCCCCAGCTTGGCAGGGTTGCACACCACCCAGATCCCGCGCACCAGCCCGTCACGCAACTGCGCCGTGAGCACCCCCACGACCAGGCCGTCACGCACGAACAGCAGGCCGGGCAGGTCGTTGACCATGGCCGTCTCGACACCGACCGCGGCCGGGGTCAGATCGCACAACCCGGAGACCACGGCGTCGGCACCGCTTCGCGAGCCGCTCGTCGGCGCATGCGGGAGGAACGCGACCGCGTCGTCCCCGCCGGTGTCGACGACCATCTCCACCTCGTGATGCAGCAGCGCCCGCATGCCGTTCGGGTCGCCGGCGGCCAGCGTGCCGCCCAGCGCCTGCAGGATGTCTCGGTGCACGACGTCACAACCCCTCCGGCGCAGCCACGCCGGAAGATGCCGGCCCGTCATGCGACGACTGGTGTCACGTGTCCGAGCTTCTGCGGGCTCATCACCCAGAGCAGCTGCGCGATGCCCTCATCGGTGGCTGTGAGCGTCACCATGGTGGTGATCGCGCCGTTCTCCGTCAGAGCGGCGGCGTGCTGGCCGTTCACCTCGACCCAGCCGATCGACTTCCCGTTCCAGAAATGGTGTGAGAACGCGGCGATGAACTTCGCGACCCGGGCCCGACCGGCGACGGGTCTGCGCGCCGCGAGCCTGACACCGTTCCCGTCGGTGTAGCTGACGACGTCCTCCGCGAACAGCCGCTCCAGCTCTCGGGCGTCTCCGCTGCGGGCGGCCACCAAGAAGGCTTCGAGCAGACGGCGCTGCTGAGAGCGTCGCGCGGGTGTGTGGCGGCCGGACTCCAGGTGCGCGCGGGCGCGGCTGACCAGCTGGCGCGCGCTGACCACACTCGACGAGATGACCTCGGCGATGCGCGGGTACGGGTAGTCGAACGCCTCCCGCAGGATATAGGCGGCCCGCTCGGTGGGCGTCAGCTTCTCCAGGGTGAGCAGGATCGCCAACTGCAGCGCTTCGGCACGCTCCGCGCCGAGCGCGGGGTCGTCGTCAGTGCTGACGGGCTCGGGCAGCCACGGTCCGATGTACGTCTCGCGCTTCGCGCGCGCCGACTGCAGGACGTTGATCGAGAGCCTCGTCGCGATCGTGGTGAGGAACGCCGCCGGTTCCTGCACGCCGGAGCGGTCGGTTCCCTGCCAGCGGATCCAGGTCTCCTGAACGATGTCCTCCGCGTCGGCGACCGTTCCCAGCATCCGATAGGCGAGGCCGAACAGCCGCCTCCGCTGGCTCGCGAAGAACTCCACCGCGTCCTCCAGTTCCTCGACTGCCTTTTCGTCCGCCGCGGCCACGCATCCACCTTCGTCCCGCCCTGCGCGATCCGCAACCCTCGTCAGGGTCGCCGCAGGTGCCCACACAGTACAGACCAGGTAGGACACCGATGTGTGACGGCGTCTCCGACGGGTGTCGCGGATCGTCGCGCCCGGACGGCTCTACACGTTCGTCACAACCGCGGTCTCTGCACGGTCATCGCTGTAGACGCCGCCATCGGCGTCACGGAAAGAAAGGCTGGAAATGGCAAAGATCGTCGTCATCGGAGGCACGGGCCTGATCGGCTCCAAGGTCGTCGCGAAGCTGAACGAGCACGGGCACGAGGCGATCGCCGCCTCACCCCAGACCGGCGTGAACACGCTGACCGGCGAAGGGCTGGCCGAGGTGCTGACCGGCGCGGACACCGTCGTCGACGTGTCGAACTCGCCGTCGTTCGAGGCAACCGCTGTGCTGGAGTTCTTCACCACCTCCACCCGCAACCTGCTCGGGGCGGAGACCGCCGCAGGAGTGACCCACCACGTCGCGCTGACCATCGTCGGCACGAACCGTCCGCAGAACATCGACTACTTCGCCGCGAAGGTGGCACAGGAGAAGCTGATCCGTGAGTCGGGGCGGCCGTATTCCCTCGTGCACGCCACGCAGTTCTTCGAGTTCGTCGGCAGCATCGCCGACATCTCCACCGAGGGCGACATCGTGCGCCTGCCGGGTGCTCTCATCCAGCCGATCGCGGCCGAGGACGTCGCCACGGCCGTCGCACGTGCGGCGGCGGGTGCGCCGCAGGGCGACATCGAGATCGCCGGCCCCGAGACCTTCGGCATGGACGAGTTCGCCCGCCGCGCGCTCGCGTTCCGCAAGGACCCGCGCACGGTGGTCCGCGACGACGATGCGACGTATTATGGCGCGCACATCGAAGAGCACACCCTCATCCCCGTCAGGGGCGCGCAGATCTTCGAGACCACGCTCGAGGAGTGGCTGCCGCTCAACCCTCCGCGCAAGTGAGGGCACGCGTGAGCCGGGAGTTCACGACGTCGGAAGGAGCCTGATGAGGATCGTGGTCGCCGGTGGCACCGGCACGGTGGGCAGGCATACCGTGAACGCCGCGCGCGACGCCGGACACGACGTCGTCGTGCTCTCCCGCCGGTCGGGCGCGGACGTGCAGACCGGAGAGGGACTGGATGCGGCCCTAGTCGGCGCGGATGCCGTGATCGACGTGACGAACCTGACTTCGCTCTCCGCGAAGCGGGCTCGGACCTTCTTCGAGACAGGCACCCGCCGCATGCTCGCGGCAGAGAAGCGAGCGGGCGTCGGCCACCACATCGCCCTCTCGATCGTGGGGATCGACCACATCGACGCGTCGTACTACGCCGGCAAGCTGGCGCAGGAGCGTGCAGTCAGGGCGGGCGACGTCCCGTTCACGATCGTGCGCGCGGCGCAGTTCCACGAGTTCGTCGGCCAACTCCTGGCGGGCACACCAGGACCCCTCGCGCTCATCCCGCGGGCACACATCCGACCGGTCGCCGCACGGGAGGTGGGCGCGCATCTCGTGCGGGCGGCGGAGACGGGGCCTCGCGGCCGCAGCACCGACCTCATCGGGCCGCGCGATGAGGATCTCGTCGATCTCGCCCGCACGCAGCTGGCGTTCGACGGAATCCGCCGGCGGGTCATCGAGGCACGGCTGCCCGGCGCGTACGGCCGCGGACTGGCCTCGGGTTCGCTGCGCGGCGGAGCGGATGCCACTGTGGCACGGATCGATTTCGAGCAGTGGCTGCGGAGCGAGGATCACCGCAGCGCGTGACCCGGGTGACGTCGGTGCGGGGCCTGCTTTCGCGGTGCACCCCGCATCGGCGTCTCGCGTTCCGCCCGGAGCAGGACTACGTGACCAACCGGGACTGAGACGCTGACTGCTATCGCGCTTCCGACGCGAAGCCCGCGCGGCAGCGCGGCCGCACTCGATGCTGGCCGCCCACGCGAACCGCCCCAGGGCGCGCCCGCGGCCAGCCCTGTCTGGAACACCGGCGGCGCGGCCAGCAGCACGGCCAGGGTGACAGCGAAGGGCACGGCTTCGCCGTAGCGCTCCCCCGGGGGCTCAGTTGAAGCCGCCGCCTCCACCGCCGTTGAAGTCGCCCGGTGCCATGTCGGCGAAGCGCGAGTAATGGCCCTGGAAGGCGACGTTGATGGTGGCGGTCGGGCCATTGCGGTGCTTGGCGACGATGAGGTCGGCCTCGCCAGGGCGCACGTCCTTGTCGTAGACGGAATCACGGTGCAGCAGGATCACCATGTCGGCGTCCTGCTCGATCGATCCGGACTCGCGCAGGTCGCTGATGGCCGGCTTCTTGTCCTGCCGCTGCTCGGGACCGCGGTTCAGCTGGCTCAGCGCCACCACGGGCACCTGCAGCTCCTTGGCCAACAGCTTCAACGCACGCGAGAACTCCGAGACCTCCTGCTGGCGAGACTCGACGCGCTTGCCGCTGGTCATCAGCTGCAGGTAGTCGATGATCACCATCTTCAGGCCCGCCCGCTGCTTGAGCCGACGGCACTTCGCGCGGATCTCGACCAGGGTCATGTTCGGGCTGTCGTCGATGTACAGCGGCGCGTCGTTGATGCGCCCGCGCGTGGCCGCGACGGTGGTCCAGTCGCGCGGGTCGAGCGTGCCCTTGCGCATGTTCTGCAGCGGGATGGCGCCCTCGGCGCTGAGCAGCCGCATCGCGATCTCGCTCTTGCCCATCTCGAGCGAGAAGAAGATCGATGGCTCGTTGTGACCGATGGATGCTGAGCGGGCGAAGTCCAGGGCGAGCGTGGAGTTGTGCGTCGGGATCATCGACTCACCGGCCAGGTACAGGTGATCGGGGTTGTCGACCTGCACGCAGCGCACGGGAACACTGGCGATCGGCCGGATGGCCTTCACATACCGGCGGCCGATCCGTGCCGAGCTGACCGGGCGCTCCTGCTCATGAAGCACGCGCTTGCGCTCCAAGCGGAACACGTCCTCGGTGGTGGAGAAGTTCAGGATGTGGCAGGTCGACGTCGCCTCCGAGCGGCCGTGCACACGCTTGGTCGTGCGCCCGCACTTGTAGCCGAGGCTGACGACGAGCTCGTACACGCTGTCCGCCAGCCGCTTGTTCGTCACCGCGAACTGGCAGGAGCCGACACCCCGCACGACGGTGCCATCGGTGTCCATCAGGCCCGCGAGCAGCTCTCGCCGCTGCTGCGCTGAGGCACGCAGATACAGCGCCGGCACATGCTTGTCGCCGAGCACACCGAGGTTGCGAAGCAGCGCGGTGAACGACCCGTGATCCCGATGGCAGGCGTCGCAGCGCTGCGCCTCTCCGGAGTATGCGCGCCCGCAATCGGGGCACGTCATGCGCTCGGGATGGGCACCTTTGTTCTTCGGACCGCAGGTGCGCCCACAGGTGCGGACATGCGGATGCCGCGCGACGAACTCCGCGCCGCACACCTCGCAGTGCCTGACCAGCAGAGCCCGGGCGGGCACCTTGATCGCGTACAGCATGTTTCCGCGTGACTCGACGCGGAGGCCATCACTGGCGATGAGTCCGGGGATCTCATCCGTCTCACTGGTCATCCGTGCCCCCGCACTGTGACCGTCACCGAGCCAGGCTCCGAGCGCGTACGGCGGGATCGGCAGCTCCGCATCCGCCGCACGCAGCGGCGCGGCATTGCGGATCGAGTGATTGGCCCGTTCATCGGCGCCGACGGTGAGTGTCTCGAGCATCTGCTCGGTGGTGACCGTGACGGTGCCACCGGCCGGAGACCTGCGCGTCGCCCTGGTCTCCGTGGCCCACTGGTGCTGTGCATCGGCGACGATCCTCGACCCGTCGGAGAATTCAATCTCGTAGCACGGCCGATCCAGCATCACCTCTGTGGCGGCCACGACCCGAGTGGGACGTCCCTCGGCGTCGAACAGCTCGTCGCCGACCTTCACCTCGCCCATCGTCGTCCAGCCCGTCGGGGTCGGGAGCAGTGTGTCCAGGGCAAGGGCTTTACCCATGGCAGGCCTGGCGGCGACGACGATCATCTGCCCGCCGTGCAGGCCGTTGGTCAGCTCGTCGAGCTCGCGGAAGCCGGTCGGGATGCCGGTCATCGAGCCGTCCCGGCCGTTCGCGGCCTCGATCTCCTCGACGGCCGCGTCGACGGCCACCGTGAGCGGCACGTAATCCTCGGCGGTCTCGGAACCGGTGACCGAGTAGATCTCGGCCTGCGCGCTGTTGACGATGTCGGTGGCATCGCCTTCACCCGCGTAGCCGAGCTGCACGATGCGCGTGCCGGCGTCGACCAGGCGGCGCAGGATGGCGCGCTCCGAGACGATGCTCGCGTAGTAGCCGGCGTTGGCCGCCGTCGGCACGATGGAGGTCAGTGTGTGCAGGTAGTCCGCGCCGCCGGCACGTCCCAGCTCGCCGGTCTTGATCAGCTCGTCGGTGACCGCCACCACGTCGGTGGGCTCGCCGTGCGAGTACAGCGACAGGATCGCCTCGAAGATGAGCTCGTGCTTGGGCACGTAGAAGTCGGCGCCCTTGAGGCTCTCGATCACGTCCGCGACGGCGTCCTTCGACAGCAGCATGCCGCCCAGCGCGCTCTGCTCGGCGAGCAGATCGTGCGGAGGGGTCCGCTCAGCGGGGCGTGACCCGCCCAGGCGCTCGTCAGAGATATCGGCGATCGACAATCCGTGCTCCTCCCCCGTCGGCGCCGTCCCTTGACGGTTCGCCGACCACACGACCGGGGCTGTTCCCCGCCCGCTTGGCACCAGCGAATCACGGGGCTCCGACATCCGGTCTCCCCCACCGTAGGAGCCGCGTTATCCCCACGCAACACACCCTGTGGATAACTCTGTGGACAGTCTGCGAACAACTCGGGAGTGTCTGTGCAGAACACCTGTGGACAACTCGGTGGACAGCATTCGATTTCGCGTTGAAAACACCGTATGACCTGCAATATTCGTCTGTGCACACCTGTGGATCATTTCGACTTCAAGGAAAGATTTAAGGTTGACGGCGCGCCGCGGCCATGTGCAGAACTCTGGGGACAGGACCGCCCCTGGGCCGCATCCGGGAAGCGTTCCCCGCGGGATGGACATCGAGCGCAGGACAGGGTATCGTCGCAACGTTCGCGTCATGCGGTATACCGCGTGATCACATGGGGAAGGGAAACGCGTGCGGGCTCTGCCGGTTCAGAACCGCAGCACGGCGATGTGGCTGCTGGTCGGTGTCGGCGTGATCTTCTGGGCCGCGTTGAGCATGATGCTGAGCGGCTCCCCGGCATCCGCATCCCAGGCTCCTGCCACTCATGTCGCGGCATCGGCCCCCACGTCGACGAAGGCGGCTGCGGGTCAGGGCCACCCCGGTCAGGGTCACGGCCAGCAGAAGGCGAACCGAGGGAACGGCGGCACGAACCCCGGGCACCAGGCGAACCGCGGGCACCAGGCCCCTGCCGCCACGACTCCGGCTCCCTCCAGCGCCGTGCAGCCCGCGCGCAAGATTGCCGTCAAGACCGCTCAGGCAGTCCCAGTCCCGGCACCTGCCGCACAGAAGCCGGGCAAGGGCGACGTCGGAGCGGATGCCCGGAACACCACCGCACCCAAGAGCATGAACGCCCTCAAGGCCGTCAAGGCCGCGCCGCAGCGCTTCGCCGAGAAGGCCGGCGCCCACGTCGACAGGAATCACAGGGCGGGCGTCGGTGATTCGCACCGCGAGGACCGCGGGTGGCACGGTCAGCATCAGATGCACACGCAGCCGCTGGCCCCCAAGACGGCTCAGGCGAACAAGACAGCTCAGGCGAACAAGGTCTCGCACACGACACCGCGAACGACCTTCGCCGTCGCGACCACGGTGACGCAACCGCCATCCGCAGCTCCGCAGCCCTCCCCTGCGGCGCAGGCTCCGGTCCAGCCGCCCGCACCGGTTCCGGCGCAGCACACCAGCAGCCACCCTCTCTCGACAGCCGCGCAGAGCTCGGGGGCTGGATCGATCCTCGCCCTCGAGGCGTCGGCCGCGGCGATGCCGCCGACACCGTCGGGGCTGCGCTCCGAGCAGGCCCTGCACCCGGATGAAGTACCGCCGGCCGGCCCCGTCGACAGCACCGAGTCGTTCCCCGACTAGCAGCGGGCCCATCACTCCGACCGAGCTGTACGCGACCTCGTCGCACCCCACAGACTCCATCGGTGCCGCGCACGCCTTCGGGGGAAGGTCCGTCGCCGCCGGTGGTGGGACGACAGCAGCCCGTGCCACAGTGATGTCCCCAGCATCCCGGCACGGCATCCGTCGTCTCCGGCGGCGATGCGGAATCCCCTCTCCGCTGCGCCGCCCACCGGGAGAAGAGCAGCCTTCAGAGCCGCCACTCCCCCGGCGGGTGTCTCGCACCCTCATGCGAGACACCCGCCCTTCTTTTCACCACAGACTGGACAGTTTCCCCTTATCGGCCTACATTTGGCCTGACGGGCGCGGTGGCGCGCTCGTGGCATGGCTTTCTGAGGGGGAGGCTGGGCGTGTACGAGAACGCATCCCAGAGCCGCATGCGTGCGGTGATTCTGTGGAGTGCCGTTTGCGCGCTTTCCTGGGCCGCCCTGAACCTGTTCTTCGGCGGATCAGCGGCGCACGCCGACGATCAGCCGCCCACCAACCCGCTGTCTTCGATCACCTCGCTCGTCAGCTCGACGGTCACCAGCGTCACCGATCCCGTCGTGCACGTGGTCGCGCCGGTGGTGCAGAAGGCCGCACCCGTGGTGCAGAAGGTCGTCGAGCCCGCCGTCAAGGCCGTCGCGCAGCCCGTCGCGAAGACGGCTCCGGCTGTCGTCACGGCGGTTGCCGACACGGCAGCGAAGGTTCCCGTGGCGGGCCCGGTGATCAAGTCCGTCACCACTCGCGTCGCGGACGCCGCACAGAGCGTCACCGCTCCGGTGACCGAGATCCTGCACCAGCAGCCGGTCTCCGCGATCACCGATCCGGTACTCGGCGCGATCGATCAGCTGCCCGTCATCGGCGATCTCGGCGCCACCGACATCGTCCGCAGCGTCATCGGCGGCCTCGACAGCACTGTCGCGGATGTTGCTGAAGGCGCCGAGACGATCCTCCCGCCGGTCATCGGCGCGCTGGATCCGACCGCACCCGCAGACTCCTCGCCCTCGTCCCCCGCGACTTCACCGGAGGGCGGATCTCCGCTCGGCGAGGCCGGAGCGGCTGCGCTCTCGAATGAGGGTCCACTCGGCGCGATTCCGCCGCAGGACGCCATGGGGCACCTGCAGTCCTGGATGTCGTTCCTCTCCGGCGCGCAGAACAGCGCCCCCTCGAATGCAGCGGATGCCGCCGTCTCGCCGACGAACCCGGCCACACCGCGCACGTTGCCTGATCTCGGCTCGGCCACAGCGCCGGCATCCTCCTCCGGGTCCTCCAGTGGCGGGAGTGCCGGATCCGCTGCCGCGCTCAATGACGCACTCGTCCTGCCTGCGTCGCCGCAGGCCGGCGGATTCTCCGGCGGCGACGACGCACTGCCGTCATCGCCCATCGCTTCCTTCGACGTATCTCCTGACTGATACGGGTCCTGCCATCGTCATGCACGGTGGCGAACGACGCTGCTGACGCAGCGATCCAAGACCCATTCATCAGTCAGGAGTTGCATCATGAATACCTTCATCAAGCGCGCCTTGTGGGGCACGCTGATCGCCGGGGGCATCACGCTCCTCGGCGCGACGGCCGCCAACGCGGCCGAGACCAGCGGCACAGACAGCGTCGCGTCCGGGACCCAGGCGGTGGCCGCACTCGACGCGCCGATCAGCATCGTCGGCAACGCCGTCTCGCTGCTCGGCACCTCGGTGGCGCATTCCGCACCGGCGCCCGCCCCTGCCCCGGCTCCCGCACCCGCCGCGGCGACGACCTCTGGCAGCAATGGTGCGGCGAGCGGCACCCAGGCCGTCGTCACGGTCAACGCACCAGTGACGGTGCGGAACGTCGCGCTGGCCGTGGCCGGCACTTCGCAGGTGGCATCCGCTCCGGCGACCGCGCCGGCTCCGGCTGCAGCACCTGCACCGGCGCCGGTCGTGCAGACCACGGGCGTCGACGGACTGCTCTCGGGTACCCAGGGATTGATCGCCGTCCACGCGCCGATCAGCATCGTCGGCAACTCGGTGGGCGTCCTCGGCGACACCGCCGCCACGACGACATCAACCGCCGCACCCGGGTCGTCCCCGGCCGCCGCGACACCCGCCACCACCGATGGCGCGAATGGCGTGGCCAGCGGCACCCAGGTCACCGCACCCATCACCGCACCGATCACGGCCACCGGCAACGCCATCGGCGTCCTCGGCGACTCCACCGTGACCAGCACGGGAACCACGGCATCCGGCACCGCCACCCCCGTGACACCCGCCACCACCGATGGCGCGGATGGCGTGGCCAGCGGCACCCAGGTCGTGGCACCCATCACCGCACCGATCACGGCCACCGGCAACGCCATCGGCATCCTCGGCGACTCCACCGTGACCAGCACGGGGATCGCCGGAACCACCGCACCTGCCGCCACCGATCCGCTGGCAGTCGTCACCGATGGTCTGGGTGGCATCCTCGGAGGCACGCAGGTGCTGGCGCCGATCTCCGCGCCTCTCACGATCGGCGGCAACGCCATCGGCATCGTCGGCGATGCGACCGTTACCGACACCATTCCGGGCACTGACCCGGGCACTGACCCGGGCACCGACCCCGGAACCGACCCCGGCACCGACCCCGGAACCGACCCCGGAACCGACCCGGGCACCACGCCCGGAACTACTCCCGAACCCACCCCGCAGCTGGCATCCGTGACCCACACGAGCACGGCACAGGCAGCGAGCACCCGCGTCCTCGCCTCGACCGGAGGAAGCGGCGAGGCGCCGCTGTTCGCAGCCATCGCCCTGCTGATGCTGGCTGGGGGGTTCTGGCTGACGCGACGGCCTCAGGTGGCCTGAGCGTCAGTCAGCGCAGCGCCCGATCCCTCAGTCGCGCGCTGCCGGGG
>NZ_JBASAK010000039.1:0-151618 GCF_049650565.1 Microbacterium sp.
TTGGAGTAATGCGGGTCACGCACAGCGTTCGAACTCGTTGTGCCTTTGCAGACAACGGCATACCCGCTGGCGGATGACCGCAGCGTGACAGTTTCGGTCGCGGAGGACGAGTCCGCCGATGACAACGACGGCGTTGCCTCGGACGGCAAGAAGTCCTCTGGCGCAGTGCTATATCCCTGTTGCTGGAGGACGCGGGTTGCCTCTGCTCCGGGGTCGACTCCAGGCTCCTCGGCAGCGTAGGCAGGCACCGCGACACCTGCCCCTACCAGCACGAGCGCGGCCACGAACCACCACCGTCGCATTCTTCGACCTGATTGCCGTGGACCTGTACTCAGCTTGAGCATTAATCAATCCCCTCCGGATCTGCCCGCGCATCACGCACTGGTGCTCGGGAGACTAACACGACGACAGATCGCATCGTCCGTAGACTGAGCAGCATGGTTGACATGGTTCGCGGCGACGCACCGGTGCTCGTGATCGGCCTGGGTCGCTTCGGCGCCGCCTGCGCAGGCGAGCTGGACAGGCTCGACCGCGAGGTGCTCGCGATCGACGAGGACCTCGGGCTCGTGCAGAAGTGGTCTGAGCGCGTCACGCACACCGTGCAGGCGGACGCCCGCAACATGGACGCGCTGCGCCAGATCGGCGCGCAGGACTTCCAGGTGGCCGTCGTGGCCGTCGGCTCGCTCATCGAGGCATCCGTGCTCATCACGGCCAACCTCGTCGATCTGAAGGTGCCGCAGATCTGGGCCAAGGCCGTCTCGCAGTCGCACGGCAAGATCCTCGCGCGCGTGGGCGCCAATCACGTCATCTATCCCGAGCGCGAGGCCGGCGAACGCGTGGCGCATCTGGTCAGCGGCCGGATGCTGGACTTCATCCGCTTCGACGACGACTTCGTCCTGGCCAAGATGTACCCGCCGAAGTTCATCCGCGGCGTGAAGCTGAGCGAGTCCGGCGTGCGCACCAAGTACAAGGTCACCGTGGTGGGCGTGAAGAGCCCCGGCAAGCCGTTCCGCTACGCGGAGGCCGACACCATCGTCACCAACCACGACCTGATCATCGTGTCGGGCACGAACAGCGACATCGAGCGGTTCTCCGGGCTGGACCGGTAGGCCCAGCCACCCGGCGCACGCTCAGGCGGGGGCGCTGCGTCCCCGCCTGACGCTCACAGCCCCGCACCCTCGGTGCGCGCGCCGAGCCTCTTCAGCACCTCGAGGGCGATCTCCGCATCCTGAGCAGGGGTGCCGCCGGCCACTCCGAGGCCTCCCACGTGGACGTCGTCGAAGAAGATCGGCACTCCGCCGTCGACCGTCGTGAGAATGCCGCCGGTCCCGAGCGGAAGCGCGATCGCGAGCGCCTCGGGGATGAGCGCCGTCCTCCGGCGCGTCGATGCCGCCGTGGCGGCTTTGCGCCGACTGGTCTCCGCACTGTGCGGTGTCGCCCCGTCGGCCACGCCGTAGGCGATGAGCGTCATCGCAGGGTCCGCGACGGCCACCACCGGTTTCACGCCCCTGCTCGCGCCGACCTCCATCGCCAGTGCGACGGCCCGTGCCGCCGTGTCGTACGCGATCGTCGCGGTCTGCCTGTATGTCGACATCATGCTCCTCTGTCTCGGACTCACGTATCACGCTACGGTCAGCCGGTCTGCAGACGGCGTTGCTGCGGCGGCAGGGAGACCAGCGATTCTCGTGCTTGCCCCAGAGTCTGAGCGTCATCGTTGACGACCCCGCGCGCGCATTCCTAGCATGACGACCATGAAGCCTGCGCAGCCCCTGCCCGTCGCCGACGCGATCGACATCGCGAACGTCGACTCCCTGCTCACCGACGAGGAGAGGGAGATCCGCGGCGCCGTCCGTTCGTTCTGCAGCCAGCACGTCGACCCGCACGTCGCGGAATGGTTCGAGACGGGTGACCTGCCGGCCGCCCGCGAGCTGGCGCGCGGATTCGGCGAGCTCGGGCTGCTGGGCATGCACCTCGAGGGCTACGGCTGCGCGGGGATGTCAGCGACCTCCTATGGCCTCGCATGCCTGGAGCTCGAGTCGAGCGACTCCGGCATCCGGTCCTTCGTGTCGGTTCAGGGCTCCCTGGCCATGTACGCGATCCACCGCTGGGGCTCCGAGGAGCAGAGGACGCAGTGGCTGCCGCAGATGGCGTCGGGCAAGGCGATCGGCTGCTTCGGCCTCACCGAACCCGACCGCGGGTCGGACCCGGGCGGAATGCTGACCAGTGCGCGTCGGGACGGCGGCGACTGGGTCATCGACGGCCGGAAGATGTGGATCACCAACGGCTCGATCGCCGACGTGGCCGTCATCTGGGCTCAGACCGACGAGGGCATCCGCGGATTCGTCGTGCCCACGTCGACGCAGGGTTTCTCCGCAACGCGCATCCCGCACAAGCTGTCCCTGCGCGCGTCCATCACCAGCGAACTCGTGCTCGACGGCGTCCGTGTTCCCGACGCCGCGATGCTTCCCGGCGCACGGGGCCTGTCCGGCCCCCTGGCGTGCCTCAATGAAGCGCGGTTCGGGATCGTCTTCGGCGCCCTCGGCGCTGCGCGATCCTCGCTGGAGACAGCCGTGCGCTACTCGCGGGAGCGCGAGCAGTTCGGGCGCCCGATCGGCGCCTTCCAGCTGACCCAGGCCAAGCTCGCCTCGATGGCCTTGGAATACCAGAAGGGCCTGCTGCTGGCCATGCACCTGGGCCGACTGAAGGACGCGGGTGCGCTGCACCACACGCAGGTCAGCCTGGGCAAGCTGAACAACGTGCGCGAATCCCTGGAGATCTGCCGCACCGCCCGAACGATACTCGGAGCGAACGGCATCAGCCTCGAGTACCCGGTCATCCGTCACATGAACAATCTCGAGTCGGTCCTGACGTACGAGGGCACGTCCGAGATGCACACGCTGGTCGTGGGTCAGCACCTCACGGGCATCGCCTCGTTCCGATGAGCATCACGGGGCGATGACGATGGTCATCCGCCGGCGCCGAGCTCCACTGCACGGTCCCGTGCCGCTTGGATCGTACGTGTGAA
Source organism: Microbacterium sp. (assembly GCF_049650565.1). GTDB lineage: Bacteria > Actinomycetota > Actinomycetes > Actinomycetales > Microbacteriaceae > Microbacterium. The sequence continues at coordinate 3,026 of NZ_JBASAK010000039.1, forward strand.
GATCTCGGCCAGCCCGGCATCCTGCAGCACGGCGACGCCACGCTCGGTGGTCCCGTGGGGACTGGTCACCTGCCGTCGCAGCTCTGCGGGACCATCGCCGGATGCGTCCAGCAGCGCGGTCGCCCCGGCGAAGGTCTGCTCGACCAGGAGCCGAGCCTGGGCCGAGGAGAACCCCAGCCGTTCCGCGGCGGCCGTGAACTCCTCGATCAGGAAGTAGACGTAGGCCGGGCCGGAGCCTGAGATCGCACTCAGCGCGTCGATCTCGGACTCCTCCACTTCGACCACTGTGCCCACCGTCTCGAACAGGCGGCGCACCAGCGCGACATCATCGGCGTCTGCAGCCGACCCCGGCGCGATTCCGGTGACGCCCTGCCCGATGGCGGCCGGGGTGTTCGGCATGGCCCGGACGACCTTGACGTCGGCGCCGAGAATAGCCTCGAAGGTCCGAGCGGGGATGCCCGCGGCGATGCTGACGACCACCGCGTCAGGGGGGACGGCCCCCGCGATCTCCTGCAGCAGCGCGGGGACCATGACCGGTTTCACTCCGACCACGATGAGTCCGGCGCCGGCGGCCGCCGTCACGTTGGCATCCGCGGTGGTCGCCGTCGCCAGGCTCGTCGTCCCGGGCAGCTCCGCGAGCGCCGCAGCGGACGCCGTCGAACGATTGACCGCCGTGACGCCGCCCTGAACCGGGATGCCGGATGCCAGCACACCCCGCAGCAGCGCCCCGCCCATCGATCCAGCGCCGAGGAATGCCAGGGGGGGAAGGGAATGTGCCATGTTCCGATTCTAGAACTCCGCCCTCGGGCATCAGCCTTGCTGGGCCGACCCCAACGGGATGGAGCGGTCGCTCTGTTGGCTTCGGGCGGTCGCCGGTGAATGCTGGCAGGAGAAGACAGGATCGAGCAGGAAGAGAGTCCCGTGAGCGATGCCCTGGACAGCTGGGTCGTCAGTGCCCTCGACACCGGTGACCTCCCGGCGGTGCCCACTCTCGCCGCCCAGGACGAGGTCCCGCTGCTGCTGTCGCTGTTCGACGCACAGGCGCAGAGCCGAAGACTCGACGTCGCCCAGCGCTGGCTGCAGAGCCGGAAGGAGGGCTTCTACACGATCGGCTCCGCCGGCCACGAGGGCAACGCGGCCGTCGCCCTCGCCCTGCGTCCGACGGACCCCGCGCTGCTGCACTATCGCAGCGGTGGGTTCTACGCGGCGCGCGCCGGTCAGGTGCCGGGGAGCACGCCGATCGCCGACGTCCTCCACGGCAGCGCAGCCGATGTGCGCGACCCCATCTCCGGCGGCAGGCACAAGGTCTTCGGCCATGCGCGCCTGGCGATCATCCCGCAGACCTCCACCATCGCCTCCCACCTTCCGCGCGCATTCGGGCTCGCCTTCGCCGTCGGCTCGCGGGCGTTCCCACTCCAGGGCGTCGCAGACGACGCCGTGGTCGTATGCAGCTTCGGCGACGCGTCGGCCAATCACTCCACTGCGCAGGGCGCGCTCAACGCGGCCGGCTACTGCGCGCATTCGCAGCGACGACTGCCGCTGCTGCTGGTCTGCGAGGACAACGGGATCGGCATCAGCACCCGCACGCCGTCAGGATGGATCAGCCGGCTGATGGACGGCCGCGCCGGCCTCCGCTATGCGCGGGCCGAGAGCACCGATCCGGTCGGTCTGCTGCGCACCGTCACCGACCTGGCCGCGGCGGTCAGGGAATCCGGCGCTCCGGCGCTGCTGCATCTCGGCACCGTCCGCTTCGGCGGGCATGCCGGTTCGGATGTGGAGACGGCATACCGTTCGCGCGCGGAAATCGCGACCGATCACGCTCGCGATCCGATCCTCGCGACGGCCGCCGCCCTGGTGACGGCCGGGCACCCCCTCGGAGATCTGCGCTCACGCTACGCGCAGATCTCCGAGGAGATCTCACACGTCGCCGAGGCGCTCGCGTCAGGTCCTCGCCGACTGTCCACTGCCGGCGAGGTCATGGCTCCGCTCACCGAGGAGCGGCCGGCCGAGGTGCGCGCGAGAGTCCGCCTGCTCTCGAGCGATCGCAGCGAGGCGTTCGACGGGCGCCTGCCCGAGTCGGTCGGACCGCTCACCCTGGCGCAGTCGGTGAACGCCGCCCTGCGCGACACGCTGGCCGCGCGCCCGGCGGCGCAGGTCTTCGGAGAGGATGTCGCACGCAAGGGCGGCGTCTACGGGGTCACCCGCGGTCTGCGCGCCGCCTTCGGCTCGACCCGGGTCTTCGACACGCTGCTCGACGAGCAGACGGTGCTCGGCACTGCTCTGGGCGCGGCGCTGGCGGGGGGACTCCCGATTCCCGAGATCCAGTACCTGGCCTACCTGCACAACGCCGAGGATCAACTGCGCGGGGAGGCGGCCTCGCTGCGGTTCTTCTCCGCCGGGCAGTACGGCAACGGCATGATCGTGCGCATCGCCGGCCTCGCCTACCAGAAGGGCTTCGGCGGGCATTTCCACAACGACAACTCCCTCGCCGTGCTGCGCGACATCCCCGGGCTCGTGGTGGCAGTCCCGAGCGGTCCGGCCGCGGCACCCGCGCTCCTGCGCGAATGCATCGCACTGGCTGAGGCGGAGCAGCGCGTCTGCGCCTTCGTCGAGCCGATAGCGCTCTACCACGAGCGTGACCTGCACCAGCCCGGCGACGACGCCCTCCTCGCGCCGTACGCGCCGCCGGCCGAGTGGGACTCTCTGCGGCGCCCACGCGGCACGGTGGACGTCCTGCAGGAGGGCGAGCGAGTTCTGCTCGTCACCTTCGGCAACGGCGTGCGCATGAGCCTGCGCGCGGCCGCCCGTCTGCCTGCCGGCGCAGCTGGGGTACTCGATCTGCAGTGGCTGTCCCCCCTGCCCGCCGCGGCCCTGCTGGGCGTCGCCTCCCGCTACCCCGCGGTATTGGTCGTCGACGAGACCCGCGCCAGCGGAGGCGTCTCAGAAGGCGTCGTCGCGACCCTCGTGGACGGCGGTTACGCAGGCCGGATCCAGCGCATCACCAGCCGCGACACCTTCGTGCCGCTCGGCCCCGCCGCTGATCGCGTCCTCCTGGACGAGGAGCAGATCGTCGCCGCCGCGTCCGTCCTGCTCAGTCACCGACGCTGAGCCCGGGAATGCCATGCAGCGACCGCACGGCTGTGAGGCACGCGTCGAGCACCTCATCCGTGGCAGGGATCGCCCCCACCGCACGACGCACCGCCAAGACCCGGCGCAGCAGGCCTCGCGTCGTCATGGGACGGATGACCGTGCCGCTCTCGTCCTCATGTCCCAGTGCCGGCACCAGGGCAATGCCCAGGCCCGCCCGGACGAGCCGCCTGATCACGTCGTAGTCGCTGCTGCGGAAGCTCACCTTGGGCACGAACCCCGAGGCCGCACTCAGCCGCTCCAGGAACACGGCCGCCGCTGTGCCCCGTCGCGTCGCGACCCAGACCTCGTCCATCACATCGGCCATGGAGACGGCCTCCGCATCGGCCAGACGGTGCCCGACGGGCATCAGCACTCCGACCTCCTCCTCCAGCAGCACCGTCTGCTGCAGCTCGGCCGGCCACTGCCGCGGCACGCCCGCGTACTCGTAGATGACGGCCAGATCGATCCGCCCTTCCTCCACCAGCGGAAGCAGCACGTCGGGCTCGTCCTCCTCCAGTTCGATCCGCAGGTTCGGGAGCCGCTCGGCCAGCAGTGCCAGCACTCCGGGCACGATCCGCTCGCTGGCGGTCGGGAAACTGCCCAGTCGCAGCCTTCCGCTTCGCCCGCCGGCGAGGTCCCGCACCTGAGCCTCGAGTGACTCCAGCATGGCCAGCATGGGGCGGCTGGCTTCGGCCAGCAGCTCCGCGGAGACCGTGGGGCGGATGTCGCGCGCGCCGCGCTCGAAGAGCACCATTCCGACGCTGCCCTCCAGCGCGGCCATCTGCTGGGACACCGCCGATGGCGTGTAGCCGAGTTCGCGCGCAGCCATCGCGAACGACCCCGTGCGGATCACGGCGAGCATGGTGGCGAGGTGGATGGGATTGAGCATGAGGTCCTCGTCAGGGGTGGTTCCGTTCGGTACAGGCTCTCACGAACTCCGCCGGAAGGCACGACCTGCGCTAAGCACGCGGATCCCGCTGCCCTCGGGCCACCATCGCCGACGCGACCCTCTCCTGTGCGAGTCCGGTCGCCGTCACGTGCGCCGGCTGCGCACGCCGCCGGCTCTCCGCCACGACCGACGTCGCATTGGCCCTCATCTTCGAGGACACGGCGTCGAACACCACCTCGGGGTCGACGGCGAATGGCGACCTCCGGGCATTCATCGAGTGCGCCGCGGCCACGATGCCGCCGGCATTGGCTATGAAGTCGGGGACCAGTGCGATTCCTCGCTCGAAGAGCGTCTCCCGCGCCTCGGGGAACGTCGGCATGTTCGCGGCCTCGACGACCAGACGTGCGGTCGTGGATGCCGCGATGGACGCTGTGATGACATCTTCACGTGCGGCAGGGATGAGGATGTCGACATCCGCCTCGAACACCGACTCGGGCGCCGGGCTGCCCCCGTATGCGAGCACGCAGTCATCGCCGTGCTCGACGCGCAGCGCGGCGAGCAGCTTCAGGTCGATGCCATCCGGGTCGACCACGGCGCCGCTGATCGTGGAGATGGCGGTGACGCTGGCGCCGAGTTCGGACAGGCGCTCCGCCGCGGCGAACCCGACGGCGCCATAGCCCTGGATCGCCACACGGGATCCCACCAGTTCGAAGCCGAGTTCCGAGACTGCCGCATCCGTGGCCTCGGCCACGCCGAAGCCGGTGATGCCGAACTCGTCATAGGGCAGGCCGCCGAGGCTGCCGGGAAGGCCGACGGCGGCGCCGATGTCACCGAGCTCGTCGGCCATGATCGCCGCATCCCGCTCGTTCAGCCCCATGTCCAGCCCGAAAACGTACTCCTCGGGCACCTCGTTGGCCAGCGCGCGAGCGAAGGCCCTCAGCTGGGCCTCCTTGTCCGCCCCGTGGGGATCCCCGAGGATTCCCGCCTTCGCTCCGCCGAAGTACAGGTCGTTGGCGGCCCATTTCCACGTCATCGTGCGGGCGAGCCTGGCGATCTCACCGACCGTGACACCGGTCGACATGCGGGTTCCGCCCTTACCCATTCCTCGGGATGTGTTGTCGATCACCAGGACGCCGCGCATGCCCGTGCGGGCATCCTGCACGCACACGACCTTCTCCGGACCCCACTCATCCATCTCCGCGAGCACATCGCCCTCCATGTTCCGGCTCCTCACACCGACGCACTGATTCCGCCTGTGCTCCGATTGTGGGCTGGAACCCGGCTGGGGACCACGCATCGAGAACGACAAGGAGGCACTGCAGCGCCAGCGTCTCTGGCACTCGATGCGGAACTGCTACGAGGCCGGCCCAGCGAGGGAGGAGCCGCCCTCATCGAACAGTCGCGGCGCCGGTGAGGAGTGCTCGAGGATCACCGCGAGCGCATCCTGGATGTGCCTGCGCATGGTCGACTCCGCGGTCTCCGGATCGCCGTCCATGATGGCCTGGGCGATCTCGGAGTGCTGCCGCAGAGACGTCGCCAGCTCCGCGTCGTTGTACAGGGACGCCACCTGCACGTTGTAGTAGTAGTCGACGTTCCGTTCGATCTGACCGACCAGGCGCCGGTTGCCGCAGGCGTTGATCACGGCGGTGTGGAAGGCGTCATTGTCGTAGACCATCTTGGCGCCTCCCGTCCGGTTCTCCCCCGGGGAGACATGACGGTGCGCGACCAGCCCGAGGATGCTCTCACGCTCCTCCGCCGTCGCGCGCTCCGCCGCCAGCGCCGCGGCCCGCCCTTCCAGCGCCTCGCGCACCTCGTAGATCTCACGGATCTCATCGAGGGCGAGCTCTCTGACGACCCACCCCCTGCGTGCCGGCACGACCAGCCCGTCGACGGCGAGGCGCTGCAGGCTCTCGCGCACGGGAGTCCGCGAGACCTGGAACCGCTCGGCGAGGTCCACCTCGATCAGCCGCTCATTGGGTCGCAGCTCCCCGCGGACGATCGCGAAGCGGAGGTTCTCGTACGTCCGCTCGGCGAGACTCCCCCGGTTCTCCGTTCGTTCGTCTTCAGCAGCCACAGCGCTCCTCCTGCCCGAGCCCGATTCGCTCAACGCGTGTGGGCTCGTGCTCACAGCATCCATACCGCTCCTCGCGACCTAGGCCATCGCCCGCGCGACGCCGTCGATCGCCTGTGCGATCCTCAGCCGCTCGGCCGAACTGATGGGGGTCGCGACGCGTCGTGCAGAGCCTATCGCACGGCCTTTGAGATGCATCGCCTCCTTGATGAGCACCGGATAGCTGCGCGCCACCAGCGCATCGACGAGATCGCAGATCGCCTGATGCAGCCGCTCGGCGCGCGGCAGGTCCCCCACGGCGATCGCATCGTAGAGCGCCACGTGAGCTTCAGGCTCGACGTTCGCCGCGAAGGACACGACGCCGACCGCCCCGACAGCCATCGAGGGCATGAGATAGGAATCCCTCGCGGTGAGCACTGCCAGCCGATCTCCCGCCTGCTGAACGGTCTCGGCGAGCTGGGGCTGATGACCCTCCTTGATCCCCACGACCTTCGAATGGTCGGCGAGATCGGAGATCAGCTCAGGCACCAGATGCACGCCCGAATAGCCCGGGCAGTTGTAGATGATCGTGTCGAGTTCAGCGCGCTCGACGACATCCAGGAAGTGCGCGGCAACCTCGTCGGCCGTGTGGGCCGAGGCGTACGGGGTGATCAGGAACAGCCCGTCTCCGCCGATGTCGTGCACATGGTCGATCAACGTGCGCAGTTCGAGGATGGACGGTCGGCCGATGCCGCAGTAGACGGGCACCCGACCGGCGGCCGCCTCGACAGTGGTCTGCAGCACGCGTCGGTGCTCACCGAGGTCGAGAGTCTCGGCCTCGGCTGTGATCGCGCAGGGAGTGAGGCCGTGCACTCCGGCCGCGATCAGCCGCTCGACATCATCGGCGAGCGCGTCGTAGTCGATGTGCAGCTCGCCGTCCATCGGCGTCGCAGGTGCGACGATCACCCCCGAGGGGAGTGCGATACCAGTCATGGGTGTGCTCCTTCCGGGACATGCGCCCCCTCGCCGATGAGGTGGCACGCCACCTCGGAACCCGACTCGACAGCGCGACGCGTCGACGGCACGAGCACGTCGCACAGCCCCGGCACAGCGAGCGGACAGCGTGTGCGGAACCTGCATCCGGACGGCGGCGCCAGGGGCGACGGCAGTTCACCGGAGGCGACTGTCGGAGCCGGCCCGTCCCCGCGAGAGTCGATGCGCGGGATGGACGACAGCAGCAGCTTCGTGTACGGATGCTGGGGGCGCTCGTAGATGTCGTCGGCGGTTCCGAGCTCGACGATCTGCCCGAGGTACATGACGGCCACCCGGTTCGCGATGTGGCGCACCACGGAGAGGTCGTGCGAGATGAACACGTAGGTCAGACGGAAATCGCGTTGGAGATCCTGCAGGAGGTTCACGATCTGCGCCTGGATGGATACATCGAGTGCGGAGATCGGCTCATCGGCGATGATCAGCTTCGGCTTCAGGACCAGCGCTCTGGCGATCCCGATCCTCTGGCGCTGACCACCCGAGAACTCGTGAGGATGACGGTTCAGGAAGCGCGATGGCAGCCCGCAGACGTCCATCACCTCCAACACCGCCTTGCGGAGGTCCCTGCTGGACGTGTTCCCGAGGTTGCGCAGCGGCTCCGCGATGATCTGCTCGACGGTGCGTCGCGGGTTCAGCGACGCGTGACTGTCTTGGAACACCATCTGCAGGTCGCGGCGGCGCTCACGCATGGCGCGACCCGAGAGCGCCGTCAGATCGTCGCCGTCGAAGCGGATCGTGCCGCTGGTGGGCGGCTCCAGGTTGAGCAGCACGCGCCCGAGTGTGGACTTGCCGCAGCCGGATTCCCCGACGAGGCCCAGTGTCTCGCCCGGATGCACATCGAAGGAGACCCCGTCGACAGCCCGCAGAGTCCGCTTGCCCGAGGACAGGCCCGCACCGAGGGTGAAGACCTTGGACACGTCGCGCACCTCGAGGAGGGGTATGCGCTCGGGCTCCGACGCCGCAGGCATCTGCGGTTCCGCCTCGCGGACAACCGGCGGCGCCTCGGCCTTGGTCTTGTCGAAGTCGCTCAGCGTGCGCATCGGATGCCAGCACCGCTCCGCGTGACCCGCGCCGGCGTCGACCAGCTTCGGCTCATCCGTCCGGCAGGTCTCGTCGGCGAAACGGCAGCGCGGTGCGAACCGGCATCCCGCGGGCAGTGCCGCCAGGTTCGGCGGCATGCCCTCGATGGTGAGCAGGTGCCTGCCGCGTTCGCCGTCGAGCTTCGGAGCCGCGCGCAGAAGCGACCATGTGTAGGGATGCTGAGGGTTGCGCAGCACCTGCTCGGTGGGTCCCTCCTCGACGATCCGCCCGGCATACATGACGATCATGCGCGTGCAGATGTTCGCGACCACCGAGATGTTGTGCGTGATCAGCATGATCGCCGTGCGCGTCTCGCGGTTCAGGTCGCGCAGCAGACTCAGGATCTGGGCCTGGACGGTGACGTCCAGAGCCGTCGTCGGCTCGTCCGCCAGCAGCAGGGATGGCTCGTTGGCCAGACCCATCGCGATCATGATCCGCTGACGCATGCCGCCGGAGAACTGGTGGGGATAGTCATCGACTCGTTCCGCAGCTGCGGGGATGCGCACACCCGACATCAGAGACGCCGCACGTTCAGCCGCAGCGCGCCGATCCGAGAGCCCATGCACTCTCATGGCCTCTTCGAGCTGAGCGCCGACCTTCATGACGGGATTCAGCGACGACATGGGATCCTGGAAGATCATCGACACGTCATTGCCCCGGAATCGCCGCAGCTCCTCGGTCGACATGCTCAGCACATCCCGGCCATTGAAGAGGATCTCGCCGCTGGCGACGCGTCCGGGCGAGGGCACGAGCCGCAGAATGGATGCGGCGGTGACGGACTTGCCGCACCCGGATTCGCCCACGACCCCGACGATCTCGCCCTCGGCGATGTCGAAGCTGACGTCGTCGACGGCGACCACGGCGTCCTCGCCCTCGCCGAAGCACGTTCGCAGGTTCCTCACCTGCAGTACCGGCATGGCCATCAGATACCTCCTCTGGTGCTGCCTGGCTCGGCCAGGGCAGCTGCGGGTGTCTTCGCATCCACGCCGACATCGGTGCTGTCCGCCGCACGGGTGCGCAGGCGCGGGTCGCCGCCCTCTGCGAGCGCGTCACCGAGGAAGTTCAAGGCGAGAACCGTCAGCATGATCGCCAGGCCGGGGAAGAGCACGGGGTACGGGGACTGGGAGATGTACAGCTGAGCGCTGTTGATCATCGACCCCCACGAGGCCTGGGGCGGCTGCACCCCGAGGCCGAGGAAGCTGAGCGCGCTCTCCACCAGGACGACGTGCCCAAGACTCAGCGTGATCTGAACCAGGAGCACGGGCAGGATGTTGGGAAGCATGTGGCGGAACAGGATCGTGGCGGTCCGCGTGCCGGCGGCGCGGGCGGCCTCCACGTAGGTCTGCTCGCGCACCACGAGAAGACTGCTCCAGGTCAGCCGGATGAACCTGGGCGCGTAGGCGATCCCGACGGCCAGGACGACGTTGAGGATCGAGGGTCCCAGGATGGCCATGAGCACGATGGCCATGAGGATCTCGGGGAAGCCGAGGAGCACGTCGGCGAACCGCAGGATCGCCGTCTGCACCCAGCTCGGCCCGACGGCCGCGATGCCTCCCAGCGCGATGCCCACCACCATGGCGAGAGCGACGGCCGAGACCGAGACGAAGAGCGAGACCTGGGCGCCGTACATCAGCCGGCTGAGGATGTCTCGACCGAGTTCGTCGGTGCCCAGCCAGTGCTGCGCGGACGGGGCCTCGAACCTCTTGACGAGGTCGGCCTGATCCTGGGGATACGGTGCCAGGATTCCCGCGAACACCGCGGACAGCACGACGATGACGAGGATGACGATGCTCGTCGTCGTCGCGACCCCGGGGGCTGCGAGCGCACGCATGCGGGAGAACAGATGCGTCATGTCCGCCTCACTCTCGGATCGGTGAGCCCGTAGGCCACGTCGACGATCAGGTTGATGACCATGAAGAGGATGCCGTAGATCAGGATCATGGCCTGCACGACCGGGTAGTCACGCGCGGAGATCGCGTCGAGCAGGTAGCGCCCGTTCCCGGGCCAGGCGAAGACCTTCTCCAGCACGACCGTGCCGCCCAGGAGGTAGCCCACCTGGAGCCCGACGGACGTGATGGACGGGATGAGGGCGGCGCGGAACGCATGCCGCCGCATCACCTGCCCCGCAGGCACACCCTTCGCGTGCGCGACACGGATGAACTCCTGCTGGAGCGTGTCGATCATGGATGCCCGAAGCATCCGTGTGGTGGTGCCGGCCATGGCGACCCCGAGTGTGATCGCAGGGAGCGTCAGCCGTCGAAGGTTCTCCACGGGATCGTCGAAGAACGGAACGTATCCGCTCGAGGGGAACCAGCCCAGTGTGACGGCGAAGAGCAGCACGAGCATCAGCCCCAGCCAGAAGGACGGGACGGAGACGCCCACGAACGCACCGACCCGGATCGTGGCGTCAGCGGGACGCCCCCTTCGGGCGGCCGAGACGACACCGGCCGGGATGGCGATCAGAAGCGCGACGACCAGGCCGCCGAAAGTCAGCTGCAGCGTCGCGGGGAGCCGCTCCATGACATCGGCCGTGATGGAGCGCCCAGTGAGGAACGACGTGCCCAGGTCTCCCTGGAGCATGCGCCAGAACCAGTCCAGGTACTGCACGATGATCGGCCGATTCAGACCGAGGCTCTCGCGGATCTGCTCGGCCGCAGCGCCATCTCGATCGTCCTGGAGAAGGAAGTCCGAGATGTCGCCGGGGATGAAGTGGATCGCGATGAACGCGAGCGTGGCGATCGCCCAGGCCGTCGGCACCAGCAGCAGGAAGCGCCGCAGGATGTAGCTCACCATGGGAGGGTCCTCTCTCTGACCACGCTCGCGTTCATCGTCTCTGTCCGATCCCTACTTCTGCTCGACCCAGGTGGTCACCAGACCATCGAGCTGCAGATCGGGACGGTGCTGGTAGTTCTTCACCCGATCCACGATCGCGTCCGGCTGCTCCATGTTCCACAGCAGTGCGAACGGACCGCTCTCGGCGATGATCTTCTGCGCCTTGTCGTACGCCGCCTTGCGCTTTGCCACGTCGGTCGTCGCGCGCCCCTCGTCCAGCAGCGCATCGACAGCCGGGTCGCTGTAATCGGTGAGGTTGGAACGGCTTCCCGTCTGGAACACATCGGCGAGCCAGTCGTTGGGGTCGATCTTCCCGCCGAGGCCCTGGATCGTGATGTCGTGCACCTTCTCCACGAACACCGCCTTGTTGTACGAGGCGTAGTCGCCGTACTGCTTGATCTCGATGTTGATGCCGAGCTTCTTCAGCTCCTGCTGGATGACCTGGCCGGCGTTGATCGCGAAGGTCTGCCCGCTCCAGAGGCCCATGGTGAGGTTGATCGGAGTCGCGACGCCCGATTCCTTCATCAGGCGCTCCGCCTTCTTCATATCGCTTCCCTTGTAGATGTCGCCCTTCAGGTGGTACGGGTGCCACGACGGGATCGGCCCGCTGCTCAGCGGCACGCCCTTGCCGAAGATCGCGCCCTCGACGAGCGCCTGCCGGTCGACGGCGTTCATGATCGCCTGTCGCACCTGGAGGTTGTCCAGCGGCGGCCGTCCCACCTGCATGAGCAGTGCGTACATCTGCCCAGAGCGGCCGTCGTTGACGGTGACTCCCGGCTCCTTCGAGAGCGCGTCGATCATGTTGACGGGCACGAAGGTGGCCACGTCGATGTCGCCGGCCTTCAGCGCGTTGACTCGGGTGTTCTCGTCCTCGAGCGGCTTCAGCACGACCTCATCGAGGTACGGAAGCCCCTTCACGAAGTAGTCCGGGTTCTTCTTGAGGACCAGGGAGACTCCGGGAGTGTGCGAGACGAACACGAACGGGCCGCTCCCGACCATCTTCTGGTTGAGATCTCCCTCCGCTTCCACGACCTCCTGAGGAACCACTGCCGCGACAGGATTCGCGAGGTGCACCAGCAGAGCCGCGTCGGGCTTGCTGAGAGTGAGCGTGATCCGGTCCGGAGCGGGGGCTTCGATGTCCTGGATGCTCTTGAACCAGTACCCCTTCGACGAGCCGGTGTCCGGGTTGCGCAGCCGGTCGAGCGAGTACTTGATGTCGTCGGCGGTCAGTTCTCGACCGTTGTGGAACTTGACGTCGCTGCGGATCTGGAAGGTGTACTCGGTGTCGCTGACGACCTCCCACTTCTCGGCGAGGTCCGGGATGACCTTGCCTTCAGCGTCCAGCCCGACCAGCCGGCTGTACACCAGCCCGTCAGCCCAGGTGGACTGCTGGTTCGGCGTCTTGTGCGGGTCGAGCCCGCCGACGGCATCCGCGAGGAGACCGATCGTGATCGTGCCTCCCGACTGGGGCTCCCCTGCGGGCGCACCCGAGCTGTCGGGGCCGGGTTGCGAACCCCCACCGCAACCGGTGAGGAACAGGACCGCGGCGACCATCGCCGCGAGTCCCCATCGCTTCTGTGCTGCCATGCCTGCTTACCTCCATTGGTGCACAGCTCGTCTCTGAGCTGCAGATGGGTTCGGTCTTTCATCCACCACCGGCGGTGGAGGATGCCATTCCGTATACAGTTATGCATACATTACGGTACTTCAAGAGTCTCCGTGCTGAGATCACATTTGTGGCACCAGATCGCCTGTCGCTAGCACGTGCAAGCGCGTTGCTTGAAGATCCGCCGCGAGCCTGTCGTGGTCGATGCCCAGCGCACGGCCGTTCCGTGCGCGCACTCGACCTGCGACCATCGTGAGCGCGACGTCCGCGCGCGTCGCCGACTGCACCAGATGCGCTTCCGGCCCCGCCACCGACATGCCGACCATCCCCGGGTCGACCAGAATGAGATCCGCCTGCTTGCCGACTTCGAGGCTGCCGATCCGATCGGCCTGCCCGATCGCGCGCGCCGCATCGATCGTCACCATCGACAGCACCCGACGCGAATCGAGCAGCCGCAGTTCGTCGTACCGCCGGAGCGGCCAGCGCCCGGCGCTGCGCTCGCCCTCCGCGTCGATCCAGCGCTGCATCCGATACGCGAGCCGCGTCTGAGCGAAGATGTCCATCTCGACCAGCGAGGTCAGACAGGTCCCCAGACTCGTCACCACGCCGCTGCGCACCGCTCTGCCCAGTGTGGAGAAGGGCTTGCCCATCCCCACTTCTATCTCCGGCGTGACCACCAGGCTCGCGCCGGCACCGGCGAGCAGATCCAACTCCTCATCGGTGACCACGTTGCCGTGGACCAGGGTCATGTCCGGTCCCAGCAGGTCCCGACCGGCCAGGTCGGCGACCTCCCCGGGGTAGTCCGTATGGAACGTCATCGGGACGCCGAGGGCACGCGCCAGCTCGACCTCTGCGGCAGTGACCTCTCGCCCCACCGTGTGCAGATCCGTGGGCGCCAGCATCAGGCTCACCAGGTCCTCGGAGCCCGACTTGAACTCGTCCTGCTGAAGCTCACGCGCGAACGCGAACCGTTCATCGCGTTCGAATCGTCCCGGTTCCTCCACCCGCAGACTGTGCGCGTGGACCGCGCGGATGCCTGACTCGCGCAACGCCCGCACGTTGGCTCTGGCATGCTCGGGTCCGGCCAGCGCATGACAGAAGTCGACCACCGTGGTGACCCCCGCGGCCAGCATCACCGCGGCCCCGGCGGCGGCGCCGGCGTACACGTCAGCAGGACGGAAGAACGCACGCCGAGGCAGCACCGTGGACCGGTACTCCCCCGCCCAGATGTCTGCGGCAGCTCCGCGAAGCGGGGTCTGCCACAGGTGCACATGGGAGTCGATCAGGCCGGGGGCCACGATGCAGCCCTGCGCATCGATCACCTCGGCCCCCTCCGTGTCGAGGTCCGGCCCGATCGCGGTGATCGTCTCGGCCGTGACCTCCACATCCGCAACAGCCGGGGCGGCCTCGTCCGATGCCATCGTGACCACGAGGCCGCCTCGGACCACCTTGCGCGCACTGCTCATGAATCGCTCCTCGTCGAATCGTCGCCGGCCGCGAATCGTGCCGGATCGAGAATCGCCGCCTGCGGCGGCAAGGTCTGACCGAGGGCCGTCAACGCGCCCAGCATCCCGAGATACGGACCTGTGGCCAGGCCCCAGCTGCCGAGTCCCCCGACGTGCACGAGTCCGTCGATCCCGGGATCTCGTCCGACCAGCGGAATCCCGTCGGAGCTGACCGGGCGCAGACCTGCACGGTGCTCCCACACCTCCGCGTGCGCCAGCCCCGGAGCGAGCCTCAGGCAGTCCTCCAGCACCGCGCGCATGCCTTCCGCCGTCGGTGTCGGGTCGCGTCCCGATCCGGGCTCTCTGGTCGCCCCGGCGACGACACGGCCCTCGGGGAAGCCCAGCAGGTACCCTCCACCCAGGGTCTGCAGAATGGGCGACCTGTCGAGGTGAGCATCTCGCGTGCGCAGATGCACGAGCTGGCCCTTGAGGGTCTGGACCGGCAGCCTGGCCGACCAGCATCCCGTCGCGTCGATGACTGCGCCCGCCGGCACGATCCGGCTGCCGATCCGCACGCCTCGCGCGCGTCCTCCGCGCACATCCGGTTCCGCCCTCCCCCGCTCGACACGCGCTCCGCTGCGCCGCGCCGCATCCAGCAGGGCACTGCACAGCTGACGCGCATCCACACGGGAGACGCCGGGCAGCGTCAGGCCGATCAGTCCTGTGGCCAGCACCGGCCAGTGATGGCGCATCTCCTGTTCACCGGCCCAGTCGGGCTCGCCGAGATCATCGAACCCGTGCCGCGCTCCGGCCTGCCGAGCGCGTCGGAGAAGCTCCTCGAGCAGAGCCCGCTGCTCGGGTGGCGCCACCACCGTCGTACCCACCCGTCCGAGCCCGATCTCGGCCGGGTCCGCGACCTCCAGCAGGTCTGGAAGCGTACGGTAATGCGCCACGCCTGCGAACAGTGCCGGCTCCCACTGCGCAGGTGCGGGGGAGACGGGCACCGGTGACACGATGCCCGCCCCCGCCGAACTGGCCGCTCCCGGAAGCCCGGCGTCGACGACGAGGACGCTCAGCCCCTCGGCGGCTGCCGCCCGGGCGGCAGCCGCCCCGGCGATTCCCGCCCCGATGACGACGATGTCGAAAGACATGAGTCCTCAGTCCGATCCCTGCTCCGGGGCGGAGTCAAGCCCGGGGCTGCGCCGCTGCCCGGTGCGTGGTGAGCGGCGGAACTTCTTCCGTGCGCTTGTTGTCGCCGACGAGGTAGACGAATTCGCCGGGCAGCACCTTGTCGAAGGGCTTCTGATAGTGGCAGGCGGTCAGGATCGACTCCTCGAAGGGTGCGACGATCTCATCCAGGACCTCGAACGAGTACGGGCTGATCACCCGCCCCAGCACCGTGCCGCCGGGGATCACCGTGCCGAGATCCTCGACGCCCACATTGCTGATCAGCAGACCACCGTGGTTCGGACGCAGGTTCAGCTCGGGTGTGACGCGGATCTGACGCGGCGGAAGCTTGAGCTCGCCCTCGATCATCCCGAGGTACTTCATCACATTCGTGATGCCCGTGAAACCCACCTCGGGGACGCCGCGGTAGAGCTCCTCCGCAGAATGCTGATCGCGATCGACACCGAGACCGTGGAACTCCCCGATCTCGCCGCCGTACGTGACGTACCCCTGAGACGAGGCGTACGCCATGGCCGTCGTACTGCTCTGGCCCTTCTCGACGAGCTCCTCGGGGCTGTTCCACATGAGCATCTCCTGGCCGAACGCCCGAGGGACGTCGTAGGACAGATCCCCCGGCTCGCCCTTGCCCAGGTACCCGTAGGACAGATGGAACTCCCGCGTCGGCGCGTGCAGATCCATGATGACCGTGGCATCCGGGAACACATCCCGGACGATGGCATGCGCGAACCGCTCGGTCAGCCAGCCGTTCTCCCGGCCCGGCCACACCCGGTTCATGTTCCCGCTGTCGCCCCACAGACCATCGATCCACGAGCCGCGCGAGCCCATCTCGAACGCCACGGGGTTCTGCACCGGTACGAGCACCAGATCGCCCACCAGCACGGCAGGGTCGATCTCCTCCACCAGCTGCATCAACGAGGCGATCTGCCGATACTCCTGCCCGTGCGAAGTGGCCATCACGACCAGCTTCGGCCCCGGCCGATGTCCTGCGAGCACGTGCACGCCGATCCCGATGTTGCCACCGTCACCTGCGGTCGTGATCGGCAGGAATCCGAACGCGTGGGATCCCCGATCAGCAACGACCGGCCCCACCACAACCTTCTCAACCATGTGAACTTCCTCTCCTTTCAGATAACCGGTCCCGCCTGCTCACTCAGCAGGCTCGACCGGAAGCAGCAGCCGCGACGGATTCGCGGCATCATGTCGGATCGTCTGGTCCGCGACGCGCATCTCCTCGTCATCACCGGGTGCCGCGCCGGTGTTGGGATTGCGGTCGTACGCGGGGAACAGCGCGGAGCTGATGGTCAGACGCAGCCGGTGCCCCGCGGGGATCCGCAGGGATGTCGCATTCAACTCGATGCGATACATCTCGGTCTCGCCCGGCGCGACGAGATCCCGCCGCCTGCCGGTATGCCGATACGAGGTGCGCACGAGACCCTCGGCGACGATGATCGAGGTGCCATCAGCGGTCACTTCGCTGAGCACGGCCGCGAAGTCCGTGTCCGGGGCGCTGCTGGCCGCGTGCAGTTCCAGGACCGGCGAGCCCGTGACCGTGATGTCCTGAGCGAACGGCGCCGTCGTGTAGACGAGCACATCGGAGCGCGACTCCACGAAACCGTGGTCATGATGGTCCAGCACCCCTGATCCCCAGGCGACCTCCCCCGCCTGCGGAGCCGAAGGCGTCGGATCCTCGGGGTCGTACGTGTAGCGGTCGGCACTCTCGTCCACCGCTGGCCCGCTCGTGTCGAGCATCCCTCCGGTGCGCAGGTGCAGTGCCAGCTCACGGGTGCGCACCGGCCAGCTCTCCCGATCCACCCACGTCTCCGCGCCCATGGTGTACGTGCGCACGCGCGGCTCGTCGCCGGTCCAGCTCTCGCGCCCCTTCAGCCAGTGATCGAACCACCGCAGGTGCAGGTCATTGATGTCGAGCATGCTCTGGGCGCCGAAGTGACGCAGGCCGAGGTGACGCGTGGGCACCCGGGTGCCGCTGTGATCCCAGGGCCCGATCACCAGGTACTGGTTCCGACGCGCGACCGGGTTGGCGCCCAGCAGCTCGTACATCTCCAGCTCCCCGGTGATCGACCCGTCGTACCATCCGGTGATGTGCAGCACGGGGATGTCGATCGCATCGACGCCGACGAACTGCGACTCGGTCTCCCAGTACGCGTCGTCATCGCGATGCGCCATCCACTCAGGCCACACCGTGTTGCGTCGTCCGAGCGCGCGGTCCACCTCGCGCAGGGGCCGATGGGCGAGCACGGCGCCCCAGTCGATACGCGGTCCGCCGTCCGACGCGGACTTGCCGAACTGCATGGTGCGGCCGCCGATCGCGTGCAGCCACATGAACAGCGACAGCCTGAGCTTGCCGTGCCGCTGAGGCTCCATCACCTGTCTGCCGGATGTCGCCGTGCTGACGAAGGTGGCGAGCGCGGCCGGCTTCTCCCGCGCGGCCAGCCACTGCACGGACGCGGCATAGGAGCCGCCCATCATGCCCACCCTGCCGTCGCACCACGGCTGGGCGGCGATCCATTCGATGGTGTCGGCGCCGTCCGGGCCCTCACCGCGGAAGGGGCGGAACCGACCGTCGGAATCCCCCCGCCCGCGCACGTCCGCCGCGACGAACGCGTAGTCGTTGTCCGCGAAGAACGTCGCGGTCTCGACCACCGCAGGGTTGGAGTTGTCGTACGGTGTGCGCAGCAGGATCGCCGGCCGCGGTGCGCCGCCCTCCGGCAGATAGACGTCCGCGGACAGCTCCACGCCGTCTCGCATCGGGATGCGCGCGTCGAAGTCAAATCGCGAGGTGATGGACATGACCCTCCTTCATGATCAGACCGAAGTCATGAGGACGGCACAGCACCGTCACGTCATCGAGCGGATCGTCGTCGACGACGATGAGGTCGGCGTAGGCGCCCGGAACCACTTCGCCGATCAGCCCGCGCATGTTCAGCAGCTCCGCTGCAGTCACCGTCGCCGATCTCAGGATCTCGGCGGCGGGCAGCACCTCGGCGCGGAGGCGGAACTCCTCGTTCTGGAGCCGATGCATGCTGCCCATCAGATCGCTCCCGAACGCGATGGGCACGCGCGCGCGGTGGGCGAGTTCGACGGCGGCGAGGCCCGCGTCGCGGGCGTGCACGATCTTCTCCTGAACGTGACCCGTGAGGCCGTAGTCCTGGCCGTGCTCCGCCAGTGCCGAATAGGTGATGAGCGTAGGCACCAGATATGCGCCCTGAGAGAGGAACAGCGGCAGGCAGTCCGCGTCGAGGAAGTTGCCGTGCTCTATGCTGCGGATGCCGCTGCGGAGGGCGAGCTGGATGGCCTCCGACGAGTACACGTGGCCGGCGACGTAGCGGCCCGCCGCGCGTGCGAGCGCAACCACCGCGCTCAGCTCCTCTTCGCTGAACTTGATCGAGGCGGGTCCGCTGGCCCGGGCGGAGACACCCCCGGTGACGGACACCTTCAGCTGATGGGCGCCGCGCTCGAGCTCGATCCGGGCGGCCTCGAGCAGCGCCGCTGTGGTCTGGCAGGCGACACCGGGAGCGGCGCGCTCGTGGTACCTCGGCCGGTAGTCGTTGCCGTAGTCACGGGGATGCCCCGGGCCCTCGGCACGCGAGAGGTTCTTCCCGGCAAACCGCAGACGGGGGCCGACGAGCACGCGCTCGTCGATCGCGCGGGCCATTCCATGATCGGCCCCGCCGAGATCACGGATGGTGGTGAAGCCGCGTGACAGCATGTCGGACATCACCCGTACGGAGCGCGCTGTCAGGTAGGACATCGGCCAGTCCATCATCGCGTCGTAGTCCGCGCTGACGGCTCCGACATGCGCATGGGCATCGATGAGGCCGGGAAGGACGAACCGTCCGGCGAGGTCGATGGTCCTGGCATGCGACGGCGCGACGACGTGCTCGTCGACAGCGGCGATCCTGCCGGCCTCGACGACGATGTCCACTTCCTGGATCGTCTCCGACCGGGGATCGATCAGATGCCCGTTCCGCATCACGATCAGCGAATCATCCACGTCTGCTCCTCTGCGTGCGCTCGTTGGGACGCGGTCCCGGAGCCGCGCGGCACCGGGACCGCTCTCTCGTTACAACCTGAACTGAAGATCCGGAATGATCTCCGACACATCCATCTGCGCCTTCTGCAGTCGTCCGGAGTAGTCCCAGTTCATCGACTGCCAGCGCGTGAACTGATCGAGCACCCAGATGCCCGACTGCCGGCTCCCGTTCCCGGACTTGCCGTTGCCGCCGAAGGGCAGATGCGCTTCCGCGCCGGATGTCGAGTTGTTCACGCTGACCATCCCGGCGCCGATACCCCGCCGGAAACGGAAGACCTGAGACGGGTCGGTCGTGTAGATCGACGACGACAGGCCGTACCCCGGGAGGTTCGCCATGCGCATCGCATCGTCGAGGCAGCGGAAGGTGGTGACCCCGATGATCGGGCCGAACGTCTCGTTGAGGAAGAGTTCATCATCCTCACGCACGCCATCAACGACGACGGGGTGGTAGAACAGTCCATCCGAGGCGTCGCCGACGAATCCCGCGCGAGGATTGTCGTCAGTGATGCGGCCGATTCCCGACGATCCGAGGACCCGATGGTGCGGCTTGATCCACGAGAGGTATCGCTCGTACCCGTCCGCGAACTTCTGCGCGAGCAGCGGTCCGTAGAGCACGTCCTGCGTCGGATCCCCGATCGCCGCGGTCTGCACCGCCGCGATCAGCCTGGTGACGAACTCGTCGTGCACATCCTCATGCACGATCACCGTGCCCAGCGATGTGCATCGCTGCCCGGCGGTTCCGAATCCGGAGAAGAGCGCTCCCTCCACAGCGAGATCGATGTCGGCGCTGTCGGTGACGATCATGGGATTCTTGCCGCCGAGCTCCAGGCAGGGCGTCTGCAGGTGGCGGCCGCAGAGCTCGCCGATCCTCGATCCCACGGCTGATGATCCGGTGAAGCCCACCTTGTCGATCAGGCCCTGCTCGAGCGACTGCTCCAGACCCGCATAGGTCTCAGCGCCATCGGCGAACACGACGTTGAGGACGCCCGCGGGAAGCCCTGCCGCCTGGCAGAGGTCAGCGAACGCCTGCGCAGACGCGGCAGCGTACTCCGCAGGCTTCCACACGATCGTGTTCCCGGTCACCAGTGCCGGGATCAGGTACCACGCCGGTACGGCGACCGGGAAGTTCCCCGCCGTGATGATGAGCGCCGTGCCCACGGGTTCACGGTAGGTGAACAGGCTCTTGCTGGGCATCTCGGACGGCACAGTCTGCCCGTAGAGGCGCCGCCCCTCTCCGAGGAAGAAGTCGCACGTGTCGACGATCTCCCGCACCTCGCCGAGCGCCTCGGCCGCCGGCTTGCCGATCTCCTGGGTGACGATGGCCGCCAGCTGCTCGGCGTTCGCCTCCACGAGTCGCCCGATGGCCGCGATGGTCCTCCCTCGAACCGGAGCGGGAACGTCAGCCCATGCCTTCTGCGCGTCCTTCGCAGAGCGAGCAGCTGTGACGATCGTCTCCCGATCCCCCAGCTCGACCGTGGCGACGATCTCACTGAGCCTGGCGGGGTTGCGCACCTCCTGCCGAGCCGAGCTCCCGCCGGCGACTTCGGCACCGCCGATGTAGGAAGAGATTCTTCGGGTCACGTGTTCTTCCCCGCTCAGTCGATCGCACCGAGATCGTGCAGGATGCCCCGCAGCTGCTCGATCTCGTCGGGCGAGTACGTCGTCAGTGGTGCGCGGACCGGCCCAGCGGCCCAGCCGCGCAGTTCCATCGCAGCCTTGATGCCGCCCGGGAAGCTGCGCTTGACGAGCATCCATACCAGCGGGTTCAGGCGGCGCTGGATGTCGCGGACCTTGTCCATGTCACCGGCCTGCGCGGAGCGGTACATCTCCACGACGAGCTCGGGGACCACGTTCGCAGTGAAGGCGATCATCCCGTCTCCCCCGCTGGCCAGAAGCTCGTGCATGTAGAGGTCCCGCGCGGTGAGCACCTTCACACGCCCCTCGAGGCGGCGGATCACATCAGAGGCCTGAAGCTGGTTGCCCTCCTTGAGAGCGACGAAGTTGGGGATGTCCTCAGCGAGCTCCTCCAGCGCGTCAGGAGTGAGCGGCAGGTTCGCATAGGTCGAGTTGTAGAAGCACAGCGGTAGATGGGTCGCCGCGCCGATGCGACGAAAGTAGTCGAGCATCTCGCTGCGCAGCAGCGGGTAGAAGTACGGCGTGACGATCAGCGCGCTGTCCACGCCGAGATCGGTGTAGACGGCGAGCGCGTCCTTCGCGTCGCGCTCGTTCGGGCCACCGAACCCGACAGCGACGGGGATGCGCCCCTTGGCCGTCTGAACGGCCGTGCGCACCACGTCGACGCACTCCGCGCGGCTCATGCTGGGGCCTTCGCCGGCCGTGGCCAGCGCGATGATCCCGTCCACCCCGGTGTCGATCAACCGCTCGATGTTCTCCGCGTAGCCGCTGAGGTCGAGTTCGCCGTCCGCGTCGAACGGAGTCGTGACAACGGGGATGACTCCCTGCCAGTTCATGGGTCCTCCTTTGATCGGTCCGAGTCTCGATCCCGGAACCTCTGCATACATGTTTGCATACATTGTTGGATACGTAAAGATCGGTGGGAACTTTCCCGGGATGCGCGCTTCTCCGGGCACCTACGAGCCGCGAGGTCTCCCCTGAATGTGCGGATGCGCGTCCTAGACTCGTGGCATGAGCGCATCCGGTGGCAGCAAGGCGATCATCGCGGCATTCCTGGCGAACATGGGCATCGCCCTCGCGAAGTTCATCGCCTGGGCGCTCTCCGGCTCCGCGTCGATGCTGGCCGAGGCCATCCACTCCGTCGCCGATTCCGGCAACCAGCTGCTGCTGATGCTGGGCGGGCGCAAGGCGCAGAAGCACGCCGACCGCGAGCATCCGTTCGGCTACGGCCGCGAGCGCTACGTGTCGGCATTCGTCGTCTCGATCGTGCTGTTCTCGTTGGGCGGCCTGTTCGCCGTCTACGAGGGCGTGCAGAAGCTCATCGACCCGCACGAGCTGGATCGCTCGTGGTGGTGGCTGCCCCTGGCCGTGCTGATCGTCTCGATCGGACTGGAGTCGTACTCGCTGCGCACCGCGGTGCGCGAGAGCAACGCCGTGCGTGAGAAGGGCCAGTCCTGGATGTCGTTCGTGCGGCACTCCAAGGCGCCCGAGCTGCCGGTCGTGCTGCTGGAGGACACCGGGGCGCTCACCGGTCTGACGTTCGCCCTGCTGGGCGTGGGGCTCACGCTCATCACCGGCGACCCGCTGTTCGACGCCCTGGGCACCCTGATGATCGGCCTGCTGCTGATCGTGATCGCACTGATCCTGGGTGCCGAGACGAAGAGTCTGCTGGTGGGCGAGGGGGCTGATCAGGCCGACTACGACCGCATCGTCGACGCCATCAGCGCCGGGCCCGACGTGCAGAGGCTCATCCACATCAAGACCCTGTACCTGGGCCCCGACGAACTGATGGTGGCCGCGAAGATCGCACTGGCCGCCGACAAGTCCGTGCGCGACGCCGCCGCGGACATCGACGAGATCGAGCGGCGCATCCGCGCCGCAGTGCCGGCTGCGCGCGTGATCTACCTGGAGCCCGACGTGTACCGGCCCGCGCTCGACCCGGAGCCGCCGACGGACGCGTTCGTGCTGAAGTCCTCGGACTGACGGCGTGGCATCCCCTCTCGACGAGCTCCGCGCCGAGCTGGCCCGCCCGGATCTGCCCCCGGTGACCGCGCAGAAGCTGCGCAATGTGCTGACCGTGCTGGAGGGCGACTCCCAGGCCCACCTGGAGTCGCTGGCGATGGTCGACCCCGGTCCGCACGCCGTGGTCTCCTTCGGCGACATCGAGCATGCCGACCTCATCGTGTTCCTGCTGCACGGCATCGACACCGGGCTCGAGCAGTTCCCGGTCTGGGCGGATGCCGCGCAGCGGCTGTGCGCGGACGTCATCCGCTCCTGCGTGGCGCGGGGCGAGCCGCGCAACGTGGCCGTGATCGCCTGGTTCGCGTGGGACTCCGGCACCCACGTGTCGGCGCTCGCCACCAAGCACGCCACCGTGGGCGCTGCGCGCCTGGCCGTGGACATCGACCGGCTGGGGCCGCGCAATGCGCATGCCCGCGTGGCACTGGTGACGTACTCGTACTCGTCGACGCTGCTGGGCGAGCTGTTCGCCATGAACATCGGCGAGGACGTGCACACCGCGTTCTCCATCGCGTCGGCCGGCATCACGCACGCGGCCAAGGTGGCGCTGGCGGACGCCATCGCCCGCGGCGACCTGGTGCTGTACGCCACCGAGGGTGCGAACGACAGCATCGCGCCGTTGGGCAGGCTCGGGCAGCATCCGGTGGACCCACGAGACATCGCAGGCGTCATCGTCTACAGCAGCGACGGCGGCGAGGCGCCCGGCGTGGACGGCGGGTCGACCGTCGGTGCGGCCGTGGAAGGTCACGCCTCGCAGACCTCGGTCGACGAGCACGGCAGGCACCTGGGGTACTACGACGAGCACGCGCAGCCGTACCTGACGCTGGTCGCTCGGCTGGCGGATGCCGCCGTGGCGCTGCCTTCCGCCTGACGCCCGCTGCGGGCTACCGCCGCTCTTCGAAGAACGCGCGCAGCTGCGCGGCCGCCTCATCCGAGCGGATGCCGCCGATCACCTCTGCCCGGTACGGGAGCCGCCGGTCGCGCAGCAGGTCGTACATGGAGCCTGCGGCTCCGGCCTTGTCGTCCCAGGCGCCGAACACCACGCGGCCGATGCGCGCCTGCAGGATGGCGCCCGCGCACATCACGCAGGGCTCGAGGGTGACCACGAGGGTATGGTCCTCCAGGTTCCAGCCGCCGTGGGCCTCGGCGGCGGCGCGCAGCGCGACGACCTCGGCATGTCCGGTCGGATCGCGGGTGACCTCGCGCAGGTTGCGGCCCTCGCCGACGATGCGCCCTTCCGGGTCCAGCACCACGGCGCCCACGGGCACCTCGCCCGCAGCACCCGCATCCGCCGCCAGCGCGAGAGCGCGCGTCATCGGCTCGTCGTAGGCGGAGGTCATGCGGTCGAGCCTAGTGCGCTGGTCAGGAGAGGCCCGTGCGGCGGCGAAGTCCACCGCCCAGTAACCTGTACCCATGCGCGTTCATGTGGCCGACCATCCCCTCATCACTCACAAGCTCACGGTGCTGCGGGATGAGAACACCCCTTCGCCGGTGTTCCGCCAGCTGACCGAGGAGCTGGTGACGCTGCTGGCATACGAGGCCACGCGCAGTGTGAAGGTGTCTCCGGTCGAGATCCAGACGCCGGTCACCAAGACCATGGGCGTGAAGATCGCCGAGCCGCGGCCGATCGTCGTCCCGATCCTGCGCGCCGGGCTCGGCATGCTCGAAGGACTGGTCAAGCTCATCCCCACCGCCGAGGTCGGGTTCCTCGGCATGGTGCGCGACGAGGAGACCCTGCTCCCCACGACCTACGCCGAGCGCCTGCCCGCCGACCTCAGCGACCGGCAGTGCTTCGCCATCGACCCGATGCTCGCCACCGGCGGCTCCCTGGGGGCTGCGATCCAGTTCCTGTTCGACCGAGGCGCGAAGGATGTCACCGCGATCTGCCTGATCGGCACGCCCGAGGGCGTCGCGGCGATCGAGGCGCTCGTCGGCGACCGCGACGTGACACTCGTGCTGGGCGCGCTCGATGAGCGCCTCAACGAGAAGGGCTACATCGTGCCCGGCCTCGGCGACGCCGGAGACCGGCTCTACGGCACGGTCTGACCTCACTCGGGCTTCCACCCAGCCGCCGTCTCCCTTCTCGCTGCTCTTCTCGCCCCACGCGCCGCAGGTCCACGCCGCACAGGCCGAGAACTGCCGCGCGACGGTTGAGAACGGGCGCGCGAGCGAGAACTGCTGTGCGAGCGAGCAGGCGCGGACGCACACGGGCGGAGCTGAGCACGCGCGCGGGCGGAGCTGAGCACGCGAGCGTGCGGGCTGAGCTGAGCACGCGCGGGGGCGCAGCGGATGCGGGAATCAGACGCTCAGCACGTACGCGCGCTCGTCGCCGTAGTGCCTGAAGCCGGCGCGCGCGAGGATCGGGGCGGATGTCGAGATGCGGCCCTTCACGATGGCCGTGATCGCGCCGAGCTCGGCGCCGATGCGCAGCCGCTCGGCCAGCACTGCACGGTAAGCGCCGTGGCCGCGCGCCTCGGCGAGCGTCGCGGCGCCCCACAGTCGCACGAATCCGTCGACGATCGTGCATCCGCCGGTGCTGACGGCCCTGTCGTCCAGGCGGGCCAGCACGCGGGCGCCGTCACCTGATTCCCGTCCTGCAGTCACCTCCGCCAGCTCGTCCTGCAGTCCCTGCTCGTCCAGCGGATGCTGGCCCCACACCGGCACGTTGACGGCATCCACCTCCCGCACCTGCTCCAGGGTTCGGACGACCTCGGCAGTGACGGTCGCGGGCACCTCGACCGAGAGCCCGTCGATGGGTCGGGCGAACACGGCGACGGTGTCGGTGTGTGCTGCGCCTCGGCGCTGCAGCTCCTGCTCGAGCTGCGGACTGTCCGAGGCGTTGGTCCAGAACGTCAGCGTCTGCTCGCTCCAGGCCCGGGTGCGCTCGATCGCACGGTCGAGCACGGCTGTCGCATCCAGCGACGACTGCACCATCGACGCTGTGACGCCGCCGCCGAGCCTGGGCGGGTAGCGCACCAGCTGCAGTTCGGCGTTCTCGTGCTCGCCGTCGCGGGGGAACCAGACCCAGGCCGCCGAGGCGCGCATGATGTCGTCGACGGTGTGCATCGTCGGACCAGTCACGGACGGTCCGCCCCGACCAGGTGCGCGAAGGCGCTCAGGCGAGCGACTCCCTCGGGCGTCCACGGCAGGTCGTCCAGCAGGGCCGGCGAGTGCACGAGGTACGCGACGCTCTTCGCCCTCGAGATGGCGACGTTCAGGCGGTTCTGCAGCAGCAGGAACTCCGGCCCTCGCGGAGCATCCCGCCCGCTGGACGCCGCGAGCGAGGTGATGGAGACCACGGCCTCCTTGCCCTGGAAGTTGTCGACCGTGCCGACGGCCACGTCCCCGAACCCGGCGGCGGTGAGCTCGTCGTGGATGAGCTGCTTCTGGGCGTTGTAGGGGGCGACCACGATGATGTCCGTCTGCTCGAGCGCCCGCGGGACCGCATCCTCCATCCCATCCGTGTACGCGCGTCCGACCAGATCGCGCACGATGCGCAGCACCTCGGCGGCTTCCTCCGGCGACTGCGTGGCGTTGCCGCGATGCCGCAGCGGGATCACGTGCAGCCCGGGTTCGATCCCTTCTACGACACGGCCGTCGGTGCCGTCGGCGGAGGCCAGCCGGCCGGCGTACGACAGCTGCGAGACGGGCTGCGCGACTTCGGGATGCATGCGCCACGACTTCTCGAGGAAGTAGCCGAATGCGGGGTCGATGACCGAGTCCCCGTCCATCACCCAGCCCAGCGCCGAGGTGTTCACGGGTTCGGGGTGCGTGCCCTGGCTCACCTGCGGCAGCTGCTGCGGGTCGCCCAGCAGCAGCAGGCGCCGGGCCCCGGCGGCCACCGCGATCGTCGACGCCAGCGAGAACTGCCCGGCCTCGTCGATCACCAGCAGGTCGAGGCCCTTGCGGTCCACCCGGCGGGTGTTGCTGAAGTCCCAGGCCGTGCCGCCGACGACGGCTCCGCCCTGGATGTGCTCGGCCAGGAACCCCGCCATTCCGTCGCGCCCCAGCGACGTGTACGGCCGTTCGCGATCGTCGCCGCTCTTCGATTTCTTGGCGACCTTCGCCGCGGGGACGCCGTCGGCGACCACTCGCTCCAGGAGGTTCTCCACGATGGCGTGCGACTGCGCGACCACGCCGATGCGGAAGCCGTGCTCGTTCACCAGGCGTGCGATGACCCGCGATCCGGTGTACGTCTTGCCCGTCCCCGGGGGGCCCTGCACGGCAAGGTAGCTGTCGTCCAGATCGAGGATGCCGCGCACGATCGCGTCGATGCGGTCTTCGCCGGCATCCGGCAGTCCTGCACCCGACCGCGTGCGCGGGGCGATGCGGCGCAGGATGTCGGTGGCCGCGTCGGCGGGGAATCCGGGTGCCGCGTGGTGCACGGAGGCCGCCCACTCCTCGATCGCGCCCTGCTGGCTCGCCGCGTTCGGCGGTGATGCCGGAGCGAGCGCGACGGGGAGCCCCTCCCAGGTCTGCCCGCCGACGGTGCGCTCGCGCACGAGGCACCCGTCGTCGAGCACCTCGACGATCTCCACCTCGTGAGGCACGTGGATCACCCGCGAGGGCGCGGGCACCGAGAACGGCACGGGCACCTCGTACAGCGCGAAGGGACGGCCGCCGACGCCCAGGGTGCTGCCGGGCGCGACCTCGCCGCGCAACCGCAGCAGCCGCGTCTGCGCACGCTGGCCCTCGGCGACGCTCCAATCCTCGTCGACGCCGCTGCGGGGCTCATCGATCCGCAGCACATCGCGCGTGGACGCCCAGGCCGACACAGGCTCACGCAACCGCTGGAAATGGCCCTGCCAGAAGCTCTTGGCCTCGCGCGGGTAGTAGTCGATCGCGGCGGCAGCGACCCGGAACTCCTCGCCGCTGCGGCCCTCGTGCTCGGCGTGCAGCGCCTCGGCCTGCAGGGCGAGGGACAGCGGAGACGGCTCGTACGCGCGAGTCTCGGGATCGTCCGGCGGCGCCGGCACCACGCCCTCCTGCCGGGCCAGGCCGATCAACCAGTTGCGCAGTCGCCGGGTGGAGACGCAGTCGTAGCGGTTGTAGTCGGCCAGGTCATCGAGGATGCCCTGTGCCTCGGCATCCTGCCCGGCATCCTGCAGCGCGCGCGCCTGCACGTACTGCACGATCGAGTCGTCGCCCTTCTGCACGTCGCTGGTGCGCACCTCGGCACCCATGTACAGCGGCTCGAGCTTCTTGATCGAGTACGAGCGCGATCCGATCCGCACCGACCGCAGCACGATCGGATACAGGTCGACGAAGACACCCTCGCGCAGCAGCCGATCGACATCCGCCTCGCCCACCCCGTAGCGCGCGGCCATGGCCGCCAGGTGCGCGGTCTCGTAGGGCGCGTAGTGGTAGATGTGCATGTCGGGATGCGCCTGCCGTCGCAGCGTGACGACGTCGAGGAAGTCCACCAGCGCCTGCCGCTCGTCCGCGAAGGTGTGCGCCCACAGTGCGGTGTACTGCTCTTCGTCGTCGACCCAGCCGAACAGGTAGTCGATGCCCCACAGCGGCAGCTCGCCGGGCTCGGTGTGCAGCGGATCGCCCTCGAAGTCGAAGAACATGTCACCGCGGCTGGGGCGCGGCATCATGCCGATCGCGTTCGGCGAGACCAGCTCATACGGCGGCACGTCACCGGGCTCGAGCGCGAGCCCCGCCTGCAGCAGCGCCTGCGCTCGCAGCGCTGTGAAGGTGTCGGTGTTCATCCCGTCGGGGGCCTCGGATGCCGCGGCCAGGCCGTCGATGGTGAGGATGCCGGCGGCGCGCAGCCGCTGCCGCTGCGCGGGTCGCATCCGCGCGACCATGAGCAGGTCACGGTGTGCGAGCACCTGCTCCTCGCAGGTGGCGCAGCGCCCGCACGCGGTGATCTGCAGGTCGCCGCGGTCGTCGCCCCACGCCAGCGGTGCACCTGCCGCTCCCGCCTCGATCGCCCGGTCGGCGATGATGGCCCGCAGCCGGGCGCGGCGCACATGGAACAGCGGCAGGACATCGGCGACGCGATGCGTGCTGATGCTGCCATCACCGAGGATGAGATCCACCTCGTCGGATCGCGGGATGCCGAGGCCGTCGAGCTGATCGACATATGCCGCCAGCTGCATGAGCGCCGTGGAGCGGGCAGTGCGGGCGAGCTTGGAATCCTGCACGCGCCAGCGCCCGGCGCTCTCGCCGGGAACCGGCTCGTCGCGCTTCAGGAAGTCTGCGAACCCGACGAACTCCGGCGTCGAGAACGCGGCCTGGTAGACGACGGATGCGTCGGACTGCAATGCCCGGCGGGTGGCTGCCACCACATCGTCCAGCGCATCGGCATCCGCTGAGGACACCTTCGGCAGCGCGACCACACCCGGGCCACCGCCCGATGCCTCGCCGAACTCGGCGAGGTACTTCTCCAGCACGGTGATCTCGTACGCGTCGCCGAGCCGTGCCGCGCGCTCGCGCGTCGCATCCTCCGGGTCCTCCACGGCCGGGATCCGGCCGAGCTTGGCGTCCAGCGCCCGCGCCCAGGCGAATTCGCACTCCGCCGCGAGCTTCAGGTCGCTTGCGCTGAAGACCACGCGATTCTCCGCCGTGATGACCCGCACGATTCCCCTCTCCGTTGCCTGCGTTCGACACTATCCGGGGCCGGGGACATCGCCCGGGCACCACGATTCCTCATCGCTGACCCCCCCCGGCTTCCCGCCCACACCCCGTGCTGCGGGCGTCCGCAGACCGGGGTCTCGACGACAGCCCGGGGTCTCGGTGGCTCAGGCCGGGGCTGTCCGACTCTGGCTCACCGCCACCAGGCATCCCACGGGGTCACGGGCAGGTGTCGCTTGTGGCGGGAGGCGAGGTACTTCGCCTCGATGCGCGCGGCGACCTCTGCGGGCACTTCGCGCCCCTCGAGGTAGTCATCGATCTGCTCGTACGAGAGGCCCAGCTCTTCCTCATCCGCGCGCCCGGGGGTGCCGTCCAGCAGGTCGGCGGTGGGCACCTTCAGGTACAGCCGCTCGGGGGCGCCGAGGTGCTGCAGCAGCATCCGCCCCTGTCGCTTGTCCAGGCCTGCCAGCGGTGTGATGTCGACCGCCCCGTCGCCGAACTTCGTGTAGAAGCCGGTCACGGCCTCGGCGGCGTGGTCGGTGCCGATCACCAGCAGGCCGGCATGGCCGCCCAGCGCGTACTGCGTCACCATGCGCAGCCGTGCCTTGATGTTGCCGCGGTTGAAGTCCGTGAGCCGCTCGCCGAGGCCCGCGGCGATGTCCTGTTCCAGCCCGTCGACGCCGTGCTGGATGTTGATGGTCAGTGAACGGTCCGCGGCGATGAAGTCGATCGCGGCTTCGGCGTCCGCGGCATCCGCCTGCACCCGATACGGGAGCCGCACCGCGACGAACTGCGCCTCGTCACCAGAGGCCCGCACACGCTCGACGGCGAGCTGCGCGAGCCTGCCGGCGAGTGTGGAGTCCTGCCCGCCGGAGATTCCCAGCACGTAGCCCTTCGCGCCCGTGGCGTGCAGATAGTCGACGAGGAATGCGATGCGCGCCTCCACCTCGCCTGCGGGATCGATCTCGGGCTTCACGCCCAGGTCTTCGGCGATCTGCTGCTGCAGGGTCACGGGGCCTCCTTCGTCGGGTTCCAGTCTGGCCCACCGACCTGCCCTGACAGAATGTCTGTGTGAAACTTCTCGTCGCCGCCCTCGAATCCGAGCTCCAGGCGTTTCCCGCGCAGCTTGCCGGATTCGACCGCCTGGTGACCGGACCGGGCAAGCTCATGGCCGCGTTCGGCCTGACCAGGGCCCTGGATGCTCGTGATGCGGCCGACCCGTACGACGAGATCGTCGTCGTCGGCACGGCCGGAGCGGTCAGCGACGACGTCGAGTCGGGCATCTACGACGTCGCCGCAGCCATCCAGCACGACGTGCAGGATCTGGACGGCGTGATCGGTCGGCACGTGTCCCTGCCGGCGCGGGTGGAGACCGGGCGCGAGGGGGTCACGATCGCGACCGGCGACATCTTCGTCGACGACGCGGATGCCACCGCGCGCATCCGCTCGCTGGGCGGAGTGCTGGTCGACATGGAGACCTTCGCGTTCGTCTGGGTCGCACAGCAGTTCGGGGTGCCGACCCGGGTGCTGCGGGTGGTCTCCGACCGCGCGCAGGACGGCGCGACGCAGGTGTGGGACGACGTCGTGGCGGCGTGCAGCGCACAGCTGTGGGACTTCGTGCAGCGCGAGTACGACCTCTGAGACCGGGACGGTTCGGCTCTGCCGCGAGTCGCTGTTCACCCCCGCGGGGCGTCGATCACGCTGGGCCCGTCGGGCAGGGCCCGCACGGTCAGCTGCGCGGGGATCTGCTCCTGCATGGCCTCGACGTGGCTGATCACGCCGACCGTTCGACCGCCCTGACGCAGCTCGTCGAGGGTGCGCATCGCGGTCTCGAGGGTGTCGGCGTCGAGCGACCCGAAGCCCTCGTCGATGAACAGGGTGTCGAGCTGGATGCCGCCTGCGCGAGAGGTGACGACCTCGGCCAGTCCCAGTGCCAGCGCGAGGGATGACAGGAACGTCTCGCCGCCGGACAGCGACTTGGCGGGCCTGCTCTGCCCGGTGAACGCGTCGAAGACGACGATGCCGAGCCCTGACGCCTTGCCTCGTGCGGCCAGCGCGTCGGAGTGCTGCAGCTCGTAGCGGCCGGCGGACATGTCTCGCAGGCGCTGGTTGGCTGCGGCGACGATCTCCTCCAGCTCGGCGGCCAGCACGAACGTCTCGAGGTTCATCTTGTGCGTGTTGCCGGAGCGCCCGGCGAGCGTGTCGGCCAGGCCCCGCAGCACCTCGAACTCCTCGGCCTCGGCTGCCGAGGCAGAGTGCTCGGATGCCGCGGCCTCCACGGTGGACGTGAGCGCGGACCGCACTGCGCGGGCGCGGCTGTCGTCCTCGACTGCCTTCAGCCAGACCGTGCGGGCAGTGGCGGCACTCTCCTGTGCGGGTGCGAGCTCGATCTGCTCCTCGGGCAGCGCGCGCAGCTCGAGGTCGAGCAGCAGTGCGCGCTCCTTCTCCCGTGCCACGCGGTGCGCGGTGACCCGCTCGTCGAGTGCCTGGATCTCGGATGCCGACAGCAGGGCCTGCTCTGCCGCAGCGAGGTCGTCGAAGTCGGACGCCTCGATGGCCTGATCGCGCTCGAGACGAGCCGCGCCCGCCCTCTCCGCGGCCTCCGCATTCGCGTCGATCGCATCGGCCGCGGCCGTCGCCGCGGCGATCTGCCGCTGCGCCTCGGCCGCGCGCTCGGCGACGGTCGGGTGGTCGCCCCGCGCTTCGGCGATCGCCTGATCAGCGTCGGCGATGCGCTGCCGGATGAGAGACAGCGCAGTGCGGGCTGCGCCCAGGGAATCGGATGCCGTGGCACGGCGCGCCTCGACATCGGCCGAGTCCTGCCGCAGAGCATCGAGCTCGGCCGTGAGCGTCTGCGCGTGCTCCGCTGCTTGCAGCGCCGCCTCATGCGCGGTGCGGGCCTGTGCGAGCTCTTCTGCGGCCTGCTCGGCGGTGCGTCCGCCTGCCCGCTCGGTGGCTGCGGCAAGAGCCGCCTCCGCTGCCGAGCGAGCGCGCGATGCCGCCCGCTCGGCGTTCGCCGCGGCGTCGCGCGCAGACTCCGCCTCAGCGATGTCCTCGGCCGTCACCGGATCGACGTGCTCGGCGGGCGACGGATGCTCGACGGAACCGCACACCGCGCACGGCTCCCCCGCGACCAGCGCCTCGGCGAGTTCGCCGGCGTAGCCGTCGAGTCTGCGTCTGCGCAGCGCGGACAGATCCGCCTGAGTGCGGGTGTGCGCATCACTCGCCTCGGATTCCGCGAGGGCGGCGGCGGCGAGCTCGATCGTGAGCCGCTCGACGTCGAGCACGCCCGCGGCTCGTGCCTCGGCATCAGCGACAGCCCGCGCGGCGGCTCCGGCCAGCACACCCTCGGTGCGGGCAGTGTCGCGACGAGCAGCGAGCTGCGTCAGCCGCTCGGGGAGAGTCTCGCGCTCGAGGTCGATCGCCTCGAGCGCGGCACGCAGCGCGCGCTCGGCCTCACGGCACGTCGCGAGCTCGGTGCTGCGCTGGGGAGCGGATGCCTCGAGTTCGGCCGCACGCTGCCACGCACCGCTCTCGCGCGTGCGATCGGCGGCCCAGGTGCGGTAATGCGACGTGGGATCCGCGTGATCGGATGGACGACCCTTCACTTCGTCTCGCTGACGCTCGCTCAGTACAGGCGACGAGCTCAGGGACCCAGGATCCGGGCTCAAGGATCCAGGATCCGAGCTCAGAGGCCCGGAATTCGAGCTCGGGGGCCCGGCGACGAGGTCCGCGGGTGATGGCACACCCTCCACGACGGCCGCCCCGATGGCCTCCGCCTCCGCCTGCGCGGCCGCCTCGGCGGCTGAGAGCGCCCGCGCCGCCGCCGTGATCAGCGGGCGCAGGCTCTCGGCCGCACGTCCGCGATCTCGCCGGACCGCAGCGGCGGCGATCTCCTCGGCCTGCGCGTCCAGCTCGGCCAGCGCCGCGCGAGCACGGTCACGATCCACCTGGCCCTGCCGCTGCTCCTTCAGCTCGGCCAGCGCAGCATCCGCCGTGCCGAGCGCCATCTCGGACGCTGCTCGCTCGGTGCCGGAGCGTTCGACCTGGTAGTCCGCGCGGGTGATCGCCCGGCGCAGGCGCTCTATGCGGGCATCCGTCGTATCGGGTGCGGCATCCGCGTCCTCGCCCCACAGCTCGGATTCGGCGGTCAGCCGCTCGGCCTCGTCGAGCGTCGCGTCCACTTTCGCGCGACGAGAGCTGAGCGCGTTCTCGGCCGCGCGGCGCCGTTCGTCGAAACGGGCCTGATAGTCGGAGAACCGCTCGGTGCCGAACAGCCTGCGCAGCAGTGCCTGACGCTCCTTGCTGTCGGCCAGCAGGAAGTCTGCGAACCTGTTCTGCGCGAGCAGGATCACCTGCAGGAACTGCTCCTGGCTCAGTTGCAGGATCTCGTCGAGCTCATGCGCCACATCGACCACGCGGGCTGCGCGGCCGATCCAGTCGTCACCGACCTGCTGCTCCAGCAGCGCCGAGGGCTGCTGCGTGGTCATGCCGCCGCCGCGCTTGGCCGGCCGCTCGTACGAGGGCGAGCGGGTCACCCGGAAGCGCCCGGCCGACGTGCTGAACTCCACCATCACCGAGGTATCGTCATCGGGTTCGCAGTGGTCGCTGCGCAGCCTCTTCTCGCCGCCGTCGTACCGGGGCACGCCGCCGTACAGGCCGAAGCACACAGCATCCAGGATCGACGACTTGCCGGCGCCGGTGCGCCCGGCGATGAGGAAGATGCCATCGTCGGCGAACGCGTCGAAGTCGACCCGCTGGCGCGCGCGGAACGGCCCGAATCCCTCGACCTCCAGACGATGCAGATGCATCAGACGAGCGCCTCGGCGCGCACCCGATCGTCGAGCACCTCTCGGATCAGCTCGGCCTCGCGCTCGGTCGCGCCCTGCCCCGCACGCACGTGCTCGAGGAACGCCTCGACGCGCTCGATGTCGGCGACGGCCGTGCGCAGCCGCTGCGCGTAAGAGCGATCATCGGCGGCATCCGCGCCCTCGGGCTGGTGCTGCACCAGAGCGCAGAACGGGAACCGCTCGCGCAGCCGGCGCATGGGCTCGTGCTGCGGCACAGGGTCGGTGTAGACCGCGCACACCCAGTCGTCGGCGTGTGCTCCGACGTTCTCGTCGGAGAGGATCTCGTCGAGCGGGCCGGTCAGCGTGACCAGCGCGCGCGGCACCGGCAGCGCCAGCCACTGCGTGGAGGCGACACCACCGGCATCCAGCTCCACGAGCCACGAACCGCGCTCCTTGTGCTGCTCGCCGAAGCTGTAGTGCAGCGGCGCACCCGAGTACCGCACGCGCTCGCTGAGCTGCTGGCGTCCGTGGATGTGGCCCAGCGCGACGTAGTCGGGCCCGTCGAACGCCGCCAGTGGCACGACGTCGAGGCCGCCCTGGCGCACCTCGCGCTCCAGCCCCGCCGTGGGGTCGACCCCCGCGGCGAAGCAGTGCGCGACAGCCACCGAGCGGCCGTCGTGCACCGCCATGCCCTCACGCACCAGGCCCATGGCGTGGGTCATCACCTGCGCCTGCGTGCGCAGCACGGCATCCGCCCACAGACCGCGCACGATGGCCGGCTCCAGATATGGGATGCCGAAGAACCGCACCGGACCGTGCTGGTCCTCCACCGTGACGGGCGTCGCGATCGAGAGCGGATCCGTCAGCACGTGGATGCCGTCGCGCAGCAGGCGCGAGTGGAATCCGAGACGCGCAGCGGAATCGTGGTTGCCACTTGTCATGAGGACGGTCGCACCGGTCTCGTGCAGTGCGAGCAGGGTCTCGTCGAGCAGGGTGTAGGCGGATGCTGCGGGCGTGGCCGAATCGAACACATCACCCGCGATGATCACCACGTCGACGTCGTTCTCGCGCACCTGCGCCACCAGCGCGTGCAGCACCCCGGCCAGTGCCGCGAGCGTGGAGTGCCCGTGGAACGTGCGGCCGATGTGCCAGTCGGAGGTGTGCAGGATTCGCATACTCACACCGTACGGAAGGCCTCCGACATCGACGCCGAGGCGTGCCGAGCCGAGTGAGAGCGGCGTAGCGGCGGACGGAGTCTCAGTGCTCCCGCAGCAGGAACTTCTTGTCGGCGTGGGCCTCGAACCAGTCGCCGACATACCAGCACACCGCATCCACATTCCGGTCGCCGCGAGCCTCGATGTCGGCCACCGCACCCTCCACGACCTGCGCGGCGTAGCCCTGCCCGCGGAACGCGGGAATCGTGAACGCCCTGGTCAGAGCCACAGTGCGCCCGTCATCGCGGTAGTCCAGCACGCTCACCAGCACGCCGTCTCGCCGCAGCGCGAAGCGCGAGGCATCCTTCTCGTCCGTCAGCACGAACTCGGGCGCATGCGGTAGCAGATTCACACCACAACGTTACGTCGTGTGACGACGACGGGATCGGGTCGTTTTGACACAGAGGGACATGTTGGGAAATAATCAGCCCCATGACCACCAGCGCAAGCCCTTTGTCCGCCCAGGAGGCGAACAGGACTGCCGGCATGATGATGCCCGGCTGCGTTGGCATGTGTTGCCGAATGTGTTGCTAAGGCGCAACCGAACAGATCTGTCTGTCTCGCCCTTCTCATCTTGAAGGGCGGATCTGTGAGCGCCCACCCGCAGCGCTCATTCCCCTACCGGCTCATCCCGGTCATTCGTGCAACACCTCCAGAGCCCCGACGGCTCGCATCCTTCCTGAGGAGCATCATCATGTCGAACTCCGCACTTCTCGAGCGTCCCATCACCGCCCCGGTCCGGATCATCTCCGCCGCTGACGCCGCCGCCGATCTGCCCTCCATCCGCTCGCCTCGCGGTTTCGCCCTCTACGTCGGCATCGACGAGATCAAGGCCGCCGAGTCGGGTGTGAGCCTGCCGCTGCTGGTCGACGCGCTGCGTCGCACGCTCGCCGAGCTGGCGCCGAACGCCGAGACCCACGCCACCGTCGCGCTGGCCCCGCAGTCCGCCGGCGGTCGCGACCTGGACGTCGTCCGTCTCGCCCTGCACGAGCCCGGCGCCATCGCCCGGGCGCACGCCGCCGTCGAGGAGGAGAAGGACGAGGATGCCGGCGTCGTCGTCGACATCTCCCGCAAGCGCGTGCTGCTGGACGGCGAGTCCGCCGCCTTCACCTACAAGGAGTTCGAGCTGCTGCAGTATCTGGTGCTGCGCGAGGGCCGCACCATCGAGCGCAGCGAGCTGGTCTCGGCGCTGTGGCAGGCCTCCTCCGAGGAGGATGCCCCGGGCGAGCGCACCATCGATGTGCACGTGCGTCGCCTGCGCGCGAAGCTCGGCCGCCACGAGGACATCGTGCGCACCGTCCGCGGCGTCGGCTATCGCTTCGACCGTCACGCCGACGTCACCATCCGCTACGGCCACGGCACCCCCTCTCCCGACCGCTTCTGATCCTCGCACCGACCCGCGTCGCCGAGACCCCGCCTTCTCGCTGAGACCCCGGCGTACGGGCGCCCGCAGCACGGGGTGTCGCCGACGACTCGGGGTGTCGGGTGATGTCGGCGGGCGCGCGTAGGGTTTCGGTATGACATTCACGGATGCCGCGCTGCACGCCGCCACGGCAGCGCGCGAATCCGTGTACCGTCCCGGGCATCCGCTGGACCTCGCGGCGACGGTGGGCATGCTGCGCCGGGGTGGCACCGATCCGACGATGGTCGCCGATCACGGGCGGCTCTGGATGGCGTTCCGCACGGATGCCGGGATCGCGACCCTCTGCCTGCGACAGGCATCTGATGGTGTGCATGCCGCGGCCTGGGGGCCTGGCGCCGGTGAAGCCCTCGACCAGGTGCCCGCACTGTGCGGCGCGGACGACGACCTCACCGGGTTCGACGTGTCCTCGCATGCGAAGCTGGCGGAGATCGCGCGGCGCAACCCCGGCATCCGCATGGCCCGCACCGGCCGCGTGCTCGACGCGCTGATGTGCGGGATCCTCGAGCAGAAGGTCACCGGGATGCAGGCATTCGGCGCGTGGCGACATCTCGTCTCCCGGTTCGGGCAGCGCGCACCGGGACCGACGCCCCGGCCGATGTTCGCCGCGCCTCCGGCCGGCGTCTGGCACAGGATTCCGTCCTGGGTGCTGCACCGTGCGGGTGTCCAGCCGCCGCAGGCACGCACCATCGTCCGCTCCGCGGCGCGGGGCGACAGCATCCGTCGCGCCGTGCTCGCGGCACCCGACGGCGATGCTCGTGATCGCGTGCTGACCAGCCTGCCGGGAATCGGGCCGTGGACATCGGCCGAGACCCGCATCCGCGCCCTTGGGGATCCCGACGCCGTGAGCGTGGGTGACTTCCACCTCGCGCACGAGGTGGGCTTCGCGCTCACCGGCAGCCGCACCGACGATGCGGGGATGCTGGCGCTGCTGGCGCCGTGGTCGGGCCACCGGCAGAGGATCATCCGGCTGATCTTCGCGAACGGGGTTCCCGAGCCCCGCCGCGGCGCACGGATGGCGCCCGAGGACCACCGGAACCGCTGACGTGCACGGCGATGACGGGGCCGGCGTCCGGAGTCCGCCGGCCTCGTGATGCCACCGTTCACGCGCCTCTCAGCGGGCCACAACCGCAGCGGGTCGCGCGGTCGTGTGAAGCGGCGACCGCGCGACTGCCACGAACACGGCCCCCCAGGCCGCGGCCAGGGTGATCAGCTGCACGACGCCCGCGATCGGACCGCCGAACAGGTTGGCCCCTGCAGTCACGATCGCCGCGATCGGGACCCAGACGGGCACGCGGTGCGCGGCCCGCAATCCCACGGTCAAGATGATCGGACCGAGCGAGTAGCAGACCAGGAACGTGACGAGCAGGATGGTGCCAAGCGGCTCTCCATCCGCGGCACTGCTGGCCGCCTCCTTCATGTCGACGCTGAGGTGCGCGTTCGCGATGGTGCCGTAGACGCCGAAGAACGCCGCGAGGTGTCCGATGCCGGCCGCGAGTCCCAGCCCGGTGATCAGGGCACCGATGCGCGTGGCGAGCCCACCGCGGCCGATCGCCAGGTCGGCGACGGGCGCGAGACCCGCGAGCCACACGACGGGGCCGAAGACCGACAGCATTCCGATCAGGAGCCAGGTGGTCGGAAACTGCTGCGCGACCGCCACGGGTGTCGTGTCGGACCCAGTCGGCTGCATCAGCCACTGGACGATGTTCGCGATGATGAGGGTGAGGGGTCCGACGCCGAGGCCGATGAGCGCGACAGCGCGGGCGAATCGAGTGTGCATGAGAGCTTTCCTTTCGTTGCCGAGAGCTTCAGCATCCGCCGCTCACCCTCATCGTCGCGTCGCCATGATGACGGAACGTCGTCCCCCGAGCGGAGGCTTCGTGTAGGCCGAACGGGGGACACGCGGCAGGCAGCCCGTCGCTAACATGAGTGCCATGCGGCGCGTCCTCGCACGGTTCGGGCGGCGCAGCGCTCTGGGCTTCCCCGCCCCTGATCTGGCGCTCGCCGGGTTGCTGTGCGCCATCGCCGTGACGAGCGCACTGACCGGGAACCCCAGTGAAGGCCCTCTGGCTCTCACCCTGCCGGTGGCGGCGATCAGCACTCTTGCGCTGGTATGGCGGCGGCGCCTGCCGCTGCTGATGATCGCGCTCATCGTCGTCGCGGGCCTCACGCAGACGCTGCTGTCCCAGGATCCCGGTTCCCTGTGGTCACTGGTGGTGTATGCGATAGCGATGTACTCGCTCGCGGCATGGTCATCCGAACCGACCGCGGCGGTCGGCGGCGGAGTCTTCGTCGCGGCACTGCTGTTCGAGGAGGGCTTCCGCGGTGGCGTCGATCAGGTCTTCATCCTTCTGCTGTTCGGCTCCGTGTGGCTGCTGGGCCGAGCGGCCCGCTCCTGGCGCGGCAGGGTGAGCCTGGCCGAGCGGCGGCAGCAGGAGGCCGCGCAGCTCGCGACGGCCGAGGAGCGGCTGCGGATCGCCAGGGACCTGCACGATGTGATCGCGCACAGCCTCGGCGCGATCGCCGTCCAAGCGGATGCCGCAGAGGCGGCGCTCCACGTGGCGCCGGAGCGGGCGGTCGCACCCGTGCGGGCGATCCGCGAGACCGCGCGGAGTTCGCTCGCCGAGATCCGTCTGGTGCTGGACCAGCTGCGCGCCGAGGAGGTCATCCCTGCACCGAGTCTCGGCGACATCCGCGCGCTGGTGGAAGACGCTGAAGGTTCAGGCATGACGGTCTCGCTGACCATGCCGCCGGACGTCTCCCGCATCCCGGCGGAGGTGGGCAACGCCGGCTATCGCATCGTGCAGGAGTCGCTCACCAACGCCCGGCGGCACGCGCCGGGCACCGCAGTCGACGTGTCCGTCCACGTCGATGCCGCCTCCGTGGTCATCCGCGTCGCCAACGCCCGGCCGAGCCCGGCACCAGCATCCGACGATCCGAGTCCACTCCGGCTGGCACCGGGGCATGGCCTGTCCGGCATGCGGGAGCGCGTGCGTGAGCTCGACGGACGACTCGAAGCGGGACCGACCGCGGAGGGCGGGTTCGCCGTGCACGCGATTCTGCCGTTCCCGGGGAGCCCCGCATGATCCGCGTGCTGATCGCGGACGACCAGGTGCTCGTGCGCACCGGATTCCGGCTGATCCTCGATCTCGAGCCCGACATCGAGGTGGTCGGCGAAGCGTCCGACGGCGACGAGTGCGTGCGCCTCTGCGCGCGCACCGACCCGGATGTCGTGCTGATGGATGTGCGCATGCCGCGGATGGACGGCATCCAGGCGACACAGCGGATCACCGAATCGGGGCGCCGCGCCAAGGTGCTCGTGCTGACGACGTTCGACCTCGACGAGTACGTCTTCGACTCCCTGCGCGCCGGGGCCGCCGGATTCCTCCTGAAGGATGCCCCGAGAGAGCAGCTGATCTCGGCGATCCACCAAGCGGTCGAGGGCGACGCGCTGCTCGCACCATCGGTGACACGGCGGCTCATCGAGCGGTTCGTCAAAGTCCTGCCGACTGAGGCCTCCTCCTTCGCCGCGCTCAGCGGACGAGAGCACGACGTGCTCGAGCTCGTCGCGCGCGGGATGTCGAATGCGGAGATCGCCCGTCAACTGTTCCTCGGCGAGGCGACCGTGAAGACCTACGTCGCACGACTGCTGGCCAAGATCGGCGCACGCGATCGGATACAGGCCATCGTGATGGCATACGAGCAGGGATTCGTGCAGCCCGGACACCAGAACGACACACGCACGCCCTGCACCGGCTCCGGCGTTCCTCGGCGTGACCCGCAGCCCACGGCCGACTCCTGAGAACCCCTTGCCGATGTCGGTCGCGGGTCGCAGACTTACCGAGTCGGGATACCCCGGCATCCGATCGGAAGGCGAACCGATGTCCGTTCTGACCCCGTACCTCTCGTTCCGCGACAATGCGCGCGAGGCGATGACCTTCTACCAGTCGGTGCTCGGCGGCACCCTCGACCTCATCGAGTTCTCGATGTTCCCCGACATGCCGCAGGACCCCGCCGACGCGGGCAAGCTCATGCACGCCTGGCTCTCCACTGACGACGGCATGGTGCTCGCGGGCTCCGACACCCCCACCGGCATGGAGTACCAGGCGCCGCAGGGCGTCTCCGTCTCGGTCAGCACCGACGACGCCGACCGCGCGCAGGAGATCTGGGACGGTCTGGCCGATGGCGGCACCCCGGTGATGCCGTTCGACGACGCCCCCTGGGGCGACCGCTTCGGCATGATCGTCGACCGCTTCGGCGTGAGCTGGATGATCTCCGCGAACCGGCCGCAGTGACACCCGGCGGCTGATGCCCGTGCCGGATGTCGGCGGCATCCTGCACACTGTGGGGATGGCGACTTTCGATCATCTCGGCATCAGCGTGCACGACGTACCCGCGGCCTCCGCGCAGTTCAACCCGATCTTCGAGGCGCTCGGCTACCTCCGCGCGTATGACGCCGAAGATCATGCGTACTGGCGCAAGGACGGTGAACCGGAGATCCTCTTCTACCCGGCACGCGAGGCGGGCGCTCACGTGCACGGCCGCGTTGGCTGGCAGCACCTGGCTTTCGCCGTCGACTCCCGCGCCGAGGTCGACCGCGTGCACGACATCGCGCTCGCCGCGGGCTGGGCCGAGGTGCGCGCACCGAAGGAATACCCGCGCTTCACCCAGCGCTACTACGCGGGCTTCATCGAAGATGACAACGGCATCCGCCTGGAGATCATGCACAACCCGCCGCGCGACGCGGCCTGACCTGCAGGCCCGCTCTGCTCTCCACAATCCGGGCCTTCGCAGGAGTTCTCCACAGTCCCTGGGCGTCCAGGCAGCCGGCGTCCGCGGATGGTGGCATCCTCGATGCATCGGTGCGACGATGAGGAGATGCTGTTGATGAACGAGGCGCAGACGTGGGCGATGATCGGGTCGTTCGTCGCTCTCATGGGCGGCATGCTCACGATCGTCTCAACCCTGTTCCTGCGGGTGATGCGCGCCGAGATCGGCGGTCTGCGCGGTGAGATGCGCGGCGAGATCGGCGGCCTGCGCGGTGAGATGAGCGCGCGGTTCGAGGCGATGAACGCCAGATTCGACGCCGTCGATGTCAGGTTCGACGCCGTCGACAGGCGAATCGACGGGATCGACCGCGACGTGCGCGCCCTGGTGAAGAACACCTTCGGTCTGGACAGAGACCAGTAGCAATCAGGCGAGCCCGCGGGCGAGTTCGAGGATCCCCTCCGGGTACAACGGCAGCTTCCCTTCGCCGAGTTCGTCCAGCGGCCACCAGCCAGCAGTCGATCGGCTGTCGAGGTTCCCGCGGCGCTCATCCAGGGGCATCCGCTCCAGCTCATCGCTGCGCAAGGCGAAAACGTGCACGACCTCGTGTCCTCGACGGCCGTCGAGAGTGAACAGGTTCTCGGTCACGGCCAGCAGCCCGCCATCCTGTACCTCGACGGCCAGCTCCTCCTGGAATTCTCGCCGCAGCGCCTCGGCCGCCCGCTCGCCGAACTCGATCCCACCGCCGATCGCGCGCAGGAACGCGCCGTGCGTCTCGGTGGCCGGGTACTCCTCGGCCAGCACGTGCCCGTCGCGGACGATCAGGCCGACGGCGATGTTGCGGATGCGCTCAGTCACCGGCCCAGCGTAGCGGGCGGAACGGGATCCGTCGGGCACAGATCCGCGATTGCGGGGCAGCAGCACGGCGAGAAACGCGATCCGGTCCTGCAGCTGTTCCCGAGTCGTGCCGGTGCACCCGTCTCGGAACCGGCACCCGCCGATGTCACGACGCGGCCGCGACCTCCCCGTGATCGGTGAAGGCCTGCTTGGGGACGAAGACCAGCAGCACGGCGGCGACCAGGGCCGTCACGCCGCACACGATCCACACGGTCATGTAGCCGGAGAAGGAACCGGCCGTGCCGTGCGCACCGCCGGCCACCACGCCGTTCAGCAGCGCGATGCCGAACACGCACGAGGCGATCGCCCCGCCCACCGTCTTGACCGAGTTGGTCAGCCCCGTCGCCACACTGGTCTGCGTCGACGGGGCAGCGGATGCCGCAGCCGCCGGGAGAGCTGCCACCAGAGCCCCCGACCCGAGACCCACGATGATCATGTTGATGATCACCTGCAGGTACGTGCCGTGCAGCGGCAGGAACAGCAGAAAGCCGAGGCCGACGAGCACCGACGCGCCCATCAGTGTCACCCGGGGCGCCGTCAGGCGCGCGATCACGGGGAACAGCAGCGCCCCGGTGATCATGGCGATCAGGTAGATGCCGATGATCAGAGACGTGGCGAAGCCCGTGGTGCCGAGTCCGTAGCCGTACACGGCGGGGTCGGTGCGCGCGAAGGTCGACAGCGGCGCCTGCGCGCCCAGCACGCTCACGCCGAACAGCCCTGCGGTGAGGAAGACCGGACCCAGCGCGGGCGAGCGGAACATCCGCACGTCGATCACCGGGTCGTCGTGGCGCAGTTCCCAGCGAACGAAGGGAATCACCAGCAGGATGCCGATCACCACCACCCCCCACGACCAGAAGCTCGTCACACCGCCGGGCAGCCGCAGCAGGCTGAGCCCGCCGGTGAAGGCGATGAGCGCGAGCGAGATCAGCACGATGCCCGTGGTGTCCAGGCGTCCGCCGGTGAGCTCAGGAGACTCGGTCACCCCGAACAGCACCACGAAGAAGCACACCACGATCAGCACCGCCGGCACCAGCAGCACGATCCACAGCGGCAGCATGTCGATGAGCGCGCCGCCCGCCAGCGCACCGATGATGGCTCCGGTCTCCAGCGCCGCCACCAGCATCCCCGCCGCGCGGGCCGTGATGACGGAACGGCCCTGCATAGACCGCGATCGCGACCAGATCAGCGCGATCTCCAAAGGCAGCCACACGACGTAGAACCCCATCAGCGCCCAGCCGATCAGGAACACCACGAAGGACGCCGTGAACGGCAGCACGAACGCGGCCGCCCCGGTCAGCGCCGTGGAGATCAGCAGCATCCGCTTGTGCCCGATCATGTCGCCGAGCTTGGCGAAGGCCGGCACCACCAGCGCCGAGAGCATCAGCTGAGACCCCTCCAGCCAGTTCACGTCGGCGTCGTGAATGCCCAAGTGCCGGGCGATGTCGCTGAGCATGGGCGTGTAGTAGCCCTGCAGCACCCCGCTGGTGAACTCGACGAACGCGAGGAATCCGACCACGCCGGCGAGCGCGCCGAGGGTCACGCGGGTGGGTGCTGTGCGCGTCATCGCGCCTCTCCTTCAAGTGAACTCGTTCGCAGGTCCCGCCAATGGATCCTGAGCCTGTCGAAGAGCCGCTCGGCGCTTCGACAGGCTCAGCGACACCGCACGGGGTCGGAGACCCGAGGTCGGCTACCGGGTGAGTTCACCCTAGTCGCTCGATGAGCGCACGATGGAACCGCTCCCCCTGCGCCAGCGCGTCGATCTCGACATACTCATCGACGCCGTGGATGGCCGCACGCTGCGTGCCGGTCATCGTCAGCGGCGCGAAGCGGTAGACGGCAGGCGAGAAGCGGTGGAAGTGCCGCGAGTCGGTGGCGGCCATCATCACGTACGGGGT
Source organism: Microbacterium sp. (assembly GCF_049650565.1). Taxonomy (GTDB): domain Bacteria; phylum Actinomycetota; class Actinomycetes; order Actinomycetales; family Microbacteriaceae; genus Microbacterium. The sequence goes on from NZ_JBASAK010000039.1 coordinate 47,565, forward strand.
GGCCGGGATGCCGGGATGCGAGACGCTCAGCGCCTGCTCGAGCAGTTCCCACTGGGCCCCGCCCGCCGGTGACTCCGGAGAGGGACCGGATCCGTCGACGACCTCGATGGCCACCAGCGGGTCGTCGATGCGGTCGCGCATGCGCAGCACGGTGCCGTCGACGGTCTCGCCCAGCGCCAGGCGCAGGTTGATCGTGGCGGATGCCTGCGACGGGATGACGTTGGCGGCCGTGCCGCCGGACTGCATGGTGGCGGCGACCGTGGTGCGCACGAGTGCCGCCGGCTCGCCGCCGAGCCGGGAGAACACGGCGGCGGTGATCGCCGGCATCCGGCTGAGGATCTTCAGGCCGAGCCCCGCCGCTCCGGGCGTGCGCGTGGCGAACTGCGCCAGCATCCGATTGATGGCTTTCGGCGTTCGCGCCCGGAACATCGACGGGTCCAGACGGTCCACCGCGCGCGCGACGCGGCGCACCGCCGTGAGCGTCGGCGGGGTGGACGCGTGGCCGCCGTCGCCCCGTGCCGACAGCCGCAGGGTGACGATGCCCTTCTCGCCCACGCCGATCATCGCGGCGCCGCCCGGCACGAACGGCAGGGGCGAGTCGACCACGGCTCCGCCTTCGTCCAGCACCAGCCAGGGAGTGATGCCGCGCGCGCGGAACGCATCCGCAATGGCCAGAGCCGCAGTGCCGAAGGTCTCCTCGTTGCCGCCGAACGAGAGGTACACGTCGCGGGCCGGTGTGAACCCCGCTGCCAGCAGGTTCTCGACGGCCTCGATCACGACGATCAGCGGGCCCTTGTCGTCCAGCGCGCCGCGTCCGTAGACGCGCCCCTCGGCGATGCGCCCCTCGAAGGGCGGGTACGTCCACGGGTCGGACTCGCCGACCGGCACGACGTCGTAGTGCGCCATCAGCACCACCGGATCGGATGCCGCATCCCGCCCCTTCCAGTGGAACAGCAGCCCGTAGTCGGTGTGCTTCTCCAGGGTCAGGCGCTCGTGCACGAGCGGGTACAGCTCGCCCAGCAGCGCCTCGAACGCCGCGAACGGGTCATGCCCGCGCTGCTCCAACTCCGCCGAGACCGTCGGCAACTGGATCATCCTGGACAGGCGGTCGGCGATACCGGGGCGCACGGGGCTCTCATGCTGCATCCGCTCAGCCTATTCGGCGCGCACGGGGCAGCCGGCACCGATACGAATCGGGGGCCGACACGCCACATGTCGGCCGGGTCCGGTGAGAACGGCCCCCGATCTGGCGTGTCGGCCCCCAGACTGTCACCCGAGACGGATGCCGTGCGCCGACCACACCCGGCGGGTCAGTGCAGGGCGTGCTCCGCGACGAACGCGCGCAGCGCCTGCTCGTCGTCGGCCATCTCCGTGACGTGCTGCGGGGCATCCAGCATCCGCTGCAGCTCGGGCGAGTATTCCAGCTCCACGCCGATGGCCTCGGCGATGGTCTCGGCGAACTTCTGCGGCTTGGCGGTCTCCAGCACGAGCATCGGCACGTCCTGCTCGACGTACTGCCGGGCGACGGTCACGCCGTCGGCCGTGTGCGGGTCGATGATCTCGCCGGACTCCTCGTGCACCGCTCGGATGGTGGCCACGCGGTCCGCGTGCGTGGACGTGCCGCTGACGATGCCGAACTCGCTCTCGAAGCGCGGCTGCTCGGCGGAGAAGTCGAAGAACCCGTCGCGGTCCAGCGCCGCCCAGGCGTCCACGACCCCCGACGCGGAGCGCCCGACGAGCGCGTGGATGAAGCGCTCCAGGTTGGACGCCTTGGAGATGTCCATCGACGGGCTGGAGGTGGCGAAGGTGTCCGCGGCCGAGCGCGGCCGGTAGATGCCGGTGCGGAAGAACTCGTCGAGCACGTTGTTCTCGTTGGCCGCCAGCACGAGGCGACGGATCGGCACGCCCATGCTCCTGGCGAAGAAGCCGGAGAGGATGTTGCCGAAGTTGCCCGACGGCACCGCGAAGGACACCTCGAAGCCCTCACGCTGCTCCGGCTCCACGGCATCCGTCACCCGCAGCCAGGCCCAGAAGTAGTAGACGACCTGGGCGGCGATGCGCCCGAGGTTGATGGAGTTCACGGCGCCCAGGTGCTGTGCGTGCTTGAAGTCCAAGTCTCCGGAGAGGCGCTTGACCAGATTCTGGCAGTCATCGAACACGCCCTCGACGGCGATGTTGTGCACGTTGGCGTCGTCGAGCGAGTACATCTGCGCGCGCTGGAACGTGCTCATCCGCCCCTGCGGAGACAGCATGAACACCGCGACGCGATCCTTGCCGCGCAGCGCGTGCTCAGCTGCGGATCCGGTGTCTCCCGAGGTGGCGCCCACGATGTTGAGCACCTGGTCCTTGCGCTCCAGCACGTACGAGAGCACCTGGCCGAGGAACTGCATGGCCATGTCCTTGAACGCCAGCGTCGGCCCCTCGGAGAGGCCCACCAGCGTGATGCCGCCGCCGATCGAACGCAGCGGCACGACCTCGTCGGGGAAACCTGCGTAGGCGGCATCCGTCATTCGAGCCAGGTCCTCGCGCGGGATGTCGGTGGCGAACAGACCCAGCACCTCGGCGGCCAGCTGCGGGTAGGTCAGCGTGCGCCAGCGCTCCAGCGTCTCGGCGTCGACGAACGGCATCTCCTCGGGCACGGCCAGGCCGCCGTCGGGTGCGAGCCCCTCGAGCAGGGTCTCGCTGAACGGCCGCGGCGCCATGCCGCCGCGGGTGGAGACGTACCGCATATCGCTGCTGGGCAAGAGGACTCCTCGGTGGATCGCTCGGGGTCTTCCATTGTCGCAGGATCGCGTCGTGCGCGAGGCCGGATGACGAGCGGATGCCGAAGGCGGGCGCAAAACGGATGCCGATGTCACACCCGTGCGAGATGATCCGACAGTACTGATGAGGGCGTCGAGTGATGCCCGGAGGAAGGAACATCATGACCAGGATCGACATGGCACGCACCAACAAGCTCGGCTACGCCGCGGTGCTCGGGATGGAGGCGTACTCCAGCAAGGCCGTGGACAAGCGACTGTACGAGCTCATCAAGCTGCGCGCATCGATCCTCAACGGCTGCGGATTCTGCGTGGACATGCACGCCACCGACGGTGCGAAGCACGGCATTCCGCAGCGCGTGCTGCACGCGGTGGGCGCCTGGCAGCACGCCAAGAACCTGTTCGAGCCGAAGGAGCTGGCCGCCCTCGCGCTGACCGATGCGGTCACGAAGCTCGGTCCCGACACCGTCACCGACGAGATCTGGAACGCCGCAGCCGAGCACTTCACCGAGGGTGAGCTGGGCGGCATCATCATGGCCATCGCGACCATCAACGTGTGGAACCGCATCGCCATCGCCACCGAGATGCAGCCGCCGCTGGACGACAAGCACCCGATCGCCTGACGTCGTTCAGGCCGGTCCCGACCCCGGCATCCGAGGTAGCGTGAAGACATGACCCCGCCCACCGCCGCCACCCGCGCGTGGGAGGCGGAGCGGGGTCGCCTGATCGGTATCGCGTACCGGATGCTGGGTGACTTCGGCCACGCCGAGGACGTCGTCTCGGAGGTCGCTATCGACGCGCTCCGCGCCGAGAAGGCGGATGCCGAGCTCGTGCGCTCCTGGCCGGCCTGGCTCACCACCACCTGCGTGCGCCGGTCCATCGACCGGGCGCGCTCGCAGGCCGGCATCCGCGAGGACTACACGGGGCACTGGCTGCCCGAGCCGGTCGCGACCTCGCGCCTGCCCGAGGATGCCGTGGCCGATCGCGAGATGCTCTCGCTGGCGCTGCTGCACCTCGCCGAGCAGCTGACACCCGAGGCTCGTGCGGCGGTCGTGCTGCACCGGGCGTACGGGATGCCCGCCACCGAGATCGGCGAGATCCTGGAGAAGTCGCCGGCGGCGGTGCGCCAGCTGATCTCGCGCGGCGAGCGCCGGCTGCACCTGGATGCGGATGCCGCACATCCGCGCGCTGCGGCCCCACGGGCGCTCGATGCCCTGGTGGATGCCGTGCAAGCGGGCGACCTCGGCGCTCTGATGGCGCTGCTGACCGATGACGCCATCCTGTGGACCGACGGCGGCGGCGTGGTGTCGGCCACCCGCAACCCCATCTTCGGAGCCGAGAAGGTGCACCGCTTCTATGCGGGCGTGCTGGGCAAAGCGAAGGCGCAGGGCAGCACGGTCGCCATCGCCTCGTTGGAGGTCAACGGCGAGCCGGGCTTCGCCCTCACGCATTCCGGCCGCACGGATGTGCTGACGCTCGAGTTCGACACGGCGGGCCGCATCCGCGGCATCCGCCAGGTGTGCAATCCGCGGAAGCTCACGCGGGCCTTCGGCTGACCGCACGCACCGCTCAGAACAGCGCGGTCGGCAGAGCACCCTCGTGCTCGAGCAGCCACCGCTTGGTGAGCAGCCCCTCGCCCTCGCGTCCGCCGGAGTAGCCGCCGAGCCCGTCGCCGGCCACCACGCGATGGCAGGGCACGATGATCGGGATGGGATTGGCGCCCATGATCGAGCCGATGCCCCGGGCGGGAACGGTGGTGCCGCTGCGCGCGGCCAGCTCGCCGTAGGTGACGGTCTCGCCATGGCCGACGGTGTCGTACAGTGTCATGAGCACCGCGCGGGTGGCCTCGGTCTGGCGGCCCAGGTCTAACGGCACGTCGAACGCCGTCAGGTGCCCCGCGAAGTAGGCGTCGAGCTGCGCGAGTGCCTCGCGCACGAGATCGTCGGGCTCACCGGCATCCTCTTCTTCCGCCTCCCGCACCCAGAACACACGTGTGATGGCAGCGCCGTCGCTCTCCACGCCGACAGCGCGCACCGGCGTCTGGATGCTGCCGCGGAAGCTCATGCTCCGAGGCTACCCGCGGGCGGGGACACGCCGGGGCGCCCCTTCGACAGGCTCAGGGACCCGGACTCGCAGCGCGACCAGGTCCGCAGCAGGGCCGCCCAGCCTCAGAGCAGGTAGTGCAGCAGCAGCTCGTCGCCGGCGCGCAGCACCGACGACAGACGCGCCGAGGCGGGAGTGAACGGGCCCCGCGCGATGCGGCCGGCATCCCCGGAGTCCACAGCCGGGGCGAGGGTCAGATGCAGAGCATCCACTGCACCGGCCGCCAGCAGCGCGCCGAACAGCGACGGACCGCCCTCGGAGTGGATCCTCCGCAGGCCGCGAGACGCCAGATCCGAGCGCATCAGCGCGAAGTCGACCGATTTCTCCCCCACCAGAACGACATCGGCGACAGCCCCCAGAGCCTCTCGTCTGTCGGCAGGAGCGGATGCCGTGGTGTACACGATCGGCCGCACCGGCGCGTCCGTGAACAACTCCGATGCGGGATCGAGCGCCAGCCTCCGGCTGACCGTGGCCAGCACGGGATGCGCGGGCATCCCGGCATCCATCCGCCATGCGGCGGATGCGTCGTCCAGACGGAAGCCGCCGTAGCCCTCGTCGCGCAGGGTGCCGGCGCCGACCAGCACCACGTCGGCCTCCCTGCGCAGCAGTTCGAACATCCGCCGGTCGGCGGCATCGCCCAGCGTGCCCGACCGCCCCTCGCGAGTGGCCGCCCCGTCGGCACTGGCGACGAAGTTCACGCGCAGCCACGTGTCCGCAGCGGGGAACGCCGTCTGCGCCAGCAGCGCCTCATCATCCAGAGCTGATGCCGGATCCGGCCAGATCCGGTCGATCACACCATCGTCAACCATGCCTCCAGCCTGTCAGACGTTGTGCGTGGGGTGCGTGTTGTGCTCGAGCCTGACCGGCTGCCGCCACCCCTGGATCGCTTCGATCATACGCACCGCGTCGACGGTCTGCGGGATGTCGTGCATGCGCACGATCCGCGCCCCGCTGAGGATGCACGCGGTCATGGCCGCCAGCGATCCCGAGAGGCGCTCGCCCTGCGGGCGGTCGAGCGACTCGCCGATGAAGTCCTTGTTGGACACGGCCACCAGCAGCGGCGCGTCGATCGTGGCGATCTCGTCCAGCCGGCGGGTGATCTCCAACGTGTGCAGCGTGTTCTTGTCGAGGTCGTGACCGGGGTCGATGATCAGCCGCTCGTGCGGGACCCCTGCGGCCTCGGCCCGTGCCATCCTCTCCACGAGGAAGGCCCGCACCTCGCCGACCACGTCGTCGAAGTGCGCGGCAGGCTTCTCGGCACGCGGCGGACCGACGCTGTGGGTGATGACGACGTGCGCCTGACTCTTCGCGATCACGTCGGCCATACGGGGGTCGCCCAGCCCACTGGTGTCGTTGATCACCGCGGCACCCGCGTCGATCGCCGCGGAGGCGACCTCGGCGTTGTTGGTGTCGACCGAGATGACCAGTTCGGGGCGGGCGGCGGTGATGGCGGCCACCACGGGCGCCACGCGGTCGATCTCCTCGGCGGTGGTGACCACCGGGCCGCGCCCGAACGGCACGCCCCCGATGTCCACCCAGTCGGCGCCCTGATCGCCCGCACGCAGCGCGCTCTCCACGGCGCGATCCAGAGCGAACGTGGCACCCTTGTCGTAGAACGAGTCGGGCGTGCGGTTGATCACGGCCATCACCGCGACCTGACGCGAGAAGTCGAAGTCACGGATGCCGATGCGGCGACGCTTCGACCGGCTCAGCGACCCAGGCAGGCTCGCCGTACCGGCATCCGTTCCTTCGGCCGATGTCATCGAGACGTGCCGATGCTGTCACGGACAGCGTCGGACGCGTCCCAGTCGTTCGCGTGCATGGCCGCGCGGACGATGCCGTCCTTGACCCAGTAGGCGCGGAACGCGCCGCCGTTCGCGACGTCGGTGTTGCCCTCGATGTCGACGCGGTCGTAGCCGTCGGGTCCGACGCTGCCGAAGTACTCCATGCCCAGGTCGTACTGGTCGGTGAAGAAGTACGGCAGGTGCGAGTACTGCTCGCTGCCGCCTGCGAGGTTGTGCGCGGCGACCTTGCCCTGCTCGATGGCGGTGTCCCAGTGCTCCACGCGGATGCGACGGCCCAGCACGGGGTGCTGCTGCAGCGCGATGTCACCGACCGCGTAGATGTCGGGGTCGGAGGTGCGCAGGGTCTCATCGACCAGCACGCCGCGGTCCACTTCCAATCCGGCACCCTCGGCCAGTTCGATGTTGGGGATGGCGCCGATGCCGACCACGACGAGGTCGGCCGCGGCCATGGCCTCCTCGGTGACGGGGGTGCCCAGGCGCAGATCCACGCCGTGGGCGCGGTGCAGGTCGGCGAACAGCGTCGCGACCTCCGGGCCGAGGACCGCCACCAGCGGCAGGTCGGCGACCTCGTAGACGGTCACCTCGGCATCCTTCTGACGTGCGGCCGATGCGACCTCCAGGCCGATCCAGCCGGCGCCGACGATGACGACCTTGGCGCCGGGCTTGAGAGCCTCGAGCAGGCGCGCGTTGTCCTCGACGGTGCGCAGGTAGACGGGGTTCGAGACCTTGTCGGCGACAGGGAAGTGCCGGGGCGAGGCCCCGGTGGCCAGCAGCAGCTTGTCGTACGAGTGCTCGGTGCTCTCGCCGCCGGCGACGGGCTCGGCGCGCAGGGTGTGCGCGGCCGGGTCGATCGAGACGACCTTCACGCCGCGCTCCAGCTGCACGTTGTTCGCGGTGTACCACGCGGCATCGTGCACCTGTGCCTCTTCGACCTGCTTGCTGCCCAGCAGCACCTCCTTGGAGAGCGGCGGACGCTCGTAGGGAAGGTGGTCCTCAGCGGAGTAGATGACGACCTCCCCGTCGTACCCCTTCTCACGAAGCTCCGTTGCTGCAGTGGCGGCTGCGAGTCCTCCGCCGACGATCGCGATGGTCATCTTGTGTCCTTCCTTCGGTGCTCTGTTGTGTGTCTGTGGGCTCAGCGCGTGCGATCCGCGGCGAGCGAGAGGAACTCGGCGCGCGAACGCGGGTCGTCGCGCAGGATGCCGCGCAGCGCCGACGTCGACGTGTTCGATCCGGTGGCGCGGGCGCCGCGCAGGGTCATGCAGGTGTGCGTGGCCTCGATGACCACGCCGATGCCGCGGGGCTGCAGGCGGGCTGCCAGCGCGTCGGCGATCTGCACGGTCAGGCGCTCCTGGGTCTGCGGGCGGCGGGCATAGTAGTCCACCATGCGCGGCAGCTTGGACAGGCCCACGACTCGATCTGCGGGCAGGTAGGCCACGTGCGCGACGCCGGTGAACGGCAGCAGGTGGTGCTCGCAGATCGAGTGCACCGGGATGTCTCGGACGAGGACCAGTTCGTCGTAGCCCTCGGAGTTGGCGAACGTGGTGAAGTCGAATGGCTCCGGCGACATCAGCTCGGCATAGGCCTCGGCGAAGCGGCGAGGCGTGCGGGCCATGTCCGGGGCGGCGGGGTCGTCGGGATCGATGCCCAGGGCCTTCAGGAACGCCCGTCCGGCCTGCTCGGCGGCGGCCAGGTCGACGGCTCGGGGAACTGCCTCGATGCGCGTCCGCTGGGGCGCGTCATCGCGCACTTCCCGTGCGCTGCCGTCGTGAATCGCTGTCATGCTCATGGCCACCCTCCGTGCCGTCTTCTCCCTCTATGAGACACCCGAAGGGCTTCTAAATGCAAGTCTTATATTTTTTAGAAGGACGACTCACGCATCCGCCACGACTTCGAGGCGCCTCTCGATGTGCGCGAGGTCGGCGCGGATGCGCGCGATGGAGCCCGGCGAGAACCTGCGCACCTGCAGCGAGAGGATGACCTCCGCGTCGATGGGACTGATGTCCAGCTCTGCGCACAGCGCGCGATTCAAGGCGGCGTCATCGCCCTCGGTCGCCGCGCAGACCTGGAGGATTCTCGGCGCCTGTTCCGCCGCCATCAGCGTGATGCCGAGCAGCCACCGACGACCCTGCAGGTTCTGCTTCTCGCTCATGATGAGACCCTAGCCCGCGGGCGGCGCGGCAGCCAGAGCCGAGAGCGGATGTCGGGATTCAGGCCGCCGGGCGGAAGAACTTCACCGGCTGGATGGTGATGTCCTTCCAGACGCCGCCGGTGATGTACGGCTCCGCGTCGTACCAGGCGCGGAACGCGTCCTCGTCGGGGAACTCGACGTGCAGCGACGAGCCGATCATGGCCCCGCCGTCGTCGACCAGCGCGGCGGCGCTGCGCAGCACGCCGGCATCCGCCAGGCGCTGCGCCCCGGCCAGGTGCTCGGCGCGCACGGCCAGACGCCGACCGGGTGCGCCCTCATCGGTGCCGTCCAGCCCTGTGACGATGTATTCGACTGCTTCGCTCATGGCATCAGGTTAGGACTTTCCGTCATCCGACGTTCACCGCAAGTCTCTTCCCGCACGTCTCCCGCAGTGGTTCCATCGATGGCCTCGGTGCTCAGCGGCGCGCAGATCAAGGACTACCTGGAGTACTCGGCGAAGTACTTCGCGCAGGTGGCGTCGTCTGCTCCCGTCGCGCCCGACAGCTGGACCCGAGCGCTGGGCACCCCGGATTACAACTACGACCAGTTCTCGGGCGTGACCTACGACGTGGACATCGCACAGCCGGTCGGGTCGCGCATCCTGAACCTGTCGTGGGACGGTGCGCCCGTGGATCCGGACGCGAGGTTCGTCGTGGCGATCAACAACTACCGCCAGTCCGGCGGCGGCGGCTTCCCGCACGTCACCACGGCACCCGTGGTGTACAACGCGCAGGTCGCGATCCGAGAGGCCATCGTCGCGTACGCCACGGCTGCGGGAGTGATCGATCCCGCCGACTTCCACGTGGAGAACTGGAGGCTCGTGCGCGACGGGGTTCCGGTGTTCTGATCCCTCCGGGTGATCGCTCCCCGATCAGCCGGTGACAGGCGGGGCATGGGTCGCCGCCGGATCCAGCCCGCGGCGCACCAGCTCGGCCCGCGCACGCTCGAGCCCGCCGTGCTCCAGCCCCGCCAGCGCGGAGCGCCCCGCCCAGACGACGCGACCACGTCGCCGCACCGTGACCTCGAGCACTCCGGCGAGGTGCTCGAGTGCGCCCGCGGTGTTGCGCTCCTGAGACGGCAGCGGCACCGGCAGGATGTGGGATGCGCCCCGCGGTGCCGTCCCGTCGATGTCGATCGTCCATCCGAAGCCCCGGCCCCGCAGCATCCACCTCTCATCCTCGGCGACCGCGTGCACCGGGCTGACGCCGGGGTTGCCGAGCCGGATGACGCGCCCGCCCGGCAGCCGCACCACCAGTCCCGTCACCTCGGTGCGTAATGGCCCCGCGTGGATCTGCCCGCCCGCGAACGCCACGCACGCGTCGCGTTCTTCGAATCCCTGCGCCTGCCCCCACCACCAGGAATCGGGGAACCCCTCCCGGCCCCAGTTCTTCTCGGCGTAGATCTGCGCGTCGCGCAGCTGCCAGGTCTCATCGCCCAGACGTGCGGTGCCGTTGACCCGCCCGCCGAGCAGCCACGGATGCCAGTACTGGTTCAGCGCCGGCACGGCCTGAAAGATGCTCGATCCGCCGAACGCACGGTGTGACCAGGGCAGCGGGTCGCTGATCGTCACGTCGAGGCGGGCATCGGGTCCGAGGTCGACGCACAGCCTCCGGTCGTCGCCATGGAAGGCGTCGCCGGCATGGGCGCCCACACGGGTCGGGTCGGCGGATGCCGTCCGATGCGCGTCCACGCGCAGGAACCCGCTCGGATGCGCGGCGAACCCGAGGGTCGCCCATGGCCCTTTCGGGCCGAGGTTGACGCCGTTCAGGGCGATCATCACCCGGCCGGTCGCGGGATCGGTGATGCGCCAGAAGTAGCCCTCCATCGCGACCCCCGGATGCGCGGGCAACGGGCTCTGGAACGGCAGATCCGCCCCGGTCGATCGGTACCACGCGCGCAGGCCCATGGGCGTTGTCTATCACGACCGGTTTCGGAGGGGAAGGCGGTTGCGCCGCCCCGGCGCCGGTGAGGGTCCCTTGTCTCGGCGGACGGTCAGTGATTGCATCGAGATCGACGGCCGATGAGACCCACCGCCACCGGCTCCGACTCCGGCTCCGGCTCCGGCGAACCCGCAGCGCCGTCGAGGAGGAATCGTGAGCACGCACATCGTCGCCAATCAGGCGCCGCCCCGGGTCGGACTGGACGAATACGCGGTCAACCCGGCCCTGGTCGAGGGCGTGGCGCGCTACGACGCCGGCTGGGCGCACGAGCAGCTGGGCGGAGTCGGCCGGCTGGTGGGCGGGGCGGAGTTCCAGGCGGATGCCCGACGAGCCGACCGCCATGAGCCGGTGCTGCACACGCACGACAGGTGGGGCTTCCGCATCGACGAGGTCGAGTACGACCCGTCGTATCACCGCATCATCGGCGCGGCCGTCGCAGCCGGAGCGCACACCGGCGCGTTCGCCAGCCCGGGTCCCGGCGCCGGCGTCGCCCGCGCAGCGGCGTTCATGCTGTTCGCACAGGTGGAGCCGGGGCACGCGTGCCCGATCTCGATGACGCACTCCGCTGTGCCGGTGATCGCCGCGAACGATGATCTCGCCGCCGAATGGATGCCGCGGATGCTGTCGACCGAGTACGACGGCGCACTGCGCATCGGCAAGAGCAGTGCGCTGTTCGGCATGGCGATGACCGAGAAGCAGGGCGGCTCGGATGTGCGCGCCAACACCACAGCGGCAGCGCCACTGGGCGATGGACGGTATGCGCTGACCGGCCACAAGTGGTTCTGCTCGGCCCCGATGTCCGACGCGTTCCTCGTGCTCGCGCAGGCCCCCGGCGGGCTGTCGTGCTTCCTGCTGCCGCGAATGCTGGAGGACGGCACACTCAATGGCATCCGGATCATGCGACTGAAGGACAAGCTGGGCAACCGGTCGAACGCATCCAGCGAGGTGGAGTACGAGGGAGCGATCGGGCGGTTGGTCGGGGAGGAGGGCCGGGGCGTGCGGACGATCATCGAGATGGTCGCGAACACACGGCTGGACTGCATTCTCGGCTCTGCCGCGGGGATGCGGCAGGCGACGGCCGAGGCGGCCTGGCATGTGCGGCATCGTGCCGCGTTCGGGCGGATGCTGATCGATCAGCCTGCGATGACGGCCGTCGTGGCCGATCTGCAGCTGGAGACCGAGGCGGCGACGGCCGCCGCGCTGCGCCTCGCACGGGCGTACGACGTGGACGCCGATGACCAGGAGACGGCGTTCCGACGGCTGGGAACCGCGGTCATGAAGTACTGGGTGTGCAAGCGCGGTCCAGCGCACGCCGCCGAGGCGCTGGAGTGCCTGGGCGGCAACGGCATCACCGAGGACTTCCCGCTCGCGCTGCGTTATCGCGAGCAGCCCGTCATGGCGGTCTGGGAGGGCTCGGGCAATGTGATCGCCCTGGACGTGCTGCGCGCCCTGACCCGCGAGCCGGAGTCGTTCGAGGCGTTCGACGCGGAAGTCGCTCTGGCCTCGGGGACGGATGCCCGGTTCGATGCGCACCTCGGGCGGATGCGGGGGCTCGCCCGCGGCATCCTCTCCTCCCCCGCACCGGAGACGCAGGCCAGACGGCTGGTCGCCGACATGGCGCTGGCATTGCAGGCGTCCCTGCTGCTGCGCACCGCCCCGGCCGCAGTCGCGGACGGTTTCGTCGCCTCCCGACTGGGCGACGGTGCGACCTACGGGCACCTCTTCGGGGCGCTGCCGTCTGGGGTGGATGCCTCCGGAATCGCAGCCCGGGCCTGACCTCTTCCGAAGGCCCGGTGTGCCCGCCGCGCCGGCGGACCCTCGCATCACCTGGTGCGTGCGCGCTCCCGTCACGGCTGCGTGGTGAGGCCGCCGTCGATCACGAGGTCGGCGCCGGTGATGTTGCCGGCGAGAGGATGCGCGCGGCGCATCCTGCGGGCTGGCATCGCGCGCCGTCGCGGGCGGAGGCGCTCCGGCTCATGGGAGAGCTGGACGATGACCAGCCGGCCGAGCTGACGCTGCGGGGGCAGGCGGACCTCAGGGCGTTCGGAGACCCGCTCGGGTCGGCGATGTTCAATGTGCACGGTCAGTACCTTCGCGCTCTCGAGCAGCACCTGGACACCGCGTTCGACCGGCTGGGCAATCCGGGGCGGTGCAGCGCTTCGTCGAGACGGCGCGCGCGGAACGCGACCGGTGCATGGCGGATGCCGCGTCAGGGCGATGCCCGACAAGACGGATGAAGCGGCGGCCGCATCAGTGCGCGACGTCGGCGAGCTGCGGGTAGATCCGCTCCGGTGCGCTCGAGAGCAGTTGCTTGATGCCCGCCGTCTGGGCGTCGAGCATCTCGAGACGACCCTCGACGAGCGCATCGAGCGCGGCCGAGATGACCACCTCCGGGCCGTTCTTGGGAATGTCGATGCCCGCCATCATGTCGGTATCCGTAGCGGCCAGGTGCACGGCCAGCACGTGAGTGCCCTGTGCAGCGAGCTCGAGGCGCACCGCGTTGGTGAGCTGCCACTGGGCCGCCTTGCCCACGGCGTACGCCCCGTGGCCGACATCCGAGATGAAGGAGAGCGCTGACATGACGTTGATGATCGCCCCGCCGCCGTTCGCGGCGAGCACGGGGGCGAAGGCCCTGGTCATCCTGAGCGTGCCCCAGAAGTGCGTGTCCAGCTCGGCGCGCACGGCGTCGAGCTCACCGGTGACGAGCGGGGTGCCGGTCGCGATCCCGGCGTTGTTGACGAGCAGGTCCACGTCGGCCGCGGCGTCGCGGGCTGCCTGGATGGTCTCCTCGCGGGTGATGTCGACGGCCAGCGTGCGCACGCGGTCGCCGTATTCGGCGCGCAGCGCATCCAGGGTCTCCGGGCGCCGCGCGGTGGCGTACACCGCGCGGGCTCCGCGGGAGAGCAGCTGGCGGGTGAAGACGCGCCCGAGCCCGCGGTTGGCGCCGGTGACGAGTGCGGTGGAGTTCTCGATGTTCATGTCAGGAAGAGTAGGAGCTGACACCGGTGTGAGGGTCAAGCCATGAGGATCGCCGAGCTCGCACGCCGCACCGGCACGAGCCCTCGCTCGCTGCGGTACTACGAGGAGCAGGGGCTGCTTGCTCCGACGCGCACGCCAGGCGGGATGCGCGAATACGGCGACGACTCCGTGGACCACGTCATCCTCATCCAGTACTTCCTCGCCGCCGGCCTGAACAGCGCGACCATCGCGACGATGATGCCGTGCGCATGCACTCATCGCACCACGCCTGCAATGGTCGATGCGCTGCTGCGACGACGTGAAGTGCTCGACCGTCGCGTCCGCGAGCTGACGGCGATGCGGGATCTCGCCGACGTCCTGATCATGCAGGCGCGGGAGCGGCTCGACGGCGTGCCCGCCACTGTGGGCCGACCGGAGTGACGATTTCCGTGACCAAACCGTTGCATTCGTTACCTCGCCGTTATACACTCATCGCACGGTGAATGTTTGCTGTGGCATGAACCGCATGTGATTGCAGGACACTCTTGGTGCAAGGGACAAGGGCCGGCCGGAAGCCTCTCCGACCGGCCCTTACTTGTGCCCGGCATCCGCTGCGCCCGTGATGTCGCCGCACGACACTACGCTGATGGTCATGACCGATCGAGAGCTCGCACTCCGCGCCTGGGAGAGCCTGTTCCGCGCCCAGCACGAGCTGCTCGCCGAGATGTCCGGCGACTTCAGCGCCGCCGACATCACCGAAGCCGAGTACGACGTGCTGCTCACGGTGGTGCGCTCCGGCGAGATGACCGCGCGTCTGCGTGACGTCACCGCCAACTCGCTGATCAGCCAGCCCAGCGTCTCGCGCCTGGTCGACCGGATGGTCGCCCGCGAGCTCATCACCAAGGCGGTCGATCCCGAGGACGGTCGCGGCGCGCTCCTCACGGCGACGGATGCCGGCGCCCGGGCGTTCCGTCAGATGGCCACCCGCCACGGCCGCTCCATCGCCGAGAGGATGTCGCGCCTGGATGACGAGGAGCTGGCGACCCTGTACGCACTCACTCAGAAGCTGCGCGGGAACTGACGCGACCCTTCACTTCGACTCGCTCCGCTCGCTCACTACAGGCGACGGGCTCAGGGACCCGGTGGTCGAGGCTCAGGGACCCAGTGGTCGAGGCTCAGGGACCCAGTGGTCGAGGCTCAGGGATCCTTGTGTCACCCCTTCACCAGGAATCTGGCAGGGTGGTTCCCGAACACACCTTGTGAGGGGAAGGGTACTTCTATGGAGATCGCCGGAATCATCGGCATCCTGATCGTCGTCGGCATCGCCGTCGCCGCCGCCATCATCATCGCGCTCATCCTGCTGCTGTTCGCACGCAGCTGGATCAAGGTCGCCCGCGCCGACGAGGCGCTGGTCATCTCAGGTCGCAAGCAGAAGGTGCAGCGCGCGGTGATCAACGCCGACGGCAGCACCAGCTCCGAACTCGGCGAATCGCCCGTGACGGTCATCGTCAACGGCAAGTCGCTCGTCAACCCGATCACGCAGCGCCACGAGATCATCTCGCTGCGCTCGCGTCAGGTGCTGCTGAACGCGGAGGCGCAGTCACTGGATTCCGTCACGCTGAACGTCGACGGCGTCGCGATCGTGAAGATCGGCTCCGATCCGCTGTACGTGCGCCGCGCCGCCGAGCGCTTCGCCTCGCAGGACAAGGCCATCGAGCAGTTCACCACCGAGCAGCTGGAGGGCGCGCTGCGCGGCATCGTCGCCACGCTGTCCGTCGTGGAGCTCATGCGCGAGCGCAAGAAGTTCTCGGATCAGATCGCCGCCGACGTCTCAAGTGAACTCGCCGATCAGGGTCTGATCCTGGACTCGTTCCAGATCAAGGGCATCACCGACAAGGTCGGCTACATCCAGTCGCTGGGTGCGCCCGAGATCCAGGCCAAGCGCCAGGCCGCGGAGATCTCGCAGACCAACGCCGACCGTGCGATCAACCAGAAGAACATCGCCAACCAGGAAGCCAACCTGATCGAGCAGACCGCGCTCGACACCAACACCGCCAACGCGAACGCCGGCATCGGCCGCGCCCGTGCCGAGGCCGAGCAGGCCGAGCAGCTCGCCCGCGCCCAGGCCGAGCAGGCCGTTCTGCAGCAGCAGGCCGAGAACAAGCAGGCTCAGCTGGATGCCGACGTCAAGCGCGTCGCCGACGCGCAGCGGTACGAGGCCGAGACCCGCGCCCAGGCCGACCTGTTCACCCGTGAGAAGGCCGCTGAGGCTGCCGCGATCGAGCAGGTCAAGCAGGCCGAGGCGCGCACGCGCATCGCCGAGCAGCAGGCGCAGGCAGACAAGGCGCGTGCAGCCGGTGAGGCCGCCGCGGCCGAGGCGAAGGCCACCGGTGAGGCCAATGCTCTGCGCGCGCAGGCCGAAGCAGAGGCCGAGGCCCGCCGCGTGCGCGCCAATGCCGAGGCCGAGGCGATCCGAGCCGAGGGTGAAGCCCGCGCCGCCGCCGTCGAGGCGGAGGCGAAGGCCATCGCGTCCAACCAGGAGGCGTTCCTGTCACAGCGCGTGCTCGAGGTGCTGCCGTCGATCATGTCCGAATTCGCGAAGGGCTACGCGGCGATCGGCAACGTGTCGATCATCGGCGGCTCCGGCGAGGACGGCGCCTCCAGCGTCGTGGGCGGCGACAGCGCCAGAGCGATGCGCTCGGTGTTCGACAGCGTCAGCTCCGCCACCGGCCTCGACCTCGCCGCCATCATCCAGGGACAGGCCATCGGCCGCGGCCTCGGCGAGGGGCTCGGCGAGGGCATCGGCCGGGCTCAGGCATCCGCCCCCGCCACTGGCGCGCCCGTGGCGACTGCCACGCAGACGGCGGAGAAGACCGCCGAGTGACCGCCGACTGACCGCCGGGTGAGCACGGGCGCCGATCGCGAGCATCCCTCGCGGTCGGCGCCCGCATCATCCCTGAGGCGTGCGCGGACCGGACGCGGACGCCCGCGCCGCCTCCGCTGTCTCCTGGAACTCGACGATCGCCGCACTGTTGTCCTGCGCCCAGCGGGTGAGCACCTCGATCGGCTCCGCGAGCGTCTCGCCTATCTCGCTCAAGCTGTACTCGACCGCGCGACCGGAGGTGCGGCGGTCCACCAGCCCATACTCCTGAAGGCGGCGCAACGTCTGCGTCAGGACTTTGCGCGACACGCCGCCGATCACATCCACGAGTTCGCCATGCCTGCGAGGCCGTCGGCTGAGTGCGAAGAGGGCGAGAACCGCCCACTTGTCGGAGAGGATCTCGGTCGCGAGCCGGGTGGGGCAATCGACGAGCTGAGCACGTGGGTCGTCGTTCTGCACCCACCAGAGGTTACCAGCAGGTAACCGCTCGCTTCCTAACGTGGAGAAGTTCCCGACGATAGGAGTGCACATGCCACGCGTGATCGAATTCGACCGGTTCGGCGGCCCGGAAGTCCTGCAGGTCCGCGACGCCGATCTCCCGGACCCGGCGGACGGGGAAGTGCGGGTCCGCATCGAGGCGTTCGCGATCAACCCGCTGGATGTGATGGCGCGCTCCGGTCAGGCCCCTGCGCCTGTGCCGCTCCCGCGCGCGCGGCTGGGAGTCGAGGCCACCGGAGTGGTCGACGCGCTCGGCGCGGGCGTGAGCGCCATGCACGTCGGCGATCCGGTCATCATCGCCGCCGTGCCGGATGCGGCCGCACACGGGACCTACGCCGACTACGTCACCGTCCCGACGGATCGCCTGCTGCCCCGCCCGCCCCAGCTCGACGTCCCCGAGGCGGCCGCGGTGTGGGTCGCCTACTCCACGGCATACGGCGCACTCGTGGAGACGGCGGGGATGCGGGCCGGCGACCAGGTGGTCATCACCGCGGCATCCGGAGCCGTGGGGCGGGCCGCGGTCCAGCTCGCCGACTACTCCGGCGCCCATCCGATCGCCATCACCCGCAGCACCGCGAAATCCGAGAGCCTGCGGCGCGCCGGTGCCGCCGTCGTCGTGGCCACCGATGCGGAGGATCTCGTCGCCGCGGTCGCCCGCCGCACCGAGGGCCGCGGCGCCGACATCGCCCTCGACCTGGTCGGAGGCCCGGGCGTCGACGACATCGCCCGCGCGACACGGCCCGGTGGTTCGCTGATCCTGGCGGGCTTCCTGGACCCGCGGCCTGCGCCACTGCCCTACGCCCCGGTGACGCTGCGCCGCTACCGCAGCTTCGACCACACGCTCGACCCGATCGTCGTCCGCCGGATGGCGAGCTTCCTGGACGCAGCCACGCGCGCAGGTGCGCTGCGGCCGCGCATCGAGCGGATCTTCCCGATCGACCGGATCGCGGACGCGCACGCGCATCTCGCGAGCGCCCGGCACCAGGGCGGGAAGATCGTCGTCACCACCTGAGCGGACTGCCCGCCCCGGACGGGCACGAGAAGATGGACTCGTGCACCGCCGACCGTTCGACCTGGACCGCATCGGGGAGGGCCTGTCCTTCCACCGAGCCCTCGACGAGCTGGCGCGGTCGCTGGAATCCGCGCGCGCAGTCGTCGTGACCGCTCCGCCGGGTACCGGGAAGACCACGCTCGTCCCGCCGCTGCTGGTCTCTCGCACCGCCGGCCGAGTGGTCGTCACCCAGCCCCGACGCGTGGCGGCTCGTGCCGCAGCCAGACGACTGGCGCAGCTGGACGGCTCGGCGCTGGGCGACCGGGTGGGCTTCACCGTCCGCGGCGAGCGCCGGGTCGGGCCCGATACCCGCATCGAGTTCGTCACCGCCGGTGTGCTGCTGCGGCGGATGCTGGACGACCCGGGCCTCGACGGCGTCGGCGCCGTGGTCATCGACGAGGTGCACGAGCGGGCGCTGGAGACCGACCTGCTGATCGGGCTGCTCGGCGAGGTGAGGGAGCTGCGCGACGACCTCGTCGTCGTGGCCATGTCCGCCACCCTCGACGCGGAGCACCTGGCGCGCGTGCTGGGCTCCGAGGACGCCCACGCCCCCGTCGTGGATCACCGCGTCCCCGCCTTTCCGCTGACCGAGATCTGGGCGCCCGGCTCCGCACCCCGGCTGGATCAGCGCGGAGTGACCGGGGCGTTCCTCGACCATGTCGCGCGCACCGCGGCATCCGCTGCACAGGACCTGACCGAGACCGACCCGGCCGCCGACGTGCTCGTGTTCGCGCCCGGCGCTCGCGAGGTCGCCGGGATCGCCCGCCGCCTGAGAGGCCAGACCGAGGGCTTCGACGTGCGCGAGCTGCACGGGCAGGTCCCCGCGGCGGAGCAGGACGCAGTGGTGCGCGTGCGTCGGCCGGAAGAGGCCCCCGCGCATCATCGTCACGACCTCGCTGGCCGAGTCATCGCTCACGGTGCCCGGCGTGCGCCTGGTCGTGGACAGCTGCCTGTCCCGGCATCCGCGCCGCGATGCCGCGCGCGGCATGACCGGGCTCGTGACCGTCGGATCGTCAAGGTCGTCTTCCATCCAGCGGGCCGGTCGAGCCACCCGGCAGGGGCCGGGGACCGTGATCCGGTGCATCGACGAGCGCACCTACTCCGCGGCTCCGGCCCGGCCCGCACCCGAGATCGCCACCAGCGACCTCGCCGATGCCGCCCTGCTGCTCGCCAGCTGGGGAGCGCCAGGCGGTGACGGCCTGAGCCTGATCGACCCACTGCCCTCCGACGCTCTCGCCGACGCACTCGGGGTGCTGCGCGGCCTCGGTGCCGTGGACGACGAGGGACGCGCCACCTCCGCAGGCCGCGCGCTCGCCCGCATCCCGACCGATCCGCGCCTGGCCCGTGCGCTGCTCGACGGGGCGCCGCTGGTGGGCGCGCGTCTCGCCGCCGAAGTGGTGGTGCTGCTGGGCGGGCAGCTCCGCATCCGGGATGCCGACGTGGCCGATGCCCTGGTCGCCCTGCGGGGACGGCGCGACACGGAGGCGAAGAGCTGGGCCCGCGATGCGGAGCGGATGCTGCGGTTCGCCCCGCTCGACGGCCCCGTCCGCCCCAGCATGGACGACGTCGGGCTGGTGATCGCGCTGGCCTTCCCCGAGCGGGTCGCACGGCGCGTGGATCGCTCCGCCGACGGGGCGAGCTTCCTGCTGGCCTCGGGCACCCGCGCCGGTGTGCGCGGTGCGCTGGCGGGCGCCGAATGGCTTGCGGTCGCCGACGTCGCGCTGTCCGGCGGCCGCACGGCGGCAGGATCGGGCGCCGTGATCCGCGCTGCCGCGGCGATCAGTGAGGAGCAGGTGG
Organism: Microbacterium sp.; assembly: GCF_049650565.1. Classification (GTDB taxonomy): domain Bacteria; phylum Actinomycetota; class Actinomycetes; order Actinomycetales; family Microbacteriaceae; genus Microbacterium. Next base: position 67,548 of record NZ_JBASAK010000039.1, read on the forward strand.
AGAAGGCGGCCGGGCGTCTGCTGACCGACCGTGTCGAGGCGAACTTCGAGAAGGGTCGCGTCTCCGCGCGCCGCGAGCGCCGGGTCGGCGCCATCGTGCGCTCGTCAGTGCCGGTGCGCGCGACTGCAGACGAGGGCAGGGATGCCGTGCGCCGTGCCCTGCAGCGCGAGGGCCTGGGGCTGTTCACCTGGACGGATGCGGGCGACGCACTGCGGCGGAGGATGAGCCTGCTGCACCGCAAGCTCGGAGACCCCTGGCCGGATGTGTCGGACGACGGCCTGCTGGCGGACCTGGACTCCTGGCTCGGGCCGGAGCTGGATCACCTGGCCACCGGCACTCCCACCAGCAGACTGGATCTGGCATCCGCTCTGCGCCGCCTGCTGCCCTGGCCGGCCGCCACACACTTCGACGAGCTCGCACCGGAACGTCTCGAGGTGCCCACGGGCTCCCGCATCCGCATCGCCTACCCGCCGCTGGACGATCCCGCAGCGCGCCCCGTCGTAGCCGTGAAACTGCAGGAGTGCTTCGGCTGGGCGCAGACGCCGAGGCTGGCCGACGGACGGGTGCCGGTGCTGTTCCACCTGCTCTCCCCTGCCGGGCGCCCGCTGGCCGTCACCGACGACCTGGCGTCGTTCTGGTCGGGGCCCTACGCGCAGGTGCGCGCCGAGATGCGCGGGCGCTACCCCAAGCATCCGTGGCCCGAGGATCCCTGGGCCGCGACGCCCACCAGGCATACGAAGAACCGCACCGAGAAGGGATGATCACATGTGCCGGGATGGATCCATCCGCTGGTGCAGGATGCGAATCACATCAACGCCGTCAGCGGCCACACGATAGAAGATGAGATGACTCCCGATGCGGTATCGCCGATATCCCTCGCGGATGTCATCGCAGGCGCGCCCGCGATCCGGATCCTCAGCGATCCGCTCGACAGCGGCTCTGAGTTCGGAGATGTACGTCTCAGCCTGTACGCCGTCCCAGTGCTCCTGCGTGAAGTCCCAGATGTCCGAGAGATCACGCTGGGCCGCCGGCGTGAGCCGATACGAGTTCACGCCTTCTTGCTCGCGATGAACGCATCGAAGTCGAAGTTTTCCGGCTCACCGCTGTTCTCGCCTGCGACGAGTGCGCCGCGCAGGGCCGCGAGACGGGTCTCCTGATCCTCCAGCAGTCGCAGGCTCGCCCGCACCACTTCACTGGCCGAACGGTAGCGCCCGGAGCCGACCTGCTCGGCGAGGAAGACGGCGAAGTGATCGTCCAGGCTGATCGATGTGTTCTGAGCCATGGACCGATTCTACCAATTGTTGGTAATTCAGGCGCCCTGTCTACGGCGTGCGGCGGCGCAGCGTGAGCGGCGCCAGCACCAGGCATCCGATCGCGAACGCCGCCACGATCAGCAGCGGGGCGCCGACGTCCCAGCCGGTGTCGCCCCGGGCGACGGCTTGGATGGCGTCGATGGCGTGACTGAGCGGCAACCAGTCCGAGATCGCATACAGCACGTCGGGCATCTGGTCGCGCGGCATGAACAGGCCGCCGAGGATGATCTGCGGGAACACCAGCACAGGCATGAACTGCACGGCCTGGAACTCGGTCTGCGCGAACGCGCTGGCCAGCAGACCGAGGGCCGTGCCCAGCACGGCATCCACCACCGCGACCGACCCCAGCTGCCACAGCGGGCCGTCGACGGTCAGTCCGCACACGTACACGGCGAACGCCACTGTGACGATCGCCTGCAGGATGGCCATCAGTCCGAACGCCAGCGCATAGCCGAGGATGAAGTCGCCCTTGCCGAGCGGGGTGGTCATCAGCCGCTCGAGCGTGCCGGAGCGGCGCTCGCGCAGCGTGGTGATCGAAGTGATGAGGAACATCACGATGAACGGGAAGAGCGCCAGGATCGCGCCGCCGAATCGGTCGAAGACACCGTCCTGATCGGCGAACAGCCAGGCGAACAGGCCCACCAGCAGGCTCGGCGCGATGAGCATGAGCGCGATGGAGCGCGGGTCGTGGCGCAACTGCTGCAGCACGCGACCGGCGGTGGCGAAGGTGCGGTTCATCGTTCCTCCTCTCTCCGGGAGCGTCGTGTCTCGTGGCCGGCATCGCGCTGGATGAGCGTGAGGAAGGCGGTCTCGGCATCCGTCTGACCGGTGTCGGCCAGCAGCTGCTGCGGCGTCGTGTCGGCGATGATCCGGCCGTCGCGCATGAGCAGCAGGCGGTCGCAGCGCAGTGCCTCGTCCATCACGTGACTGGAGACCAGCATGGTGGTGCCCGTGTCGGCGATCCCGCGGAACAGAGTCCACAGCTCGTTGCGCAGCACCGGATCCAGGCCCACGGTCGGCTCGTCCAGTACGACCAGCTCGGGGCTGCCGAGCAGCGCGGCGCCCAGCGAGACGCGGCCCCGCTGGCCACCGCTGAGCGCGTCGACGGGCTGGTTCGCGTGGCTGGAGAGCCCCACCTGGGCCAGCACGCGGTCGACGTCGGCGCGGGGGGCGCCGAGGACGGATGCGAAGTAGCGCAGGTTCTCGCGCACCGTGAGGTCGGTGTACACGGCGGAGCCCTGCGTGCCGTACGAGACTCGGTTGCGCAGCGCACGAGAGCCGGCCGGTTCGCCGAGCACCTCGACGCTGCCGCCGTGGGTGCGCTGCACTCCGACGATGGAGCGCATGAGCGTGGTCTTGCCGCACCCGGACGGTCCGAGCAGACCGATCACCTGTCCACCTGGGACACGCAGCGACAGTCCGTCGAACACGTCATGGCGCCCGCGCCGCACCCGCAGTCCGTCGATCACCACCACGTCCTTATTCATCATGTGATGAATTATTCACCGGGAGGACCGGAAGATCAAGACCGAGAGGTCAGTCGAACAGGTAGCGCTGGATCGACGGGGCGACTCGCGCCACGAGGTCGTCGATCGGGGCATCCGCCATCGCCGGGAGCTTCACGACGTACCGGGTGATGAGGAGCCCGGCGACCTGCGACGCCACCAGCGATGCCCGCAGCTCGGCATCCGGGGCATCCAGCTCGGCCGCGATGCGCGGCAGCAGCTCGCGCGAGAGGAACCCGGTCACGAGCGGAGCCGTCAGCTTGCCGCTGATCGCGGTGCGCAGGATGATGATGCCGCGTTTGCGCACAGTGGGACGCTCGAACGACTCCAGCACGAAGCGGATGATGCGCTCCCCCGCCTGCTCGCGCGGCCCGCGCAGGATGCGCGGCACCTCCAGATCAGGTCGCAGCGGGAAATCCGTGACCTCGGCGAACAGGTCGGCCTTCGCACCGAAGTAATGGTGCACGAGCGCGGGATCCACCCCGGCCCGCGCGGCGATGCCCCGCACGGTCGCTCCGTCGTAGCCGTGCTCGCCGAACTCATGCACGGCCGCCGCCGCGATGCGGGCCCGGGAGTCGGACTCCCCCGGAGGACGCCCTCTGCCGCGCCTGGTCGTCATGAGGTCAGCTTACGACCCGGCTCGGCTCGGGGTCGCCCTGCGCGCGGCCCGCACCGGACAGCTGCGCGAGCAGCGCGGCGAGCGCGGCCGCGCTGACGAGCACGCCGTAGCCGATGAGGACGGGCGCGAGCCCGAAGACGGAGATCAGAGATCCCGCGATCACGGCCGGCACGGAGAACGACAAGTAGGCGATGACGTAGATCACAGAGAAGAGTCCGGCGCGATCTTCGCGAGCGACGAGGGGAAGCACGAGCCGCAGCGCGCCGGCGTAGGAGATTCCGAAGCCGACGCCGATGACGATGATCATCGCGAAGTACAGCATGGTGGACGCCGTGAGCACCGCCGCGACGCTCGTCAGCGTGCCGACGACCAGCGCCAGCGCTCCGATGGCGAGCAGTGCTCGCGAGCTCCAGCGCCAGAAGATGATGGTCGCCACCATCGCGCTCGCGGCGAGGGTGCCCACGGTCGCGCCCTGCAGCGTGTGGTTCTGCGTGCCGAAGACATCGCGCGCGATGAGCGCGCCGAGCGAGATGAAGAGCCCGCCGGTTCCCCAGGATGCGATGATCGCCGGAGTGACGCGCAGCAGGGCCGCCGCCGCCTCATGGGGAACCCTCAGCCGAGGAATCAGCGACGGCACGAGGCCCCGCATTCGCGCGGTGGTCTCGGGGAGCAGCCTGCTGAGCGCGGCGATGATCACGATCACGACGACCACGACGCCGAAGGTCAGCGTGCGAGCGTGCGAGGCCAGATCGAGCATGACCCCGCCGAAGAGTGCGCCCACCGCCAGGCCGGCCGCCGGTCCAGCAGAGTTCGCCAGCGCGACGCGTCCGGCGAGCGCGGGCGGCGCGAGTTCGGCCATGTGCGTGCTCACCGTCGACATCACGAGCGCCGTGGCGATCCCCTGCAGGATGCGCGCGGAGAGAAGGGCGCCGAGCGAGTCGCCCCAGCCGAACAGGCCGAGGCTGACCGCCAGCATCAGGAGTCCGACCGAGGTGACCGCACGTCGTCCCAGATGGTCGGAGAGCGATCCCACCACGAGGAGCGTGACGAGGAGGCCGGCGGGATAGACGGCGAACACGACGGTGATCTCGACGACACCCAGGCCCAGGGCGCCCTGGATCTGCGGGTAGAAGGGCGAAGAGACTGTCGAAGCCGCCATGGCTGCGGCGATTGCGATGATCGTGAGGACGAATCCTGCGGTGCTATGCGACGGACGGCCTGCCGCGTGCTGTCGAGTGGACATGATCTCCTGGTTCCATAAATTTCGAACTAGGAGATCATGCCACGAAACGCCACATGGTTCAACTATGATCGAACCATGTCCCCGCCTACGGCTCTTCCACATCCTGATCCGGAGGAGTTCTCGCTCTCGGCAGTACTGAAGGCTCTCGCCGACCCGGAGCGCCTGACGATCGTGGCTCAGCTCACGCAGGGACCGCAGGATGTCGGCGAGTGCTTTCGAGATAATCCGGCCGTGCCGAAATCGACGCGCTCGCACCTCATGAAGGTGCTGAGGGAAGCGGGGATCATCCGCAACGATCCCACCCCGGGCGGACCCGGGCGCCGCGTGACGCTGCGCCAGGAAGACCTCGACGCCCGCTTCCCGGGATTGCTCGCCGCCATCCTCGCGAACGCGCCCACCTGAGCGTCAGCACTCGATGACGTTGACCGCGAGGCCGCCTTCGCTGGTCTCCTTGTACTTCGTCGACATGTCGAGGCCCGTCTGACGCATGGTCTCGACCACGGCATCCAGCGACACGAAGTGCTCGCCGTTGCCCCGCAGCGCCAGACGCGCGGCGGTGACGGCGGTGGATGCCGCGACGGCGTTGCGCTCGATGCAGGGGATCTGCACGAGTCCGCCGATCGGGTCGCAGGTCAGACCCAGGTGGTGCTCCATGGCGATCTCGGCCGCGTTCTCGATCTGCCGGGTCGTGCCGCCCATCACGGCGGTCAGCCCGCCGGCGGCCATGGCGCATGCCGAGCCGACCTCGGCCTGGCATCCGCCCTCGGCACCGGAGATGGACGCGTTCGCCTTGAACAGCGAGCCCAGGGCGGTGGCGGTCAGCAGGAACCGGCGGATGCCGCGACGTCGGTTGGCCTCGGCGATGACATCGGGATCGTCGATGGCGCCGACCGCGACCAGCGACGCCTCGGCGCCGAACCCGAGCAGCGCGCTGCCGACGAGCTCGCCGTACGGCGTGACCGCATTGCCCACGCCGAGGCCGGAGTCGGCCAGGAACCGCCACCAGTACATGGCCACGGCCGGCAGGATTCCCGCGGCGCCGTTCGTGGGAGCGGTGACCACCCGACCGCCGGCGGCGTTCTCCTCGTTGACGGCCAGCGCGAACGCGCCCAGCCATTCGCCCGGGACCTGCGCGTGGCCGTCGGATTCGACGGACTCCAGCTGCTCGCGGATGTCGGAGGCGCGGCGCTTGACCTTGAGGATGCCGGGAAGGACGCCGCCGGTGTTCAGGCCCGCTTCCACGCAGGCGCGCATGGCGTCCCAGATGGCGTCCAGACCTGCTGCGACCTCCTCCTCGCTGCGGATGGCGGTCTCGTTCAGCCGTGCGATCTCGGCGATGGTCAGCCCGTTCTCGTCGCACAGCTCCATGAGCTCCGCCGCATTGTCATACGGGTACGGCTGCTCGGCGACGGTGAGCTTCGCCTCCTCGCCGTCTCGGCGGATGAAGCCGCCGCCGATCGAGTAGTAGATCTGCTCGAGCACCGGCTCGCCCGCGGCATCCAGCGCCCGCAGGGTCATCGCGTTGGGATGGCCGGGCAGGCGGGTGCGCGGCGTGAAGGCGACGTCGTCCTTCACGAAGTCGATCAGATGCCGTCCCGCCAGGTTCAGCTGCTGTCCTTCGGGCCAGCGCTGCCAGGCCTCGCGCACGTCGTCGGGATCGCAGCTCTCGGGGCGCAGCCCCTGCAGCCCGGAGACCACGGCATCCGGCGTGCCGTGCCCGAGGCCGGTGGCGCCCAGCGAGCCGAACAGCTCACAGGTCACGCGCGTCACGCGACCCAGCAGCCCTTCCGCATCGAGGCGGGCGGCGAAGTCGACTCCGGCTCGCATCGGGCCGACGGTATGGGAGCTCGAGGGCCCCACTCCGATGGAGAACAGATCGAAGGCCGAGACGTACGCAGTCACGCTCCCAGCCTACGTCGTCGAGGGCCCCAGGAGGCAGCATCGGCCCCCGGGCATGAACGAGACCGAAGCGCCGACAGCATCCCGCCCTCCCCATGCAGGAACGGCGGTCATGGCCTCCGTGCCCGCAGCTGCGCGGTCAGTTCGGCCGCCGCAGCAATGACAGCGTGTCCGAATTCCGCGACCTTGATCTCTCCCATCCGATAACCGGGCCCTGCGACGCTGATCGCAGCCACGATCTCGCCGCTCGCGTCATGCACAGCGGCCCCCACGACGGTGGCTTCCGGGTCGTCGACGGCTGCCATCACGACGTATCCCGACTCGGGGATACGTCCCTCGAAGATCTCGCCGACAACCGATCCCGACATCGACACCGTTCGGCCGACCCATCCGTCGAACCCCACATGACGGATCGGCAGAGGACTCTGCACCTCTCGCAGGAACGTGCAGGTGTTCGCCGGACCGGGAATCGCGAGATAGCTCGACTCCTGCGTGTCGGCGGTGAGTTGCTGCATGACCGACGCGGAGAGATCGATCAGCTCCTCCGCGCGCGTGCTGTCGTTGAACATCGTGGACTGCACGAAGCGCACGCCCAGCGAATACTGCCCATCGGCTCCCCGCGATACGTATCCCCAGTGCTCCAGCGCGCGCAGCATCCGCATGGTGGTGCTGGTGGGAAGCCGGGTCGCCCGCGCGACATCGCTCAACGCGGTTGGCCCATGATCCACGACGAGGGTCAGTATCTCGAGCGCCCGGTGCACGGACTGCGGACCCATCGACGCGTCGATCTCGGTCATCGCGCCCTCACCCGCGCTCCCCGACATCTTCCCGCCCTCTGCCGTGCCCGTCGCTTTCACGGCAGTCTAGTCACGAGCGCGCCATCGACTGTCGCGGCGAACGCCGGAATGAGCTCACGCGCCAGCTCGACGTCACCCCTCAGATCACGATCAGCCATCTCCTCCGGCAGCCGTCGAGCGATGGCGACGAGTCTTGCCACCCGTGACGGAGCAGCCTCCGTGCCCGACTCGCGGAGCCGATGCGCTCGGACCGCGACGAGTACCTCCGACGCCACCATCGTCTCGAACGCGGTCACTGCGCGTTCGAGCTGGTCGAGCGCGGTGGGGGCGAAGGTCGCATCCTCCTCCACTCCGCAGGACAGGACCGCACTCTGCACGGACACGGGCGCCGACGCCGCGTGGATGTCCCCCATCGCACTCGCGACGAGGTACTCAACCACCATGGTGCCGGAGCCTCTCCCGCCGGGTGACAGGAAGCGGGGAAGTCCGGTGAACGAGTCGTCGTTGGCGAACCGCAGCCTCGCCAGTGCCAGGGGCGCGTTCTGCGCGAGTGCGATGGCTGTGGCATCGAGTTCATGTGCGAGCCACGTCTCAAGGAACGCACCGTGATGGACGGCGTGGCCCTCCTCGGCGAAGAACCGGGGGTTCTCCTGAGCGCGGCTCGTCAGTGTCTCCACCACCTCGCGCAATCTGCGCGTGGCGCAATCGAGCATGCTGATCGCGGGGAGAAAGCCACGGAACGCGAACGGGTCCTGGATCCGCGCCGGGCTCCAGTCGGGCGATCCGAGAAGTCCCGTGAGTCGTGCGGCCTGCTCGTTCGCCGTCGGGATCGCGACCGCGAGCGCGGCCTCTGCGGAGAACGCCGACGGGTTGGCGCGAAGTGCGACTGCGGATAAGGCGAAAGCGGCGAGTTCCGCTCGGATGAGCGTCTGCAGCCGGGCGACGACAAGCGCGGCGCCCGCGAGTGTCAGGGCGCTCGAACTCATGAAGGGCAAGGCGCTGTCCGAGCGTATCGATCCGATCGGGTCGAATCCGCCACGGTCGACGGGTCGCTCTCCGGCGAGCGCCAGAGCGGTGCCGGCGAGGGCCGGCAGATCCGCCGTCCCGATGCCGCCGAAGCGCCGGATCTCGGGCATCGCATCGGCGTCGAGCATCCTCGCCAGCCCGTCGACCAGCGATACGTCTATCCCTGAACCCGGATGCAGCAGCTGGTTCAGCCTCACGGCGAGCATGGCACGGACGGTCCCCCGGGCGATGGCGGGTCCGGCGTCGACCGCGTGGCTCCGAAGAAGGCTCATCCCGTGCGCCACCGGATCGCTCTCGGCCGGCGAGAGCCGGTTCGCACCGACTCCCGTCGAGCGTCCGTAGATGGGCTGACGTCCGGCGATGTCGTCTGCGGACCGGTGGTACGCCGCGACCTGCTCGCGGGCGACCGCGGAGACATCCACCGCAGCACCTCCGGCGATCGCCGCGACATCTTCGACCGTGAGCCTGGTCGGAAGCATGTACGTCATCGTGTTGCCTCGCTTTCAAGAAGTGCTTGCCAGATGTGACGCACATTACTACAGTGTGAACAAGTTAAGTTTCATCTGATGAAATCCATGACGATATTCGCACCCACGCGAAGGAGACGAAGATGTCGCCCAGGACCCTCGCCAGCCGACCCTGTCGGTGCGTCGACGGCACAATCCCGGCCGAGGCGGACGCATGATCGAGTTCAAGAACGTCGTCAAGACCTACGACAACGGCACCACGGCGGTCGCAGACCTCTCCTTCGTCGCTCCCACGGGGAAGATCACTGTCCTCGTCGGACCGTCGGGGTGCGGGAAGACGACGACGCTTCGCATGGTGAACCGCCTGATCGAGCAGACGTCGGGCGCCATCCTGCTCGGCGGCGAGGACAACGCGAAGACCGACACCATCCGCATGCGCCGGAACATCGGGTACGTCATCCAGAATGCCGGCCTCTTCCCGCATCAGACCGTCCTCGACAATGTCTGCGCGGTTCCATACCTCAACAAGAGCGACAAGCGCGCGAGCCGTGAACGCGCATTGGATCTGCTCGAACTCGTCGGGATCGATCGCAGTTACGCGAGCCGCTACCCTTGGCAGCTGTCCGGTGGTCAGCAGCAGCGCATCGGCGTGGCGCGTGCGCTTGCCGCGGACCCGCCGTACATGCTGATGGACGAGCCGTTCAGCGCTGTGGACCCGATCGTACGCAAGCAGCTGCAAGCCGAGTTCCTCAAGATCCAGGCCGACCTGGCCAAGACGATCGTGATGGTCACGCACGACATCGACGAGGCGCTCAAGCTCGGCGACCAGATCGTCGTGCTGAAGGAGGGCGGCGTCCTCGCGCAGATCGGCACGCCCGCGGAGATCCTTGCGAGCCCGGCGGATCAGTTCGTCGCGGACTTCCTCGGAGAATCCCGCGGCTACCACGCACTGAGCTTCGAGCCGATCGTCGGCCTCGAGCCGCACCGCACACCGGCCATCCGGCTCGGCGAGCTCCTCACCGGCCAAGCCGGCGACTGGGTCGTCGCCTGCGACGACAGCGGACTACCGATCGGCTGGGCCGAGGCCGACGGCGAGCCCCTGCTGGCAGAGGACGTTGTCGTCGCGACCGCCGTGTCCCGGAGCCGTGGGAACTACCGCGAGCTTCTGGATGCCGCACTTGCGAGCCCGGTCGGCCGCGCGATCATGATCGACGACGGTGCCTACGCCGGCACCCTCGGTTCCGACGCCGTCATCCGCGGAGCCGTGGAGAAGCTCGATGCAGGGCGGATGCCATGAGGCTCGACTGGATCACCAACAACCTCGACGAGATCCTGCAGCTGACTGTCGCCCACCTCTGGCTCACGCTGCTCCCGACCGCCATCGGGCTGCTGCTCTCCATCCCGCTCGGCTATCTCGCCTTCAATCATCGCAAGAGCTACCCGTACATCGTGGGCGGCACGAGCCTGTTCTACACGATCCCGTCGCTGGCGCTGTTCATCCTGCTGCCCAAAGTGATGGGCACCAGAATCCTCGACCCGATGAACGTCATCGTCGCCCTCGTGATCTACACCATCGCCCTCCTGGTGCGCGTGGTCGCCGACGGTCTCGATTCCGTCTCCCCTGACGTGGTCAAGGCCGCGCAGGGGGTGGGCTTCACCCGAGCGCAGACGTTCTTCCGGATCCAGCTGCCGATCGCCATGCCCTCGATCCTCAGTGGTCTCCGCGTGGTCGTCGTCTCCAACATCTCCATCGTCACCATGGCCGCGGTAATCGGGATCGCACAGCTCGGCTCGCTCTTCACCCTGGGATTCAGCCGTCGCCTGTACGTGCCGATCATCGCCGGCCTCGTCGTCTGCCTGCTGCTGGCCCTCGTCGTCGACCGGCTGCTCGTGCTGCTCGGCAAGGTCATGACCCCATGGGCGCCGAGAGGAGTGCTCTGATGGACATCATCGGCTGGCTGGTCGATCCGGCGAACTGGACCGGCACGGGCTCGATACCCGTTCAATCGCTCATGCACCTGCTGTACTCCGGCATCGCGCTCCTCGCCGCCGCGATCGTCGCCGTACCGCTCGGGCTCTACGTGGGGCATACGGGCAAGGGGGAGAGCCTCATCATGGGGTCGGTGAACGCGATGCGCGCTCTGCCGACGCTCGGCCTCCTCATCCTGCTCGTCCTCCTCATCGCTCCGACGATCGCCAACAACCTGGCCTTCGTGATCCCGGCACTCATCGTGCTCGTGCTGCTGGCGATCCCGCCGATCCTCAGCGGCGTCGCGAGCGGCATCCGCGCCATCGACCGCTCCGTGATCGACGCCGCACGCGGCATGGGATTCTCCACGGCGCAGATCATCTGGCGGATCGAGATCCCCTGCGCGCTCCCGCTGACGCTCTCGGGCGTGCGAGGAGCGACCCTGCAGGTCGTCTCGACCGCGACCGTCGCCGCGTACGTCTCTCTCGACGGACTCGGCAGGTTCATCATCGACGGGCGCGCCGGCAACGACTACGCCGAGATGGCCGGCGGCTCACTCGTGCTCGCCGTGCTCGCGATCCTGCTCGAACTCGGCTTCGCCCTCACGACGCGCGCCGTCGTGTCCCCGGGACTCACACGACGGACGAAGGCTGCGCCGATCGCACCCGCGCTCGACACCGAGACCAGGGCGCTCCGCGTCGCCTGAACACCACGCCCCACACACCTCACCGCCCTGCGAAAGGACTCATCATGCACAAGAAAGCCATGCTCGCTACGCTCGCCGTCGCCGCCGTACTCGCTCTCCCGGCCTGTTCCGGAGCAGATCCGCTCAGCACCGGAGCAGGCGGCAACGGCAGCGCCGGCGACACGACGAAGATCATCGTCGGCTCGGCGGACTTCTCGGAGAGCCAGCTGCTCGCCACGATCTACTCGCATGCGTTGAAGGATGCGGGCGTCGACGTCGAGGAGAAGCTGAACATCGGCAGCCGCGAGGTCTACATGCAGGCGCTGAAGGACGGGTCCATCAATCTGCTTCCCGAGTACAACGGCTACCTGCTGGGCGAACTCGACCCGAAGACGACCGAGACGGACCGCGATGTCATCCAGCAGCAGCTCAAGGACAAGCTGAACCCCGAGGGCATCGAGGTGCTCGACCCCGCCGAGGCGGAGAACACGGATGTGCTCGTGGTCGGCGCCGACGTCGCGAAGAAGCACGATCTGGTGAAGATCTCCGACCTGGCTCCGGTCGCCGACCAGCTCGTCCTGGCTGGTCCGGCGGAATGGAAGACCCGGCAGATCGGCCTCCCCGGGCTCGAGCAGGTGTACGGGCTGAAGTTCAAGGAGTTCAAGGTCCTCGACGCCGGCGGCCCCCTCACGCTCTCCGCGCTACAGAACGGTCAGGCGCAAGTGGGCGACATGTTCAGCTCCGACCCGGCCATCAAGGAGGGCGGGTTCGTCAGCCTGGTCGACGACAAGGGCCTGTTCCTGCCGGCGAACGTCCTTCCCGTGATCCGCAAGGAGGTCGCTTCGGACAAGGTGAAGAAGGTGCTCGATCAGATCTCGGCCGCGCTGACCACCACCGACCTAATGACGATGAACGGCCGCATCGCCGACGGCGACGACATCCAGACCATCGCCGACGACTGGATCGCGAAGCACATCAAGTAGGCGATCGAAAGATGCCCCTCTGCTCGTCGCGCAGAGGGGCATCTTCGTTCCGCGCGACCCCTACTCCACGAGCTTCCCGGTGCTGTCGACCTCCCGCATCAGTTCGGCGATCTCGTCGGGGACAGGGGCGATCGCCTCGCGGGTCACTCCGGTGCGGGGCGACCACACCAGATTCACCTGCATCGCGGGATCGGTCTCGGGGTAGTCGCTGCGGTTGTGGCATCCGCGGGTCTCGCGGCGCTCCAGCGCCGCTTCGAGCGTCGCACTGGCGGCGATCGCCGACGCCTTCAGGTCGAATGCATGCGCAAGATCCTGGAACCCGGCGATGTCCGGGTGGATTCCGACATCCGCCATCCGGGCCTCGATCGCGTCGAGCTCGGCGAGCCCTTCGCGCAGCCCCTGCTCGTCGCGCACGACGCCGGCGTGCTCGGTCATGGTGTTGCGGATCGCGCGCTGCAGCGCCCGCACGTTCTCAGTGCCGTCGGCGGCGAGCAGGTCGTCGATCTCCGCGCGGGCCTGCGCCACGGCATCCGCCGAGCGCCGCTGCGCATTCAGACCCAGCGCGTGCGCCATCGCCGCCTGCGCGACGATGCGGCCGTAGACGAGCAGCTCGATCAGCGAGTTGCCGCCGAGCCGGTTCGCGCCGTGCAGCCCACTGGCCGCCTCGCCCACGGCGTAGAGCCCGTCGACGTCGGTGCTGTGGTCCTCCGGACGCACCCATACGCCGCCCATCGAGTAGTGCGCGGTAGGCGCGATCTCGATCGGGTCGGTGGTGATGTCGAGCATCTGCAGCTCGAGCAGTGTCTGGTACACGCGCGGCAGCCGCGTCATGATCGTCTCGCGAGGCAGGTGCGAGACGTCGAGCCAGACGCCGCCGTTCCTCGTTCCGCGCCCCTGCTTGATCTCGGTGTACGCGGCGAGCGCGACGCGGTCGCGGGTGGAGAGCTCCATCCTCTCCGGGTCGTACCCCGACATGAAGCGCTCGCCCAGGCCGTTGCGCAGGATGCCGCCCTCGCCGCGCGCCGCTTCGGAGACCAGCGTGCCGGCCGCGTTCTCGGGCTCGATGATGCCGGACGGGTGGAATTGCACGAGTTCGGGATCGCGGATGCGGGCGCCCGCCTCGACGGCGAGCCGGAAGGAGTCGCCGGTGTTCTCGTCGCGGCGCGAGGAGGTGCGCCGCCAGATGCGGGTGTGGCCGCCGGCGGCGAGGATGACGGCGTCGGCGTGGATGAGGTAGCGCGTGCCGTCGGACTGGTCGAAGCCGTAGGCGCCGAACACGACGCCTTCGCGCACGAGGATGCGAGTGATGTAGACGCCGTCGAGGATCGGAACGTCCAGCTCCTCGGCGCGCCGAACCAGGGTGCGCTGGATCTCGAGGCCGGTGTAGTCGCCGGCGAACGCCGTGCGGCGGAAGGTGTGCGCACCGAAGAAGCGCTGCGAGATGCGGCCGTCGTCCTCACGGGCGAAGCCCATCCCCCACCGCTCGAGATCACGGATGCCGCGCTCCGCGCCCCGCGTCACGATCTCCACCGTCTGCGGATCGGCCAGCAGGTAGCTCTCCTTGATGGTGTCGGCGGCATGCTGCTGCCAGCTGTCTTCGGCATCCATGGTTCCCAGGGCCGCGTTGATGCCTCCGGCCGCCAGGGACGTGTGCGCGTCCTGGCGCGGACGCTTTCCGACCGCCAGCACGTCGATGCCGTGCTCGGCGACCTCGATCGCCGCGCGCAACCCCGACCCGCCGGTGCCGATGACCAGTACGGTGGTGGAGATCTGACGTTCGCGAGCACTCATGCGATCCACGCTAAGCTCATCATTTCAATAGTTCCAATGCATTATTCAGCTCGATTCGATAGCCTGAGCGCATGAACTTGGAGCAGCTGCGTGGATTCGTGGAGGTGGCGCGCCTGCGGCACTTCACTCGAGCATCCGAGATCCTGCACGTTGCCCAGCCGTCGTTGAGCCGGCAGATCTCGACGCTCGAGCACGAGCTCGGCGCCCTCCTGCTGCATCGCGCCCGCGGGCACATCACGCTGACTCCTGCGGGCGAGGCGCTGATGCCCCGCGCGCAGCGGATCCTCACCGAGGTCGACGCCATTCGCGACGAGATGGACGAGCTGGCCGGACTGCGCCGTGGCCGCGTTCGCCTGGGCGCGCCGCCCACGCTCTGCGTGAGCCTGGTCGCCGAGGCCATCAGCGCGTTCCACGCCGCGCATCCCGGAGTGGATCTGCACCTGGCTGAGGCCGGGTCGCGGACGCTGACCGATCAGCTGGCCGTCGGCCAATTGGACATCGCGCTGGTCACAGCCTCCGATACCCGGTCGATGCCGGGTGCATCACTGAACCGGATGCCGCTGCTGGCGGAGGAGCTGGTGGTGGCGACCTCGACAGCCGAGCCGCTCATCGCCGAGGGCACGACGGTCGGAATCGCAGAGCTCGCCGAGCTGCCGCTGATCGCGCTGGATCGCAGCTACGACCTGCGGGCGACGACGGATGCCGCGTTCCGCGCCGCGGGGCTCGCACCGGCCCCAGTGCTGGAGGGACCGGAGATGGATGCGGTGCTGCGATTCGTGGAGCAGGGGCTGGGCGTCGCCGTCGTGCCGGCCATGGCGCTGACGAACCGGCCTGCCCTGCGCTCCGCGCGGCTGTCGGCGAAGCTGACCAGGACGGTCAGCCTCGCGCACCGCTCGGATGTCACTCCCGGCGTCGCCGTGTCCGCGATGCGGGACGTGCTCGTCGACACGGCGGCGGAGTTCGCCGAGCGCGACCCGGCGCTGCACAGCCTGCACAGCTGAGGCCCACCAGAACCGCCACCACGGCGCCGCGGGCGGTTCGCACCGCACAGCGCCTGCGCTCCGTGATCGCCGAGGAGCGACACGACCGCGGGGCGATCACCAGTCTCGCGGGGCGCGAGGCGGATCACCGAGGAGTCGCCGGGAACAGAAGAAACCCCCTCCGGAGAGGGGGTTTCGCTACTGTCTCAACACAGTGTGCGCCACGAGGGACTCGAACCCCCAACCTTCTGATCCGTAGTCAGATGCTCTATCCATTGAGCTAGTGGCGCATTCCCCGCTCAGCGGGCCAGGGAACAGCCTACAGCACCGCCACGCACGACGCGAAATCGGGCCGAGCCCTCACGCATCCCCCGCGTGTCGCGACTCGCGACGGGTGCTCCGCTCGGACTTGACCGCCTGCTTCTCGGCCGCTTTCTCTGCAGCCTTCTCGCGCTTGCGGCGCGCGCGGCGCTCGGACGAGAGCGCCTGAAGATCGACGAGCTTCAGGGCCTGCATCCGCGCTTCGCGCATGCGGTCGTAATCCGGATCCTGATCGGGGCGCATACCCTCGACCCGCAGTCGGCGGTCGAGATTGCCGCGCACGTCGCCCCACGCCGCCACGCGCGCCTCCTCCACGAGCGCGCGCAGCGAGTCGGGCTCGTCGGTCATCTTGCGCAACCGGTCGGCGACGCCGGCGGACTGCTTGGCACGGCGACGAAGGTTGCGCACATCACGATCGCGGTAGTCATGCGTGCCGTGCGGGTCGGAATGCCGCCCCTTGGCGCGCTTGCGCAGCTTGGCCAACCGCTCCGCCTCTTCGTCGGATTCCTTGGCCATGAGCTTCAGCTCTCTGCGAGCGACGTGCATGTAGTGGTCGATCTCGAACGTGCCGCCGCGCGCGATCGTGCCGACCAGGATCTGGTTCTTCACCGCCAGCCGTGCCGCCGCCGTGGCGATCGCGACACCCTCGCCGATGGCATCCGTCGTGCGTCCCACGAGCACCTCCCGAACCGAGCGTACCGGCCGCCGCCGACGTTCGGCAGTGAAGTCAGCGGGCATCGCCCTGGCGTGCCCGCAACCGCTCCTCAGCGGACGCGCGGCCTGCCGCCAGGTGCGCGGGGATCATGGTCTTGAGCGTCTCGATGTCGCGCCTCCTCATGACAGCGAGGATCTCGCGGTGCGCCGCGGTCATCTCGGCCAGCTCATCGTGCTGGCCGAACAGCCAGCGCAGTCGCGTGATGAGCGAGGCCGCCAGCTCCGAGAGCATGGCATTGTGCGCCAGCTCCACCGCGGTGATGTGGAACATGGCGGATGCCGCGCGCGAGGCCGCCGCGTCGCCGGAGGCCGCCGCGGCGTCCTCCTCATCGACGATCGCCTCCAGGCGCGCGAACCCGGCGTCGTCGGTGCGCTGCGTCGCCAGGACGAACGCGAGGGTCTCCACGGCCGATCGCACCTCGGCGAAGTCCTGCAGATCCTGCACGGAGAACTCCCGCACCACAGCCCAGCTGCGCGGCGTCGAGATCACGATGCCCTCGGCGACGAGCGCTTTGATGGCCTCCCGCACAGGAAGCCGGGAGACGTGCAGCTCAGCCGCGATGTCTCGTTCGATCAGCCGCGAGCCGGGTTCGCGCCGGCCCAGCATGATGTCCTCGCGCAGCGCATCGGCGACGCGCGAGGACTCCAGGCCGGTCTCCCTCTCCAGCACCATGTCTGGATTCAACCACCAGCCATCGACATCGGCCAGTTCTCCGCATGAACCGGTGGCATCCTGGAACCATGCCTCGCACCGAGCTCGACGGTCTCGTCCGCCTCTATCCCGCGTCCGACGGCCCGCTGCGGGGGAGCACGCTGCTCTGGGCGCACGGCGGCGGCTTCGTGCATGGCGGCCTGGACATGCCGGAGGCGGATGCCGTGTCCCGGGCCGTCGCTGCGCACGGCGCGGCCGTCGTGTCCGTGGACTACGCGTTGGTGGGCGAAGACGGTTCGCGGACGTTCCCCGCGGGTTCCGACGACGTCCTCACAGCCTGGTCGTGGCTCGCCGACGGGGCTGACAGCGCCGAGCGTCTCTTCATCGGCGGCGCCAGCGCTGGCGCGAACATCGTCGCCGGCGCAGTGCTGCGGATGCTCGGGCACGCGCCTGCCACGGCATCCGCTCCCATACCGACCGGAGTGATCCTGGCGTATCCGACGCTGCTGGCGGCGCAACCGGCACCGCCGGCCGGACTGCGAGCCGCCCTGGATGCCAATCCAGCGGCCGACGTGTTCGGCCCGTCAGCAGTGCGGGCGATGTACGAGACGTACCTCGGCGGGCGCGCGGACGACGCGCCCCTGACCGCTGCGCCAGGGCTGGCGACGCCATCCGACGTCGCGGGGTTCCCCGCGACGATCATCGTCAACAGCGAGGTGGACGAGCTGCGGGTCTCGGGTGAGGTGTTCGCCGCGACGCTGACGGATGCCGGCATCGCCACGGACGTGTCGCTGGAGCCGGACACGACGCACGGGCACCTCAATCGCCCGGAGGAACCCGCGTTCGGGCGGACCATCGCACGTGTGACGGAGTGGATGGCGCGGCATTGAATCCCGCGCCATCCGACCGGCTCAGGGCAGGCGGTTGGCGATGGCCAGGTTGGCCTTCAGCTCCTCGGCGTTCTGCCGCACGACGTAGGCGGGACGGTCGCGCTCGACGCGCCACGACTCGCTGAGCGGGCCGATGTTGACGGTGTCGAAGCCGAGCTCGTCGTAGAAGCGGGTGACGAACTCCACAGCATCCGCGTGGTCGCTCGCGGTGGCCAGCGCACGACGGTTCGGCGTTCCCGCCGGGGCGACGTCGGTCGTGATGTCGCGGGCGGGGATGTGATTGAACGCCTTCGCGACGAGCGAGGTGGGCAGGTGCTGCTGCACCAGCTGCGAGGTGGTGGTCTCTCCCCGATCCAGCGCATCGATGCGGCCGTCGCGCTCGAAGTAGTAGTTGTTGGTGTCGAGCACGATCTTGCCTGCCAGCGGCTCGACGGGGATCTGGGCGAGCGCATGGAACGGCACGGTCACCACCACCACATCGCCGGCGGCCCCGGCATCCGCCGCCGTCGCCGCCCTGGCGTGCTCGCCCAGCTCGGCCACGAGATCCGCGAGGGTCTCGGGCCCGCGCGAGTTCGCGATCACCACGTCGTATCCGGCCGTGACAGCCGCGCGTGCGACCTGGCTGCCGATGTGTCCTGCACCGATGATTCCGAGAGTTGTCATGCTCGTGACAACAGGTGCGGAGCGCGAGTATTCCTGCGTGACGATCCGTGTCGCTCTACAGCTCGGCCGGCGGGTCGGGCTCGGCCTCGGCGACCTCAGGATGCCGGGCGAGGTTGATCACGCCGGCGACGAGTCCGCCCCAGACCGTGACCATGGCGATGATCATCATGACGACGGCGACGGGTGTCATGACCGGGCTCCTCTCGTCACGGCATCCGCTCTGCCTGCAGCATCCGGGATCCGGACGGCGCCGGTCTCCGCGTCCGGCGCGTACGCCTCATCGACGAGGAACGCGTCGTACTCCGGGTCGTCCTTGGCGCGCGAGCGCCGGCTCCACGGCAGCAGCGACAGCAGGATCGCCAGCACCACGAGCGAGACGACCATCCCCCAGCCGAAGATCGACAGGAACCACATCGGGTAGCCGCCGTAGGGCGCATCGACCTTGGCCCTGATTTCACTGACGAACAGGTAGCCCAGCACGAGCGGCGCCAGCGCGCCGACCAGCAGCATCCAGAACCATCCGACGGTGAAGCTGGAGCGCCGGTTGAGGTGGTCGCGCAGCGCAGGGAGCCGGTGCAGAATCCACCCGACGAGTATGACCGCGACCAGGGCGACGGCCATGATGCCGAACGCGTTGATGAACGCATCGGTGGTGTCCAGCACGGCCAGGGCCGTGGTCGTGGAGAACATCGCGATGGAGATCAGCGCGACGGGGATCGACACCACCAGCGTGGTGCGCACGCGCCCCCAGCCCAGCTTGTCCTGGAGAGCTGCGACCACCACCTCGAGCACGGAGATCAGCGAGGTGATGCCCGCGAACACCAGGGCGCCGAAGAACAGCACGCCGATGATCGATCCGCCGGTGGCCTGCGAGACGATCGTCGGGAAGGCCACGAAGGCCAGGCCGATGCCCGCGGTCGCGGTGTGCGCGACATCCGTGCCCTGCGCCTGCGCCATGAAGCCCAGGGCCGCGAACACGCCGATTCCGGCGAGGATCTCGAAGCCGGAGTTCGCGAACGCCACCACCAGGCCGGAGCCGGTGAGGTCGGTCCTGCGCTTGAGGTACGAGGAATAGGTGACCATGATGCCGAACGCCACCGACAGCGAGAAGAAGATGTGTCCGTAGGCGGAGGCCCACACCGCGGGGTCGGCGAGCGCCTGCCAGTTGGGCGTGAAGAAGGCGTTCAGGCCGTCGACGGCGCCGGGCAGGAACAGCGACTGCACCACCAGGGCAGCGAACATCACCGTCAGCAGCGGCATGAGCACGACGTTGGCGCGCCCGATGCCGCGCTTGACGCCCAGGGCCATGATGATGACGACGACCAGCCACACCGCGATCAGCGGGTATCCCACCTGTGGCACGAACTGCGTCGATACGCCGTGCTTGACGTCCCCCATCTGCAGGAAGTCGCCGAAGAAGAAGTCGTTCTCGTTTCCGGCGCCCCAGGTGATCTGCGCGGAGAACCAGGTGTACATGGCGGCCCACGCGATGATCACGGCGTAGTAGGTGGCGATCACCACGCAGATCAGCACCTGCCACCAGCCCAGCGGCTCGGCGGCCCGGTGCATGCGGCGGAACGCCAGTGGCGCCGACCCGCGGAACCGGTGCCCGATCGCGTAGTCGAGGAACAGCAACGGGATGCCGGCGGTCAGCAGCGCGCACAGGTACGGGATGAGGAACGCCCCGCCGCCGCCCTCGTAGGCGACGTACGGGAATCGCCAGATGTTCCCCAACCCCACCGCCGATCCGATCGCGGAGAGGATGAAGACGTTCCGGGAGCCGAAAGCCTCCCGTTTGGTGGACTGCGTCGTCGCGGATGGCATGAGTCGAGGGTATCGGAGCGGGGCGGACCGACTCAGCGAGTTGACGGAAGCTTGAGGCGGGGCGGCCGGCCGCCCCGCCTCCGCGTCACCTCGTCGCGACGAACGGGTCGAAGCCCTCCGGGAGCAGCGGCACGGGAGCGACGGTGCTGGCGATGTCGAGCGTGCTGCCGGAGGCCGCGGACTCCTGCGCCGAGAGCATGACGTCGAGCACGTGATAGCCGAGCTCGCCGTTGGCGACGTGCGGGCGATCCTCGGCGATGGCACGGGCCATGTCCAGCACACCCAGGCCGCGGCCGGTGACGACGCCGTGCGAGGGGATCTCGATCCACTCCTGCTCGACGGACATGCCATCGCGCAGCACGCCGAGGGGCTTCACGTACGCGATGCGACCGTCGAACTGGTTGGGGTCCGGCAGCACGATCGTGCCCTCGGTGCCGTGGATCTCGACGATGCCGTGCCGTTCCAGCGCCGAGTCGAAGCTCAGCAGGTGCGTACCGTGCTGTCCGCCCTCGAACGAAGTCAGCACCTGCACGCGGGACGGCACCTCGACAGGGAACGTCTCGCCCGCGCGCGGGCCCGTGCGGATCTCGCGCTGCGTGCGAGAGCGCGAACCGCGGGCGGCGACGGAGACGATGGGGCCGAGCAGGCTCACCAGCGCGGAGAAGTAGTACGGCCCCATGTCCAGCAGCGGGCCGGCCCCTTGTGCGAAGAAGAAGGGGCCGGCTCGGGATGCCACATGTCGGGCCCCTGGGTCTGGAATACTGTGCTGGCGAACAGGGGACGACCGATCACCCCGCCCTGGATGGCCCGCTTCGCGGTCTGGAAGCCGGGGCCGAGGATGGTGTCGGGTGCGGAGCCGATCCGTACGCCCGCGGCAGCCGCTGCACGCAGCAGCTGTGCCGCGCCCTCGCGCTCCAGGCCCAGCGGCTTCTCCGACCACACGTGCTTGCCCGCGGTGACGGCAGACCGAGGGCGAGACCGCCGGTGCCGGGGCCGCCGCAGCCGCCGGCATCCCGTTCACACTGTCCACGCTCGGCACCACGTCGATCGAGGGCGTGAAGGCCGCCAACCTTCGAGAGCCTCAGGGACCCATTCCAGGAAGGAACTGGTTCCAGCTGTACGTCATGCGCGACCGCGAGATCTCCTACGAGCTCACCCGCCGCGCCGCCGCCGCCGGGTTCGACACCCTGCACTTCACCGTGGACACGCCGGTAGCCGGAGCCCGGCTGCGCGACAAGCGCAACGGGTTCAGCATCCCGCCGCAGCTGACGCTGGGAACCATCATCAACGCGATCCCGCGACCGTGGTGGTGGTTCGACTTCCTCACCACCCCGAAGCTCGAGTTCGCCTCGCTCAGCACCACCGGCGGGACCGTCGGCGAGCTGCTGGATGCCGCCATGGATCCCACGATCAGCTATGACGACATCGGCGTGATCCGCGACCTGTGGCCCGGCAAGATCGTCGTCAAGGGCGTGCAGAACGTCGAGGACTCGGTGCGGCTGCGCGATGCCGGCGTCGACGGCATCGTGCTCTCCAACCACGGCGGGCGCCAGCTCGACCGCGCGCCCATCCCGTTCCATCTGCTGCCTCACGTGCGCAAGGCCGTGGGAGACGACTTCACCGTCATGATGGACACCGGCATCATGAACGGCGCCGACGTCGTGGCGGCCATCGCCCTGGGTGCGGACTTCACGCTCATCGGGCGGGCGTACCTGTACGGCCTGATGGCCGGCGGGCGAGCGGGCGTGGACCGCACGATCACCATCCTGCGCACCGAGATCGAGCGCACCATGCGCCTGCTGGGCGTCGCCTCGCTCGCCGAGCTGGAGCCCGGCCACGTCACGCAGTTGGCGCGTCTCGTACCGGTCGCGCAGGGAGCAGCGGTGTCTGCGCGCTGAAGGTCCGCCCGAGCGCGCAACACCCCATGGACGCCGCACCCCGACGAGGCGCATGCTGCTGGTGCTGAGCCTGCCCGCGCGGGCAGGAGACCCGGGAGACCGCTCGGCGCTCATGCCGTGAGGCGGGCCTGCACGATTCGTGCGAATCGACGGCTCACCACTTCGAGTGGATGGCCTCGCGGAAGCGGCGGTCGTAGATCTCGCGCACGGATGCCGTGAACTCCTCCCCCAGATCCGGAATGGATCCCGCGGCAGCGTTCGACTCCGCCTGGGAGACGCTGCGGGCGCCGGGGATCACCGACGAGACGCCGGGAATCTGGGACACCCACGCCAGGGCCGCCGCAGCCGGCGCGAGACCGTGCCGCTCTGCGAGCGCGGAGAACTCCCGCGCAGCCTCCACGCCCTCGTCGTAGTCGACACCCGAGAACGTCTCACCTTGATCGAACGCCTCCCCGTGCCTGTTGAAGCTGCGGTGGTCGTTCGCAGCGAACACGGTGTCGTGCGTGTAGCGCCCCGAGAGCAGTCCGCTGGCGAGCGGCACCCGGGCGATGATCCCGACTCCGGCTTCGCGCGCGGCCGGCAGCACGCGGTCGAGCGGCTTCAGCCGGAACGCATTGAGGATGATCTGCACGGTCGCGACCCCCGGGCGCGCGATCGCGGTGAGCGCCTCGTCGACTCTCTCGACGCTCACACCGTAGTTCGCGATCGCCCCGTCGTCGACGAGCGTGTCCAGTGCGTCGAACACGGCGTCATCGGAATACACCGCGGTGGGCGGGCAGTGCAGCTGCACGAGATCCAGCGTCTCGACGCCCAGGTTGCGCCGACTGCGGTCGGTCCACGCGCGGAAGTTCTCCAGGACGTAGTTCTCCGGGACCTGATCCACGCGACGCCCCATCTTGGTCGCGACGGTGACCTCGGCATCCGGGTGATCACGACGCCAAGCTCCGATCAGCGACTCGCTGCGCCCATCGCCGTAGACGTCCGCTGTGTCGAAGAAGGTGACGCCCGCCGCCGCGCTCGCGTCCAGCACCGCCCGCGCATCGGCCTCGCTCACCTCGCCCCAGTCGGCGCCCAGCTGCCAGGTTCCCAGTCCGATGAGAGAGACGTCACGGCCGGTACGGCCAAGGATGCGATGCTGCATGCCACCAGCCTAGATGCCGCGCTGACTGCGACCAGCGCCTGCCGTTGAGTGCATGCTGACGAGGTGCGGTGCAGCGCTCCGTGTTACGCGATCCGGACGAATCGCGGGCCGCTGTAGCCGTCGCGCGCAACATGCTCCGTGAACATGTCCAGCGGGCGCGCCCAGTGGCTGTAGTCGTCGTAGAGCTTGCGGTAGAAGACCAGCGGCTCGTCGGTCTCGCTGTGCCGGCCGACGGCGATGACCTCGTACCGGGCGCCTTTGAAGTGCTGGTAGATGCCCGGTGCCACCTGCTGTGTCTCGTTCTCGGCCATGCCTCATCCTCACACGCATCGGCCATCCGTCACAGCAGAAAATCTGAGCCCCGAGACTGCGTCCCGGGGCTCAAATTCTTGGCGGAGACGGAGGGATTTGAACCCTCGGTCCCCTTGCGAGGACTCCACCTTAGCAGGGTGGTGCACTAGGCCTGACTATGCGACGTCTCCAGGTGCCCGACCGGAATCGAGCACGTCATGCAATCATAACTGGTCGCGCGGAGTGCGGCGAACCGGGCGAACCTCAGCGCCGCACGTTGCCGTTCGAGCAGGTGACCTGGGCGGCCGACGTGCCCTTGATCGCGGACGGGAGCTGGGTGACATCCGTCGGCGCATCGGTGGGCGTGCCCGTGGGAGCATCCGTCGGGCTCGTCGTCGGCGTCGCCGGGTCCGCGGGCGTCTCGGGCCCCGGATCCTTCACGACCACACCGTCGTTGCTGTTGTTCTCGTGGGTGATCTGCAGCTGCGAGTTGGCCGTGATGGCGTCCCACAGGATCTTGGCGTTGCGCTTGTCCGGGATGACGCGGTTCGGATCGGCGGGGTCGTACATCGTGGGGTACTGCACGAACACGAAGTCCTGGAACGGCACGTCCTTGACGGCCAGCGCGATCTGCGCGATGGTCATGGGGTTGGCCAGCGAGGTGGACGTCTCGAGGTTGTTCAGACCCGTGTCAGCCAGCCTGAGCATGGTGCCGACGTTGCCGAGCACCTGGCCGCTGACCAGCTTGCGCACCAGACTCGACATGTACTGCTGCTGGTTGCTGATGCGCCCCAGGTCGCTGCCGTCGCCCACGCCGTGCCGGGTGCGCAGGAACTGCAGCGCCTGCAAGCCCTGGATGGTGTGATCTCCGGCGGCCATGTCGAGACCCGTGAAGCGGTCCTTGATGGGGTTCGCCAGGCACACATCGACGCCGCCGATGGCATCCGTGATCTCGATCACGCCGCCGAAGGTGACCTTCGCGGCGAACTCGATGTCCTCGCCGCCGACGAGACTCGAGACGGTCTTGGCCACGCAGTTCAGCCCGCCCTTCTCGCCGCCGTGCTCGTAGGCGACGTTGAGCTGCTGCTTGCTCATCGCCGAGTAGGTCCTGTTGTTGGCATCCGTGCAGGACGGGATCGGGATCATCAGGTCGCGGGGGAAGCTCACGACCGTGACGCGGCGCGGCTCGGACGAGACGTGCACGAGCATGGTGACGTCGTTCAGCGTGCCGCCGGCGTCCTTGCCCGAGCAGCGCTGCCCGAACAGTGCGGCGTACTTCGGCTCGCAGGTGTCGACGCCCGTCAGCAGGATGTCGAATCCGCCCTTGTAGGCGGCGATGTCCGGCGGCAGCTCCTTCTGGTGATCCAGCTGCACTGCATTGGCGCTGACGGTGTTCAGCATCCCGCCGACCACGAACGTGGCCACGCCGATGCCGCTGACAAGCACCACGGCCATGGCGATGCCGATGAGCTTGAGCAGCTGCCCGACGGCGCCCGGCGAGCGCAGCTGACCATGACGGGCGATGGGCATGCGTCGCCTGGCGGAGGTGCTCACACGGTGCCTTTCACGAACAGAAGCGGAGGGTGTGGGATTCGAACCCACGAGACATCACTGCCCACTGGTTTTCAAGACCAGCTCCATCGGCCGCTCGGACAACCCTCCCGATCCCGGCTCGCACCGGTCGATCAGGCGTCGAGTCTATCGGTTCCGGGGGAGGATCGAACTCGCCGACGCCTCAATTGTGGCGTGAAGACCTGGATAAGCCCTGGATTGACGCTCGGAACGCACGGGGAGCGGATGCTGCGCCGCAGGGCTCCCGGATGCCTCAGAGCAGCGTCCTCAGGGCGATCGCGAGACCGCCGTCGTCGACGCTCAGCGTCTGCTCGCCGGCGGCGTCCTTCACCTCGTCCGGGGCCTGCCCCATCGCGACGGCGCGTCCGCCGCCACCCTGTGCCCAGGCGAACATGCCGAGGTCGTTGCGGCCGTCCCCGGCCACCAGCACGTCCTCGCCGTTCACACCGAGCTCGGTGCGCACCCGCTCGAGCGCGGTGCCCTTGTCGACGCCGTGCGGGGCGATGTCCAGCCATGCCGTCCAGCCGATGGCGTAGGAGACCTCGTTCAGCCCCACCTCCTCCACCAGCCGGTGGAAGTCCGCCTCATCGTGGTTCGGCGAGACGACCACCACGCGCGAGACGGGCTGCGAGACGAGCTCCTCGAACGTGACCTGGCGACCGCCGTCGAGCGTCCAGTCGTCGAGCACAGCGGTGTACAGCCGCTGACCGGACTCCAGTTCGACCATGTACCGAGCCTCCGGCAGCCGCTCGCGCAGCAGCGCCAGCACCGGGGTGGGATCGAACACCTCCACGTGCCAGCGGGTCCACTCGCCGTCGACGCGCCGCATGATCACGGCGCCGTTCGAGCACACCGCGAACTCGCTCGTCAGACCGAGCTGCTCGACGTACCCGCGCGTGCCGCCCCACCCGCGACCGGTGGCCAGCATCACCTCGAAACCGGCATCCCGCACCTCGGCGACGGCGTCCACGACCCCGGGGCTGAGGGTCTCGTCCTGGCACAGGATGGTGCCGTCGACGTCCAGGCCCACCAGGCCCCGGACGGTCACTCCGCGACCTGCGCAGGGTCGACCCCTTCGACGGGCTCAGGAACCCATCCGATGGGCCGCAGCACCTCGATGCCGCCCAGGTACGGACGCAGCACCTCCGGCACGGTGACCGACCCGTCGGCCTGCTGGTGCGTCTCGAGGAGGGCGACGATCCATCGGGTGGTGGCCAGCGTGCCGTTCAGCGTGGCCACGTTCGCGGTCTTCCCACCCTCTTCGGGGCGATACCGCACGTCGAGCCGGCGCGCCTGGTACGTGGTGCAGTTCGACGTGGACGTGAGCTCGCGGAACGCGCCCTGCGTGGGCACCCACGCCTCGATGTCGAACTTTCGCGCGGCGCTGGAGCCCAGGTCGCCGGCGGCCACGTCGATCACGCGGTACGACAGGCCGAGTGCGGTGAGCATCTCCTCCTGCAGCGCGACCAGCCGGTCGTGCTCGGCCTCGGCATCCTCGGGAGTGGTGTAGACGAACATCTCCAGCTTGTTGAACTGGTGCACGCGGATGATGCCGCGGGTGTCCTTGCCGTACGAGCCGGCCTCGCTGCGGTAGCAGGTGGACCAGCCCGCGTAGCGCTGCGCGCCTGCGGACAGGTCGAGGATCTCGTCCTTGTGGTAGCCGGCCAGCGGCACCTCGCTGGTGCCGACCAGGTACAGGTCCTCCTTGTCGAGGTGGTACACCTCATCGGCGTGCTCGCCGAGGAACCCGGTGCCCTGCATGATCTCCGGGCGCACCAGCGTGGGGACGATCATGGGCGTGAAGCCGTTGTCGAGCGCCTTCTGCAGCGCCAGGTTCATCAGCGCGATCTCCAGTCGCGCGCCGATGCCCTTGAGGAAGTAGAACCGGGAGCCGGAGACCTTCACGCCCCGCTCCATGTCGATGGCGCCCAGCAGCTCGCCGATCTCCAGGTGGTCGCGCGGAGTGAAGTCGAACGTGGGGATCTCGCCGACGCGGCGCAGTTCGACGAAGTCCTCCTCGCCACCGGAGGGGACGCCGTCGATGATGACGTTCTCGATCTTCGCCAGAGCGGATGCTGCGGCGTCCGCCGCCTCGTTCGACGCCTGCTGCGCGGCCTTGACCCGCTCGGCCAGGTCCTTCACCTGCGCGACGAGCGCCGCCTTCTCGTCCTTGGGCGCCTTGGCGACGGTCTTGCCGAAGGCATTCTGCTCGGCCCGCAGGGACTCGAACGCGTTCAGCGCATCACGGCGCGATCGGTCGGCCTCGATCGCGGC
Organism: Microbacterium sp.; assembly: GCF_049650565.1. Classification (GTDB taxonomy): domain Bacteria; phylum Actinomycetota; class Actinomycetes; order Actinomycetales; family Microbacteriaceae; genus Microbacterium. Next base: position 95,065 of record NZ_JBASAK010000039.1, read on the forward strand.
GTCGACGGTCTCGGGCGCGTTCCCGCGCGCGAGCTGTGAACGACGGACGAGCTCGGGCTCGTCGCGGAGGAGGTTCAGATCGATCATTGTGCAAGTCTATCGAGCGGCCCCGACGCGCCGATCGGGGCGACGGGCCGTAGAGTGGCGGCATGTCGGCATCCGAGGACCAGCACCCGCACGCGGCGCTGGTGCTCAACCCGGTGAAGGTCGACACGAAGAAGCTGCGCGCCACGCTCCAGGCACTCTCGAAGAAGCACGGCTGGGGCCCGCCGAGGTTCTACGAGACCAGCGTGGCCGACCCCGGGCGGCAGGCCGCCCGCACGGCTCTGGACGAGGGCGCCGTCGCGGTGCTCGCCGCCGGCGGAGACGGCACCGTGCGCTCGGTCTCCGAGGCGATGGCCGGTACCGGCATCCCCTTCGCGATCGTCCCCGGCGGCACGGGCAACCTGTTCGCCCGTAACCTGGGCCTGCCGCTGCTGGATCCGGAGAAGGTGATGGATGCCGTGTTCACCGGCTTCACGCATCCGGTGGACATCGGCTGGGCGGAACTGACCAAGCAGGACGGCACCTCGTCCGAGCACGGATTCGTCGTGCTGGCCGGGATGGGGCTCGACGCCGACATGATCGCCAACACACGCCCCGATCTGAAGAAGACCGTCGGCTGGGTCGCGTACCTGGAGGGCGCGGCGCGGTCGCTGCCCCGGGCGAAGCCGTTCCGCGTCGTCTACCAGCTCGATGACGGCAGGCTGCACTCCACCAAGGTGCACAGCATGCTGTTCGCCAACTGCGGCGCCCTTCCTGCGGGGATCGCCCTCATGCCGGATGCCTCGCTCGACGACGGCACGATGGACATCGCGGTCATCCAGCCCACCGGTCCGCTGGGCTGGATGGGCGTCTGGCGCAAGGTGTGGTGGGACAACTCGGTGCTGCGCCGCTCACGCGCCGGACGCCGCGTGCTCGAGCGTCGCGGCAAGGAGGCGTCGATCCGGTACCTCCGCGGGCAGCGGGCCGAGGCCGCGATGGTCTCCCCCACCTCGATCGAGCTCGACGGCGATGAGATGGGCACCGCCGTGCGGATGACGTGCCGCATCCAGCAGGGCGGTCTGAGCATCCTGCTCCCCGCCGGGCACGACGTCTCCCGCTTCTGATCGGACTTCTGTCCGGCCGAGGACAGGCTGGTCAGCCGAGCACAGGCACCTCGCCGGAAAGGCCGTCCCCCTGCATCCGCAGCGTGAACGATCCATCGCCCTGCCGCTCCTCCGTCAGCTGGATGACCGTCACACGCGGCGACAGATCCATCGTGCACACGCGATCGAGCGACGCGAACGACACCGAGATCTGGTCCTTCGTCTGAACCGCCTGCTCCGGCACGGGCGGACAGGTCGAGGATCCGTACGTGATCAGCAGGATGCCGTCGTCGTCGAACCAGCCCGCCGAGGGCTGTCCGATCGGAGCGTCGCTGGGCACCGCATCGAGCGCGTCGAGGTCGGCATCCTCCGTCAGATCCCGATAGACGATCCTCACCGCCACGTCCTTCGTGACGTCGACGCCGCCGGGGACGGGGAACGCGATGGCCCGCGGACCGAAGTCCGCGGTGCAGGCGGTGTTCTCCCCCGCTCTGTCGGTGAGCGTCACCTCGATGGTCTGGCCGTCTGCCTTCGCGTCGGCCCTGTGCGGCTGGCAGTCCTTCGACGACGAGCCCCAGGTGACGATGCCGATGGATGCTCCACCAGCGAGCCACGCCGCCCCGACGTCGCCCGAGTCGTGCTCACCCGGTGCGGTCGGCGCCGTGGAGGGATCCGATGCGCTCGTGCTGGTGGCTGCCGGCGCGGTCGGAGTCGTGGAGCATCCGGCTGCCGGCACCGCGACGGCGGCGAGTGCGAGGACGAACGGGACCAGGCGGAGTCGCGAAAGGCTCATGGCCCCAGTCTCGCCCGGTCTTGCATGCTCGGCAACCGGCGCCTGCCGCAGCTCGGCAACGGCCTACTGCAGCGCCGAGGTCAGGCGCGCGAGGTTGTCGAGCACGGTGGAGCGCAGCGGCTGCTTCATCCACTCCTCCAGCGTCAGCTCGCGGCTGAGCATCCGGTACTCGTCCTCGACGATGCGCATCTCGTCGACGAACTCCTCGCCTCTGACCAGCATGGAGACCTCCATGTTCAGACCGAAGGAGCGCATGTCCATGTTGCTGGAGCCGATGACGGCCACCTGGTCGTCGATGGTGAGACTCTTGGTGTGCAGGATGTACGGCCTGGGGTACATCCAGATCCGCACCCCGGCGCTCAGCAGCGCCTCGTAGTAGCTGCGTTGCGCGTGGTAGACCATCGCCTGGTCGCCCTCCTCCGAGACGAAGAGCTCCACCTGCACGCCGCGGTCGACCGCCGCGGTCACGGCCAGCAGCAGCGCCTCGTCGGGTACGAAGTACGGGCTGACGATCATGATGCGCTCCCGCGCGGCGTACAGCAGGGCCAGGAACAGTCGCAGGTTGTTCTCCACCTCGAATCCCGGACCCGACGGCACGACCTGGCATCCCAGCTCGCCCGTGCCGTGCTCGATCCTGGTCAGATCGCCGATGTCGGGGACGCGATCGGTCTCGGCGTAGTAGTCGCTCAGGAACACGGCGTTCAGGCTGGCGACGACGGGTCCCCGCATGCGCACCATGAGGTCGACCCAGTGCAGGCCGCGCTTGATGTTCTTGGGCAGGTTGTACGAGGAGTCGGTGACGTTCTGCGATCCGACGAACCCGACCGAGCCGTCGACCACGAGCAGCTTGCGGTGATTGCGCAGATCCGGACGCTGGATGCGACCGCGCAGCGGCTGCACGGGGAGCATCAGGTGCCAGTCGGCCCCCATGTCGTCGAGCCGCTTCAGTGTCTCGCGGTACTTCGGCTTCCAGCGGTTGGCCCAGTAGTCCAGCAGTACGCGCACCGGGACGCCCCGGGCCGCCGTCTCCTCCATCGCGCGGAAGAAGTTGTCGGTGGAGGCGTCCGACTGCAGGATGTAGAACTCGACGTGCACGTAGTCCTGTGCGTTGCGCATGGCCTCGGCCATGGCATCCAGCGACTCCTGGTAGTCGCTGATCAGGTGCGCCTCATTGCCACCGGAGAGCGGGAGGGCGCCCAGATGCTGGTTCATGGCCACCAGCGGCGGGAACCACTCGGGCGCGTTCGGTCGCACGGAGCCGAAATTCAGGTGCCCGGCCGCCTCGGCGATGTACTCGTTGACCTGCTCCTGCTTGCGGCGTCGTGCGCGCGGCAGCTTGGGGTTTCCGATCAGCAGGAACAGCAGCACGCCCAGCACGGGGATGAGGAAGATCGCCAGCAGCCACGCCATCGCCGAGCTGGGGCGGCGGTTGCGTGGCACGATGATGATCGAGATGACGCGCATCGAGATGTCGATGACCAGGTACCCGGTGACGGCCCACCACGGCCAGTTGTTCACGTCGAACATCGCACCCCCTTCTCGGCCCTCACTGCTGTCCGCTCTGGTTCACAGTAGCCGCAGTCCGAGACGGAGGCGGTCAGGATGCCTTGGGCGGCAGTCCGCGTCGAGCGCGCTCCTCGGCCTCGATCTGGGCGTGCACCTTGCGCTCGGTGCGGTCGGATCGCAGGATGCCGCGCAGGATGATCGCGAAGAGGATGCAGATCGCCAGGGTCGGCAGAATCGCCCAGCCCACCGCGACCCAGATGTTGTCCACGTCTCAATCGTACGGTACGGCCGCTGTGAATCGCCCTGCACAGAAGGCGGATCCGGACGACCTGTGCACAGCAGCCGAGGATCCCGCGGATCCAGTGTGAGCACAGGTGGGAGCCTGCTCGGCACACTCACGGCATGAGCACGATCATCCACGCCACAGAACCCGCCGAGCTGCTCGGCATCGTCCCGGCTCTGGCCGGCTTCACCCCGAGGCGGAGCATCGTGATGCTGCCGTTCCACGGGAACCGCGCGCACGGCGCGATGCGCATGGATCTGCCGGATGCCGACGTCGATCCCGAGGAGTTCGCGAACGCCGCCGTGCACGCGCTTCTGCAGGTGCGCGGCGTCGACGCGACGGCCGTCGTGGTCTACACCGACGAATCTGCGCAGACCGTCCCCGACGGTGTCCTGCTGCCGAGGCTGGCGCTCGCGGAGACGCTGGTCGACGTCATCGAGCAGGCGGGGCTGCATCTCGTCGACGCCCTGTGCGTGACGCCGGAGGGGTGGGCGGACTACGGGGAGGACGGGCCCGTCATCCGGCCACTGGCCGGCATCCCGCTCCTCCCGGACCTTCCCGGGATCGGGTCCGTCACCGGCGACCAGACCGCGGGCGCGGAACTGCCACCGGGCGACCTCGTGCAGCGTGAGCGCGTCGGGCTCGCGCTGCACGAGCTGGAGCAGCTGCTGGCGGGGCATCGCCCCGGCCGCATCGCGGCGAAGCCCGGAGAGAGCCCTCTGGCGCTCGAGCGCGCGGGCATGATCCTCGACGATCTGCCGGGGTTCGTCGAGCGGATCACGGGCAGCCCCGGCGACCTGTCCCCCTATGACTGCGCGGCGCTGCTGTGGTGCCTGAACCGGCCCGCCCTGCGCGACGCCGTGATCGTGCAATGGGCGACCGACGACGAGTTCGGATGCCTGGCGCTGCAGGCGCAGCTGGAGTTCGCGGGCACCCACGACGAGATCCCGGATGCCGTCGGCCGGGTGTTCCTGGGGCGCGGGCCCCGCCCCGACCCCGATCGGCTGGGTTGCGCTCTGCAGGTGGTGCGTCGGGCCGCGTCGCTCGCCCCACGGACAGCGAAGCCCGGCGCCCTGACGGCAGCCGCCTGGCTGGCGTGGGCGATGGGGCGCTCCTCGCACGCCGGGCAGTACATCGATCAGGCGCTGAAGATCGAGCCGGAGCACGGCATGGCGTCGCTGATCTCGAGCATGCTGTCGGCGGCGCTGCTGCCGGAGTGGGTGCTGCATCGTGCCTGATGCGAGCTGCGCGCTACTCTTTCCGACATGCTCCGGTCGAGACGGTCTTCTTGTCGCTCCCCAGCTGGGCGATCACGGGCAGCAGTTCGGCATTGGTCATCGCGTAGCCGATGCCCGGCTTGACCTCGTCCTTGGCGAAGACGAGACCCGCCGCCTGCCCGCTCTCGGTGAGCAGCGGTCCGCCGGAGTTGCCGGGCTCCACCTGCGCCCGCAGCGCGTAGATGCTGCGCACATCGGTGCGGTCACCGTAGATGCTCGGCAGCGTCGCATTCGACGACGAGATCACCCCGGCGGCCACCTCGGTGAAGGGTCCCCCGAAGGGGTACCCCATCACGGCGGCGCCGTCGCCGGGCTTCAGCGCATCGGAGAGCGCGAGCGGCTTGGCCGTGACGTCGGCGGCGATCACCGCGATGTCGTCCACGGGGTCGTAGTAGATCACGCGGCCGTCGCGTGCGGGCTCCCCCGGCAGCTCCACCACGGGCGTGCTGACACCCGCCACGACGTGCGCGTTGGTGATGATGCGGTCGGGGGCGATCACGAAGCCCGAGCCGTTGGAGATGATGCTGCACTGGCTGGCCACGCCCGAGACGCGGGCCACCGAAGCCTGCGCGGCCTTCAACCCGGGGCTCGACAGGTCGATGGAACCGGCGTGCGGCGAGGCGTCCAGCACGCCGGGGCTGGCCGCGCCGTCGACCGTCGGCAGCTGCATCCCGCCGAACACGAGCGCGCGCAGCCGTGCTGTCGCATCGGCGAGCGGAGCCGGCGTGTACTGCTCGATGGTGCTCAGCACGCTGGACGAGGCGACGGCGGGCGAGAGGCCGGGGATGCCGGCCGTCGCGATCGACGATCCCGCCATCGTGACGGCCAGGGCGCCGGCGACCAGCGCGGCGACACCGCCCAGCATCCGCTCCAGCACCCGCAGACGCAGGTGGTCCGCTCCCCGGCGCAGCAGCGCGCCGATCGCCGATCCGATTCCCGAGCCGACGACCAGCAGTGCCAGGGCGACGGCCACGACGATCAGCCCCTGCCACTGACTCTCCGGCAGCACGCGGGCCACCAGCGGAAGCACTACGGGCACGGCGAGCGCACCCGCGACCAGCCCGCACAGCGCGCCGAGGATCGAGAAGAACCCCGCGCTCAGACCCACCACGACGGCGACCAGCAGAAGCACCGCGATGACAAGATCGACGACCCCGAACACCACGGTGATCTCCCCTACTTCACCAGTGGGAAGAGGATCGTCTCGCGGATGCCCAGGCCCGTGACGGCCATCAGCAGTCGATCGATGCCCATGCCCATGCCCCCGGACGGCGGCATGCCGTGCTCGAGCGCGCGCAGGAACTCCTCGTCGATGGACATGGCCTCGTCGTCACCGCGCGCGGCCAGCTTGGCCTGCTCGGTGAAGCGCTCGCGCTGGATGACGGGGTCGACCAGCTCGGAGTACCCGGTGGCCAGCTCGAACCCGCGGATGTACAGGTCCCACTTCTCCACGACGCCGGCGGTCGAGCGATGGTCGCGCACCAGCGGAGAGGTGTCGACGGGGAAGTCCATCACGAACGTGGGGCGCACCAGGTCGCCCTTCACGAAGTGCTCCCACAGCTCCTCGACGAGCTTGCCGTGCGTGGCATGCGCGGGGATGTCCACACCGCTCTCGTTCGCGAAGGCGATCAGGTCCTCGACCGCATCCTGCGGGGTGACCGTGCGACCGCATGCCGCCGACAGCGAGTCGTACATCGAGATGCGGTCCCACTCACCGCCCAGGTCGTACTCGGTGCCGTCCGCCCACGTGACGGTGGTGGATCCGGCGACCGCGATGGCCGCGTTCTGCACGAGCTCCTGCGTGAGCTCGGCCATCTGGTTGTAGTCGCCGTACGCCTGGTAGGCCTCGAGCATGGCGAACTCCGGCGAGTGCGTGGAGTCCGCCCCCTCGTTGCGGAAGTTGCGGTTGATCTCATAGACCCGCTCGATACCGCCGACCACGGCGCGCTTGAGGTACAGCTCCGGGGCGATGCGCAGGTACAGCTCCGTGTCGAACGCGTTGGAGTGCGTCACGAACGGACGGGCGGATGCCCCGCCGTGCTGCACCTGCAGCATGGGGGTCTCCACCTCGAGGTAGTCGTGGCTGGTGAACGTGGCGCGCAGGCTGGCGTTCACGGCTGCGCGGGCGCGCACGGTGGCGCGGGCCTGGTCGCGCACGATCAGGTCGAGGAAGCGGCTGCGCACGCGCGACTCCTCACTGAGCTCGGCGTACACGTTCGGCAGCGGCAGGATCGCCTTGGATGCGATGGCCCAGTCGTCGGCCATGATCGACAGCTCGCCGCGCCGGCTGGAGATGACCTCACCGTGCACGAACACGTGATCGCCCAGGTCGACGAGCTCCTTCCAACCCGCCAGCGACTCCTCGCCGACGTTCGCGAGGGAGACCATCGCCTGGATGCGCGAACCGTCGCCGGCCTGCAGGGTCGCGAAGCACAGCTTGCCGGTATTGCGGCTGAACACCACGCGGCCGGCCACGCCGACGATCTCGCCGGTCTCGGCGCCGGCCTCGAGGCCGCCGTACTGCGCGCGCAGCGCCGGGATGCCGTGCGTGACGGGCACGCCCACGGGGAACGCCCCGCCACCGGCATCCGCCCGGTTCGCGATCAGCTTGTCGCGCTTGGCAAGACGCACGGCCTTCTGCTCGAAGACGTCGTCCTCCAGCTCGGCGGGGACGGTGGTCTGCGCAGGCACGTCAGTCATGGGTGGGGCTCCTCGGGAAAGTCGCCTCCCAGTCTACCGGCGGGGCTTCGGCCCTCCTGAGCGCGAGGCGAGCGCCCGGGGGTGCCCGAGCACGCCACGGGCTCAGAGCCCGAAGGGGATGTCCCCCGGGCCTGCCGCCTCGCGCAGCGCCTGCTCCACGGTGGATGAGACCAACGCGGAGAGGTAGCCGCCGGGGTTCTCGACGCCCACGCTGCGCAGCAGCGAGGTCGCCTGCTCGACGATGGCTCGGGAGAACTCGGATGCCGTGGCGATGGCCTCGCCGTAGGCGGCCCGATCCTGCTCGGCGATGACGACGGGCTCGCAGCCCAGTTCCACCGCGAGCGCCTGCGCGATGGGCAGCACCGCAGCGGGGGCCGTGACGGCGGCGAACGACGCGTTCAACTGTCGCAGGTCCATGGTGGTGCCGGTGAACGCGATCGCGGGGTGCACCGCCAACGGAATCGCGCCGCGCTCGGCGGCCGGACGCAGCACCTCGATGCCATGCAGCGGATCGGTGTGCAGCACCAGCTGGCCCAGCTGCCATCCGCCGACCTCGGCGATCCCCGCGACGAGGCCGGGCAGTTCGTCGTGCGGGACGGCGAGCACGACGAGCTCGCTGCGGCGCACGACCTCCAGGGCCTCCAGCACCGGCACACCCGGCAGCACGGCGGCCGCTCTGTCGTCATCCGATCCGGCGGTGATTCCGACGATCGCGTGTCCGGCCCCGGCGAGCGCGGCGCCGATGACCGGGCCCACTCGACCTGCGCCGATGATTCCGACGCCCAGACGGCCGTCCCTGTTCATGCTCACTCCTCGGGGGCCCTGGGTGGCAGCACGGGTGCAGGCGGTGCCGACGACACGGGCGATGCGGGCGGCTCCGACGGCAGGATCTCCGCCTGCCACTCGCCCCATCGGTGCGTGTGGTCCCGTGTGGCGGCGAGCGCCGCGGCTCGGCTCACGCGGTCGAGCAGCGCGATCGCGTCATCCCGCTCGAGACCCGACAGGGTGCCCGAGATGGGCCCGGTGACGGAGTGCACTTGTCCGCCGGACACGTTCTGCAGCCGGTCCAGCGGCCCCTGAGCGATGGACACCCCCTGCAGTCGCGCAAGCGGGAAGACGGCGAGCTTGCGCCACAGCATCCCGCGGCGAAGCAGCACGCCGAACTCGGTGATCGCGTACCCGTGACGCTTCCACGACAGCGGGCGATGCCACCAGGCGCGCTTCGGGATGGTCTTGTAGGGGTCGCCGACGGTTGGCCCGAGGATGCCGTGCTCCCACACCAGGGGCAGGTCCTGGGCGGGCGCGCCCGGAAGGATCAGCGACAGCACGCGCTCGACGTCGGCGCGCTTGCCGACCGGCAGCACGATGTTGAACTGCTGCGCGTTGCCGGACTGCTGCTGCGCTGCGCTCTTGCCGCTCATCCGGTTGATCTTGACCGTCCACCAGCCGAACGGCCGCCACAGCAGCGACTGCGTCACCTCGACCGCGAAGATGCGGCCAGGCGGGAGCGTCTCGGTGACGGTCGTCAGCAGGCCGTAGGTGATGCGCACGCCATCCGGCGTGGGGGCGATCGAGTAGCGCAGCGACTTGGAGATCTGCGCCCACGTGATGCCGACCACGGCGATCACGAGGGGCACGCCCATCCCGAGCGCGATGCCCACCATCGAGACGATGATCTCGCCGCTGCTGTCGCCGTCCGCGGTCATCCCGAAGAAGGAGGCCGTGAGCGCGACGACGAAGATCGCACCGAAGAACAGCACCCACAGCACCGCTGAGATCAGCTGCGAGGCGACCAGACGGCCGGTGGGGATCTTGACGACGCTCTCGGGTGCCACGTCAGCCAGGTCCACCCCCGCGATCAGGTCGCTGACACCGACGTTCATCGAGTCGACGAGCTGCGAGGTCATACTCGCATGAGCGGGCATGCCGGCGCCGCCGCTGCGCGCCTGTGCGCGCGCCGCCCTGGCACCGGATGCCAGCCGCAGGATGTCGGCGCGGATGGACTCCGCCTTCGGCGTGGACAGGTACTCCAGCTCCACGTTGGCGTCGTTGCCGGCACCCACGACCTCGAGCTTGGCGAGGCCGATGATGCGGGCGGGAAACGGACGGGTGAGGTTCACGCCCTGCACCCGGTCCAACGGCGCACGACGGTGCGAGCGGAACACGATGCCCTTGCGCACCTCGACGTGGTCGCCGGTGATGCGGAACCGGTGGAACCGCCAGAACATCCAGAACACGACGACCAGCAGGATCGCCAGCGCCAGCACGCCCAGCAGCACCAGCAGCACCAGGTTGTTCGCCAGCACCCAGTCGACGGGGTCGCCGCCGTAGTCGAGGTACTTGGACTCGCCCGGGGCGAAGATGCTCACCGTCCAGGCGATCACGCGGTCGCGCAGGTTCGAGATCACGATGCCCGCGACGATGATCAGCACCAGGCCGCCCTTGAACAGCGGCGTCAGCGGATGCATCCGATGCCACTCGCCGTCAGCCTGAGACGACGACCCGCCCTGCGGCAGCACCGCAGGGGCCGGATCCCCGTCGGGCTGCGACGCCCACCCGGCCGAGTCGGTCACAGTCCCGTCCTGCGGGTCTCGGCCACCTCGATGAGCGTGTCGCGCAGCACCTCGGCGGCCTCCTGCGTGAGGCCGGGGATCTGCACGCCGGTGGTCGCGGCGGCGGTGACCATCTTCAGCTGCGAGATGCCGAACGCGCGGTCGAGCGGCCCCTGCGTGATGTCGACGAGCTGCATGCGCCCGTAGGGCACGGCGACCATGCGCTGCCACAGGATGCCCCGGCGGAACACCACGTCGTCGGCACGCAGCATGTAGCCGAGCGCCCTGGCCTGCCGGGGCAGGATGATCAGCGTGAACACGTCGACGAGCACGATCGCACCCGCCGGGATCCACACCCAGGTCTGAGCGAGGACGAGTGCCAGCACGAGCGCCGCGATGACAGTCACGGCGATGAAGATCGCGTTCTGCACGTACTGCGAGACCACGTACCGCGGGGAGATCTGGTGCCAGACGCCGTCGAGCGCGAGCGCCCGGCCGCTGCGCGGCGTGCGCAGGGACTCATAGGTGCCGACATCCAGCACGGGCGGGAAGAGAGGAGCGGATGCCGGATGCTCGGGCTCGGCCGGACCGACCGATCCTGCAGGCGGTTGCGCCACGACAGGCGGCGCCGGCTCGACGGGAGACGCCGGCACGGCGGGCTGAGCGGGCTCGTTCGGGTCAGCGGGCGGTGTCGTCGGGCTCTCGGTCATCAGGATCCTTCGGCAGAGTGCAGAACTGTTCGGCGACCAGTGCCGCCCCGATCAGCACGAGTGCTCCCACGATCAGGGCGACCATCGCCACCGTCGACCCTACCGGCGTCGGCACGGGACGGGTGGAGAGGTAGCCGAGCAGGCCGATGGCGAATCCCGTCATGATCGCGCCCAGCAGGCTGGACGCCTGCGCCAGCGTCGACGCGCGGGCCGCGCGGAACGGGTCGATCCGCACGCCGCCGCGCACGCTGCGACGGACCGGCCAGGCCACGCCCAGGCAGGCGACCGCCAGCAGCACCAGGAGCACCGGCAGGAACAGCGAGGGGGTGAACGTCGCGCGTCCGGTCACCGTGAGCAGGTGATCGAAGCCGTAGCCGGCCCCCGCCGCCAGCAGTGCCAGCACGGCGAGTGCGCCCGGCGAGGTGCGCTTCACTGCTGCGCCTTCAGGCGGCGCACCAGCTCGTCCACCCGCCCGGCGCCGGGCAGCACGGCATCCGGGTCGAGGCTGAGCCACGGCTCCAGCACGAAGAGCCGCTCCGCAGCGCGTGGATGCGGCACCATCAGGTGCTCCTCATCGCTGCGGAAATCTCCGTAGGCGATGAGGTCCAGGTCGAGCGTTCGGTCGCCCCAGCGCTCCAGGCGCACCCGGCCCTGCTCCTCCTCCACGGCGTGCAGCATGCCCAGCAGCACCTGCGGCGCAAGCCGCGTGGTCACCAGCGCCACCGCGTTCAGGTAGCGGGGAGCATCCGGGTCCGGTCCGTCCGGCTTGACGGCGATGGATTCGATGGGCTCGGACATCACCACGTCGGCGACCAGCGGCAGGCGGCGCAGCCGCTCGGCAGCAGCATGCAGCATCTCACCGCGGTCGCCCTCGTTCGAGCCCATCGCGACGACGGCGACCTGCGGATCGCGGCCGGGCCGCGGGTCCGGCGGCTCAGGCAGATGCGTGAGGCGCACGTCCATCAGCCACGTCTCCGGTGCACGACCACAGCCACGTCGGCGAAGGTCTGCTGGATGGGCGCATGCGGCTTGTGCACGGTGACGGTGACCAGCTGCACGCGCTCATCCTCGAGCACGGCATCCGCGATGCGCTCCGCGAGCTTCTCGATGAGGTTCACCGGCTCACCGGCCACGATCGCCGCGACCTTGTCGGCCAGCTCGCCGTAGTGCACGGTGTCGAGCACGTCGTCGGATGCCGCCGGCCTGCTCAGCGGCAGCATCAGCCGCAGGTCGATGGTGAACTCCTGACCGTCACGGCGCTCGAAGTCGAACACTCCGTGGTGGCCGAACACCGTCAGCCCGGTCAGCACGATCTCGTCGAGAACATCCATGTCAGACTCCGTCCCATGCGCCGACCACGGCCAGCGCGTCTCGTGTGGCCGCCACATCGTGCACGCGCACGGCCCAGATCCCCGCCCGCGCGGCCAGGGCGCTGGTCACGGCCGTCGCCAGGTCGCGGCGCCGCTCGCTGAGCGGGTCGGGTCCGGATGCCCTGTGCAGCGCGTCGGCCAGCAGGCGCTTGCGCGACGTGCCGACCAGCACACGGTGGCCGAGAGCGGAGATCTCGTCGAGTCCACGCAGCACCTCCCAGTTCTGCTCGGCGGTCTTGGCGAATCCGATGCCGGGGTCGACGATGATCCGGGCGGGGGCGATGCCGGCCGCCTTCGCGGCCACCACCCGCTCGCGCAGCTCGCCGGCGACCTCGCGGGCCACGCGCGTGTACTGCGCGTGCGCGTACATGTCCTGGCTCGGCCCGCGCCAGTGGCCGATCGCGATGTCGGCGCCCAGCTCGGCGACGGCCGACAGCATCCGCTCGTCGGCGAGGCCTCCGGACACGTCGTTGACGATCCGCGAGCCCGCCCGCACGGCGGCGACAGCGGTGTCGGCATTGAGTGTGTCGATGGAGGTGGGAATGCCGGCATCCGTCAGCGCCTCGATGACCGGCAGCACGCGGGAGCGCTCGATCCCGGGATCCACGCGCAGCGCGCCCGGTCGGGTGGACTCGCCGCCCACGTCGATGATCACGGCGCCCTGGGAGTGCATGAGGCGGGCGCGCTGGATGGCGGCCTCGGGGTCGATGTACCGGCCGCCGTCGCTGAACGAGTCGGGCGTCGTGTTGAGCACGCCCCAGATGCCGGTCACGCGGCGGCCCCGATCAGGGCGATGATCTCCGCGCGGGCAGCGGGTTCGGCCAGTTCCCCGCGGGCGGCGACGGTGACGGTGGACGCATCGGGCTGGCGCCCGCCGCGCAGCGTGACGCAGCCGTGCACGGCGTCCATCACGACCAGCACGCCCCGGGCATCGAGGTTCGCGGTGACGGCATCCGCGATCTGCTCGCCCAGCCGCTCCTGCACCTGCGGGCGGGCGGCGAGGGTCTCCACGACCTTCACCAGCGACCCGAGGCCGACGACCTGCTCGCCCGGCAGGTACGCCAGGTGCGCGACCCCGGCGAAGGGCAGCAGGTGGTGCTCGCAGACCGAGCGGAAGCGGATGCCGCGCATGACCACCGCGCCCGACGGCAGCGTGTCGGGCGCGGGGCCGCCGGCGACGCTGATGGTGCGGGAGAGGTGCACCGCAGGGTCCTCGCCCACGCCGGCGAACAGCTCCGCGTACAGCTCGGCGACCCGGCTCGGCGTCTGGGTCAGTCCAGGACGATCCGGGTCCTCTCCGATGGCTTCGAGCAGTTCTCGGGTGAGGTGCTCGAGACGCTCCTTGTCAACCGCCACGTCAGGCCGTCGCCGGCCGCGCCTGCCCGCCGACGCTCTTCGGCCCTGCCGTGCGCGGAGTCTCGGTGCGCGCCTGCTCGTCGGCCGCGACGGGCTCGACGGCCCGCACGGGAACGGCGATCGGAGGCAGCGTCGATACCGGGCGGCGGTCGCTGGAGAGCCACTGCGGGCGTTCGGGCAGCTTGCGCACGTCGGTGAAGATCTCGGCGATGCGGTGGTGGTCGAGCGTCTCCTCCTCGAGCAGCGCCAGCGCGAGGCGGTCGAGCACATCGCGGTTCTCGCTGATCACCTGGTAGGCCTCGTCGTGCGCCTGCTCGATCAGCGCCCGCACCTGCTCGTCGACGGCCTCGGCGATCTTGTCGGAGTAGTCGTGGCCGCGGTTCATGTCGCGGGCCACGAACATCTCGCCGCCCTCGGAGCCGAGCTTGACCGGCCCCACCTGCGTGGTCATGCCGTACTCGGTGACCATCTTCCGGGCGATGCCGGTGGCCTTCTCGATGTCGTTGCTGGCACCGGTGGTGGGGTCGTGGAACACGATCTCCTCGGCCACTCGTCCGCCCATCGCGTAGGTCAGCTGATCCTGCAGCTCGTTGCGGGTGACGGAGTACTTGTCATCCAGCGGCAGCACCATCGTGTAGCCGAGGGCCTTGCCGCGCGGCAGGATGGTGATCTTCGTGACCGGGTCGGTGTGGTTCATGGCTGCCGCAGCCAGGGCGTGGCCTCCCTCGTGGTACGCCGTGATGAGCCTCTCGCGATCCTTCATCACCCGGGTGCGGCGCTGCGGGCCGGCGATCACGCGATCGATGGCCTCATCCAGAGCGCGGTTGTCGATCAGCTGCGCATTGGAGCGGGCGGTCAGCAGAGCGGCCTCGTTGAGCACGTTGGCCAGGTCGGCGCCGGTGAAGCCGGGCGTCTTGCGGGCTACCACCTCGAGCTCGACGTTCTTGGAGAGCGGCTTGCCCTTGGCATGCACCTCGAGGATCTTCTGCCGGCCCTTCAGATCGGGCGCGTCCACGCCGATCTGACGGTCGAAGCGGCCCGGACGCAGAAGTGCGGGGTCCAGGATGTCGGGACGGTTGGTGGCCGCGATGACGATGACGTTGGCGTTCGGGTCGAAGCCATCCATCTCGACGAGCATCTGGTTCAGCGTCTGCTCACGCTCGTCGTTGCCACCGCCGAGGCCCGCGCCGCGGTGCCGGCCGACGGCGTCGATCTCGTCGATGAAGATGATGGCCGGAGCGTTCTCCTTGGCCTGGTTGAACAGGTCGCGCACGCGGGAGGCGCCGACGCCGACGAACATCTCCACGAAGTCCGAGCCGGAGATGGAGTAGAACGGGGCGCCGGCCTCGCCGGCCACGGCACGGGCCAGCAGCGTCTTCCCGGTTCCGGGAGGGCCGTACAGCAGCACGCCCTTCGGGATGCGGGCGCCGATGGCCTGGAACCTGCCCGGATCCTGCAGGAACTCCTTGATCTCGTGGAGCTCCTCGATGGCCTCATCAGCGCCGGCCACGTCGGCGAAGGTGACGGTCGGGGTCTCCTTGTTGACGAGTTTGGCCTTGGATTTGCCGAACTGCATGACCTTGCTGCCGCCGCCCTGCATGGAGGAGAGCAGCCACCAGAACAGCAGTCCCAGCAGCACGAGGGGAAGAAGAAGGGAGATGAACCCGTCCAGCCACGTCGAGCGCGGCACGACGTCACGAGAGTCGGCGGGCTTGATGCCGGCATCGTCGATGGCCTCGAGCACCTGCGGGGCGCGCGCTTCGACGTAGTAGAACTGCACGTTCGTGGCGCCCTTGAACGGCTTCGACAGGGTCAGGTCGACGCGCTGATCGCCGTCGGTGTTGACCGCCTTGGTGACCGTCTTGCCCTGCAGCAGCTCGATGCCCTGCGGTGCGGTGATGAGCGTGGGCGCCGACAGGTTCGAGATCAGCAGGAACCCGCCGAAGAGCAGCGCGCCGATCAGCACGATGTAGATCAGCGGGTTGCGGGAGATCTTCTTGACATCCATGGTCCGTTCAGCGTACCGCCCGGGCACTGGCCCCCTGCTGTGCGTTCACCATCGGCGAACCGGGAGGATCCGATGCGTTCTCAGGAATACACGTGCGGCGCCAGCACTGCGACGTCACGCAGGTTGCGGTAGCGCTCGGCGTAGTCCAGCCCGTAGCCGACCACGAACTCGGTGGGGATGTCGAAGCCGACGTACTTGCAGTCGATCTCGACCTTCGCCGCCTCGGGCTTGCGCAGCAGCGCCAGCACCTCGATGGACTCCGCACCGCGGGACTCGAAGTTCTCCAGCAGCCAGCTCAGGGTCAGGCCCGAGTCGATGATGTCCTCGACGATCAGCACATGCTTTCCGTGCAGATCGGTGTCGAGGTCCTTGCGGATCTGCACCACGCCGCTGGACTTGGTGCCGGCGCCGTAGCTGGAGACCGCCATCCAGTCCATCGGCACGTGGAAGGGCAGCGCGCGGATGAAGTCGGCCATCACCATCACCGCGCCCTTGAGCACGCCGATGAGGATGAGATCCTTGCCCTCGTAGTCGACGGTCACCCGCGCGGCGAGCTCCGCGAGCTTGGCGTGGATCTCCTCCTCGGTGACGAGGATCTGGGTGAGGTCTTCAGGAATGTCCGCGGCGCGCATGGGATCGAGTTTAGATCGGCATGCGCACTACTGTGAGCGGTGGAGCGGGCAGGCGCCCGCGGGGAAGGAAGACCATGGACCTCGACGAGATCCTCAAGCAGGTGCCGATCGACGACATCGCCGCCAAGTTCGGCGTCAGCACGGATGTCGCCCGACAGGCCGTCACCGAGGGCAGTGCCGCCCTCGTTCACGGACTCGCCAGCAACGCGAAGACGACGGAGGGCTCCTCCGCCATCGAGAACGCCCTGAACCGCCACGGCGGCTTCTCCGGCGCGTCGAAGGTGGACGACGTGGACCAGGCCGACGGCGGCAAGATCCTCGGCCACGTGTTCGGAGACAAGCAGCAGCAGGTGACCGACAGCCTGACCAAGTCGGACAAGACCGCCGGCGGCATCGACTTCGGCAAGCTCCTGCCGATCCTCGCACCGATCATCATGGGCGTGCTGGCCAACGCCAAGGGCGGCTCGGGCGACTCGGGCGACAACGGAGGCGGCCTCGGGAACATCCTCGGCGGTCTGCTCGGCGGCAGCCAGCAGAACTCGACCAGTGGCGGCGGGCTCGACGACATCCTCGGCGGCCTCGGCGGGCTGTTCGGCGGCTCGACCGGCGGCGGCTCGCAGGGCGGCGGCAACGTGATCGGCGACATCCTGGGCGGTCTGTTCGGCAAGAAGTAGGCGACGCTTCGACAGGCTCAGCGGCCCATCTGGCTGGGTCCCTGAGCTCGTCGAAGGGTCGAAGGGTCGTTCCTCAGCGCGCCGCGAACACGATGCGTCCGCCCTCGCGGCGTGCCGTGCATCCCGGCAGATCGATGGGCCCCTGGCCCGACCAGTCGGTCGCAAGACGGGCGACCTCCAGGGTCTGCACGCGCGTCAGGCCGACACCGAACTCGCTGTCGACCACCAGCCGGATGATCCGGTTCCGGAGAGCTGCGGGGTTGGCGGCGAGGGCTGCGACGCTGACGGAGATGCCGGCCTCGGCATGCTCGACGATGTCCTCGATGGTCTCGTCGATCATCTCGTCGAACGCCTCGGCGTCCTCCCGCAGCTGCTCGGCGGTGCGGGCGAGGGCCGCAGCGATACCCGGCCCGAGCTCGGCCTCGAGCACCGGCAGCACCGTCTCGCGCACGCGCACGCGAGCGAAGCGAGTCTCGGCGTTCTGCGGGTCGTCCCAGACCTGAAGAGCGGATGCTGCACAGCAGGCTCGCGTGGTGGCGCGGCGCACACCCAGCAGCGGGCGCAGCCACAGCATCCCGTCCACGTCCTGTCGCACCGGCGGCATGCCCTGCAGGCTGGCGGCGCCCGAGCCGCGGGCGAGGCCCAGCAGCACGGTCTCGGCCTGGTCGTCGAGTGTGTGGCCCAGCAGCACGGCATCCGCTCCGACCCCGCGCGCGCACTGCCGAAGGGCGGCGTAGCGGGCGTCGCGCGCCGCGGCCTCGGGGCCGTCTGGATGCTGCGGATCCACGTGCACGGTCAGCACCCGGGCATCCACTCCCCGCTCCCGCTCCCGCGCCTGCGCCGCCGCGCGCTGCGCGACGGCATCCGATCCCACTTGCAATCCGTGGTCGACGACCGCAGCCGTGACCGCGATGCCGAGCTTTCCCGCTTCGAAGATCGTCGCCGCGGTCAGCGCGAGCGAGTCGGCACCGCCGGAGAGGGCGACGACCACGGCGCGGCCTGCGTGCGGCGCGAGGGATGCGCGTACGGCACGGCGGACTTCGGCGATGGCGGGATCGAGCGACGGCATCCTTCCACCGTAGAGGGCGCCGGAGCGCACGACCAGGCACGAGTATCCTGGTTCGGGATGCCCAGCGGCATCCTCATGATCTTCCGAATCCGGCATCCGACTCAAGGAGAATGCACATGGGCGCATACGACGCCACCATCGAGATCCCGCGCGGCAGCCGCGTGAAGTACGAGGTCGACCACGAGACCGGTCGCGTGCACCTCGACCGCGTGCTGTACACGACTTTCGGCTACCCGGCCGACTACGGCTTCTTCGACAACACGCTCGGCGAGGACGGCGACCCGCTGGACGTGCTGGTGCTGCTGGATCACGCCATCTACCCGGGCGTCGTCGTCAACGTGCGTCCCGTCGCGGTGCTGAAGATGAGCGACGAGGCCGGTGGCGACGACAAGCTCGTCGCCGTGCTGAGCAAGGACCCGCGCTGGGCGCACATCCAGGACGTCGACGACCTGCGCGAGTACACCAAGAAGGAGATCGCGCACTTCTTCGAGCACTACAAGGACCTGGAGCCCGGCAAGTGGGTCAAGGTCGACGAGTGGGGCGACGCGGCCGAGGCGCAGCGCATCCTCGACGAGGCCTTCGCACGCCGCGAGGCCGAGGGTCACTGACCTCGATCCGACGGGTCACTGAGCCCCCGACGGGTCGCTGAGCCTGTCGAAGCGAAGCCCCCGGTTCGCACCGGGGGCTTCTCCGTATGCTCTTCGCGGGCG
Organism: Microbacterium sp.; assembly: GCF_049650565.1. Classification (GTDB taxonomy): domain Bacteria; phylum Actinomycetota; class Actinomycetes; order Actinomycetales; family Microbacteriaceae; genus Microbacterium. The sequence continues at coordinate 113,832 of NZ_JBASAK010000039.1, forward strand.
GATCAGACGCTGACGCCGCGTGCGCGCAGGAATGGCGCGGGGTTGATCGTTCCAGCGCTGGTGTACACCTCGAAGTGCAGGTGGCATCCCAGCGACTGGCCGGTGTTGCCGGAGTAGCCGATCACCTGACCGGCGCTGACGTGCTGGCCGACGCTCACGATCTGGCGGGACTGGTGCGCATAGCCGGTGGAGACGCCACCGCCGTGGCTGATCTTCGTGTAGTTGCCGTACCCATGGCTGGAGAAGCGCGCGGTCACGGTGCCGGATGCCGCCGCATAGATGGGCGCGCCGCAGCCGTTGGCGAAGTCGAGTCCGCGGTGAAAGCTCGAGCTGCACTTGCCGTTCTGGCAGACGCTGCCGCGCGAGCCGTAGCCGGATGAGATGAAGCCGCCGTGCGGGCGGACCCAGCCGCTGCCGCTTCCGGAGCCTCCTCCTCCGCCGCCACTGCCGCCGCCGTTGTTCTTGGCGGCTTCCTCGGCGGCCTTGCGGGCAGCCTCCTCGCGGGCCTTGCGCTCGGCTTCTTCGCGGGCCTTGCGGACCTGCTCGCCCTGCTGGTAGCCGGCGACCGTCGCGGCGGTCGTGTCCTTGAGGGCGGCGAGCTGCGCCTGCAGGGTCTCGAGGTTGGCTTCTTTCTCGGTGACGGCGGCCTGCGCGGCATCCGCCGCTGCCTGGGCCTGCTTCATCTTCTCTTCGGCGATCTTCTGCAGTCGATCGCGCTCATCACGAGCTGTCTTGGCCTGGTCCGTCAGCGACTGCGCGGAATCGCGGGCCGCGGCGGCGCGATCGGCGATGGTGCGGTTGTACTCGAGCAGCTGGTCCATGCTGCCCAGACGCGAGAGCAACCCATCGGCGCCCTGGGAGGAGTCGGAGAGGAAGAGCTCGAGGGCCGCCTGGTCGCCGCCACTGCGATACAGCTGCGTCGCGACCTGGCCGGCCTTGCGGGAGCTGTCCGCTGCGATCTTCGCCTGCGCGTCGGCCTGCCCCTGCAGATCCTCCGCACGCTGGGCCTGCTCGAAGTAGGCCTCCTGAGCGGCGTAGAACTCGTCGCCGGCCTTCTGCGCTGCGGCCTCCGCATCGGCGGCCTGCTGCGTGAGCTGTTGGATGAGCTGCTGGATGCGGGTGATCTCGGCGCCCTTGGCGGCCTCGTTGCCCTTCGCGCGCTGCACGTCATCCCAGCTGGGATACCCGGGTTCGGCATGGGCGATCAGAGAGGAGCCGGAGAGCCCGAAGGCGGTCAGCGCGACAGCGCTCAGCGCTCCGACGGTGAGCGCACCGCGGCGGGTCAGCTTCGCGGAAGGCCACAATGCGCGCCGCTCGGCGGGCGTGGGTGCGCACCCGCACGTCTCGGACGCCGCGCGAGCGTCCGGCAGGAATTCCTCGTTCACGCGGCCCCTTCCGCCGGTTTCACAAGTGCCACACTAACAACATTCGTCACATCCGCAACAGGTCCTGCGGCGTTCGCGGCACAGAAGATCCTTCCATCGTCCACCCGAAACGCCCGGGAGTCACGCAGGCCCGCCCTCGATTTCGTTTTTCCTCGGGGTGTCCCTTATGCTTGAGCGTCGGCAAGGGAAACCCCCTGGGACTCTCTTCGGCCCCATCGTTTAGCGGCCTAGGACGCCGCCCTTTCACGGCGGTAGCACGGGTTCGAATCCCGTTGGGGTCACTGATCCGATACAATTGAAAAGTTATGGCCCTGTAGCGCAGTTGGTTAGCGTGCCGCCCTGTCACGGCGGAGGTCGCGGGTTCAAGTCCCGTCAGGGTCGCTCTGAGCGTCGAGCCTTCTTTCGAGGAGGCTCTTCGTCTAAGAAGCGGCAGATCATGGTGTGCCGCACGGCTCTGTAGCTCAGTTGGTAGAGCGCACGACTGAAAATCGTGAGGTCACGGGATCGACGCCCGTCGGAGCCACAAGGCTGATCGTTACAATCAGCCCAGAAACCCTCGCCTAGCTTCTACATGGCGGGGGTTTTGCCTTTGCCCTGGGTCCGCGCAGTGCCCTCTGTTCACTCGGCCCGAGCCATCTCGACCTGGGCGGTCTGCCCCTGGATGGTGACCTCATAGCGGATGACGCCGTTGTCGTATGAGAAGTTCTTGGTGGCGTCCTGCGATCCGAGAAGCGCGTTCTTCAACTTGGCCGTGTCAGCCTCAGAGGTCCACGTGAAGCTCGTCGAGCCGTCCTGCGGCACGACGACGGTGCCGACCCAATACAGCGCGGTCGTCTTGCCTCCGTCGATGATGAAGTCGATCGTGATCGTCTGACCGACGACCGTCGCCTCCATCGCGGACCCTTCGGCCTTCGAGTTGCTCTGCTTCCAAGTGCCTTCAAGGCTCACCGGGGTGGGCTTCGTTGCAGGCGTGGGTGTCTCGCTCACCGCTCGGCCACCGTCCGCTGAGCCGCTGGAAGCAGGAGCAGGACTACCTGCACAACCCGTCGTGAACAGGGCGAGAGCCAGAAGACTCGACGCGAGCGCAGTTCGAAAGTGTCGCTGTGACATGGTGATGGATCCTCGTTATCAGGGCCGGGTGATCTCCGGCGCATCAGAACAGCGGCTCGGATACGCCTCAAGAGCCGAGCTGAGTGCGCTGCGGAGACGGCGGCCACGAGTTCCTCGCATCGCGGCCGATCCGAGGCTAGCAGTCACGAATTCCACCGCGCGCACCCGCGGGATGATGGACGCATGCCCTTCTCCCGCGCCGAGCTGCTGTCGTTCACGGGCGGAACGCTCCCCGACCTGATCCCCGACCCCACCCGCCTGATGCCTGCGGGTTGTCTCAGCTAATTGCTGGGCACGTAGTTGAGCGGGAACCCCCAGGTGCGGCAACTCGCGTCGAATGTCCCCGATAGGTCGTACGATGCCTGACGCTGTAGCTTGTCGATGCTCGAAGAACTGATTGTGTCGCCATCGGTCATTCCGACTGTGAGTATCGATCTCACGGGGAAGCTCTTGATCTCGCCAGCTTGAACTGTAACGTCGTGCAGTTCCATGCTCGGGGCGAAGGTCACACGCGACGTGGCCACCTCGGTGCTCAGGGTCAGATAGTTGATCGTGAGCGGTGCATCGGACTGGTTCGACACGGATATCGTCGCCGAGACTCTGTACTCTGTCCCGATTCCGAGGTTCTTGTTCACGTTACCGGGAATCTCGGTGAGCGCCAGATCCCCCGCCGTCCAACCAGCAACGGCGAGTGGGCAGACGGGTGCGACGGGTGTTGGCTCCGGCCTGCTCGGCACAGGAGGAAGAGGTGCGGGCTGCTGATACCCGTCTCCCACGTCGGAGTTCTCTTCATCGGGCAGTGCGGTGCCTTCGCCAGGGAAACCGCTTGTGCTCTCGGAAGCAGTCGGTGCGTATTCGTCGGACGCCTGGCACATGGCAACGCAACCGCTGTCGGTCGCGATCGATGTAGGATCCGCGACTGGTTCTGCGGTACCGACGGAGCACGCTGTCAAGACGAACGCGGCGCTCAGCAGAGCTGCCGTCAGCGCTGTCTGTCGTGTGAGCATCCTCGGTTCCTTGAGTAAGGGGACGTATCGCTACTTCTCCTTCAATCTAGCTGTTCTTCCCACGGAGGTTGTGGGCAGCGTGGCTGATGGGATGAGGTGAGGACCTCCGGTATCGATATGGGTAACTACACCTGATCGAGTTCACGGAGGTCCTCGTGTCTTACGTTACCCACGCCAACGCGAAGCTGACCCCGGCGGGGCGGCTGGCGATGGTGAAAGCCGTCGTCAACGACGGGCTCGCGCAGGCGCGCGTCGCCGAACGGTTCCAGGTCGCCCGCGGCACGGTGTCGAAGTGGGTGTCCCGGTACCGTACCGGCGGCGAAGCCGCACTGCAGGACCAGTCGTCGCGTCCGCGTCGGTCGCTGACCCGGACGTCGCAGCGCACCGAGCGTCGAATCGTCGCGTTGCGGGTGACGCGCCGGTGGGGGCCGCGCCGGATCGCGTATCACCTGCACCTGCCGCAATCGACGGTCTCGAAGGTCCTCTCCCGATACCAGGTGCCGCTGTTGGGCCACATTGACGTGAACACCGGCGTCCGGATCCGCACACCCAAGCCCGTCCGTTACGAGCACGAGAACCCCGGCGATCTGGTCCACGTCGATGTGAAGAAGCTCGGCCGCATCCCCGACGGCGGTGGCTGGCGCACCCTCGGACGGTCCGCGGGCAACCGCAGCAGAACTGCCGGGGTGGGGTACTCGTTTCTGCATTCGGCGATCGATGATCATTCCCGGGTGGTGTACTCCGAGATCCTCGACGACGAACGCAAGGAGACCGCCGCAGGGTTCTGGGAACGCGCGACCGCGTACTTCGCCGGGCTGGGCATCACGGTGCGGCGTGTGCTCACCGACAACGGCTCCTGCTACCGGTCGAAGCTGTTCAACGAGGCGCTCGGCGACGCCGTGAAGCACAAGTACACCCGCCCATATCGGCCGCAGACGAACGGGAAGATCGGGCGGTTCCACTGCACCCTCGCATTCGAGTGGGCCTACGCCCGACACTACGGATCAGACGCCGCCAGAGCTGCCACCTACCAGGCATGGATCCACGACTACAATCATCACCGACCCCATACCGCAATCGGCGGCCTCTCACCCATCGAACGCGTCCACAACGTCAATGGGAAGAACAACTAGCGGCCGGCTGCGCCGCCTGCGGAAAGGCAACCGCCGGCGCGGAACCTGGTTCCTATCATCACGCCGGTATGTTTATCCTTAGCAGCCCATCATCATCGAAGAGCGAAACATGAGCACCAAGAGATTTGAACGCACACCCAGCCCTCAGACCGTGAGTTGGTTCCTCGACCTCGACGATGCAGGACGACTCAACTTGGACCCCCCTTACCAGCGGCGGAGCGTTTGGAGCCCGCAGTATCGTCGATTCTTTGTCGACTCGGTGGTCCGAAACTACCCGACACAGTCGATCTTCATCGACCGCGTTGTCGACCCCGACCGTCCAACTGAGTACCGCGTCCTGGACGGCAAGCAGCGCCTCACGACGCTCCTCAAGTTTGTACGGAACGAGTTTCCAGCGCCCGACTCCCTCGAGGATGCCGGCCTTGCAGGAAAGTACTACGAAGACTTCACCAAAGACGAGAAACTTCAGATTCTCGAATACTTGTTCACGGTCGAGATGGTTACGAACACATCGTCGGCGGAGCTGAACCAAGCCTTCGATCGCCTGAATCGAAACGTCGCCCGTTTGAACAAGCAGGAGCTGCGGCACGCGCAATTCGACGGCGCGTTCATACGCAAGGTCGAGGAGCTTGCCGAGAACCCGTTCTGGGAGGACATCGGGCTGGTCACTGATGCCCGGCGGCGCCGCATGCTTGACGTCGAGTACGTCTCTGAGTTCTTCGTCGTGGCGGCATCGGGCATCCAGGACGGGAAGGATTACCTAGATGACATCTACGCCAGCTGGGACGAGGAGATTCCGGGAGCGCGCCAAAAGAGCAAGCGCTTCTCTGCAACTGTGGACTACCTCACGGAGATCGATAAGAAGCTCCCCCTCGCCGGCACCCGGTATTCAAACGTGGCGGACTTTTACTCTCTGTGGGCTGCGGTAATCAGCCTCAGCGACCAAGACCTCCTGCCCGAGGCTGAAGTCGCGGCAGAACGGTTGACGGCCTTCGCTGCGGAACTCGACCTCGCAGAATCCGAACGCGCCGTCCAGTACGTACTGTCAGCGCGGCAAGGCTCGAACAAGGCGTCGAACCGCACGGCACGCGCGAAGACTCTGGCCAGCGTAATCAATCCTGCGTGATGATTCCGGCGAAGATCACGATCTGGCGCGCAAACCGCGAGCAGGATCTGGACAAGCTACGCGACGCTGTAGAGGCACGCCTGCGCTCAACGCTCAACGAACTTAACGTCAAGGCAGTCACCTTTCGAAAGAAGCAGGCGGCGAGCATCCACCAGAAGGTGCAGACGGGCAAAATTGCGAGCCCCAGCGACATACGTGACCTTCTCGGATTCACCGTTGTGCTGCTTTACCGTCACGAGATCCCTCTCGCAATCGAATTGCTGAAAAGCAGCGAGCTCCAGGTGGACGATCCCGGCCCCATCGAAGTGAGTCCGAGTGACTTCCGCTACCACGAACCCAAGGTTTTCGTGCGGCCTCCGGCGTCCTATCTTGAGCGGCACCCCCTCCTCGTGACGGAATGCGAAGTGCAGTTCACGACAGTGCTTCAACATGCACTAGATGCCGCAACGCACGACTTTGACTACAAGGGTCGCAACTACTCGTGGGGAAACTTCAGACTAGTTGCGCAGATGCGCGGCATCCTGGAGATGGTGGACCGCACGATCGACGATATCGACGCGGCGGACATGCCTGCCGATGCGACGGTAGCGACTCCGGCGCGCATGCTTGAAGCGACCGATATTCTGCTCGTGCTTCAGGAGCACTTCCCCGAGAAACTGCCAGACGATCGGCGACGCCTCACTGACACAGTCGCCGACTGGATGCGCGCGGCGAACATGGACTTGAGTGCGCTGAACACGGCGCTGACTAATCATGCAGATCTGGTGCGCGCCGCCTCGCTAGACGCAACGAGCGCTGTACTCGGCGCCGTACTCCGCGAAGCGCCATCATTAGCTGAAACCTACACAGGACTTCTGTTCGTGTCTGAGGAATTGCGCAGCCTGTGCGAGGAGGCCGAGAACCTTCCATCTGAGCGCCGCGTAGCCGAGTTCTGACAAGCAGTCCGTGCCGGTTCCGTACCGGGAGCTCCGCTGAAACCACCCATAACCAGCCGTCACCAACCATGACGACTTGGTCAAGTCCCCGGTAGTGGTGTAGCGCTCGGTCCTTCGATTTGAGGGTTAGGCGCTGAGTTCGAGGATGCTGTCGGTCACCTCCTCGGGGCTGTTGTCGGCGACGAGGGTGAGTCTGCTCTTAGCGAGAATGTCGAGGCCGAGGTAGCGGCGCCCTTCGGCCCATTCGTCGGTCTGCTCGGCCAGGACGGCGCCGACGAGGCGGATGATCGCGTCCCGGTTCGGGAAGATCCCGACGGAGTCGGTGCGGCGGCGGATCTCCCGGTTCAGTCTCTCGTTCGGATTGTTCGACCAGATCTGCTGCCAGAGCCCTTCGGGGAACCCGGTGAACGCGAGGATGTCCGCCCGTGCATTGTCGAGGTGCTCGTGCGCGTCCGGGAGCTTGTCGTCGACGTAGTCGAGGAGTCGGTCGAACTGCGCGTGGACGCTGTCGGCGTCGGGCTGGTCATAGACGGAATGCAGCATCGCTTTGACGGCCGGCCACATGGTCTTCGGTGTCACGGACATCAGGTTGGCTGCGTAGTGGGTTCTGCATCTTTGCCAGACTGCGCCGGGCAGGTTCGCCGCGATGGCCTCCACCAGCCCGGCGTGCGCGTCACTGGTGACGAGGCGGACACCACCGAGACCGCGGGCGACGAGGTCAGCAAAGAACGAGTTCCATGCTGCCCCGGTCTCCGAGGTTGCGGCCCGCAGACCGAGGACTTCGCGGCGCCCGTCCGCGTTGACGCCGGTCGCGATCAACACGACTGCATTGATCACGCGGCCGCCCTCACGGACCTTCATCGTAAGGGCGTCAGCGGCAACGAACGTGAACGGCCCGGCGTCGCCGAGCGGACGGTGGCGGAACTGGTCGACGTGCTCATCGAGCTCGGCCGCCATGCGGGAGACCTGGGACTTGGAGAGGGAGTGGATTCCGAGGGTCTTCACGAGCTTGTCCATCCGGCGAGTCGAGACCCCGGCGAGGTAGCAGTCCGCGACGACGGTGATCAGCGCGGTCGGCACGTTTGCGGCGCTCGAGCAACCACTCCGGGAAGTAGGTGCCCGCCCGCAGCTTCGGGATTGCAACGTCGATGGTGCCGACGCGGGTGTCCAGGTCGCGGTGCCGGTAGCCGTTGCGCTGCGCGAGCCGATCGGGTGAGGGCTTGCCCCACTCCGCGCCAACGACGGCGTCCGCGTCCGCGGACAGCAACGCGTTGATCATCGTCTGCAGCAAGCTGCGCATCAGATCCGGCGACGCGTCCAACAGCGCTTCGCTGAGCACGCCGGCAGGGTCGACAATATGAGGAGCGGTCATCGTGATGACTCCATTCGAGTGAGAAGTAGAGAGCTTTCTCGAAGGATCACACGGTGACCGCGTCTACGTCAGGAACGACGAGCCAGACCACCGCGCGCTACACCACTATGCGGGACTCCACTGACGACTTCCGCGGAATCACGCGGGAAGCGGCGACCGAGAATCGAAAGGTCACCGGATCGATGCCAGTCGGAGGCACAAGGGGGATCGTCACAATCACCCCAGGAACCCCCGCGGAGCTTGTGCCAGCACGGAGGCCGGGCAGGCCGGATGCTCAGGCGCCTCGGCGCTGCTCACCGATCCTTACAGCCCGCGAGAATGCCTTGCCAAACTCGGTCACCGTCGCAACGCCCTTCTCGAAGATGAGTTTCTGCCCGTCTACGAGGCTGGCTTCATGTTCCTTGTACTCGGGGCGCTCGGCAACCCACGCGTAGGTCGTCTCACCCGTGGCGAAGTTCATGTAGGACAGCTCCACAAGCCCGAGTCTCGCCCAGTTGTCCAGATATGCGGGCAGCATCGGGTCGGTGTCAGGCAAGCCGTTGCGGGTCCACGGGGAAAGATGACGATGCACCGTAGCCCAGCCCTCTTCACCGTCGTTGGTCACTCGAATCTCAGCGAGTAGGACCCTTCCACCACGCAGCACGACATCAAGTGCGGCTACCTCGGCGGCCGAAAGTGCCGCGATAATCTCCGCAAAAGCAGGGTGAGCTGATGCAGCGATCCGACCGTCCATCGCGGTTGCCAAGAGATTAAGGTACAAGTCCCGCAAGTCTTCTTCTTCATGCGAGAAGTTGAGCCCTTGCATAGCCGGACCAGCGACCGACGGCTTCGGCGTCACAATCTGATCTGGCGGCACGTCTGCCAACTTTTCACCGAGCTGATCGGGAAACTTGTCGGCGAAGTACGCTTGGGCCCGCGCATTCACGACCGCCAAGGGCAACAGCGCCGTGCGAACGAGACCTGTCACAACCTCGAGCCCATACGCCAAGTTGTCGCCGGCTCGACGCATGCTAGGGTTGCCGGCCCCTAGCCGCACAACCTCGCCGATACCGCCGACAACATCACTCAAAGGTCCATCGCCCATGCCTGCACCATATCTAGGTTGCAGGCATCTTCACCGTATTCTGTGCCGGTTCTGTGCCGGTAGCTCCGCTGAAACCACCCTCAACGAGCCACGACCAACGATGACGGCTCCCGCGGAATCACGCGGCAAACGGCGACCAACAAGTACCCGCTACTCCGCCGCATCTAACTGAAAATCGTGAGGTCACGGGATCGACGCCCGTCGGAGCCACAAGGCTGATCATTACAATCAGCCCAGAAACCCCCGCGTAGCTTCTACATCGCGGGGGCTTTGCTTTGCCCCGGCGACTTCTGCGGCTTACCGGGCTGTTCAACCACAACGTGTGGATGGGGTCGGGGTCTTGTCGGCGGCTCGTCCATGTGCTCAGGCAACCGGGAAGGCTCGTGCGATCCGCGCAGCAACAGCTTCGACATCCAGACCGGTCGGAGTGGCCTCGTTGATGCGCTTGACCAGCAGTCGCGGCCACACGACGTGGATCCCGTCGACGAAGAAGCTGCCGCCGATCATCGGCCAGTCCGCCTCGAGGAAGCACAGTGCCGCATGGACGGGGATCTGGAGGTCTCCGAGGGCCGCCTGCACGAGACTCTGCTGGTGGAGAACGCCCGCGACGAGCTTGGTCCCGTCGCGGCCGCCGATGCGCAAGGTCTCGGTGCGCGGGCGGAAGATGCCGCCGTCGACCTGAAGCGCGGGGCGCTTGCCCTTGTACCTCTTGGCGTCGATGACCCATACTCCCGAGGGTGCGATAACGATGTGGTCGATGTTCGCGCGCGTGCCGGGGATGCGGCGATCGTGGAGGACCCGGGCGGGTGCCGGAAGATCCTTCAGCCTGGCGGCGAGATGCTCCTCGCCGATCGCGCCGCGCTCCCACGCACGAGTGCTCTGCGGCTCGTCTGACAGAGCGAGGATGAGGCCCCCGAGCCGCGGGTGCTTCGTGCGGATCCTCTGCTCGCGCCTGTCACGGCGACGTTCGTATTCGAGGCGAGCCGAGGCTCCCGCAGTTCCCTCGTCTAGCTCGGGACTGGCGGGGGCAGCCGCCGAGTGGGTCTGCTCGAGCTGGGTTGGAGTCTCGACCGGACAGCTGAGGCAACGCACTCTGCGACCCACTCGTTCGTATACGGCGATCTGTCCGGCCGCCAGCTCTCTGCCGCAGAGGTGGCAGACGCCGGCGTATCGCAGGCGCATCCGCTTCTCGTCAAGTGCGCCGGGCTCAGTCGTCATGGCCAGAAGATACCGCGGGCGAGTGACACAGCGAGAGGCGATGTCGGATCAGCCGTCGACACCTGCAGCGGTGGTCGCTGGTCACGAGATCCACCGCGCACACCCGCGGGATGATGGACACATGCCCTTCACCCGCGCGGAACTGCTCGCCTTCACGGGCGGGACGCTCCCCGACCTGATCCCCGACCCCACCCGCCTGCTGTTCGTCGGCATCAATCCGGGGCTGCTGTCGGTCGCGGTACAGGCGCACTTCGCGCCGCGCGGCAACAGGTTCTTCCCCGCGCTGCTGGCCGCCGGCATCGTCGACCGGCGCATCGACGCCTCTGCAGGGATGCTTCCCGCCGACGAACAGCACCTCAAGTTCCGCGGCGTCGGCATCACCAGCATCGTCCCGGGAGCCTCGGCCAAGGCATCCGAGCTGTCCAACGACGAACTGCGCGAGGGCGGTGTGCGACTCCGACGCGAGATCCAGAGCATCCGCCCGAAGGTCGTCGCCCTGCTCGGCATCGGCGCGTACCGGATCGCCTTCGGCGCACCGCACGCGACCGTCGGCCGACAGAGCGTCGACTGGCACGGCGTCGACGAGGTGTGGGTCGTCCCCAACCCCAGCGGCCTGAACCGCCACTACACGACCGCAGCCCTCGCCGAGGCATACCGCGAAGTCGCCGTGCGCGCGGGCATCGTCACCGACTGATCGTCACCGACTGATCGTCACCGGCTGATCGTCACCGGCTGATCGTCGCCGACTGACCGAAGGAGGGAGGGCCCGGCAGCCGCCGGACCCTCCCGATCAGACGTGAGGCGCGTCTAGTGAACCCACGCGGCGGAGGCGCTGCCCCAGCCGGTCTCGTCATCCCAGCCGGCTCCGACCTTCAACGAGGTGGTCGCGCCGTCGAACGTGCGCACGGAGTACGCATACCCGCCCGAGGCATCGACCCCGTTGACGAAGTCGACGCGGATGGCGCCCGTGCCGATGCCCGCCCCGGTGACGTCGGTGAACCCGGCGCCGTGCGAGGAGTAGATCAGAGGGTTGAGCAACCCCAGACCGTGACCGCTCGCCTGGATCTTCAGCGCGGTGATCCCTGCGAACAGCGGCGAGGCCAGGCTGGTCCCGCCGATCCGGTAGGTGTCGTACGCGGCCTTGCCGGTGAACGTCTGCGTCTGCCCCACGAGCATGCCCGTGGTGGGGTCGGCGTCCATCGCCACATCGGGAACCGCTCGCCCGCCGTTGGGGCTGACGATGCCGGCATCCTTCTGATACGTCGGTTCGGGAATGTTGGACGAGTACCCACCGCCTCCGCCGTACAGGAAGTCGCCCGCCGAGACCCACCCGCCGTCGGTCAGCGAGTACTTCGACGTCTGCCAGCCGGTCTGCCCGACCAGCCCGTCGGGCGTGATCGCGGTCGAGGTGCCGCCGACAGCGGTGACATAGGGATCGGATGCCGGGAAATCGGTCTGCGGGGTGCCGAGCGCGGTCGCCTCGTCGCCGTTGTCACCGGTGGAGAACACGTAGCTGATGCCCTGAGCGGCGCCCTGCAGGAACGCGGTGTCGTACGCGAGTGTCAGCGCAGGCTTGGCCGCATCTCCCACTGCGCCCCACGAGTTCGTCACGATGTTCGCGAGGTTCTCATCGTTGATGCGGTTGAACGTGTCGAGCAGGTCGGGGTCGGTGCAGCTCTTCGCGGCGTAGTACCTCACGTTCGCTGCCGGAGCCATGGCGTGCACGGCCTCGACGTCGAGCGTCTCCTCGCCGTACCAGCCCGGCATGCCGCACTGGTTGTGCGAGGCATTGCTGTTGACGTGCGTGTACGACCCCGGCAGGCTCTGCGAGAACTGTCCCGCCGCGAACGGCTTGTCGCCGGTGTCGGTCGCGTACCGGTTGGCGTCCTGCTCGATGGTCGGCGACGCGTACGCGTCGGTGATGGCCACCGTCACGCCGCTGCCGTCGTACCCGCCGGTCAGGCCCTTCTCGTACGCGGCGCGCAGCTGCGGGCCCGTGTAGCCGCACGGCGAGTACGCCAGCGATGCCCCGTCGAACTCGGGCAGCACGGTGTTGTCGGGCGTCGGCATGTTCGCCGGCGTCGCCGACCCGTACCACTCGCCGCAGATGGGTGCGTTGCGGAACCCGGCATCCGGAGGTGCGGGCTTCTGCGTCTGCGGCGCGACGACCTGTGGGGTCGTGTCGAGTCCGCTGACGGCGATGACCGCACCGGAGAGGGATGCCGGAGTGCTGGCGGCACCCGACGGGGCCTGCACGGTCTGGCCATCGTGCGTGTACTTCGACAGGGTCACACCGAACGCCTTGTTCGCTGCGCCGACTCCACCGGATACGTCGACGTAGCGGTGCTGCGGATCGACGGAGGCCTTCAGGCCCGCGCCGGTCAGCCACCCCGTGACGGCGGAGACGGTGGAGGTGCCGGCGTCGAACCGCGCGTGGTACTGCGCAGGTGTCAGGAACTGCCGGTACTGCGAGGACCCGGGCGTCGACACCGCGGCCGCGAACGACTGCAGCGCCGCCAGCCCGCCGTTCGGAGCGAGGTAGACGCGGGCCTGCACGTTGCCCGTGGCGGGCCCGACCTTCGCGGCGTGGGTCAGCCACCCGGGCGACGAATTCGGGATGGGCGCCGTGGGTGGCGGGGAGGCATTCGCGGCGGTTCCGCCGCCGAGTACTGCGAGGGTGGTCGCGATGACCGTGAGTGACACAGCGAGAACTGATCTACGCATCCGAATCTCCAGATGTTGAGTTCGGCATCGGCGGACGCCGGTGTCTGCGAGAGGCGATGCTGGACCCGGATGCCGGAGGTCCGCCGTGAGTTTCGAGGCGGTCATAATGAGGAGGGATTCCGTCTGAGGGGACGGATGCTGTGCAGATCGGCAGTGGATGATGACGAGGGCGAGAGCGCGCCGATCCAGCATGCGCGGAGGGGCGTGGCTGCTCATCGTCGTGGTCGCCGTGATCGCCCTGATCTCCGGCGCCGTCGGAGGCGCGCAGAACCCGAATGCCGAGCCGGCGGCCGCGCCGACGGCGAGCGCGAGATCGTCGGCGCCGAGCACGGTATCGCCGACACCGTTGGATGCCGCACCCACAGCCGCACCGCAACCGCCCCCGACCGAGACACCGAGCGCCGCGCCCACGGCATCCGCAGACTCCGCGCTCGCCCTGCTGAAGACGCTCCCCGTCAAGGGCCGCGCGCCGAAGACCGGCTACGAGCGCGCCCAGTTCGGCCCGCGATGGAAGGACGTCGACCGCAACGGCTGCGACACCCGCAACGACATCCTGGCCGCGCAACTGACAGACATCACCCGGCGCGGACGATGCGTCGTGCTCTCGGGCACCCTGCACGACCCGTACTCCGGATCGACGATCCCGTTCGTCCGCGGGCAGGACACCTCGCAGCTGGTGCAGATCGACCACGTCGTCGCACTCAGCGACGCCTGGCAGAAGGGCGCACAGGCGCTCACTCCCGAGCAGCGCACGGCGTTCGCCAACGACCCGCTGAACCTGCTGGCCGTGGACGGCTCGGCCAACGCGGCCAAGCGCGACGGCGACGCCGCCACCTGGCTGCCGAAGACCAAGGGCTTCCGCTGCGCGTACGTCGCACGCCAGGTCGCCGTCAAGGCCGCCTATGACCTATGGGTGACGCAGGCCGAGCACGACGCCATCGCCCAGATCCTGGCGACCTGCCCCGCGCAGCCCGCCCCGGCGCGATGACCGAGAACCCCGTCACAGGCCTCGAGCCCGTGACACACTGGGCGCATGATGGATGACCCGCGACAGAGGCGACGACTGCCCGAGACGCTCGACGAGTTCCAGCAGGCCGAGGGGCATCCGGATTTCCGTGTGGACGTGGAGCGCATCCGCTTCTCGCCCTACTACTCCCGGCTCTCCGCCGTGACGCAGGTGATCTCGCAGACGGGAGCGGGGCTCGCCGTGCACAATCGCCTCACGCACTCCATCAAGGTGGCGGCGGTCGCCCGCGCGATCGCCACCCACCTGTCCACGCGCGATGACGAGCCCGGCCGGATCGTCGCGGAGCTCGGCGGCGCGCATCCGGTGGTCGTCCAAGCAGCATCCGCCGCCCACGACCTCGGGCATCCGCCGTTCGGGCATCTCGGCGAGCAGACCCTCGACCGCCTGGCACGCGACAGGTTCGGCCTGCGGGAGGGCTTCGAGGGGAATGCGCAGACCTACCGCATCCTGACCCGCCTCGATGAGCACGACCGCCCCAGCGTCGGTCTCAACCTCACCGCCGCCGTGCGCGCTGCCGTGCTGAAATACCCCTGGCGGCGCGGCGACGGCGGCATCCGGCGAGGCGGCGCGAGCAAGTTCAGCTTCTACGCCGTCGACGAGCAGGATGCCAGGGGCGCCCTCGCCGCGTATCCTCTGATCGAGCCTGGCCAGCAGACCGTCGAGTGCTCCATCATGGACATCTCCGATGACATCGCCTACTCGCTGCACGACCTCGACGACTTCTACCGCGCGGGGCTGCTGAACCCCGCCACGCTGTCCTCGGAGTTCCGCAGCTGGCACCACGAGCTCGCGAGTCTGCGGGCATCCGACACGGCCGCCCTGACCGTCGACGCCCGCAGGCCGGGGTACTCGCTGGAGCTGCTGTGGCGGCGGTTGCAGGCGAAGGATGCCTGGGTCGCCGACCCCGACGCCTTCGGCCAGGCGGTGGCGAAGGTCAAGGCCGAGGTGGTCGACGGGCTCGTCGCGGAGCCGTTCGACGGGTCGCTCGCCAGCGAGCGCACCCTGGCGGGGTTCACGAGCGGCTGGATCTCCCGGCTGCAGTCGGCCGTCGAGGTGCACCGGCATCCGGACATCCGCTGCGGCCACGTCGCGCTGAACCAGCAGGCGTGGCATGAGGTGGCCGTGCTGAAGTTCCTTCACGAGCGATTCATCCTCGAGCGCCCCGACCTCACCGTCTACCAGCGCGGTCAGGCCAGCGTGCTGGAGCGCCTGGTGGACGGCGTCACGGCATGGCTCGACGACCCCCACGATGCCCGGCGGGCACCCCGACGCCTGATCGACCTGGTGGAGCTCGCGACTGATGACCACCGCCGGCTGCGGCAGGACGCCCCCGAGCTGGTGGAGTCTCGGACGGATGCCGACCTCGACGAGCTGGCCCGTGGCCGGGGCATCATCGACTACGTCGCATCGCTCACCGACACCCAGGCGATCTCCCTGGACGCCCTGCTGGCGGGGCGCACCGAGCGACTCTGGGACGCGGGACAGGGTCTGTAGCGCCCGATCGCCCGACGAGAAGCCCTCTTCTTGACGAAAAGCCGCTCCTCCGCGGATTTCTCATGATGGAAATCGCGTCTGACGCCGGCTGCCGCGTGTCAGAGTGGAGGGCACACCCTCAGGAGGCCAGCATGCGCGCCGTCGTCTACGACCAGTTCACCCAGGATCTCGATGCTCTGCAGGTGCGTGAGGTTCCCGAACCCAAGGTCTCTCCGGCGTCGGTGCTCGTCGAGGTGCGCGCCGCCGGCGTGAATCCGGTGGACTGGAAGCTGATGGCCGGGTACCTCGACCCGATCATGCCCTCGCAGTTCCCGATCATCCCCGGTTGGGACGTGGCTGGGGTGGTCGTGGGCGTGGGCCTGGACACCCCGGAATTCCAGGTGGGCGACGAGGTGATGGCGTACGCCCGCACCGACACCGTCGGCGGCGGCACGTTCGCGGAGCGCGTGGCTGTGCCGGTGCGCGCGGTCGCGCACAAGCCGGCATCCCTCAGCTGGGAGCAGGCCGGCGCACTCCCCCTCGCCGGCGGCACGGCGCTGCGCACCGTCGACGCACTCGGCGAGCTGCACGCGCGCACCCTGCTCATCCACGGCGGCTCGGGCGGCGTCGGCAGCTTCGCCGTGCAGATCGCGATCGCCCGCGGCGCTCGCGTGATCGCCACGGCATCCGAGGCCAACCACGATTACCTGCGCAGTCTCGGCGCCATCCCCACCGCCTACGGAGACGGGCTCGTCGAGCGCGTGCGCGCGCTCTCCGACGGCGCGGTCGACGCCGTCGCGGACTTCGCCGGAGGGATGCTGGACGTCACCCTCGCCGTGCTGGCCGAAGGCGCTCCGCATGCATCCATAGCCGACGCCTCGGTCGCCGCGCACGGCGGACGGCACATCTGGGTTCGCCCCGACGGCGCGCAAACCGCACGCCTGGCGGAGCTCGCCGACCAGGGCGCGCTGAAGGTGGAAGTCGCTCAGACGTTCCCGCTGGAGGGCGTCGCCGACGCGTTCCGCGCCAGTCAGACCCACCACGTGCGCGGCAAGCTGGTCATCGTCCCCTGACGGCGACCTGGCGAGGTGTCAGAAGACCTCGTCGTCTCCGGGCGAGCGAACCGAGCGACGCGAGACGTTGCCGCCGTCTGCGGTGCCCTCGGTGCGGGTGATGACATCGGTGCGCCGACGGCTCATCATGAGGATGATGCCGATGAGGAAGGCGATGACGCCCGCACCCATGAGGATGTAGCCGATCATGTGCAGATCGGCCCATGGCACCTGCACGTTGAGGGCGAACGCGAGGATGGCGCCGATCACGAACAGGACGATTCCGGTTCCGATGGTCATGACGGTTCCCTTCGATCTGGGGCGCGAGGACCGCGCCACCTGATTCAGGGTCGCCGCAAGGGGCCGGGGAGCAGAAGGGGGTTGACACCGCCCCTAATCGTCCTCGCCCTCCGGACAGGGGCGCAGCACCAGCACGACCACCACGGCCACGAGTACGACCGTGGTGAGCGCCACCGGCACCGGCAGCAGGGCATCCACCAGCACCAGCACCGCACCGCCGATGACCGCGGTGTCCACCACGCGGTCGTGCACGCGGCGGATCGCGACCCACCAGATGCCCAGCAGGAACACGACGATCGGCACGGCCACCGCGAACGCCGCCACGAGAGGCGGTGTGGATCCGACGCCCGTGACCTGGTCGATCTGCAGCCGGATGCCGACCGAGAACGCCGCAGCGGCGGCCAGCACGAAGTAGTGGATGTAGCCGTACTGCAGCGAGCTGAGGGTCGAGGTGATGGCCTTGTGGTGCGGCGGCCAGAAGTAGATCCACCACATCGACGCGGCGGCGATCAGCGTCAGAGCGGCCAGCGGCACCAGTTCCCACAGCGCGTCACCGGCGTGCAGCGCGCCGATCACGGCGGTGACGGATGCCAGGATCGACTCGCCCAGCACGATCAGCGTGAACGACGAGTACCGCTCGGTGATGTGATGCGGATGCCAGGGCGTGCTGGTCCTGCGCTCCGCGATGACGGGGATCGACAGCTCCCCGAGCATCAGCACGAAGAACACGGTCGGCTGGACGCCCGCGGGCAGGGCCAGGAACAGGAGCCACAGCACCTGCATGATGCCGATCCCCCAGGCGTATGCGAGCGCGGTGCGCCGCAAACCGGAATCGGAGCGGGATGCCCGCAGCCATTGGCCGATCATGGCCAGGCGCATCACGACGTACGCGATCACCACCACGGTGTAGTCGCCGCCGACGAATGCCGGCTCGACGCCGGCGGCCAGCACCAGCACCCCGCTCATCTGCACGATGGCCATCACCCGGTACAGCCAGTCGTCCGTGTCGAACGAGGTGGCGAACCAGCTGAAGTTCATCCACGCCCACCAGATGGCGAAGAACACCATCGCATAGCTGAGCAGCCCGCCGCCCAGGTGCTCCTCCCGCAGCTGGTGGTGCAGCTGCGCGGCCGCGATGCTCACCGACACCGCGAAGACCAGGTCGAAGAACAGCTCCAGAGAACTGGCGGTGCGGAACGGCTCGGCGGGGTCGCGCGGCAGCATCCGGTTCAGTCGGAATCGGGTGCCTGTCGTGCTGTCGCTCACGGAGTCAGAATACTCAGCGTCACAGCTCACCCGGACGCATGGCCTCGGCGTCCACCGCCTTCAGCACGCGGAGCGCCGCGGTGTCAGCGGGCGGCTCGGCCACGGCATCCGCTCTGCGCCGTCTCGGCGCGTAGACGACCAGTGCGTGGAACAGGAACCGCGCGAAGAACGCCACCACCAGCGAGATGGCCGTCGCGACCACCGCGGAGATGTGCCAGGTCTCGACCATCAGCGCCATCACGGGGATGCGCAGCGCCGCCTCGATGCCGTTGAACGAGGCGGATGCCGAGAAGCGCACCCACAGCCGCGAGGCATCGGCGCGCTCGTCGCGGAAGACGAACAGCTCCTGCAGCACGAAGTTGCCGAGGATGGTCGCCGCCGCGCCGATGATGGCCGCTGCCACGTAGTCCATGCCGAGGTGCACGAGTGCCCACATGATTCCGATGTTGGCCACGGCTCCGATGCCGCCGATCACCGCGAACAGGCCCATCTTGCCGAACCGCAGCCGCGCCAGGTGCGCGAGGAACATGGTTCCCTGGCGCAGGCTCGCCTTGGATGTGCCGTGCCGCCGTGCGCCGAACTCCATCGGCACCTCGGCGATGCGCAGCGGACCGCGCCGGCCGCCGCGCACGAGGATCTCCAGCAGGATCTTGAAGCCCTCCGGGCGCAGCAGGCCGATGTCGAGCTGCGAGCGGTCGACGAGGAAGAAGCCGGTCATCGGGTCGCTGCTGCGCCACAGCCGGCGCAGGAACATGGCCTTGGTCACCGCCGTCGCGGCCTTGGAGACCGCCACGCGGATGGTGTTGCTCAGGCCGCCGGAATCGCCTCCGCCGATGTAGCGGGACGCCGCCACGACATCCGCATCTCCGTCGCCGAGCCGCGCCAGCATGGCGGGGATGAGCTCGGGCGGATGCTGCAGATCGCCGTCCATGACCACGCACACATCGTGCGCGGCATCGGCGAGCCCGACGACCACCGCACCGCCGAGGCCTCCGGTGTTGTGCTCGCGGTGGATGCCGCGGACCGGGATCCGTGCGGATGCCGCGACCCGTGCGACCTCGTCGATGGTGCCGTCGGAGCTGTCGTCGACGAACAGGATCTCGGCGTCGAAGCCGGCGAGCGCGGATGCCGTCCGCGCGACCAGCTCGGCGACGTTGTCGCGCTCGTTGAAGGTCGGCACGACCACTGTGACGGACGGGACCGTGACGGAGGTGCCCATGTGCTGTCCTCCCCCGGGATCGAAGCCACCGCACACAATCGTGCCATCTTTCCCCATGAGCCTGCTTCGACGACGCTTCGACAGGCTCAGCGACCCAGTAGTCGGGTCCCTGAGCCTGTCGCTTGTACTGAGCGAGCGCCAGCGAGACGAAGTGAAGCGGGCAGGTAAGGTGGCACGGGCCAGAAGACACGGTCCATGCCGAAGATGACGAGGAACTCATGACACTGCTGAGACACCCTGCGACCTGGTGGCGGGAGAACCGCCTGCCGCTGCTGGCCGCACTCACCACGATGTTCATCCTGCTGTTCACGGTGGGCGGTGCCGTCGGCATCGCGAACGCGGCGACGAAGCCGGCCGCGAACGGAAGCGTGAAGGGGCAGACCTTCACCATCGTCACCGACACCACCTGGGCCCCGTTCGAGTTCCAGCGCGACGGGCAGCTGCGCGGCATCGACATCGACCTGATCAAGGCCGTCGCCGCCGACCAGGGGTTCAGCGTCAAGGTCGACGTGATCGGCTTCGACGGCGCACTCTCCGCGGTCACCGCCGGGCAGGCGGATGCCGTGATGGCGGGCATGTCCATCACCAAGGAGCGTCAGAAGACCTTCGACTTCTCGAACCCCTACTTCGACTCCGGCATCCAGATGGCCGTCGCCAAGAACGACGACTCGATCAAGGGCTACGAGGACCTTGCGGGCAAGACGGTATCCGCCAAGACGGGCACCGAGGGCTACGCCTTCGCCGAGAACCTCGGGAAGCAGTACGGATTCACCGTCACCGGCTTCCAGGACGCCGCCGACGCCTACAACGACGTCACCACCGGCAACTCCGCCGCCGTCTTCGACGACTACCCGATCCTGGCCTACGGCATCGCCACCGGCAACGTCGATCTGAAGACGGTCACGCCGCAGGAGAAGGCGTCCAGTTACGGCATGGGCGTGAAGAAGGGCTCGAACGAGGCTCTGCGCAAGGCGTTCAACGAGGGTCTGAAGAACCTCATCGCCGACGGCTCCTACCAGAAGATCCTCGACGACTACCTCGGCGAGAACGCGCCCAAGGCCGCCGCCATCGGCGAGGGCAAGGCGGCTCTCGGAAACGACGAGCTCGACCCGGGCAAGCCGGGCGAGCTGCCGAAGAACCCCGCGTTCGCAATCGACACCCCGCAGACGCACGGCGCCTTCACGATCGCCACCGACACCACCTTCGCGCCGTTCATCTACCAGCTGGACGGCAAGAACGTCGGCATCGACATGGACCTGATCCGTGCCATCGCCGCCAACCAGGGCTTCACCGTCGACATCAAGCCGCTGGGCTTCGACGCGGCCCTCGCCGCCGTCACCGCCGGGCAGGCCGACGGGGTGATCGCCGGCATGAGCATCACCGACGAGCGCAAGCAGGTCTTCGACTTCTCCGACCCGTACTACCAGTCGGGCGTGCAGATGGCCGTCGCCAAGGACAGCGACATCACGTCTTACAAGGACTTGAAGGGCAGGACCGTCGCCGTCAAGACCGGCACCGTCGGCTACGACTTCGCCAAGAAGCTCAGCACCGAGATCGGCTTCCAGGTCAACGCCTTCCAGGACTCCGCCGACATGTACAACGACGTGGCCACCGGCAACTCCGCCGCCACGTTCGAGGACGCGCCGGTGCTGCAGTTCGGCATCGCCTCCGGCAACGTGCCTCTGAAGATCGTGACGGATGCCGAACCCGGCGCCGACTACGGCTTCGCCGTGCTCAAGGGTCAGAACGCCGAACTGCTGAGCATGTTCAACGCCGGCCTGCAGAACGCCAAGGACACCGGCGTCTACCAGCAGATCATCGACCGCTATCTGGCGAGCGATGACGCCGGCGCCACCTCCGACACCTCCTTCTGGGCGTTGCTGAAGACCTCGATCGGCCCGCTGTCGCAGGGTCTCGTGCTCACGCTGCTGGCCACGGCGCTGTCGATCGTGTTCGCCATGATCCTGGGCATCCTGTTCGGAATCCTGAAGCTGTCGACCAACCCGTTCCTGCGCTTCCTCGCGAGCGCCTATGTGAACATCTTCCGCGGCACCCCTGTGCTGGTGCAGGCGTTCTTCTTCTACTTCGGCGTGCCGGCCGTGACCGGCCAGCCGCTGGACGCCCTGACCGCGGGTGTGATCACGCTGTCGCTGAACGCCGGCGCCTACATCACCGAGATCGTGCGCGGTGGCGTGCAGTCGGTGGATCCCGGCCAGATGGAGGCCTCGCGCTCGCTGGGCCTGGGCTGGGGCGCGTCGATGCGCCGCGTGGTGATGCCGCAGGCGTTCAAGATCATGACGCCCAACCTCATCAACCAGTTCATCATCACGCTGAAGGACACCTCGCTGCTGTCGGTGCTGGGCTTCGCCGAGCTGACGTACCAGGGCCGCATCGTGATCGCGTCCACGTTCCGCTCGTTCGAAATCTGGATCATCGTCGGCATCATGTACTTCATCGTGATCTGGCTGCTGACAGTGCTCTCGAACTGGGTCGACCGGAAGTTCAACAAGTAGGGGATGACCATGACGAACAACGAGCAGACCTACACGACTCCGGTCTCCACCGCCTCGGGGAACCCCATCGAGGTGCGCGACCTGCACAAGTCCTTCGGCAAGAACGAGGTGCTCACGGGCATCGACCTGACCGTCGCCAACGGCGAGGTGGTCACCGTGATCGGACCGTCCGGCTCCGGCAAGTCCACACTGCTGCGCTGCCTGAACCGGCTCGAAGAGGTCACCAGCGGCGAAGTCCTCATCCTCGGCGAGAACATCGCCACGGCCAAGGGCAGGAGCCTGGATGCCGTTCGGCAGCGCGTGGGCATGGTGTTCCAGCACTTCAACCTGTTCCCGCACATGACCGCGCTGGAGAACATCGCGCTGGCCCCCATCGAGCTGAAGATGCTCAGCAAGGCGGATGCCCGTAAGCGCGCTCTCGAGCTGCTCACGCGGGTGGGGCTGGAGGACAAGGCCGATGCCCGACCCGCATCCCTCTCGGGCGGACAGAAGCAGCGCGTGGCCATCGCCCGTGCGCTGGCGATGAGCCCCGGCATCATGCTGTTCGACGAGGCCACCAGTGCGTTGGATCCGGAGATGGTCGGCGAGGTGCTGCAGGTGATCCGGGACCTGGCGGCGTCGGGGATGACGATGGTGCTCGTCACGCACGAGATGGGCTTCGCCCGCGAGGTGGCCGACCGCGTGGTGTTCATGGCCGACGGCAAGGTCGTCGAGTCGGGCGCCCCGGCCGACATCTTCGACCACCCGCAGGAGGCCCGCACACAGGACTTCCTGTCGAAGGTGCTCTGACTGCTGGCGACGCTTCGCCGAGCTCGGCGACCCCGAGCCTGAGGCCCTGAGCCCGTCGCCTGTACTGAGCGAGCGCAAGCGAGACGAAGTGAAGGGTCGACGCCGCAGCTCCGCCGCGGCTTTACCCTTGGAGTATGAGCATTCCTGCATCCGACACCATCACCATGTTCGGCGCCGAGTGGTGCGGCGACTGCCGTCGCACCAAGAAGCAGCTCGACGAGCTCGGCATCGAGTACACGTACATCGACCTGGTCGCAGAGCCGGCCGCGGCGGATGTGGCCAAGGAGATCTCGGGCCGCACGAACATCCCCGTGGTCGTGTACCCCGACGCCAGCCACCACGTCGAGCCGTCCAACGCCGACGTCGAGGCCAAGCTGCGCGAGCTGTCGCTGATCTGACGCACGCCGTCGAGCCCGATCCCAGAGGAATGGAACTCAGTCCCGCAAGATCGTAGGCTGGGTTCCATTCCGAAGGAGACGACGATGACTCAGGATGCCGCCGTGATCACGGCGAAGACCCCCCAGGAGGATGCCGGGCTGGATGCCGCCGAGCAGGCCGCGCTGGATGCCGACATCGCGGTGCTGCAGCAGGGCTCGCGCACCTGGTCCGCGCTCTCGGTCGCACAGCGCATCACGCTGCTGAAGGCGCTGCGCAGCAGCGCAGCAGCCACCATCGAGGACTGGGCGAACACGGCATCCGACTCCAAGGGGCTGCGTCCCGGGCATCCGCTCCGAGGCGAGGAGTGGCTGAGCGGCCCGTACTCCGTGCTGGGAGCCCTGGACGCCTACGCCGACACCCTCACCAAGCTGTCCGAGGGTCGCAGCGCGCTGGACGGCGTGAAGACCGGCCGCGCCCCGGGCGGGCGCACGAAGGTCGACGCGTTCCCCCTGACCGGCATCGACGGCTTCCTGCTCTCCGGCTTCACCGGCGAGGTGTGGCTGCGACCGGGTATCACTCCGAACACCGCGCGCAGCGCGGCGGGTCTCGGGCAGCTGGCACCCGCGGCATCCGGCGGTGTGGGACTGGTGCTGGGCGCCGGCAACATCACGTCCATCCCCGTGCTCGACGTGATGTACGAGCTGCTCGCGCACAACCGCGTGGCGCTGCTGAAGGTCAACCCCACGCAGGACTCGCTGGTACCGGTGTACGAGCGAGCGCTGGCGCCGCTGATCGAGCCGGGCTTCCTGCGCATCGTCCGCGGCGGGCCCGCCGTGGGCGCGTACCTGACCGGGCATCCCGACCTCGTGCACGTGCACATCACCGGCTCGGCCGCAACGTTCGACACCATCGTGTGGGGTCCGTCGCGCGGCCCGAAGGCCGGCGCCACCACACGCCGGCGGCGCGAGAACCGTCCTCTGCTGCAGAAGCCCATCACGGCCGAGCTGGGTGGCGTCTCGCCGATCATCATCGTGCCCGGGGAGTGGACCGACGCCGACATCACCTACCAGGCCGAGCACGTCGCCACCATGCGGCTGCAGAACTGCGGGCACAACTGCATCGCCGGACAGGTCGTGATCCTGTCCGCCGACTGGCCTCAGGCCGAGCAGTTCCGCACCGCCCTGCGCCGCGCCTACGCCGGCGCCCCGGAGCGGCCCATCTGGTACCCCGGGTCGTCCGCGCGCATGCACCAGGCCGCTGAGGACTACCCGGACGCCCTGGTGCTGGCCGACCGACTGCTGATCGAGGTCGGCGAAGGCCAGGATGCCACGGCCCTGGAGAGCACCGAGTACTTCGCACCCGTGCTGGGCGTGGTGGAACTGCCCGGCACCGGGCAGGAGTTCCTGGATGCCGCCGTCGCTCACGCCAACGAGAAGCTGCAGGGCACACTCGGCGCGAACCTGCTGATCGATCCGGCCACAGAGCAGGCTCTCGGCACCGGATTCGAGCGCGCGATCGCCGAGCTTCACTACGGCTCGATCGCCATCAACGGCTGGACGGCGTTCGGTTTCATCATCCCGACGCTGACCTGGGGCGCCTTCCCCGGCAGCACGCTCGACGATGTCGGCAGCGGCCTCGGCGTCGTGCACAACGCGCTGCTGCTGGACGGCGTGGAGCGCTCGATCGTGCGCGGCCCGTTCCGGCCGTTCCCGCGGTGGGTGCCTGACCGCATCCTGCATCCTCGGTCGCGGAGCCTGTCGAAGGGGACGATCCTGCCGACCCCGCCGTGGTTCGTGTCCGCGCGCACCGCCGCCGCCGTCAGCGAGGGCCTCACGCGCTTCCGGGCCCGCGGCAGCGTCCTGGGCCTGGTCAAGACCCTGCTCCAGGCGCTGCGCGCCTGACGGCATCCTCGCCCCTGTTGGCATCCTCGCGTCTGATCAGCATCCTCGCGTCTGACAGCATCCTCGCCTCTGTTGGTCGTCGCCGCCCCTGCTGGTTCGCGTAAACGAGCAGGGGGGCGACACCGAGCAGGGGCGAGAACAAAACGCGACCCGCGCCTCGAACCTCAGCGCGGTTCAGCGTCGCTCCGAGTCAGGACCGGGCGAAGCGGTCGGTGGCGGCGCGCAGCGCGGCGGCGATGCCGGGCTCGGATGCCGAGTGGCCGGCGTCGTCGACGATGACCAGCTCCGCCTCGGGCCAGTCCGTGTGCAGATCCCAGGCGGTCATGACCGGCGTGCAGACGTCGTAGCGCCCCTGCACGATCACGGCGGGGATGTCGCGGATCACGCCCACGTTCTCGATGAGCTGCCCCTCCTTCAGCCACCCGCCGTTGACGAAGTAGTGGTTCTCGATGCGGGCGAACGCCGTGGCGTGGGCGGACTCCGTCATCTCGGCGACGTGCTCCGGATCCGGCTTCAGCGTGATCGTGGACGCCTCCCACTTCGTCCACGCGACGGCGGCCGGCACGTGCACCGCGGGATCCGGATCGAACAGCCGGCGGTGGTACGCCTCCATCATGCGACCGCGCTCGACCGGCGGGATGACCTGCTCGTAATCGGCCCACAGGTCGGGGAACAGCGCCGCCGCGCCGCCCTCGTAGAACCACTCCAGCTCGTGCCGACGCAGCGTGAAGATGCCGCGCAGGATGATCTCGCTCACAGCATCCGGATGCGCCTGCGAGTAGGCGAGGGCGAGCGTGCTGCCCCAGGATCCGCCGAAGACCTGCCACTTCTGGATGCCGAGGTTCTTGCGCAGCAACTCGATGTCGGCCACCAGATGCCAGGTGGTGTTGTGTCGCAGGTCGGCATTCGGATCACTGGCATGGGGTGTACTGCGCCCGCATCCGCGCTGGTCGAACAGCACGATCCGGTACACCTCCGGGTCGAAGAACCGCCGGTGCCAGGGCGAGGTGCCGCCGCCGGGCCCGCCGTGCAGGAAGACGACGGGCTTGCCGTCGGGATTCCCGCTCTGCTCCCAGTGGATGCGGTTGCCGTCGCCGACGAGCAGATCGCCCGTCTCGTACGGCTCGATAGGCGGATACAGCCCGTCCAGTTCCATGCTTCACTCCCCCGAGTAGCCCGTGACCGGGCACATCCACCGTAGCCTGAATCCGGTCGGCTACGCGGGGCAGCGCTTCCCGCTAGAGCTTGACCCCCGGGGCGAAGGTGTCGCAGACGCCGAGGCCGTTGGTGTAGCCGTCGGCGAACCAGAACTGCCGCTGCTCGCTGGTGCCGTGCGTGAAGCTCTCCGGGTTGACGAAGCCGGACTGCTGCTGGATGTGATCGTCGCCGACCACGTAGGCCGCGTTCACGGCATCCTTCAGCTGAGCCTCGGTGAACGTCTGGACGAACGGCTGGCCGTTGTCGTCCTTCAGCTTCGCGGCGTCCTTCAGCCATGCACCCGCATAGCAGTCGGCCTGCAGCTCGGTGCGCACGCTGTTGCTGGCTGGTCCGGTGCCGTTGTCGGGATGCTTCTGCATGACGCCCGTGATGTTCTGAATGTGGTGACCCCACTCGTGCCCGACGATGTACAGCTGAGCGAGCGACCCGGCGGATGCCCCGAACTGCTGCTGCATGAGCTGGAAGAAGGTGGGGTCGAGGTAGACGCCCTGCTCCGGCGGGCAGTAGAAGGGACCTGTGGCGTTGGATGCCGTACCGCACTGCGTCGCGGTCTCGCCGTTCACCATGGTCAGCGTCGGCTTGACATAGCCGTCGACATGGTCGGCCCAGTACTCGTTGAGCATGAGCTCGGCGCCCGCCATGCGGCAGGAGTCGTTCGTGTTGGCATCCGTGCCCGTCTTGCACTCGGCCAGCGTGTTCACGTCGCCGGACGCGGTCTGCTGGTCGGCGCTCGGAGCGCCACCGCCGACCAGACCCGTGAGATCGGGTCCGCCGAGCAGCGCGACGACCAGTGCCACGATGCCCAGCACGCCCACGCCGCCGCCCGCGGCGATGGCAGTCGTGCGTCCCCGACGGCGGGTGGTGTTGCCGGAGATGTCGGCATCCGGATTGAACGTCATGCAGAAAAGGTACCCTGTGCCGAGCAGTCAGCGCCGACGTAGGCTCAGGACATGGCGACGACGATCACGATCACGGGGGCCGGCGGGCAGATCGGCTACGCACTGCTGTTCCGCGTCGCGGCCGGGGACATGCTCGGGCCGGACGAGCCCGTGCGGCTGCGGCTGCTGGAGATCCCGCAGGGCCTCAAGTCCGCCGAGGGCGCGGCCCTCGAGCTACAGGACGGGGCCTTCGGGCTGCTGCAGCACGTGGAGGTCACCGACGACCCCGCCACCGCCTTCGACGGGGCGAACCTCGCGCTGCTGGTGGGCGCGCGCCCGCGCGGTCCAGGTATGGAGCGAAGCGACCTGCTGGCCGCCAACGCCGGCATCTTCGGGCCCCAGGGCTCTGCGATCGCCGCGCGGGCGGCATCCGACATCCGGGTGACCGTGGTGGGCAATCCCGCCAACACCAACGCCCTCATCGCGGCATCCGCGGCCGACGGCGTGCCCGCCGAGCGCTTCACGGCGCTCACCCGGCTGGACGAGAACCGGGCGCGGGCACAGCTCGCGCAGACAGTGGATGCCCCCGTCGCGAGCATCCGCCGGGTGCCGATCTGGGGCAATCACTCCGCCACCCAGTTCCCGGATGTCTCGCACGCCACGATCGACGGGGAGCCGGCGGCGGTGCGCCTTGCCGAGCGGGTCGGCGATGTGCGGGCGTGGCAGGAGCAGACCTTCATCCCCCGGGTCGCGAAGCGCGGCGCGGAGATCATCGATGTGCGCGGATCGTCGTCGGTGGCATCGGCGGCGAGTGCCGCGATCGATCACGTGCGCGACTGGGTGCACGGCACCGACGACTGGACCAGCGCCGGCGTCGTCTCGCACGGCGAGTACGGCGTCCCGGACGGGCTCATCTCGTCGTTCCCGGTGCAGTCGATCGATGGCGAGTGGCGGATCGTCGAGGGCCTGGAGCTGGATGCCTGGGCGCAGAACCGCCTGGATGCCTCGGTGGCGGAGCTGAAGGACGAGCGCGAAACAGTGCGACGACTCGGGATGCTGTGACCCTTCACGCCGACCCGCTGACGCTCGCTCAGTGCAAGCGACCGGCTCAGGACCCGACTCTCGACCGACTCAGGCAGAATGGATGCCGGAGGTGCCGTTCATGAGTGATGCGACGAACGCGAACGATCCCGGGCTCGACGCGGCGCTGACGAGTCCGCTGCATCTGCCGCACGCCGCCGCGACGTGCCCCAAGTGCCTGTCCAACGCCGACCACGACTGGTGGTCGGCCCGCCCCGAGGGCACTCGCCTGGTGGGGTTGGTCGTGGCCCGTGAGGGGATGCCGTCGGTCGTGCAGCAGCGCGAGGATCTGACCCGCTTCGGCGTGCCCATCGAGGGCTTCCGGCATCCGGCGCCCGAGATCCTGGAGAGCTGGGGCGACCGGCTGGCGCGCCTGCTGGACACTCTGAAGAGCGGCGACGTGCTGGTGGTGGCGAACGTGCACGCTCTGGGACGCGATCGCGACGAGGAGACCCGCACGGCAGCGGAGCTGCGCCGCCGCGGCATCATGATCAAGGTGCTGGGCCACCACGCGCGGCACCTGGCCGACGCGGAGAGGTGAGACTCGGCCCGAAGCGTCAGTCCTCGTCGTCGTGCAGCCGGAGAGCCTCGTCGTCGAGCAGCGGCAGGTCGGCGCGCGTGACGACCTGAGAGGTGACCGCGTACTCCACCAGGCGCGCCCGACGGTTGCTGGCAGCCTTGCCCGGAGCACCCCGCAGGCCCTGCACGCCCATGCGGTCCAGCTTGTCGCACACGTTGTCGAGCTTGCGATTGAACTTGCTCTGCGTCCATCCGAGCCGCTTGGCGGCGTCGCTCGACGAGGGCAGTTCGTTGATGCTCACGCCCTCCCGGC
Source organism: Microbacterium sp. (assembly GCF_049650565.1). Taxonomy (GTDB): domain Bacteria; phylum Actinomycetota; class Actinomycetes; order Actinomycetales; family Microbacteriaceae; genus Microbacterium. The sequence goes on from NZ_JBASAK010000039.1 coordinate 142,852, forward strand.
GCAGCATCGGCTCGGCCAGCGCGACGATCAACTGCTTCTGCAGGGGCGTGAAGCTCGCAGGCATGACTGTCGTCTCGCCGCTCATCGACGTCCGCACCTGCCGTGACACGTCGTACGACGCCTCTTCCATGTGCAGGTTCAGTTCGTACGTGCTGGGGCCCGCGGTGAACACGATCACACTGCGTTCGAAGACCAGCGGCATCCGCGCCCCCGGCGAGAGCCAGGACTGCACGGCCCCGCCCCCGCTGGAGACCGTGGCGGCCAGGCGCACGCCGACGTTCGCCAGCCACCACAGGCCGTCGCGGAACTGCAGCTCGAGGAAGTGCCGGTGCAGGTAGGGATTCTCGTCGATCTCGAGATCGCCCTCACGGCCGATGACGAACGGCCTCGTGAGCGGCAGGTCGTGCCACTCGCCGGCGAACTCCAGCCGCAACGGCGGCCCCGTCCGCTCCCCGCCCGTGTATTCGGCAGTGTCCGCGCTCGCATCAGTCACTTCATGCCCCCCTTGCGCAATATCCTGCCATGACGGGGGACGAATCGCGGTTCGTTCGGCCGCGCGAGACGCTCAGGAAGCGTCGTAGGGCGCGACCGGCAGATCCGTCGAGGAAGGTTGCGGTTGCACCGGAGTGCCGTCATCGTCGCGGTACACGGGGCTGCCGTCCTCGGGGAAGTAGAACCGCGGACTCCAGTCCGGCCCCTCGAAGGCCGGGAAGCGCTGCCACGACGTGTCGTAGATCAACCCGCCGAAGACCATGTCGGACAGGTCGCCGGCATCCCCGCGGAAGCAGTCCGTCGCGGCCGACGCCTCGATCGTGCCCCGAGCGGGCCGGATGGTCACGACTCCGCGGCCCACCGCGCCGCCGGTGGCCACCACCGTGACCTCCGCGCCGTCCCCGCTGCCGCGCGAGGCGGTCTCGACCTTCATCCCCGCGGACTCGAACGCCCTGCCGGCCGCTCGCGCCGCGACGTCGACGTCGAGCTGCGCGGGCTGCAGCATCCGCACCCACGAGAACGCATAACCCGCGACCTCGCCGCCGATCCGGCACGGAATCGGAGACGCTCCGTACGTGTCGACGTTCCAGTCCCCCTCGTGGATCGCCATGATCACGGAGTGCATGACGGTCGAGTAGTCGACGAAGTGCTGCTCCCCCGCACGGTAGAGGGCATCGCCCGTGGGAGCCGATCCGGTCGAATCCACAGCACCGCATCCGGTCATCGTCATCACCAATCCGACGGACAGTGCCGCCATCAGTCGTCGTCGGTTCGCGTTGCGCATCGCGTCCATCCTGCGCTCAGAAGTCGAAGAACTCGAACTCATCGCTGATCCACCAGTGCGAAGCATCCCAGAACCCCTCCGTGCTGCCCTCGCCCTGGCGCTCGGTGCCAGGCTCACCGGTGCGGATGATCTCGGTCACGTTGTAGAACGACTCGGAGCCGGGCTGCAGGTAGGCACCGGGGCCGAACGCGTCGTGTCCGGATGCCGACGGCAGCGGATCGCCGTCGCGATCGACACCGCCGTCGCTGTCGAACACCGTGACGCCGTCAAGGTGCTCGGGCACCACGGAGTGCACGAACGACGTGCCGCGGCCGATGCGGGCGACCGCGTCGTCCTCGGACAGCGTGGCGTAGACGCGCGGCGGCCGCCCGTTCGTGAGGTTCTCGGCGACGCCGTCGGCATTCGGGAAGCCCGCCGAGCCGACCGCGATGAACGTGCTCACGCCGAAGCCGTCCGCACGGGACCCGATCGCGAGGGCGGCTGTCGTGCTGCCGTAGGAGTGCGCGACGACGTTGACGTCGGCCTCCGGCGCCAGCACACGCAGGCCGTCGAGATACGACCCCAGCGCTGCCGCGCCGTCCTTCGCCCGGCCCATGGCCGGTTCCTCCGTCAGTCCGGGGGTGTCGTAGCCGAACCAGACCACCGTCGCAGAACCCGGGCCGACGCCTCTGTTCAACGCCCGTGCGGCCTCGCCCCAGCCCTGCAGGTCGTGGACGTCGCCGTTCATCCCCGGGATCAGCATGCTGATGTCGGATGCCGTGGCCAGATCGCCGTGCGCGATGGCCGCCGTCACCTGCTCGGAGCCGTCGGGGTCGAAGCTGATGAGGCCGGGGCGCGGTGTGCCCTCCACCAGCAGCGCGCGGAGGATCGCTTCGAGGTCGTCCCGGCGCTCACCCGGCGGCTCGGTCCTCAGCAGGTCGTCGAGCCGGGCCCGGTTGGCGTCCGCGCGCACGTCGAACGGGATGCCGTCGAGGTTCCCGATGATGTCCGGATGCGCGGCGATGAGATCCGCGTGCGCCTCGGGGTGCTCCTGCCACAGCCGCAGCACCTGCGCCGGGCTGTCCGCGCCGAGCAGGTCGGTGAGAAGGCGCCGCTCCTGCGGGGAGAGCGACGCGGATCCGGCTCCGGCGAGCGCCGCGAGGGCATCGTCGTAGGCCGTGTCCCAGTCAGCGCGATGCCTTTCGTACTCGGCCCACAGTGCCGACAGCTCCCGCCAGGCCAGATCCCTGTCCGCGGCCGCCTCTTCGGCTGCGCCTGAGAGCGCATCGACGAGAAGCTGCGGCGCATCCGCGGTGACGCCCGAAGCGGCGCGCGCAGCACCGGCAGCCTCGTCGTAGAGCTGCGACCATCGGGCATGGGCTGCTTCGACCTCCTCGATCATGTCGTTGGCGCGCCGCGCATGCCGATCGAATGCGTCGGAGTAGTCCTGCAGCACCCGGCCCAGGAGGCCGGCCTCCTCGATGTCCGCAGCGATCACCGTGATCAGCTCACCGGCGTCCTCCCGCACGGCCGTCACCGCCTGGCCGACTCCGGGGAGCTCCTGCGCCGATTCCGCCGCGTCGTTCAGGTCCTGCAGCTGATCCTGCATCCGGATGAGCCGACCCGACCACCAGGACATCGTGCCGGTGCTGCCCTCGAGCCGCTCCAGCAGAAAGCCGCGGTTCGGTGAGACCAGGGTCACGACGACTCCCGGCCGGTCAGCTCCGCCTCGAGTTCCGTGTAGCGGTCGGCGACCCGCTGAGCGGATGCCGCCACCTGAGACCCCGCCTCGATGCGCGCCCACGCCGCGCGATTCAGGGCCGCGAGGTGGCGATGAACCTCCAGCCGCAACGCGGGCCGCGACGCCGGATTGCCGATCCCGGTGTCCTCGCCGCGCAGGTCGGCGGCCGCGGTCACCACGCCGTCGGTCGCGGATCGCACGGCGCTGGATGCCGTCGTCAGCTCCGCCTTGAAGATGTCGACGTCGCTCATCGCCTGCCCCCCTCACCGGACTGTGACCCGCACGGCGGGCTCACGCTCCAGACTAGGGATGCCGGAACCGGACGTCGATGGGCAGAGGTGCCCATCGACGGCTCAGCGCCAGTTGTGGGTGAACATCCAGTAGAGAGCCTCGAGAGCGTCCTGGCCCAGCTCCGCATGACGCTCCGCCCTGCCTCGTCTCCCGCGCCCTGGTTGGACGGCTTAAGAACTCGGCGGGTTCGAGGCGTCAGTTCGTGCATTCAACCTAGCCATGGACTGCCGGGATTTCGCGACCTGCCGAAGCTTGCGCAGAACATGCTCGAGGGCACTCGACTCATCGTCGAAGCTTCGCAGCGTGGGCGCGATCACCTGATCCCTCTCGTCCACGAGATAAACTCGCCAGCCGCCGGCAGTCTGCTCCGCCACGACAGCGTCGAGGTGAAGGCTCCCCACTCCATTGATCACCGGAGTGTCGAGATTCTCAGCCTTCACGATGCTGAGAAGTTCACTGATCCCCATCACCCGACCTCCTTGATCATGCCCATCTTATCGAGCAGGTCCACGCTCACAGGGAGGAGATCCTGGATCGCCCCACCTGAAGTTCCCCAGTCCGGAATCGGCGCAGCGTCTCCTCGAGAGACGTGAGCCAGATCACTCAGATCCATATCGTACTTCGCAAGCACATCATCAACTGCGCCCCGAGCATCGCCATCAAGTCCGTCATATACAGACTGCACGTCGGCGGGTGAGTGCACCCATTCATACTCGTGATATGCGTTCGGATTCTCCTTGTACGGAAGCGATCGACTGTCGTAGGAGAAAGGTCCTTCCTCCGTGATCGGCGACACATATCGACCGTTCGCATCGCCATGACGATCGAACCTATCGCCGGCATCCGGAACATGATCACTCATGATCGGGTTTCCATCTGAATCCAAGACGAATCCGTTCTTCGGTGCCTTCGACCAATCAACGTCGCCTTTCTCATTCAGACATTCCGGACGCGGTACAAGGCGATCGTCGCCGTGTTGCGGCCTGCCCGGGCCGCTCGGCTTGTGCGGCGTCCCGTCGAAGTTGTCCTTGTCCTTGACGCGCCGGATCACGTCATCGAGATGGTTGTCGATGTTGTGCGTCAGCTGGTGAAGCTTGAGGTCAGCATGAGCGAAGCCCTTCATCGCGGCCTGCTTCAACTCTCGGATGATCGGTTTCACCGAGCTCATCGAATCGTCCCCTTCTGCGGAGGCGGTTCACCCTCCACAACAGAGCTAGATGAGCAGTCGTGGATCCCGCGATGGGGAGAAGTGCCCATCCGCCGCCGAACGGGCCGAGCCGATCAGGAGGGGGCGACGGTCCATGTCGCGGCGCCCCACATCAGGGACGCCCCGGCGCCGTTGCGCGCCGTGACCGCGCCGACTCCCCGCTCGACGATCGTCACGCGCGGGTTCACAGCGATCGGCAGCGCCACCGCCGCGCGGACGATCGAGGCCTCGATCTGCGCACGGATCTCCCTGGCCCGATACACGTCGACGGTCTGCGACAGCTGCGTGATCAGCCCGTCCCGATGCTCATCGCCGTCGCCGGTGATCGACTCGGTGCTCTGCGAGCCCCACTGGGCGGCTATCTGATCGGGAGTCTGCGGGATCGGCACTCGCGTGATCACGGCATCCCACTGCCGCGTCTGCAACGCCGCCTTCATGTCGTCGGCACCGCAGTCGACGGCGTTCCACCCGGCCTCGAGTGACGTCTCGCGCAACGACGCGAACGCACCGCGGGCGAAGTCGCTCCCCCGGTCGTACAGCACGCACACCCGAGCACCGTCGGCGACGCCGGCGCCGCTGCGCTGCAGGGAGGGCTCGTCTCCCGGTGTGCCGAGCGACGCGGTGAATCCGGAGTCCTCGTTGACGACCGCATAGGACTCTGAGTCCGGCGCCGTCGTCATCGACGTCGTGCCCGCGAATGCGTTCCCCCATTGCCCGCCGCCCCGCTGCGCCATCGCGTTCGCCGGGGTCGCATGGATGAAGGCGATCCGCGCCGCCGGAGTGCTGAACACCCCGCGCGGATTCAACATCATCGCCCACATGGTGCCGTCGTCCGTCGGCTCGGCGGTGAAGTCCCTGCGCTCGAGCTCGTGGATCGGCGCGCGATTCGCGGCGTCCGGCGCCACCTGCACGATGTCCAGTCGCCCACCGGCATCCGCCACAGGCTGATCGCCGCTCGGCACCAGCTCTATGCGCGCGACCTTGGGTGTCGGCGTCCCGCGGTACGCAGCGTTGGGGATGAGCGTCACGCTCTGCCCCGTCTTCGCATTCTCGACGCTGTCGACGACGAACGGGCCGCTGGAGAGCAGAATGTCGGCGGGGATGCTCCCCTCCTTCGGCAGGTCGAAGCCCTTGTTCCAGACCTTCGCGATCTTCTTCAGCGCGGCTTCGTCGCGATCGCGGATGGCGGTGATCACCGCCTGCTTCGCCTCCATCGCGTCGTCGAGTCCGAAGGCCCGCTCACCGACGATGTGCGCGGGCACGGGCACGGTGACCGCCGTCTGCCACCCGCTGGTCGGGTGCGCGAACGTCACGTCGATGGACCTCGCGAACTCGTCGACGCGGGGCACGGGCGTCTCGGAGGCCTGCGCGTCGGCGGCATCCTGCCCGAACCATCCCGACGCCCCCGCCCACCCCAGCAGCAGGTCGGCGGCATCCAGCGGGATGCGATCCGACCACGCGGGCTGGGCCAGGTCGTAGCGGACCACGAACGGATCCTTCGAGACGATCTTCACGGTGCCGAAGGATGCATCGGGCACGAAGCCGCCGTCGACGATGTCGCCGAACCGGGCGCGCACGGCGGCTGCGACGTCGGTGTTGCCGGAGGTCGCAGACACCGCCGCGTTCGTCGACGTGAGCGCGCCGGTCCACCCGACCGTGATCCTCGTCTTCGGGACGACGGATTTCGGCATCGCCGGCGCGCACGCCGCGAGTCCCAGCGCGAGCACGACGACCAGGGATGCCGCCAGGCGGCGCCTCGTACTCATCCTGCGAGCGTCACGCGTAGTCGGTGCTGTCGTCGCTCTCGGCGGCCATCGCACGGTACGGCTCGCTCTCATCACTCGCCAGCCACGCCCGGGCGTACTCGACGAGCACGGCCGGCGAGTCCTGCGCCTCGGCGGCGCTCGCGAACGGGCCGATCACATCGTCACCAGGACGCTCATCGGCCTGCACGACGGACTGCGTCGTGAGGCTGTACCAGTAGTAGCTCTGCGTTCCGGCCATCAGTCCCCTGCTCCGATCGTCTCAGCCCCGAGTCTAAGCGCCGCGCGCTGTGTCGCAGCAAGTCGTCCAGCTCCTGCCGAATGCACGTCGTGTCACGCTTCGCAGCGCTCAGATGTCGCGCCCGGAGACGGGCGGGATCTCAGCGGCAATGGCCGCACCGAGCTGGGTATCACCCGGCAAGATGTCCAGGCCGACTCCCGACGGTAGGGTCTCGCCCAACGCCGTGGCGAAGGCGCGGACCGAAGCAGCTGTGCCCGTCGGGACGGCTGTCAGCAATGATCGCCCCTCCGAGACCACTTGAGCCAACGACACCCGAGCGATCCCGGCCATGTCGCTCGCCGTCCGCACCGCCGTCAGCACGCGCGGATCGACGTGACTCGGGCGTCCGAAGCTCACAACGCCCGCAGGAATCGTCCGTTCGTTCGTGAGCATGAGCCGCTCGGTGAGCGGATTGATCACGATGTCGACCCCTGAAGCCAGCCGGCCCACACCGCCTGCCGGTACCAGGGTCGCGCTCACTGCCGCTTCGACCGCGCCGCTCGCCCAGTCGTCGAACAGCTCGCGCGAGGAGAACGCCGGAAGCACCCGGCGTCCATCGATGTCGACGGTGACCAGTCGGGTGCCGTCGTCAGAGGTCATCGCGGGCACGAGAACGCCGTAGTTCCCGAGCAGCGGACCTGCCGTCTTCAGCGTCCGCACGCCCGCTTCCTTCATCTGACGCACAGTCACCCGCGGGAGGAGCGTCGGTTCGCCCTGCGCGCTTCCCTCTGCGGCGAGCATCGCATCCAGGGCGCTCGAGAAGCCGTCGTCGACATGCCCCGAATCGAACATCTGGTGGCTCAGGGCGGTGGCCAGCGAGCGGGGCTGCAGCCGCCCGTCCTGGACGGCGCGAAGCTCCTCCTCCAGCTGCCGGCGCAACGACGAACTCAGCGCCGCGGGAAGCACGCCGTTCGCCGAAGCCGATTCAAGCGTCTGCAGAGCAGTGCGAACTGCATGCTCATATGGCGTCGTCATGGGATCCTCCCCTGCAAACCTACCGGCAGGCGGTCGACGCCCTGAACCCACGAACTCGGCCAATCACGGGGCAGCAGGATCTGATCGGCGCCTCCCGGAAGCACGGCCCCCGACATGGTCGTCTGGGGAGCCACGGTGCCGATGTTGAGAATCTGCCCCGCAGGCACCTCGATCGTCGCCTCGAACTCGCGCGAGTTCTTCCACTCCGGAAGAAGCGCGCTCTCCATGGCCGCGTTGATCCTGTTGCCCGAGGTCGACGTCGTCGCGAACGCCCCGCCCTGTTCGGCGGAGTGCCCGTAGACGCGATACAGGGTCACAGCCTCAGTCGTCTCCACGGTGCGGTACTCGCCGTCCGTGAATGTCGCGGCAAGACTCGGCGGAAGCTCCTGTCGCGGCGCGGGCGTCACACTGCCGTCGATCCCCGTCGGGCGCGTCCGCGTGGTGTCCACGTCGAAGTGGTCTTTGTCCTTGACCTGGCGGATGAGGTCGTCGAGGTGGTTGTCGATGTTGTGGGTGAGCTGGTGGAGTCTGAGGTTGGCGTGGGAGAAGCCCTTCAGAGCGGCTTGGAACAGTTCGCGGAAGAGGGGTTTGACGGCGCTCATCAGTCGCCTCCGAAGTTCAGGGCGGAGAACTCGGCGAAGAACGTGGAGGTCAGGGACTGGATGTCCGCGCCGTGGACCTGCATCGCGGTGCGGGCATCCTCCAACGCCTGCAGGTCGGCGTAGAACTCGTCCGAGTCCCCGGCCGCAGCCTCGACCATCGGGGCGTCCAGGATCGCGTCGATCACCGCGGGCAGCTGCTCCGCCAACGGCTCGATCGCCATCGGCGCGAGCTGATTCAGCAGCTGCTCGACCACGATGTCCACCGCCGCGTTCAGCAGCTTCTTCTTCGCGATCAGCAGCAACGGCGCACCCCCGGCCGTGAACGGGTTCGTCAGCATCGGGATCAGCATCGCCAGCGTCGTGGTCACATCCGCGATCACCTTGACCTTCAACCCCAGGATCGCCCCCGCGCCGATATCCATCGCCGTCGCCGCGGGCGGCATGATGTCGACCAGCTTCTGCAGGTTCTGCGACCGGTTCGTGTTCCACGCCGACAACGTCGCCGGGCCCGCCTGCCCCCGCATCGCCGCACTGATGTCACCGTTCATCTTCCGGTCGACGGACTGGACCACCCCCTCCAGGTCGTTCCCGAGATCACGCACCAGCGTGGCACCCTTGCGAACCTCATCCTCATCGATGTCAGGCCACTCGAA
>NZ_JBASAK010000040.1:0-15013 GCF_049650565.1 Microbacterium sp.
GGAAATGGATGTCAGGCGACCAGCGCGGCGTTGCCCGCCACGATCGTCAGTGCGTCGCCCTCCATGGAGAGGAAGCCGTCCTGCGCATTGGCCAGCACCTTGGTGCCATCGGCCCGGGTGATGCGGACCTGACCCTCGGCGAGGATGGCCAGCACCGGCTCGTGACCGGACATGAATCCGATCTCACCCTCGACGGTCTTGGCGACGACCAGCGACGCCTCTCCCGTCCAGACCTCCGCGTCGGCGGAGACGAGGCTGACGTGCAGAGCCATGGTCAGCCGTTCTCCTTCTGGATCCGCGCCCACGCCTCTTCGACGTCGGAGATGCCGCCGACGTTGAAGAAGGCCTGCTCGGCGACGTGGTCGAAGTCACCGCGGCAGATCGCATCGAACGACTCGATGGTCTCCTTCAGCGGGACGGTCGAGCCCTCGACACCCGTGAACTTCTTGGCCATGTAGGTGTTCTGCGACAGGAACTGCTGAATGCGGCGCGCACGGGCGACGACGATCTTGTCCTCTTCAGACAGCTCGTCGACACCGAGGATCGCGATGATCTCCTGGAGCTCCTTGTTCTTCTGCAGGATCTGCTTGACCGTCGTGGCCACGCGGTAGTGGTCCTCGCCCAGGTAGCGGGGGTCCATGATGCGCGACGTGGAGGTCAGCGGGTCGATGGCCGGGTACAGGCCCTTCGACGCGATCTCACGGCTGAGCTCGGTGGTCGCGTCGAGGTGCGCGAACGTCGTGGCCGGAGCCGGGTCGGTGTAGTCGTCGGCCGGCACGTAGATCGCCTGCAGCGAGGTGATCGAGTGGCCGCGCGTCGAGGTGATGCGCTCCTGCAGAAGGCCCATCTCGTCGGCGAGGTTCGGCTGGTAGCCCACAGCGGAGGGCATGCGGCCCAGCAGCGTGGACACCTCTGAACCCGCCTGCGTGAAGCGGAAGATGTTGTCGATGAAGAGCAGCACGTCCTGCTTCTGCACATCGCGGAAGTACTCCGCCATGGTCAGGGCCGACAGCGCGACGCGAAGACGCGTCCCCGGCGGCTCGTCCATCTGGCCGAAGACGAGCGCGGTCTTGTCGAAGACGCCCGCCTCCTCCATCTCGTGGATCAGGTCGTTGCCCTCACGGGTGCGCTCGCCGACACCGGCGAACACCGACACGCCGCCGTGGTCCTGCGCGACGCGCTGGATCATCTCCTGGATGAGGACCGTCTTGCCGACGCCCGCGCCGCCGAACAGGCCGATCTTTCCGCCCTGCACGTACGGGGTGAGGAGGTCGATCGACTTGATGCCGGTCTCGAACATCGTGGTCTTCGACTCGAGCTGGTCGAAGTTCGGGGCCTTGCGGTGGATGGGCCAGCGCTCGGTGATCTCGACCTGCTCGCCGGGGGCCGCGTTGAGCACCTCGCCGATCACGTTGAAGACCTTGCCCTTGGTGACGTCCCCGACGGGCACCGAGATGGCGGCGCCGGTGTCGCGCACCTCCTGGCCGCGGACGATGCCGTCCGTGGGCTTCAGGGCGATGGCGCGCACCAGGTCGTCACCGAGGTGCTGTGCGACCTCGAGCGTGATCTCCGTCGAGCCCTCGCCGATGACGATGGTGGTCTTCAGAGCGTTGTAGATGTCGGGGATCGAGTCGTGCGGGAACTCGATGTCGACAACCGGACCGTTGACGCGTGCGACGCGCCCGACGACCGCGGTCGCAGGCGTTTCAGCCGTAGCGGTGGGGGTCATTTCTTCGTCTCTTTCCTGATGGTCTGTCAGCTCGATGCCAGTGCGTCGGCGCCGCCGACGATCTCGGCGATCTGCTGGGTGATCTCGGCCTGGCGCGCGTTGTTGCGCAGGCGGGTGTAGTCGGTGATCAGCTTGTCGGCGTTGTCGCTGGCCGACTTCATCGCCTTCTGCGTGGCCGCCTGCTTGGCCGCGGCCGACTGCAGCAGCGCGTTGAACACGCGGCTCTGGATGTACACCGGCAGGATCGCGTCCAGCACGGTCTCGGCGTCCGGCTCGAACTCGTACAACGGGTAGACCGTGGTACCCGCCTCCGAGTCGTCGGCCTCCGCGATCTCCAGCGGCAGCAGGCGCACGGACTCCGGCTCCTGCGTCATCATGCTGACGAAGCGGTTGTACACGAGAGTGATCTCGTCGACGCCGCCCTCGTCCCCGCCGCGGGAGAAGGCGTCCAGCAGCGCGTGCGAGATCTCCTCCGCGGTGTGGAACGACGGCTTGTCCATGTCCCCGGTCCACTCCCCGGCCGAGGCGATGCCCCGGAACTGGAAGTAGCCCACCGCCTTGCGGCCGACCAGGTAGAACACCGGCTCCTTGCCCTGCTCGCGCAGGAGCTCCGCCACCTCGAGACCCTCACGGAGGATCTGCGAGTTGAAGGCTCCGGCGAGTCCGCGGTCCGACGAGAAGATGACGACCGCGGAGCGGGTGATCTTCTCGGGCTCGCGGGTGAGCGGATGGTCGACGTTCGAGTGCGTCGCGACGGCGGACACGGCCCTCGTCACGGCACGCGCGAAGGGGGTGGACGCCTTGACGCGTGCCATCGCCTTCTGAATGCGCGAAGCCGCGATGAGCTCCATCGCCTTCGTGATCTTCTTGGTCGTCTGAGCAGAAGAGATCTTCTGCTTGTAGACCCTGAGTTGAGCGCCCATGAATCAATACCTCACGCGATTACGCGCGACGACCCTTGACGATCTTCTCCTGGTTGACGTCCTCCGCCTCGGCAGCCGCGTGCTCCTCGTGACCGGGAGCACCGATTCCCTGACCGTTGCCGGCCTGGAACTCCAGGATGAAGGCATCAGTCTGCTTGTCGAGCTCGGCGATGGTGTCGTCGTCAAGGACGTTCGTCTCGCGGAGTGTGTCCAGGATGCTGGTGTTGCGACGCAGGTAGTCCAGCAGGTCGCGCTCGAAGCGCAGCACGTCCGAGACCTCGAGGGTGTCGAGCTTGCCGTTGGTGCCGGCCCAGATCGAGACGACCTGCTCCTCCACCGGGTACGGCGAGTACTGCGGCTGCTTGAGCAGCTCGGTCAGGCGCGCGCCGCGGGCCAGCTGACGACGCGAGGCCGCGTCGAGGTCGGATGCGAACATCGCGAACGCCTCGAGGGAGCGGTACTGCGCGAGCTCCAGCTTCAGCGTTCCGGAGACCTTCTTGATCGACTTGACCTGCGCGTCACCGCCGACTCGGGAGACCGAGATGCCCACGTCGACAGCGGGACGCTGGTTGGCGTTGAACAGGTCGGACTGCAGGAAGATCTGGCCGTCGGTGATGGAGATCACGTTGGTCGGGATGTACGCCGAGACGTCGTTGGCCTTGGTCTCGATGATGGGCAGACCCGTCATCGAACCGGCGCCGAGCTCGTCGGACAGCTTCGCGCAGCGCTCCAGCAGACGGGAGTGCAGGTAGAAGACATCACCCGGGTAGGCCTCGCGCCCCGGCGGACGACGCAGCAGCAGGGACACGGCGCGGTACGCCTCAGCCTGCTTCGACAGGTCGTCGAAGACGATCAGGACGTGCTTGCCGTCGTACATCCAGTGCTGGCCGATGGCCGAGCCGGTGTACGGTGCGAGGTACTTGAAGCCCGCGGGGTCGGAAGCCGGGGCAGCCACGATCGTGGTGTACTCCAGGGCGCCGGCGTCTTCGAGCGCACCCTTCACCGAAGCGATGGTCGAGCCCTTCTGGCCGATGGCGACGTAGATGCAGCGCACCTGCTTGTTGGTGTCGCCCGACTCCCAGTTGGCCTTCTGGTTGATGATCGTGTCGATCGCCAGAGCCGTCTTTCCGGTCTGGCGGTCGCCGATGATCAGCTGGCGCTGGCCGCGGCCGACGGGGATCATCGCGTCGATGGCCTTGACGCCCGTCTGCATGGGCTCGTGCACGGACTTTCGCTGCATCACGCCGGGCGCCTGCAGCTCGAGCTCGCGCACACCGTCGGTGGCGATGGCGCCGAGGCCGTCGATGGGGTTGCCCAGCGGGTCGACGACGCGACCCAGGTAGCCGTCGCCGACCGGCACCGAGAGCACCTCGCCGGTGCGGGTGACCTCCTGACCGGCCTCGACGCCGGTGAAGTCGCCGAGCACGACCACGCCGATCTGATGCTCGTCGAGGTTCAGCGCGAGGCCCTTGGTGCCGTCGGCGAAGGTGACGAGCTCGTTGGCCATGACGCCCGGCAGTCCCTCGACGTGCGCGATGCCATCGGCTGCGTCGATGACGGTGCCGACCTCGGTCGCGACGGCGCCGGTGGGTTCGTAGGCGGCTGCGAAATTCTTCAGCGCGTCACGGATGACGTCGGGGCTGATCGATAGTTCTGCCATTGTCTTCCCTTTGTGTGTCTGGTGAGCGCGGTTCCCCGCGCCAGTCTGTGTCAGCTCGCGAGCTTCTGGCGGAGCTCTGCGAGTCGGGCGGAGATGCTGCCGTCGATGACGTCATCGGCGATCTGCACGCGCAGTCCTCCGATGACCTCGGGGTCGATCACCTGGTTGATGGAGATCTCTCCCCCATAGCGGCGAGCCAGAGCGTCACGAAGACGGGTCTGCTGCGTGGCGGCGATGGGCGCGGCCGTGTAGACGGTCGCGACCGTGCGTCCCGCCTGTGCGGAGACGATGTCGATGGCGCGGCTGAACAGCTGGCGCACCCGGCGCTCGCGCGACTGGCGCACGAGCGAGGAGGCGATCAGCACCGTGGCCGGCGAGACCTGCGAGCCGAGGACCTGCTGGACGAGTGCAGCCTTCGCCGGTGCATCGCCGAGCCGGCTCCCGAGCGCGAGCTCGAGCTCCGGGTTCGCGGCGACGACTCGGGAGAAGCCGAACAGCTCGCCAGCGACGTCGTCCTTCGCGGCGGCGACAGCAGCCGCACGGATCGCGAGCTCCTCCACGCCGTCCACGAGGTCGGACGCACTGGACCAGCGCTCCCCGGCGACCGCGGTCAGCAGCGACGTCACCGGAGCGGATGCCCCGCCGAAGACGCTCGCGACCAGCGCGGTGCGTGCCTGCGCAGGCGCCGTGGGATCAGCGAGCGCGCCGCTCAGCTGGGCCGACTCCCCGATCGTGCGGGCGGCTGAGAACAGCTCGGCCGCACTGTCGAGGTTCAGGTCCTTCGTCGCGGCAAGCGCCTGAGCCGATGCCGCGAGCGCCTGAGTGGTCGCGCTGCCCATTACTCGGCCTTCTCGAGGTCGGCGAGGAACCGGTCCACGACAGCCGTCGCGCGCTTGTCATCGCCGAGGGTCTCCCCCACGACTCCGCCGGCGAGGTCGAGGGCGAGTGTGCCCACCTCACTGCGGAGCGAGACGAACGCGGCCTGGCGCTCGGCCTCGATCTGCGTGTGCGCAGCCGTGCTGATGCGGGTGGCCTCGAGCTGAGCCGCATCCTTGGCCTCAGCGACGATCTTCTTGCCGTCCTCACGGGCGGCCTCGCGGATCTGCCCGGCCTCGGTGCGCGCCTCGGCGAGCTGGCGGGTGTACTCCTCCAGCGCGGCCTCGGCCTGCTTCTGGGCCTCGTCGGCCTTGGCGATGTTGCCCTCGATGGCCGCCGCGCGCTCGTCGAGCATCGCGGTCAGCTTCGGGATGGCGACCTTCCAGAACACCACGAGGATGATGAGGAAGCAGATCGTGCCCCACACCAAGTCGGGGAGCCCCGGAATCAGGGGGTTGTGCTCTGCCTTCTCGGCAGCCACAACGACAAGAGCATTCAGCATCCTGTCTCCTTACGTCTCGGGGTGGCGGATCAGTTGTAGCCGAAGATGAAGCCGGTCGCGATGCCGATGAAGGCCAGGGCCTCGGTGAAGGCGATACCGATCCACATCAGGACCTGCAGTCGGCCGGCCAGCTCGGGCTGACGAGCCACGCCCTCGATCGTCTTGCCGACGACGATGCCGATGCCGATGGCCGGGCCGATGGCGGCGAGGCCGTAGCCGACCGTCGCGATCGAGCCGTTGACAGCTGCGAGAACCGTAGTTGCGTCCACGGGGTTTTTCCTTTCAATTGGTGGGCAGGCGGAGGCCTGTCCCCTTAGTGCTCTTCGGCGACTGCGAGCTGGATGTAGACCGCAGTCAGGACGGCGAAGATGTATGCCTGCAGGACGGCCACGAGGACCTCGAACAGGGTGAAGGCGAGGCCGAACGCGCCGGTGAAGACGCCGAGCGCCGACCACCAGCCACTCAGGCCGAAGAGGAAGAAGTCCGTCGCCACGAAGAACAGCACGAGCATCAGGTGGCCGACGATCATGTTCATCAGCAGACG
Source organism: Microbacterium sp. (assembly GCF_049650565.1). Taxonomy (GTDB): domain Bacteria; phylum Actinomycetota; class Actinomycetes; order Actinomycetales; family Microbacteriaceae; genus Microbacterium. Next base: position 6,235 of record NZ_JBASAK010000040.1, read on the forward strand.
CAGCGTCAGCGTGACGGGGCGGATGATGAAGGTCGAGAGGAACTCGAGGATCGCGACGAACCACACCAGGAACACCGGGATGCCCGAGGGGAACAGCGAGTTCTTGACGAAGTGCCTGGTGCCCTTCCTCAGTCCGGCGTAGATGAAGGTGACGTACGACACGATCGCCAGCAGCAGCGGGACGGCGATGATCGAGGTTCCTGCGACGTTGATCCCGGGGACGATGCCCGTGAGGTTCATGAACAGGATCATGAAGAACATCGTCATGAGGATCGGCAGGTACCGGTCGCCGTCCTTGCGGCCCAGCAGGTCGTGCGCGATGTTGCCGCGGACGAAGCCGAAGCCCATCTCCACGATGCTCTGGAAGCGGCCGGGGACAAGCTTCATCCGCCGCGAGCCGAGCCAGAAGATCAGCACCAGTGCGGCCGTCGCGATCAGCTGTGCGAGGTGGATGCGCGTGAACGCGAACGGCGTGCCCTGGAAGAGCAGAACGGCCGGGAAGAACTCGTCGATCGCCGGTGGATGGAACGTCGGACCCTCAGTCGCGGCGACGAGGAATGACACGGCCTGAGTCAACGTTGCGGCTCCAGCTTCTCGGCACCGAGAACAAGCCGGTGCACAGGGACGGATGATCGTCAACCGCGGCGACAGCGTGATCTGCGAGGATCACCGCACAACCGGCGGGGACGTCAACAGCTTAGCAAACCCTGGGCGTCGCTCACGACGCGCCCTCGTCCGGCGCCTGGGTCGGCAGCTCGACGTCGCTGACGTTGGGCAGCCGCATTCGCATCACGACCAGGGCATCCACCACCAATGAGAAGATCACGCCGGCGACGATCGAGATGAAGAACACCTCCGGAGCCACCCATGGCTGGCCCCGCAGGACGATCATCAGCACGATGAACACGCCGAGCTTGAGCAGCCAGCCGCCCAGCACGATCCCGAAGAAGATCGGCACGTACAGCGGGTCGCCGAACCAGCGGTTGGCGAACAGGATGCTGGCGGCGGTGATGCCGAGGAACAGGAACGACAGCAGCACGCCGATCAGGCCGCTCCACAGGCCGTTGGTCCCCGCGACGGCGAAGCCGACGCCCGCGGCGATCAGTGCCAGGACGGCGGCCGCCGCAGCCGACCACATCAGCGTGCCGCGCAGGATCGGGGTGCTGGAGATGGTGCTCTTGTTCATCGGGGCTCCAAGGTGCTCGGGGATGCGGGAGTCTGGGGCTGCTCTGGTGCGCCGGCGGCTCCGCGGGCGCTGCGGGGCCTGCGGCCCGGCGGGGTGAGGGTGACGACCACGCAGGCGACGGTGCCGATCGCACCGAACACGATTCCGACGATGTACCCGCCCGGCCAGCTCTGCCTGGTGCCGATGTACATCAGCAGCACGCCGAGCGAGATCACGGCGGTCCACGCGTAGAACACCAGGACAGCACCCCGGTCGCGGTGCCCGAGATCCAGCATCCGGTGGTGCAGGTGCTTGCGATCCGGGGCGAACGGCGACTTGCCGGCGCGCATGCGACGGAAGACCGCCAGGCCGAAGTCCAGCAGCGGCAGGCTCACGATCACCAGCGGCAGGACGATGGGGATGAATGCTCCCAGCAGCTGCGAGCGGCCGAACTTCTCGGGGTCGAACGCATTCACGTCGCCCTGCGTGGTCACGGCGATGGCGGAGGTGGCCATCAGCAGCCCGAGGACCAGCGCGCCGGAATCGCCCATGAAGATCTTGGCGGGGCTCCAGTTGAACGGCAGGAAGCCGGCGCAGGCGCCGATGAGCACTGCGGCCAGGAAGGTGGCGAGGTTGAAGTAGCTGGTGGCACCGGAGTCGCGGGTGAGGATGTACGAGTACACGAAGAAGATGCCGTTGGCGATCAGGCAGACGCCGGCCACCAGGCCGTCCAGCCCGTCGATGAAGTTGACCGCGTTCATGACGACGACGATGGCCACCATCGTGATCGAGATGCTCAGCCACGGCGAGACGAGGATCATGTCGCCCACCGGCAGCGAGAGCACCTGCAGTCCTCCGCCGGCGGTGATGATGCCTGCGGCGAGGAACTGCGCGGCCAGCTTGATCATCCAGTCCAGATCCCACAGATCGTCGATCACGCCCACCGCTGCGATCAGCAGCGTGGCGCCCAGGATCGACCACAGCGTCTGCGGAGGCACCCACATCCGCTCGAAGAACGGGTTCGCGGCGGAGACGAGGATCGCGCTCGCGATGCCGATGAACATCGCCACGCCGCCCAGCCGCGGCTTGGGTGTCTTGTGCACGTCGCGCTCGCGGATGCCCGGGTAGAGCTTGAACTTCATGCTCAGCCGCCACACCGCCCACGTCAGCATGAAGGTGACCGCGGCGGTGAGGATGAAGGTGAACAGGTACTGCTTCACTCTTGATCGACCGGGTCTCCGCCGGGCTCGGCGCTCGCGGCTGCGGCGTCGCCCGCATCCGGTTCGGCCTCGTCCGGCGTCTCGGCGGGCTCCAGCAGATCTCCGAGCACCTCTTCGAGCTGCTCACGGGTGATGACGCCGTCGCGGAGGATGCGCACCAGCGGAGCCTGGCCCTCACCCGCCTCGACGAGCGATGTGGCATCGACGATGGTGGACGGGATGCCGCGCTCGACGTACCCCTCCTCGAGGTAGACGGCGACGGAGTCGCCGAGCATCCTCTTCGCGTCCGAGGCGATGATGGCCGCCTCGCGGCCGGTGAGGTTCGCACTGGAGACGGCCAGCGGGCCCGTCTCGGCCAGCAGCTCCAGCGCCACGCGCCGGTCGGGCATGCGCACCGCGACCGTGCCCCTGGTCTCGCCCAGGTCCCAGGTGAGCGACGGCTGCGCGGGCAGCACGATCGTCAGTCCGCCCGGCCAGAACGCGTCGATGAGCTTCTGCACAGCATCCGGGATCGACTCCACCAGAGCCGCGACCATCTGCTGGCTCGCCACGAGCACCGGCGGCGGCATCTCCCGTCCGCGCCCCTTCGCATCGAGCAGCCGCTGCACGGCGGCGGGAGAGAAGGCATCGGCAGCGATGCCGTACACGGTGTCGGTGGGGATGACGATCAGCTCGCCGCGGGCGATGGCCGCCCGCGCGTTGCGCATGCCGGCGAGGAGCTCGTCCTGGTCGCGGCAATCGAAGACAGTAGACATGGCCTGATCATTCTATGGTGGCGGGTTCACCGCCCGCGGTGAGGGTGACGATCAGCGGTTCAGCGCCGTGGTGGCGCGGTCACGGCGGGTGAGGTCCTCGTGTGTGGCTGCGGAGCGCCAGCCGTCGGCGTGCAGCAGCTCACGGATGGCGGCGCCCTGGTGCTCGGCGTGCTCGAGCACCAGCATCCCGCCCGGATGCAGCAGCTCATGCGCCCGGCGGCTGATCACGCGGATCACGTCCAGCCCGTCCTCACCCCCGTACAGCGCCTGGACGGGGTCGTACAGGTGCACCTCCGGATCGGAGGGGATCTGCGAAGCGGGCACGTACGGCGGATTGGAGATGACGACGGATGCCGTACCGCGAAGCTCATCGAGTGCGGTGGCCAGGTCGCCGAGGACGAGGGTGAGATTGTCGGCATCCGCGGTGTTGCGCGCCGCCCAGGCGTGCGCCTCGGGCGAGCGCTCCACGGCGAACACGCGGGCGCGGGGGACCTCGGTGGCCATGGCCAGGGCGATCGCGCCGCTGCCGGTGCCCAGGTCGATCGCGACCGGCGACGGCGAGGCGCTCTCCATCAGCGCATCGATGGCCATCTGCACCACCATCTCGGTCTCTGGACGGGGGATGAAGACCCCGGGCCCCACGGCCAGCTCCAGCTGCCGGAACGGCGCCGAACCAGTGATGTGCTGCAGCGGCTCTCGAGCGGCGCGTCGTGCCACGAGCGCGGCCAGCTTCTCGGCATCCGCCCGCTCGATGCCGTCACCTCGGACGGCCGCCGCCTGCAGTTCGCCCCGCCCCAGACCCAACACGTGTCCGGCCAGCAGCTCCGCGTCGACGAGGGGATCGGTGAGCCCCGCGTCGGCGAGCTGCTGGGCCGTGCCGCGCAGGAGTGCGGAGAGCGATTCGGGCATCCTCCCAGCGTAGGCGTCGTCGCGGCCGGTCATATTCGACCGCGCGGAAAGGCGCACGCCGTAGGCTGGGCACGCTGATTCTGCGACATCCTCGACGAAAGGCCCCCCCCATGGCCGGCATCCACTCCGACATCACCACCGCCGTCGGCAACACCCCGTTGGTGCGGCTGAATCGCGTCACCGAGGGACTGAACGCCACGGTGCTGGCGAAGCTGGAGTTCTACAACCCGGCGTCGAGCGTGAAGGACCGCACGGGCATCGCCATGGTCGACGCTGCGGAGGCATCGGGCGAGCTCAAGCCCGGCGGCACGATCGTGGAGGCCACCAGCGGCAACACCGGCATCGCACTGGCGATGGTGGGCGCCGCCCGCGGGTACCGCGTGATCATCACCATGCCCGCCTCGCTGTCGAAGGAGCGCCGCGTGCTGCTGCGCGCATTCGGCGCCGAGCTGGTGCTGACGGACCCGCACAAGGGCATGCCGGGCTCCATCGAGGCGCTCAAGGGCATCATCGCCGAGAACCCCGGCGCCGTGTGGGTGCGCCAGTTCGAGAACGAGGCCAACCCGCGCATCCACCGCGAGACCACCGCGCAGGAGATCCTGCGGGACACCGACGGGAACGTCGACATCGTGGTCGCGGGCACCGGCACCGGCGGCACCATCACCGGCATCGGGCAGGCGCTGAAGGCCGTCAAGCCCGACGTGCAGATCGTCGCCGTGGAGCCGAAGGACTCCCCCGTGCTCAGCGAGGGTCGACCCGGACCGCACCGCATCCAGGGCATCGGCCCGAGCTTCGTACCCGATGTGCTGGATCGCGATGTGCTGGATGAGATCCACCCCGTCGAGTACGAGGACTCGCTGCGCACCGCACGCGACCTGGCAGCGAAGGAGGGCCTGCTGGTGGGCATCTCCAGCGGCGCGGCCGTGTGGGCTGCGCTGAAGATCGCCGAGCGCCCCGAGAACGCGGGCAAGACCATCGTGGCGATCATCCCCGACACCGGCGAGCGGTACATCTCCACAGCCCTGTTCGAGGACCTGCGCGACAAGCCGCGTGAGAAGCCGAAGGACTGACGGCTCCGTGGGTGCTCTGTCGCGGGTGCTCTCCCGGATGCGCGAGGACGTGGCCGCCGCACGCCGGCGGGATCCGGCATCCCGCAGCGGCCTGGAGGTGGCACTGCTGTATCCCGGGCTGCACGCGATCTGGGCGCATCGCGTCTGGCACGCGCTGTGGATGCGCAGGCTGCGCTTCCCGGCCCGGATGGGCTCGCAGGTAACCCGGTGGCTGACCGGCATCGAGATCCACCCCGGCGCGGTCATCGGCCGGCGTTTCTTCATCGACCACGGCATGGGCGTGGTGATCGGCGAGACCGCCGAGGTCGGCGACGACGTGATGCTGTACCACGGCGTGACGCTGGGCGGCCGCACGAGGGATCGGGGCAAACGGCATCCGACTCTGGAGGACGGCGTCGCCGTCGGCGCGGGCGCCAAGATCCTCGGGCCGGTCGTGATCGGCGCGCGCTCCGTGGTGGGCGCGAATGCCGTGGTCACCCGCGACGCCCCCGCCGACAGCGTGCTGGTCGGGATGCCCGCGAAGGCGCGCCCCCGCGACGCCGACGAGAGCGTGAAGGCTCTGCTGTCTGCCCCCGACTACATGATCTGAGCGCGCGGGCGGGTCAGGAGCCGAGGGCGGCGAGGCGCTCGGCCTCGTCGGCCTGGATGCACGACTCGATGATCGGGGCCAGCGCGCCGTCCATCACCTGATCGAGGTTGTACGCCTTGTAGCCGGTGCGGTGATCAGCAATGCGGTTCTCGGGGAAGTTGTACGTGCGGATCCGCTCGGAGCGGTCCATGCCGCGGATCTGCGATCTGCGCGCATCGGATGCCGCCGCCGCGAGCTCCTCCTGCTGACGGGCCAGCAGCCGTGCGCGCAGGACGCGCATGCCGGCCTCGCGGTTCTGCAGCTGCGACTTCTCGTTCTGCATCGACACGACGATACCGGTCGGCAGATGCGTGATGCGCACGGCCGAGTCGGTCGTGTTCACGGACTGCCCGCCGGGACCCGACGAGCGGTACACGTCGATCTTCAGATCGTTCTGGTCGATCTGGATCTCCTCGGGCTCATCGACCTCGGGGAAGACCAGCACGCCGGTCGTGGAGGTGTGGATGCGGCCCTGCGACTCCGTCGCGGGCACGCGCTGCACACGGTGCACGCCACCCTCGTACTTCAGGTGCGCCCATACGCCCTGCGACGGGTCGGACGAGGAGCCCTTGATCGCGACCTGCACGTCCTTGTAACCGCCGAGATCGGACTCGTTGCGCTCCAGCAGCTCGGTCTTCCAGCCCTGGTGCGCGGCGTACTGGATGTACATCCGCAGCAGGTCGGCGGCGAACAGCGCCGACTCGGCGCCGCCCTCCCCCGCCTTGATCTCCATGATCACGTCGCGGGCGTCGTCCGGGTCGCGCGGGATCAGCAGCCGGCGCAGCTTCTCGGTCGCCTCGTGCAGCCGCGCCTCGAGCCCGGGGATCTCGGCGGCGAACGCCTCGTCCTCGTGCGCGAGCTCGCGAGCGGCATCCAGGTCCTCACCGGCCGCCACCCACGCCTCGTGGGCGGCGACGATGCGCGACAGTTCCGCGTAGCGCCGGTTGACGCGCTTGGCGCGTGCGGCGTCGGCGTGCACCGCCGGGTCGGAGAGCTCCTCCTGCACCCGGCGATGCTCGTCGATCAGCGCCTGAACGGACTCGAACACGTCAGTCCCGCCTGCGGATCAGCGGATGCTGTTCTCGTGGGCGTGCGTCGATCCGGTCGAGGTGGGCGCGGGGATGGACTTCTGCATCTGGAAGAGGAACTCGACGTTCGAGCTGGTCTCCTTGAGCTTGCCCAGCACGACCTCGAGGGCCTGCTGCGGGTCCAGGCCCGCGAGGGCCCGACGCAGCTTCCAGGTGATCTTGACCTCGTCGGCCGAGAGCAGCATCTCCTCGCGGCGGGTGCTGGACGCATTCACATCCACGGCCGGGAAGATGCGCTTGTCGGCGAGGGCCCGCGACAGGCGCAGCTCGCTGTTTCCGGTGCCCTTGAACTCCTCGAAGATGACCTCGTCCATCTTGGATCCGGTCTCCACCAGGGCCGTGGCGAGGATGGTCAGCGAGCCGCCGTTCTCGATGTTGCGCGCGGCGCCGAAGAAGCGCTTGGGCGGGTAAAGCGCCGCGGCGTCCACGCCACCGGTGAGCACGCGTCCGGAGGCCGGGGTCGAGATGTTGTACGCGCGGCCCAGGCGGGTGATGGAGTCCAGCAGCACGACCACGTCGCGGCCCAGCTCCACCAGGCGCTTGGCGCGCTCGATGGCCAGCTCGGCGACCGTGGTGTGGTCCTCGGCCGGGCGGTCGAAGGTCGACGCGATGACCTCGCCCTTGACGGTGCGCTGCATGTCGGTGACCTCTTCGGGCCGCTCGTCCACGAGCACGACCATCAGGTGCACCTCGGGGTTGTTCTGCGCGATGGCGTTGGCGATCTGCTGCAGCACGATGGTCTTGCCGGCCTTCGGCGGCGCGACGATCAGGCCGCGCTGGCCCTTGCCGATCGGGGCGACCAGGTCGATGATGCGCTGGGTGAGCTTCTCGGGCGCGGTCTCCAGGCGCAGGCGCTCCTGCGGGTACAGCGGGGTGAGCTTGCCGAACTCCACGCGGCCCGCGGCGTCCTCCGGGGAGAGCCCGTTGACGGAGTCGACCTTGACCAGTGCGTTGTACTTCTGACGGCCCTGCTGCTCGCCCTCGCGAGGCTGCTTGATGGCCCCGACGATCGCGTCGCCCTTGCGCAGGTTGTACTTCTTGACCTGCCCCAGCGAGACGTACACGTCGCTGGCGCCGGCGAGGTAGCCGGTGGTGCGCACGAATGCGTAGTTGTCCAGCACGTCGAGGATGCCCGCGACGGGGATCAGCACGTCGTCCTCGCCGATCTCGGTCTCGAACTCGTCGGCGTTCTGGTTGCCTCCGCCGCGGCGCTTGTTGCGCTGACGGCTGCGACCGGAGCCCTGCTCATCGTCGCCGTGGCCGTTGTCCTGCCCGCCGTGGCCGCTGCCCTGGGCGTTCTGGCCATTGCCGTTCTCGCCCTTGCTTCCACGACCGCGGCTGCGGCTGCGGTTGCGGTTGCGGCTGCGGCTGGAGCCCTCGCTGTCCGAGGAGCCCTCGGAATCGGAGGCGTTCTCGTCGTGCGAGGTCTGCCTGTCGCTGTGCTCGGCCTTCTCGCTCCGGTCGCCGGCGTCCTTCGACGAGGTCTCGGCGTTGCCCTCGGCAGCGGCCTCGGGCTTCGCACCACGACGGCGTGAGGGGCGCTTCGCCGGAGCCTCTGCCGCGTTGTCGGATACCGGCTCGGCTGCGGGCCGCTCGGCAGTGGGCTGCTCAGCAGCGGCATCCGCGGTCTTCTCCGCGGCCGCCTCGTCGGCCCCCTTGCCGGCCGCGCGCGAGGCGCGCTTGCGGGCGGGCTTCGCCGGGGCCTCGGCCGCATCGGACGCCGGAGCGGAGTCGGATGCCGGAGCGGAGTCGGATGCCGGAGCGGAGTCGGACGACGGAGCGGAGTCGGACGCCGCGGGAGACGCGGCGGCGGGGATGTCGAGGGTCTCGGCATCCGCCTTCTTGGCGCGCGTTCGGCGCGGCGCCTTCGGCTTCTCCTCCGCGCCCGAAGCGGGCTCCGCAGCAGGAGCGGTCGCAGCCGCAGATGCCTCGGCCGGATCGGCC
>NZ_JBASAK010000041.1:0-139196 GCF_049650565.1 Microbacterium sp.
TCGCCGATGCGCTGCGCGCCGACCTCGAGGCTCACGGCGGGGGCATCCGCTCGGGCGAGCACGTGCGGGACCTCTCCCGACTCGACTGGGGCGACCCCGCTCGAGGGGATCTGCTGCTGCTGAGCACCTCGCCGAGGCTCGCCCTCACGCATCCGGACATCCCCGCCGGCTATGCCAGGGCGCTGCGCGGGTACCGCTACGGCCCCGCGGCGGCGAAGGTGGACTTCGCGCTGGACGGCCCGGTGCCGTGGACGAACCCCGATGTGGCACTGGCCCCGACCGTGCACGTCGGCGGCACGCGCGACGAGGTGTGGGCCAGCGAGCGGGCCGTGGCCCGCGGCTCGGTCAGCGAGCGCCCGTACGTGCTGGCCGTGCAGCCCTCGGTGCTCGATGACACCAGGGCGCCGGCCGGCAAGGCGGTGCTGTGGGCGTACATCCATGTCCCGGCGGGGTCGGGGCTGGATGCCACGGAGCTGATCACCCGGCAGGTCGAGCGCTTCGCGCCCGGGTTCCGCGATCGTGTGCTGGCGAGCGCGGCTGTGCCGGCATCCGCTCGGGAGGCGATCAACCCCAGCGAGATCGGCGGCGACGTGCTGGGCGGCGCGTTCACGCTGCGGCAGGCCTTCCGCCGGCCCGTGCTCTCTGCGTCGCCGTGGCGCACCCCCATGCGCGGCGTGTACCTGGCATCCGCCGCCACGCCCCCTGGCCCCGGCGTCTCGGGCATGTCCGGCTGGCTGGCCGCCCGCACCGCCCTGGCCGACGCGGGCCTGCCCCACGAGCTCCCCGACCTGTTCTAGCCCCCTCGACGGCAAGAGCGGGCGCGGCGAGAATGGGGGCGTGTACAAGATCCCTGCACCGATGCTCGCGAAGGCGGCTGCAGCCGTGCCTGACGACGCGAGGCGGCCGATGCTGTACGAGCCGAAGTGGGACGGATTCCGCGGACTGGTCGCCTGGGACGGTCACACGCTGGAGATCGGCTCGCGCGGTGCGAAACCCCTGACCAGGTACTTCCCCGAGCTCGTGGAGCAGCTTCCGCAGCTCCTTCCCGGCCCCTGCCTGCTGGACGGCGAGATCGTCGTGGCCACCGGATCCGGCGACCAGCGCCTGGACTGGGAGGCGCTCAGCCAGCGCATCCATCCCGCCGCGTCGCGGGTGGCGAAGCTCGCGGCCGAGACCCCGGCGATGTTCGTCGCCTTCGACCTGCTGGCGAAGGGCGACGAGGACCTTCAGCAGCTCCCGTTCCGCGAGCGACGCGCGATGCTGGAGCGGATGCTGGCCGGCGCCCGCTCCCCGCTGCATCTGACCCGCACGACCGACGACCCCGACCTGGCGCGCCGCTGGCTGGCGGAGTTCGAGGGCGCAGGTCTCGACGGCGTGGTCGCCAAGCCGCTGGATGACCCGTACGCACCCGGCAAGCGCGCGCTGATCAAGATCAAGCACGCTCGCACGGCAGATGTCGTGGCGCTCGGCTACCGCATCCACAAGAGCGGCTCGGGCGTCGGTTCGCTGCTGGTGGGGCTGTACGGCGGGGACGGCGAGCTGAGGCAGGTCGGCGGCGTGGCCGCGTGGACGGATGCGATGCGTCGGCAGCTCGTCGACGACCTGGCTCCCCTGGTGGAGCGCGACGAGTCCGGCGCTGTGGTGACCGGCGAGGGTGAGCGCTCCCGTTTCACCGGCGCGAAGGACGTCTCGTTCGTGCGGCTGCGTCCGGAGCGCGTGCTGGAGGTGCGCTACGACCAGCTGGAGGGCGCGCGGTTCCGGCACACCGTGCAGTTCGAGCGCTGGCGACCCGACCGCGACCCGCGTTCGTGCACGTACGCGCAGCTCGAGGTCGTCCCCTCGTACGCCCTCTCCGACGTCCTCACCTGACGTCACTCGGGCCAGTTCTCGGCGACCTTCTTCGAGGGCTGCACGCGAGGGGGCTCGCCGGGCATCTTCGGGAACTCCGGGGGGAAGGACAGCTCGCCGAGGCCGTTCGACACGTCCCGCTCCCACCACTGCAGCAGCGTGTCGATGCGGCCGGGAGACTCCTGCATCCGCCCCCACGGGTCGCCGACCTCGGCGAGCCTGCCCGGGATCGTGCGGATCGTGAACCGGGTCGGATCCACGTCGTCGAGTTCGTCCCACTCGATCGGAGTCGACACCGGCGCGCCGGGCCTGGCGCGCGGGCTGTACGCCCCGGCCATGGTGCGATCGCGGTTGGCCTGGTTGAAGTCGACGAAGATGCGCCGCCCGCGCTCCTCCTTCCACCAGCTCATGGTCACGGCATCCGGCATCCGCCTCTCCAGCTCCCGCCCCGCCGCGATGACGGCGTGACGAACGGTGAGGAACTCCCACTCCGGCATGATCGGGCAGAACACATGCAAGCCGCGGTTGCCGCTGGTCTTGATGAACGGCTCCAGCCCCGCCTCGCGCAGCACTGCGCGCAGCTCGTGCGCGGCGACGATCGCCTCCGCGATGCCGGTCCCGGGCTGCGGATCCAGGTCGATGCGCAGCTCCACGGGGTTGTCGGTGTTCGCGGCGAGCGACGCCCACGGGTGGAACACGATCGTGTTCATCTGCACGGCCCACACGATGGCGCTGGTGCGGTTCAGCACGATCTGCGGGTGGCTGCGGCCGGAGTTGTACGTGACGGTCACGGCATCGACGAAGTCGGGTGTGCCCTTGGGCGGATTCTTGGAGAAGAACCCGCCGGCGCCGGGATCGCCGTCGTCTCCGGAAGAGCGGATGCCATCGCGAAACCGCTCCAGTGACACCGGACGATGCCCGTTGGCCGCGAGGAACGGCTCGGACACCTGCTGCACGTACTCCGCGTACTCCGCCTTGGTGATGCCGTCACCGCCGTCGGGCCAGATCACCTTGTTCGGGCTGGACAGCGAGACCTCACGCTCGCCGTCGGCGTCGGTGACTCTCAGACTCACGCGCTCGGATGCCATGTGCCGACCCTACGTGTTCCGCGGGCGCCGCGACAGCGGCATCCGCCGCGTCGGTGCGACTCGGCGGATTCAGTCCTCGTCGCCGAGATCGACGGCCAGCACCATCACGGCGCTGAGGTCCTCGCGCTCGATGGCGATGGAGGGCCCTGCGATGTCGACCAGGATGCCGGCGATCTCGCTGTGATCGGTGAGCACCTTCGCCAGCTGCTCGGGCTCGAACGGCATGGGCTGGTCCTTGCGCCCCAGCACGACGACCTCCAGCGGGTGCGAGAAGATCTGCAGGAAGCGGCGTCCGTCGGTGGTGTGCGCCTCGGCGATGCCGACCGGCTGACCGTTGGTGCCGTCGTTGATGGCCACCCAGGTGCGCGTCTTCGCCAGCGCCTCGGCGATCTTGACAGGCGTCTCCTCGTCGCGCGGGCCTGCCAGCAGCGCCTTGACGCGCGTGGCGGCGTCGCCCTGCTCGAGAGCGCGCTGCAGCAGCTCGGTGGGGAAGACCACGCGGTGCGGGCCCGAGGAGTTGTCGATGATGATGCCGGTGAATCCGCCGTCGACGACCTGCTGGTAGATCGCGGTGACCGGCTGCGCGATGGCGGAGGTGGATGCCGCGTCCTCCTCGCTGGTCACGGATGCCCGCAGCGCTGCGCCCGAGCTGTACGCCAGCATGAACGACTGGTCCTCATCGCGGATGATGCTGATCGAGAGCGGCTCGTCCGAGGCCATCTGCTCGCGCGCGTCGCCGTGCACGCGCAGGTACAGATGCCCCTGCAGCGACTGGCGCATGACGCCCAGCAGCTGTTCGTTGGTGGCGCCCTCCTCGACCTGCGCGAGGGCCTCGCGCAGCAGCACGTTGTCGATCAGGCCCTCGACCGTGTGGGTCTGCTCGGGTGGCATGGCGGGTGCAAGCGGCAGGTTCACGCCGCCCATCCCCAGGGGGGCGCCTGCGCCCGTCGCGGTGCCGGGAACCTGCACGGGAGCCTCGGTGTCCGCTGCGCCCGCCTCGGCCACCGCGGGAGTCTCCGGAGGCAGCTGCAGTGCGGGGCCGGCCTCGGCGCCGACGCCGCGGAACGCCTGCACGGAGATGCCCACGGAGGGGACGGGTGCGGCGGGTGTATCGGGCTGGGCCTCGTCGGCGGCGGTGTCGACAGGGGCTTCGGGCTCGACGTCCGGCTGGGAGTCGGACTTCTTACGGCGGGAGAAGAGGGCCATATGTGTCAGCCTAATCTCCGTGCCGGGGTGCTCCGCCACGGCATCCGCTACAGCTTGACGATCGGCGCGATCTTGATCAGCAGCTTCTTCTGCCCGGCGGTGTCGAACCGCACATGCGCGATGCGCTTGGCGCCGTCGCCGGTCACCGCATCCACACGCCCCTCGCCGAAGTCGTCGTGCCGGATGCGGTCACCAGCCGCCAGTTCGAGGTCGCCGTTGTCGCGCACCTTGGCCGTGACTTTGTTGGGGAAGCGGTCCATGGCGGTGGACAGCGGCTTGAGGCCGTCCCTCTTGGGCAGCGCCTTCACGCCGAAACGATCGTCGCCACGGGAGCCGCCCCAGCCGCCGGAGCGCCGCGCGTTGAGCGCCCGCGACTGCATGCCGCCGCGGGAGTTGACGTCGCCCGGCGACTGGCGCCAGTCGATGAGCTCGGCGGGGATCTCCTGCAGGAACCGGCTGGGCATCGCCACCGACACCTCGCCGAACTGCGCGCGCGTCATGGCCAGCGACAGGTGCAGGCGCTTGCGGGCACGGGTGATGCCCACGTAGAACAGCCGCCGCTCCTCCTGCGGGCCGCCCGGCTCGCCGGCCGAGATGCGGTGCGGGATGAGGTCCTCCTCGACGCCCGTGACGAACACGGCGTCGTACTCCAGGCCCTTCGCGGTGTGCATGGTCATCAGCGAGACCACGCCGGACTCGTCGTCCAGATCATCGGCATCCGAGACCAGCGCGACCTCGGTGAGGAAGTCGACGATGGTGCCGTCGGGGTTGTTGCGGGCGAAGTCGCGGGCGACGGCGACGAACTCGTCGAGGTTCTCGAGCCGGGCCTCGTCCTGCGGGTCGCGGCTGGCGCGCAGCGCGTCGAAGTAGCCGCTCTTCTGCAGCAGCACGGTCAGGCCCTCGGCCACCGAGGTGGACGGCGGGACCTCGCCGGATGCCGGCTGCACGATCTCCGCAGCCTCTGCAAGCACCGCGTCGAGCCGGGCGATGGCCGCCTGCAGCTTGGGGCCCACGCCGAGGTCGCCCGCATGCCGCAGCGCATCGCGGAAGCTGATGCCATGCTGCTCCGCGAACATGCCGATCGAGGTCTCGGTGACGGCTCCGATGCCGCGACGCGGCCTGTTGAGGATGCGGCGCAGTGCCATGTCGTCGGCAGGGTTCGCGACCGCGACCAGGTACGCCAGCGCGTCCTTGATCTCGGCTCGCTCGTAGAACTTCGTGCCGCCCATGATCTTGTACGGCACGGCCGCGCGGATGAAGATCTCCTCCAGCGCACGGGACTGCGAGTTGGTGCGGTAGAACACCGCCATCTCGGAATACGGGAAGCCCTCACGGCGCAGTCGCTCGACCTCATCGGCGACGAACTGCGCCTCGTCGTGCTGCGAGTAGCCGGTGAAGCCGACGATCTTCTCGCCTGCGCCCTTGTCGCTCCACAGGTTCTTCGCCTTGCGGTCGAAGTTGTTGCCGATGAGCGCGTTGGCGGCCGAGAGGATGTTCTGCGTGGAGCGGTAGTTCTGCTCGAGCAGCACGACCCTGGCACCGGGGAAGTCGCGCTCGAACTCGGTGATGTTGCGGATGTCGGCGCCGCGGAACGCGTAGATGGACTGGTCGGAGTCGCCGACCACGGTCAGCGAGGCGCCCTGGGTCGCCTCCCCGGCGGCCACCGCCGGCTCGGGTTCGAAGATCATCATGCCGTTGGAGGCATACGGCTCCTTGTGGCCATGGGTCCCTGAGCCTGTCGAAGGGTCGACGGGCTTGGTGAGCTCCCGGATGAGCGAGTACTGGGCATGGTTGGTGTCCTGGTACTCGTCCACGAGGATGTGCCGGAAGCGCCGCCGGTACACGTTGGCGACCTTCGGGAACGCCCGGAACAGGAACACCGTCTGCGCGATGAGGTCGTCGAAGTCGAAGGCGTTGGCCTTCTGCAGCGCCCGCTGGTAGTCGCTGAAGACCTCGACGAAGGTGCGCTCGGCGGGGTCGGACATGTTCGCCTGACGGGCGTAGCCCTCGGCATCCAGCAGCTCGTTCTTGAGCTTGGAGATGCGCGACTGCGCGGCTCCCGGCGTGAGCCCATAGGCGTCCGCCTCGTGCTCCTTGACCAGCCGTTTCAGCAGCGCCCTGGAGTCGCCGGAGTCGTAGATGGTGAAGGACCTCGTGAAGCCGAACTGCTCGGCCTCACGGCGCAGGATGCGCACACAGGCGGAGTGGAACGTGGAGATCCACATGCCGCGCGCGACATCTCCCACCAGCCCCTGCACGCGGTCGCGCATCTCGCCGGCGGCCTTGTTGGTGAAGGTGATGGCCAGGATCTGGCTGGGCCAGGCCTCGCGCTGCTGCAGCAGCAGGGCGATGCGGCGGGTGAGCACGCTGGTCTTGCCGGAGCCGGCGCCCGCGACGATCAGCAGCGCGTTCCCGCGATAGGTCACGGCCTCGCGCTGCTGCGGGTTCAGTCCGGCCAGCAGCGCGTCGCGCCCGTCTGAGGGGCGAGGGCCGGAGGATGCGGGGACGATGAGTGGGGCGTCGGTCATGGCCCTTCGAGTTTAGGCTGTGCCCCCGACACCCGCCCGGTCGTCGTGCTCCCGGCATCCCGGCGAGCGCACGATCGTCGACACCGCCTGGGATACCGCCGTGACGCCGCGCCACCGGGCGCGTTACCATCGAGCCACGGCTGCCCCTCTTCGGGCGGCGTGGGAGGCAGGCCCATGATCGACATTCTCGACGAGTCGGAGTGCTTCGCGCTGCTCGGATCCACCACGGTGGGGCGCGTCGGCATCATGCGCAGCGGGCGGATCGAGATCATCCCGGTGAACTACCGGCTGGACGGGCGCGACGTGCTGCTGCGGACCAAAGCCGAAGGAGCCCTCGCCGGGCTCCCCGACGAGCCCACCGTCGCCTTCGAGGTCGATCACCACGATGATCTCGCGGGCACAGGGTGGAATGTCCTCCTGAACGGGACGGTCCGGGCTATGACCCCGGACGAGGTGTCGTCCATGCCCGGCGCTCTGCGAGTGCGCCCCTGGGCGGGTGGCGAGCGCGAGCTCTGGCTGCGCTTCACGGCCGACCAGGTGTCCGGTCGCCGCGTGCGCCGATCGCAGGCCTGAATCCCCGTCCGACCTCAGCGGAAGAACGCGACGCCCAGGTCGGCGTGGTCGACGAAGACGCCGTCAAGGCCGGTGTCGGCGAGCACCTGCCACTCGGCCTCATAGTCCCCGAAGGCGGCCTTGCCGCCCCCGGTGCGGAACCGCTCCGAGAGGAACTGGTTCTCCGGCCGGCAGGTCCAGGTGAACACGCGCAGGCCCCTGGCGTGCGCGTCAGGGACGACCGTGGACCCCGGCTCCAGAAGCATCCGCTTGTTGACGCTGATGCCGTCGACTGCCCCCTTCAGCCCGTCCAGACCGTCCGCGGTGACGAACGACGCGTAGTCGGGCGCATCGCGCCCGAGCCGGTCGACCAGGTCGAAGGGCCTGCCGTTCGCCTCGATCAGGTACACGAAGGACGCCGCGATGCCGGTGCGCTGCAGCCGCGTCAGCACGGTCTGCTCGAAGGACTCGATCACCAGCGGCAGTTCGCCCGACGCCCAGCCTCCCGCACGCAGGTCGCGCTCGATCAGAGGGACGAGATCCAGCCCGATCGAGGCGAAGTGCGTGGCGTGCTTCACCTCGAGCACCAGGCCGATCTCACGCCCGTGCTCGGCGGACGCGTCTCGGATCATCGCCAGCAGGTCCGGCAGGCGAAGGATCGGCTGCCGGCCGTCGAACGTCGCACTCGAGGTGCGGATGCGCGGCAGGCGCTCGCGGGTGCGCAGCGCGGCCAGCTCGTCCCAGGTGAAGTCCTCGGTGAACCAGCCCGTCAGCCTCTCGCCGTCGATGCTCTTCGTCGTGCGGCGGTCGGCGAACTCCGGATGCTCGGCGACATCGGTCGTGCCGGAGATCTCGTTCTCGTGCCGGATGACCAGCACGCCGTCGCTGGTGGCCACGACGTCGGGCTCGACGGCGTCCACCCCCATCGCGAATGCCAGCTCGTACGAGGAGCGGCTGTGCTCGGGACGGTAGCCGGGGGCACCACGATGCCCGATGATCAGCGGGATTCTCCTGGGCACGTTCTCAGCGTAAAGCACCCCGTTCATAGGCGGGCACCAGTATCGTTGAGGAAAGAGTTGACCGATCCCTCGGGAGCAGAGGCCACACCATGAGCAACTTCGTCTTCAACAACCCGGCGTTCCAGCAGCAGGATCCGCGCAAGGTCGCCACATACCCGGGCGCGCCCGGCAGCGCCCGGCAGGGGCAGAACGCGCCGGGGCAGTACGCCCCGCCGCCGCCCGCTGCGGCAGCGCAGCAGGCCGCGTTCGGCCAGGCCGGCATCAACGCCGCCGCCCAGGCCAACCTCGAGGGCATGTACACCGCCCCGTCGGCCGGCGCCATCGAGACAGACCGGATGACGGTCGAGGACACGGCATGGAAGACCGCCGGCCTGTTCGGCATCCTGCTGGTGGCGGCGGCCGTCGGCTGGGTGTGGACGCTCGGCGGAGTCGTCGCGCGGCCCGGCGCCATCGCCTCCATCCTCCCGTGGATGATCGGCGCCTTCGGCGGATTCGTCCTGGCCATGATCGTCACCTTCACGTCCCGCAAGAAGGTCCGTCCCGGGCTGATCTTCGGCTACGCGGTCTTCGAGGGCCTGTTCGTCGGCGGCATCTCGGCGTTCTTCGAGACCATGTGGCCTGGCCTGGTCATGCAGGCGACGCTGGCGACGGTGGCCGTCGTCGGCGTGACGCTCGCGCTGTTCGCCAGCGGCAAAGTCCGCGCGTCCGCCAAGATGACCAAGATCGTGATGATCGCCATGATCGGGTACCTGGTGTTCCAGGTGATCAACCTGATCATGATGTGGACCGGCGCAATCGACAGCTCGTACACCTTCGGCGCCTACAGCATGAAGATCGCCGGCATCCCGGTGGGCCTCATCATCGGCATCCTCGTGGTCTTCATGGCCGCCTACTCGCTGGTGATGGACTTCGACCAGATCCAGCAGGGCGTGCGCAACGGCGCTCCCCGCAAGTACGGCTGGGTCGGCGCGTTCGGCATCATGGTCACCGTCGTGTGGCTGTACGTCGAGATCCTGCGCATCCTCGCGATCCTGCGCGGCAGCGACTGATCCCGCTCTCTCCGCAGAACGGCCGCTCTCCTCGGAGGGCGGCCGTTTCTCGTCGACCCGCCAGGCGATAGACGATCGCAGATCGCATGGCGACCGGCATGCGCAAGGGGGTTCACGGATGTCGCGGAATGGGTGAGGATGCTCTAGCGGCAACCGGCCGCAGCACACAGAACAGAACGGAGACTCCCATGAGCTTCCTCGGATTCCTTCTCCTCGGCCTCATCGCCGGTGCCATCGCGAAGCTGATCCTTCCCGGCAAGCAGGGCGGCGGATGGTTCGTCACGCTGATGCTCGGCGTCGTCGGCGCGCTGCTGGGCGGCTGGCTCGGAGGCATGCTGTTCGGCGCGAACCTCGCGGAGTTCTGGAGCCTGCAGAGCTGGCTGCTGGCCATCGGCGGCTCGATCATCGTGCTGCTGATCTACGGCCTCATCGTCGGACGAGGGGACCGCAGCCGGGCCTGACGCCAGGGCACGACCCCAGGGGAGGCGGATCGGGGGATCCGCCTCCCCTTCTCGAGTCCGGGTCCGGCCGCGCGCCGTCAGCTCCCGCATCCGCCGCCCGCCTCCGGACGCCCCCGGAACGGCCCCGACCGCGCTCCCTGCCATGATGGTGGCACGGAGGAGGGGCCGGTCGCACGAACCGCCTCGCGAACGGGAGGGCACGCGATGCGTGGACCACGGCGAATGATCTCGGCGATGATGAGCACGATCGCATTGGCGGGCGGCATGGTGCTCGCCGGCGCCGGTTCAGCATCCGCCGAACCCCCGCAGCAGCTCGGGCAGGGCTATGTCACCGATGAGTCAGGGGTGCTCAGCACCGCCGACGAGGAGCACCTCGAGCAGAGGCTGAGCGAGCTGGCATCCACGGACGGCGTGCCGGAGCTGTACGTGATCCTGGTGCCCGACTTCGAGGATCCGGGCAACGCCCTGCAATGGGCCGATGCCACCGCCCTGCGCACGGGACTCGGTTCCGATCAGTACCTGCTGGCCATCGCCACGGACGGGCGCTCCCTGGCCATCTCCGCCGAGTACGGCGGCGGAGGCGCCAAGTCCGGACCGCTGTCCGAGTCGCGCGTACTGGAGATCGAGGATCAGCTGGGCGCGGACTACCTGTCGCACGACGACTGGGCAGGCGGCATCGCGTTCGTGGCCGACGAATTCTCCGAGGTGCCGTGGCCGTGGTGGGCCTGGGTGCTGATCGTCGCAGGTGTGGCGCTGCTGATCTTCCTGATCACGCGGCTGGTCCTGCTGCTGCGCCGCAATGCCGCCCTGCGCGCAGAGCTGCGCACCCTCGAGGGGCAGAAGAAGCGGGCGTCCCGGCAGCTGGTGCGAACCGACGAGGCTGTCCGCACCAGTGAGCAGGAGCTGGGCTTCGTGACCGTGGAGTTCGGCGACGAGACCACCGCCGAGTACTCCGTCCTCCTGAAGTCCTGCCGGCAGCGACTGCAGGAGGCGTTCGAGCTGCTGCAGAAGCTCGAGGACGCCGAACCCGACACGCCGGCGGACACCCGCGCCTGGACGCAGCGGATCCTCGACCTGTGCGCGGGAGTGGATCGCGACGTGGACTCCCGCACGAAGGATCTCGCGGCGCTGCGGTCGCTGACGGTCGATGCGCCCGCCACGCTCGCGCGCCTGAAGGCAGCCAGGGCTGATGCGTCGGGGCTGCAGGAGGAGGCCGCGAATCGACTGTCCGCGCTGGCAGCCGCCGTGCCCGCGACCGAGCTGGTGGGCATCGCGGGGAATCCGCAGGAGATCGGCCGCCGTCTGCGCGCGGCGGATGTGCAGCTCGGAACGCTGGAGGAGGCTGTCGCAGCGAAGCACTCGCGCGCGGTGGTGGAGTCCGTGCATGAGGTCGAGCGGCTGCTGGCCGAGGCGGTGTCGATGCGCGACGCCGTGATCGCACAAGCGGATGCCGTGGCGGCGCGTCGCCCGATCAGCGTCGGCCCCACCGCATCCGGCACCACGCTCGAACAGGCGAGAGCGGCCGTGCATGCCGCCGAGCTCTCGGTGCAGGCGCGCCCGGGAACGACCGGCGCTCTGGCGCTGCGCAGGCTGGCCCTCGCACGGCGGCACCTGAATTCGGCGATCGATGCGACGGACCCCGCAGAGGCGCGCAGCCACGCGTCATCCGCTCTGAGCGCCGCCCAGCAGGTGCAGTCGCTCATCCAGACCCCCGTGGCCTCGGGAGCGCGATTCGCGGCACCCGATCCCGTGCCCGAACGACCCGTGATGTACGACTCGCCGTCGAACGGTTCGGCGCGACGGCGCTGGAGCAGCACCGCCGGCGGAGACGACGAGGACGGCCCGACTGTGGGGAAGGCCCTCTGGGGCGCGGTCACAGGAGGCGTGGCCGGGACGTTCATCGGCTTCAGCATGGGCGGCGGCGAGGCCGGGCTGGTGCTGCCGTTCGCACTCGGCGGTGTCGTGATCGGCGCGATCTCCGGCGCATTCGGCGGGAGCGGCGGCGGCAGTTCGTCGGGCTGGGGTGGATCATCCCGCTCCTCGCGCTCGTCGTGGAGCTCGTCGCGGTCCAGCTCGTCACGCTCCTCGTTCAGCAGCCGCTCGTCGGGCGGCGGCAGCCGATCCTCCGGTCGGTCCGGCGGTCGGCACTTCTAGAACCATGGCCGACTCCCTCATCTCCGGCATCCGTGCCCGCCTGCGCGACCTCGCCGACCCCGCGCTGGCCCCCGGTCAGCAGGCGTACATGAAGTCGGCCATGCCGTTCCTGGGCGTGCGGGTGCCCGTCGTGCGGGCACTCGTGCGCGAGCTCGCGAAGGGGCAGTGCCCCTCGGAGAAGGCCGCACTGGACCTGTGGCGCGAGGCGGAGTTCCGCGAGGAGCGCTACGCCGCCCTGGCGCTGATGGCGCTGCCACCGCTGCGCGGGGATGCCGCGACGCTTCGCGTGCACGAGGAGATGATCCGCACCGGCGCCTGGTGGGACCTCGTCGACGAGGTCGCGCACCGGCTGCGCGAGCTGCTGGACGCGAACCCCGGCTTGGCGCTGGAGATGCGCATCTGGGCCGACGACGAGGACTTCTGGATCCGCCGCGCCGCCATCATCTGCCAGCTCGGACGACGGGATGCGACCGACCTGGACCTGCTGGAGTACGCGATCCTCGCCAGCATCGACGATCCGGAGTTCTTCATCCGCAAGGCCATCGGCTGGGCGCTGCGCGACCTGGCTCGCACGAACCCGGACTGGGTGCGCACGTTCGCCGCCCGGCATCCGCTCTCCCCGCTCTCCCGACGCGAGGCGCTGAAGCGCCTCGCGTGAGCGGCGTGCTACGCGCGGCGCGACGGGCGGGAGACGACCGCGCGGACCACGTCGGCCAGCGAACGCATGGCCGACCGATCGTCCCAGGGCGCCGCAGCGGACCGTGCCTCGGCCAGCAGGCGCTCGTGCAGCTCAGCATCCGAGAGCACCCGGTGCAGAGCGTCTGCCAGTGCCTGTTCGTCGCCGGCGGGCACCAGCACTCCCCCGCCGTCTGCGAGGATGTCGCGCAGACCGTACCGCACGTCGTACGAGACCACCGGGCAGCCGTGCGAGAGCGCCTCGACGATCGACAGCGGCTGCCCCTCGTACTGAGTCGCCGTCACCAGCAGCGAGGCCCGGTCCAGCACGGCGCCGGGGTCGGCGGTGAAGCCTGCCAGGCGCACACGGTCGTTCGCATCGAGGTCGTCGATGAGCTGCTGCAGCCTTTCCTGCTCGGCGCCGCCGCCCCACACCTCCATCCGCGTGCCGGGCACGTCGGCGGCGACGAAGGCGCGGATGGCGTGGTCCACGCGCTTGCCGGGCGCGAGTCGTCCCAGCGCGACGACCAGCCCCGGCTCGCGCCGGAGAGCGGATGCCGCGGGCGGCACGATCCCGTTGGAGACCAGCACATGCACGTCGCTCTCGCCGAACCGCGCCACCACGTCGGCGCGCTGCGAGCGGGTGGGCCAGGCGACCGCGTCGAAGCGATCGCACACCGCGAACCAGCGGGTCCACAGCGGGTTCATCGGACCGTCGACCTCGAACGGCGGCTCCAGGTGCATGGTGTGGATGGTGTGGATGATCCGCACGCGCGGGTCGTCCCACCCGGCGATGAGCTCGCCGAGCTGGCGGGACTCGCAGATCACGACCACCGTGCGCGTCGTCGACGCCGCCAGGTGGGTCAGCCAGGCCAGGTACAGCGCGCCGAAGCCCGCCAGCTCGCCGATCACATCTCCTGCGGCGTCGTACACGCGCACGGGGGCCGTGCTCAGGTGCCAGTCCGGGTTGCCGGCGATCACCGGCAGGGACAGGAACGGCCGGTTCTCGGCATCCGTCAGCACGCGGTCGGAATCGGCCGTGCCGACGGCGGGGACGGCATCCGCCAGTGCGGCACGCACCCACTCCGCCGCCCCGCCGCCTTCTGCGACCGCCTCGTCGAAGAGGTTGCGCAGACGGTCCGGCGCGACCAGAGCCCCGCGCTCGGCGAACACGGCACGATGCTCGGCGTGCGCGGCAGCCGTTCCGGGGTCGAAGGTCAGCAGCTGCGGGCCCAGACCGCCCTCGACACCCGCGGCCGCCATCTGGCGCGCTCGCGCGAGCGTCGCGATCGTGTAGCCGCCGTCGAGATCGGGGATCAGACGACTGGACAGGATGAAGAAGTCGGCATCCGGGAACACCGCCGCCTCATCCGCCATGCCGCTTACTCCCACTCGATGGTCGCCGGCGGCTTGGAGGTCACGTCGAGCACGACGCGGTTGATCTCGCGCACCTCGTTGGTGATGCGGTTCGAGATCTTCGACAGCACGTCATAGGGCAGGCGGGTCCAGTCGGCCGTCATGGCGTCCTCGCTGGAGACCGGGCGCAGCACGATCGGGTGGCCGTAGGTGCGGCCGTCGCCCTGCACGCCGACGGAGTGCACGTCGGCCAGCAGCACGACCGGGCACTGCCAGATGGTCTGGTCCAGGCCCGCCTTGCTGAGCTCCTCGCGGGCGATGGCGTCGGCCTCGCGCAGGATCTCCAGGCGGTCGCGGGTGACCTCGCCGATGATGCGGATGCCGAGACCCGGGCCGGGGAACGGCTGACGCCCGACGATGGCCTCGGGGATGCCCAGCTCCCGTCCGATGGCGCGCACCTCGTCCTTGAACAGGGCGCGCAGCGGCTCGACCAGCTCGAAGTCCAGGTCGTCGGGCAGCCCGCCCACGTTGTGATGCGACTTGATGTTGGCGGTGCCCGCACCGCCGCCGGACTCGACGACGTCGGGGTACAGGGTGCCCTGCACGAGGAACTTCACCGGAGCGCCACCGGACGCCTTGGCCTCCTCGACCAGGTCGCGCTGCACCTGCTCGAAGGCGCGGATGAACTCCCGGCCGATGATCTTGCGCTTGGTCTCAGGGTCGGTGACACCGGCCAGATGGCCGAGGAACGTGTCAGCCGCATCGACGGTGATCAGTCGCACGCCGGTGGACTCGACGTAGTCCTTCTCGACCTGCTCGCGCTCGCCCTTGCGCAGCAGGCCGTGGTCGACGAACACCGCGGTCAGCTGGTCGCCGATGGCCCTGTGCACGAGGGCTGTGGAGACGGCCGAGTCGACACCGCCGGAGAGCGCGGAGATGACGCGCGCGTCGCCGACCTGCTCGCGGATGCGCTCGATCTGCTCGGTGATCACACTGCTGCTGTTCCAGTCGGCGGGCAGGCCGGCGCTGCGGTGCAGGAAGTTCTCCAGGATCTCCTGGCCGTGGTCGGAGTGCTTCACCTCGGGGTGCCACTGCACGCCGTAGAGCTTGCGCTCCTCGTTCGCGAAGGCCGCGACCTTGGTGGCGTCGGTGGTGGCCAGCACCTCGAAGCCCTCGGGGGCCCGGGACACCTGGTCGCCGTGGCTCATCCAGACGTTCTGCTCGGCGGGCTGGCCGGCGAGCAGAGTGCTCGACGTCTCGGGGATGTGCGCGTCGGTGGCGCCGTACTCGCGCAGGCCGGTGTTGGCGACCTCGCCGCCGAGGGTCTGCGCCATGTACTGGAAGCCGTAGCAGATGCCCAGTGTCGGCACGCCCAGCTCGAACACCGCCGGGTCCAGCTTGGGTGCGCCCTCCTCGTACACCGACGAGGGACCACCGGTGAGGATGATCGCGACGGGGTTCTTCGCCGCGATCTCGTCGGCCGTGGAGGTGTGCGGCACGATCTCGCTGTACACGCCGGCCTCGCGGACGCGACGGGCGATCAGCTGCGCGTACTGCGCGCCGAAGTCGACGACGAGCGTGGGACGCTGCTGGGTCTCGGACTGTTCGGTCAACGGGCACCTTCCGGGGCTGAATTCTGGGACGCTGAGCCTGGTGAGGCCTCAGCGGCCTCGCGTGCGGAGAGATAGCTCTTCATCTCGCGCGACACGCGCGCCTCCATGAAGAACGACAGGAACGGGACGACGCCGCCGAGCATGAGCAGCAGCAGGCGCAGCAGCGGCCAGCGCATGAGGCTCCACATGCGGAAGCAGGCGAACAGGTACACGACGTAGAACCAGCCGTGCACGATCAGCACGCCCAGCGACAGGTTGACCCCGTCGCCCATGGACTGCAGGCCGTCGGCGCCCTCGGCGACCGGCGCGAACCACAGGAACCCGCCCGATCCCCCCAGGAACAGCTCGAGGTGGATGGGCGTGTACTTCAGCACCATCTCCGTGACCAGCAGGAGCAGCATGACACCGGTGATGATCGACGCGATCTGATAGAACTTCAGCGCGCCGCGGATCGCCGGGAAGCTGGCGATTTTGGGCTCGGGCATGGACACAAGTCTACTGGGCGGATACCGTGCGCCCTCCCGCCGCCCGGAGCACTCGGTCGAGATGCGCGCGGCACGGCAGGAGGCCGCCGGGATCGCTCCCGACGGCCTCCTGCCGTGTGCTCACACGATGCGGGTGATGATCAGAACCATTCGGAGATGATGCCGAGCACCCAGTCGACGATGCCCTGCACGACATGCCCGATGCCACCCTTGCGGTTGACGTGCACCACCGCGGTCGCTGCGTCGCCGTCGGCCTGCGAGACCGAGACCGTGTAGACGCCGGGATGGGTCGCCGCCGGCACGGTCACGGATGCCGAGAACGAGCCGTCCTCGCCGACCTTCACGGTGCCGAGGCCGATCGCCTTGCCCTTCTTGGGCACCAGCTGCACCGTGACGGTCTCACCAGGCTGGTAGCCCTCGCCGTCGATCGTCAGCGTCTTGCCCGCGGCGACCTTCGACGAGCCCAGCGAGATGGTCCCGGCGAACTCGCCGGGCTGCGCGTCCTCGGCGAACGCGACAGGCAGCACCACGGCCTGACCGACGTCCGGCATGACCGTGAGCGTCTTGCCCGCAGCATCCGCCGGAACGGTGAACGTGTACGTCGCGGCACCGGCCTCGTCATAGGCATCCGTCACGGCGACGGTCACCGGGGCGGTGCCGAGCACGGCGTCTCCGAGCGCGAACGTCACCTCGGTGGGCGTCTGCTCACCGGCGCTGAACGCCAGCGAGGAGAGATCAACGGTCACCTGGTCGCCGACCTGGTAGCCGTCGGCCGGGGCCGCCGGCGTGATGTTCGCACCCACCGCGCGCTGACCGAGGTCGGGCGTCGCGGTCCTGTTCGCCGTGAACCAGTCCACCATCGACTGCAGGTCGACCTTGCCGGTGTCCTTCTTGTCGGCGCCCTGGGCGAGAGTGGCGAAGTTGTCGCCGCCGGCCGCCAGGAACGAGTTGGCTGCGACCAGGTACGACGCGGCAGGGTCCACGGCCTCGCCGTTCAGGGTCATCGAGGTGATGTGCGACCCCTGCGCAGCCGCCGGGTCGTACGTGTACGTCAGGCCCTTCGAGACGCCCAGCTTCAGGAACGGACGCGCCGACCCTGCCGGCTGCCACTGCTCCTCGAGCACGGACTTCAGCTGCGCCCCCGTGAGGCTCAGCGTGACCAGCGTGTTGGCGAACGGTTGCACCGATGCCGCCTCACGGTACGTCAGGTTGCCGTCGGGGTCGGTGTCGGACGTGCCCTTGTACGCCATCACCGTGCGGATGCCGCCGGGGTTCATCAGTGCGATCCGGGCTCCCGTGGACTCCCGCTGCACGTCGGCGATGAAGTTGCCGATGGTGGACTCGCCGCCGCGGTTCTCCGTCTTGCCGTCGCTCTGCAGGGCGCGGTTGAAGTCGGCGGTGATCTCCCCCACCTTGACGTTGCCGAGGACGTCGGCCGCCTTCTTGGCGGCGTCGACGATGGCCTGGACTTCCGGCACGGCCGGGTAGTTGGGAACGATGACGGTCTTGCCGTCGGCGTCGGTCTCCTTGTGCGTGAGCGGCTTGATCTCGTTGGTGATCGAGAGCAGCCCGTGGGTTGCCGGGTCGATCTGAAGGTTCATCACGCCCATGTTCTCGCCGTACTGGCCCGCCGAGACGACCGGACGGCCGTCGATGACATGGTTGTAGGCGAGGTGCGTGTGCGCCGAGACGATCGCGCTGACGTCCTTGTCGACGCCGTAGACGATCTTGCCGAGCGCGGAGTCGGGCGTGATGCTGTCGACCGAGGTCGTCGTCGCGCCCTCGTGCACCAGCAGGATCACGACATCCGCCTCGCCGTTGCTCTCGTCGCCGTCGCGAAGAGCATCTGCTGCGGTGTTGACGGAGGCCACGACGCTGCGGACGTCGAGCTCCCGGATGCCGTCCGGCGAGACCAGGCTGCCCAGATCCTCGGTGACCGCGCCGACGAAGCCCACGCGCACGCCGTCGACCGTCTTCACCCACGATGGGGCGAGCGCGGTCTGGTCGGTGCCCTTCAGGAACACGTTGGAGTTAATGTACGCCCAGTCGGTCCGCTTGACGATGCGGTCGCGCAGGTCGGCCCAGCCCTTGTCGAACTCGTGGTTGCCGGTGGCGCTGACCTCGAGACCGGCGGCGCCCAGTGCGTCGATCGTGGGGTTGTCGTCCTGGATGAACGAGGTGAACGTCGACGCGCCGACCAGGTCGCCTGCGGCGGCGAAGATCGTGTTCGGATTCTTCGCGCGCACGTCCTTCACGGCGCCGGCGAGCACCGCGGCACCGGCTGCGGCGCCGTCGGCCTCGATGCGACCGTGGAAGTCGTTGATCGTGGCGATGTCGATGCTGATCGGCGGCACGGTGGCCGAGACGCCGACGAGGATCGGGTCGTGGTCGCTGGAGCGGAACGGCGTGCCCGCCTCGGTGGCGGCGAACGCGTAGCCGCGGTCGCTCCACTCCGGGGAGTTGATGTTCCAGACGCCGGCTCCGGTCACCGAGGCCGCGAGCGACGGCGACGCGATCACGTGGTCCAGGGAGCCGAGCTCGCCGTCGAACGAGTAGGTGTACTGGCCCGCGGCCTTGGCCGGAACCGTGTCGAGCCACCCCTGCGAGGTGAACACGTCGATCGGGTCCTCCTGGCCGTAGGCGTTGAAGTCGCCGATCAGCAGCATGTCGCCGCTGCCGGTGTCCTTCTTCAGCCTGTCGGTGAATGCCAGCAGCGACTGCGCCTGCTTCACGCGGTCGGCGTTGAAGAAGCCCTGCCCGTCGGCGGGCTCGGTGCCCGTGCCGGACTTCGACTTGAAATGGTTGGCCACGACGGTCACGGTGCGGCCGTCGATGTCGAACGCCTGAGCGATGGGCTCGCGGGCGTTGCCCCACACCGTCTCGTCGGTGATGGTCTGCGCCGCGCCCTGGGGCGTGACGGCAGCCTTCTTGTAGATGATGGCGCTGGTGATGAAGTCGGTCGTGGCCGGGTCCTGCAGCGCTGCGGGCGTGGGAACGTATGCCCAGACCTCGGAGCCGGCTGCGGCGTTCAGACCGCTGACCAGGTCGGCCAGCGCGGTGTCGATCGGCTCGCCGAGTCTGATCGAGTTCTCGATCTCCATCAGCGAGACGATCTCGGCGCCGGTGCCATTGATCGCCGCGACGATCTTGGATTTCTGGATGCTGAACTGCGCAGCATCCTTCGCGCCTCGAGCGTCGGCGTTCTGCGAGCTGAGCGTCGTGAAGTAGTTGTAGACGTTGAACGACGCGATCTGCACATCGCCGCCGACCGACGGCACCACCGGGCGCGGGTTCTTCGTCGTGAAGGACACCTTGTCGGCTGCGGGCGACGCCCCGGTGAGGGGCTTGGTCGGCTGCAGACGCCAGTCGTCGTGGTCGTACTGCAGCACCATGCTCTTGCCGGTGAAGTCGACGGCATCGCCGTTGCGGACCACGACGTCCTTGGTGAAGTACGGCTGGCCGTCGCCTCCGACCTTCGCGGAGTAACCGTCGTCGAGCAGGATGCGGTCCGCCCGATTCGCCTTGGCGATGGCATCCGCCTCCGCACCCGGACGCGTGGTCTCGGTGCTCTTGACGTTCAGCTCGCCGGGGTTCAGCCACAGCGTGCCGTAGTTGTACAGCTGGTGGCTGGACGCGATCAGGTAGTCGCCGGTGGGCGCGACGAGCATGTTCTCGTACGCCTCGCGATCGGCGCCCACGACGGTGGTGGGCAGCGCGACAGGGGCGGGCACGCCGACGCCCGCAGTGACGACGGAGACGTCGGCGGCGGATGCCGGGGCGATCTGCGTCTGGCCGTAGTGCTCGCTGACGGAGCCGTTGACCGAGACGAGGTCGCCGACGGCACCGGGGACGCTCTTGCCGTTCAGGTAGACGAAGACGCCGTCGGAGGAGCCGGCGGTCTTGCTGTCGCCGCCGGTGCCCGGCGTCTGGATGACGACGCCGCCGTAGCTGCCGGTCGCCCGGTAGTCGGCGGTGATGATGCCCTCGACGGTGACGGTCTTCCCGACCATCGGGGAGGTGTCGGTGGTGCCCTGCACGGCGGAGATGGAGACCTTCTCACCCGGCTGCGGGTCGGGATCGGGGTCGGTGCCCGGGTCGGTCGCCCCGGTCTCGCCCTTGGCGTTGGTCGGGGTGATCGATGCCGACAGCGAGAAGTCCGCGCCGTTGTCGTCGCTGTCCTTCGCGTCGGTGCGGCTCATGGACGGCGCATTCGAATTGCTCGTCGGCGCCTTCGCGACCGTGCCCTCGAACGAGTTCGAGGTGCCGTAGCCGAGCAGGTCGAGGATGCCGTCGACACCTGTCAGAGAGCCCGTTCCGGGGTTGATGGCGGCAGTGCCCTCGACGAGCGCGAGAGTTCCGGTGGTGCCGCTGAACGAGGCCCCGGTCGTGGCGTCGGCTGCGGGCAGCTCGGCGCCGGTCGCACCGTTGCTGCTGCCCTTGACCAGGTAGTGGCCGTGCGCCTTGATGGTGCCGGTGAGGGGGACGACCGCAGTGAACGCCGTCTCCGTGCCGGCCGCGCGGTACTGCAGCGAGGTGCCATCCAGCGCGACGTCGGCGTCGGTCGGGTTGTACAGCTCGACGAACTTGTTCTTGAACGCGGCGCCGGCGCTGCCGCCGGAGAGCGCCGCCTCGTTGATGACCACGCCCGTGCCGGCGGTGTTCGCGGAGGCGGGCGCGGCGATGAGCGTGCCGAAGCCCAGGGCGAAGGCGGTGGTCATGGCGAGGGCGCAGACGCGCCCCCGGTTCCTGTGCGGTGTGGGCGGAACCGTCCGGTTCCGGCCATCGGGGGCGGACATCTTCACAGCTGTCTCCTCGGGTGTGGATGGGGCGCCGATCTCGTGAACCGGGCGCCGTGCGCTCTCAGCGCGCACACATGTCTGTGACCATATGGCGACGGTCGCGGGCGCGACAAGACAGTCGAGCGGATGTTGGAGCTCTGTCCACCCGATGGTCACCGAACGTGCATCCAGCCTTCGCCGAACGGGCATCCGGTCGTCTCAGTCGGCGTCTTCCGTTGCGGAGGGCGGCGTGCCGGCGGAGGCCGCGGCCTCCTCGAACGCCTCGACGTCGCGCTCCCACGCGTCCTTCGCGAGCCGGTACCAGAGGTAGAACGCGAAGCCGGCGAAGACCGCCCACTCCGCCGCGTAGAAGATGTTCAGCCAGTTGATCGGCGAGCCCTCGGTGGGCGCCGGCGAGCTGATGTCGGTGAGTCCTGCGGTCGCGGTGGCGGATGCCAGGTAGGGACGGTACACGTTCAACTGGTCGATGTCGTGCCAGCGGCTCAGCAGGGCCGCCGGCGACATGCGCGTGAGCTCGGACGGGTCGGATGCCGGCGGCACCTCGACTCCCTCGTCGTCGATGAGCCGCCCGGTGATCTCGGCCTGCACGGCGCCCGCTGCATCAAGCCTCCGGGCGGCGGCATCCGCCTTCTCCCGGGTGGGAGCCCACCCGATCGCGACGGCGATGGAGGTGCGGTCTGCCACGCGCAGCTGGCCGGAGACCCAGTAGCCCTCGTCGCCGTTGTTGAAACGCTGCGACAGCACGATGAAGTCGCCGGGCATCCAGGTGCCGGTCGTGGTCACACGCTGACCGCCCAGGCTCTGATCCAGGTACTCGCCGGGCTGGATCACGGCGGTCAGCGGGCGCACCTGCTCGGTCGCACCGGCCGGTGGCGGCGAAGTGTCGATGGCGCGGGAGAGCTGCCACTGTCCGAGCCATGCGAAGATCCCCGCCACCAGCAGGCAGAGCGCGAGCACGCCCATCCACCGCCTGCGCAGCATGACCTCGCGCAGGGTCGGCGGGAACTCCTGCACGACAGGCAGCGGGGGCTGCGTCATCCCAGCTCGTAGGGCGCGAGCACGACCTCGACGCGCTGGAACTCCTTCAGGTCGGAGTAGCCGGTCGTCGCCATGGACTTGCGCAGTGCGCCGATCAGGTTCGCCGTGCCGTCGGCCACGGGTGCGGGGCCGTAGAGGATCTCCTCCAGGTTCGCGACGCCCGGGACGGCCACGCGACGGCCGCGCGGAAGCTGCGGATGGTGCGCCTCCGCGCCCCAGTGGAAGCCCCGGCCCGGAGCATCCGTGGCCCGTGCCAGCGCAACGCCCAGCATCACGGCGTCCGCTCCCATCGCGAGAGCCTTGACGATGTCTCCGGAGGTGCCGACGCCGCCGTCGGCGATCACGTGCACGTACCGTCCGCCGGACTCGTCGAGGTAGTCACGGCGCGCCGCGGCGACGTCGGAGACGGCCGTCGCCATGGGGGCGTGGATGCCCAGGGTCGCGCGCGTGGTGGACGCCGCGCCGCCGCCGAAGCCGACCAGCACGCCGGCAGCCCCGGTGCGCATGAGGTGCAGAGCCGCGGTGTAAGTGGCTGCGCCGCCCACGATGACGGGGACGTCGAGGTCGTAGATGAACTTCTTGAGGTTCAGCGGCTCGCTCACGCTGGAGACGTGCTCGGCGGAGACCGTGGTGCCGCGGATCACGAACAGGTCGACGCCGGCGGCCACGACGGTCTCGTACAGCTCCTGCGTGCGCTGCGGGGTGAGAGAACCCGCGACCGTGACGCCCGCGGCGCGGATCTCGGCCAGCCGCTGCTTGATCAGCTCGGGCTTGATGGGCTCGGAGTACAGCTCCTGCATGCGGACGGTGGCGCCGGCCTCCGGCAGGCTCGCGATCTCGTCGAGAAGCGGCTGCGGGTCCTCGTACCGGGTCCACAGGCCCTCGAGGTCGAGCACGCCCAGACCGCCCAGGCGACCCAGCGCGATGGCGGTCTGCGGGCTGACGACCGAATCCATCGGGGCGCCCAGCACCGGGATCTCGAAGGAGTAGGCGTCGATGGTCCACACCGTGGAGACGTCCTCCGGGTTGCGGGTGCGCCTCGACGGCACGACCGCGATGTCGTCGAACGTGTACGCGCGACGCGCGCGCTTGCCTCGGCCGATCTCGATGTCCATGCTCACGAACCCAGCCTACCCGTCGCGGTCTTCGCCGTTCCCCGGCAGCTTCCCCCGCGTCACCCATCTGCCGTCCCGTTCTGGGCATCCTTCGCCATACGCTCCACCAGCCGACCACAGGCCGATTCCCCCGCAACAGGAGAATCCGTGCGGTGCCCTCCTGTCCTCAGTCGTTCCGCCTGTTCCCCGCCCCGCCACTCCCCCTCCACGATCGGCGAACTCGCGCAGTTGTCCACAATCACGGTTTCCGACCGCCCAGCGGACGCCGGGATCGAGCATCCTCGACAGACATGAGGACAGAACTCGAGGACTGGATGCGGCAGCATCACGGCATCGCGCACACTCGCAACCTGCGCGAGGCGGGCTTCACGAAGCACGCAGTCCTGCGGGCGGTGGACGCGGGGATGCTCGAGCGCGTGCACCGCAGCTGGCTGGTAGCCGATCACTGCTCCTCCGCCCGGCGAGCCGCCGCCGAGGTGAGCGGTCGGGTGACATGTGTGACAGCTGCGAGGGAGCAGGGTCTATGGACCCCGGATGTCGAAGGCACTCACATCTGGGTGCCTTCGACGGCATCCCGCAACACTCGGCTCGGGCGAGTTCTGCACTGGGCGAGGGGACCCGTGCCCGTCGCGCCCTTCGCCGTGGACGAGCCGATTCTCAACGTGCTCTTCCACGTGGCCCGCTGCCTCGATCCGAAGCCGGCCGCGACCGTGTGGGAGTCGGCGCTGCGCAAGAACGCCGTGACGCTGCCCCAGCTGCGGCTCACGAAGTGGCACTCATCGGCCGCGACTGAGGTGCTCGCCCGCGTCGGTACCGGGTCCGACTCCGGTCTCGAGACCATCTTCCTCAGAATCGCGGAGAGCTGCGGCGTGCCGGTCCAGCAGCAGGTCCTCATCGACGGGCATCCGGTCGACGCACTCATCGGTGAGCGTCTGGTGGTGCAGCTCGACGGCTTCGAGTTCCACGGCAAGGCGAAGGATCGGCGCAGGGATCTGCGACAGGACGCCCGGCTGGTGCTGCTGGGCTACACCGTGCTGCGGTTCGACTACCAGCAGATCATGTTCGACATGCACTACGTGCAGCAGACGATCCTGAACGCGATCGCACAGGAGCTGCACCTGCTCTCGCGGCGTTGAACGTCCATCGAGATGGCCTGCCGAGAACAGGACGACGGTGCCAGAACAGGAGGATGCCGACCGGATTGTCCTGTTCCGGGACGATCCTCCTGTTGCGGGCTGGGGCAGGCGGAGGGCGGTCACACCGAAGAGCGGATGCCGCGGCTCAGGGCTCCGACATGCGGGCCAGCAGTTCGGCGAGCAAGGCCTCGGAGACCTCGTGCGGCAACTGCTCGATGAGGGCCATCAGCACAGCCATGGGCTGGTCGGGGGACACCTTCCCTGTACCTGCCAGGCGCAGCAGCCGCCACGCGGCCGCGGGGCCGGGCACCCGCCCGCCGTCGCCGTATCCCAGCATCCGCATGCCCGCCAGCAGCATCCCCGCATCGGCCTGCGGTTTTCCCCGCACGGAATCGGATGCCGCGACCAGGGCCGCCGTGAACTCGTGCACGCCCTGCTCGAGCACGGGCGTGAGCGTGAGATGCGCGCTGTGCGGGATGCGCACGCCGTCCGCCTGCATCAGCCCGGGCTGGTGCTGGATCTTCCAGCCGTAGCCGACCAGCGCGTCGGCCAGCCGATGAGGATCCACGCGCTCGCCCTCCGGCGCCGACAGATCGGCCACGACCGCGATGGCGGGCCCCACGGGGTCGCCCAGCATCGTGAGGCCGGGGATGCCATCGACGGCGGCGCGCACGGCAGCCGCCGCCCTCGTGATCGACCCCACCAGGTCCGCATACCCGCTGGAGCCCAGGTGCTGCATGATCGCCCAGCCTGCGGCCAGGGGCGAC
This sequence comes from Microbacterium sp., assembly GCF_049650565.1. GTDB lineage: Bacteria > Actinomycetota > Actinomycetes > Actinomycetales > Microbacteriaceae > Microbacterium. The sequence continues at coordinate 24,890 of NZ_JBASAK010000041.1, forward strand.
GCCGACTTCGAGCCCAGCAGCGTGGGGTTGACCACCGGATACCCCGACCACCGCGTGGTGGCGAAGAACTGCGCGCGATGCCGTCGAAGCCCACGGTGCAGCAGCACCGAGACGCCTTTGGGCGCGTATCCGAACTTGTGCAGGTCGGCGGAGATACTGGTCACGCCGCGCACCCGGAAGTCCCAGTCCGGCAGCCCCGGCCACCACGGCAGGACGAAGCCGCCGAAGCAGGCGTCGACGTGGCAGGAGATGCCGCGCGCCGACGCGGCCGCCGCCACCTCGGCGACAGGGTCGAGCACGCCGGTCGGATACGCCGGGGCCGACACGACCACGAGGGCCGCATCGTCGCCCAGACGCGCGATGAGGTCGCTCGCACGCGCGTGCCCGGAGGCGCCGACCGGCACCGGGTCCCAGTCCAGGTCGAACAGCGCCGCGGCCTTCTGGAACGCCGCATGCACGGCGGTGGTCGTCACCAGCCGCGGCCGCGACCCGGCGGGTGCCTCGGGGTGCGACCGGCGCCACAGATCGCGCGCGGTCTTCACCGCCAGCAGACAGCTCTCCGTCCCGCCGCTGGTGATCGATCCCACCACGGAGCCGCCGCCGTGCAGCATCCGCTTGGCGAAGGCGACCACGTCGCGCTCCATGGCGGAGATCGACGGGAAGACCGTGGGGTCGAGTCCGTTCAGCGGGCGGGCGAGCCGCGCGGCGGCATCCGCCAGATCGTCCAGCTCGGGTCTGCCTGAGTCGTACACGTACGACATCACGCGCCCGCCGTGGGTGGGGGCATCCTCCGCGCGCAGCCGCCGCAGCCGCTCGAGGATGTCGCCGGGATCGCTCATGCCGACGTCCCGACGATGTCGTGCTCTCGCAGCCGGTACCGGGCCAGGGTGAGCAGGCTCAGCACCATCAGAGCCGCGGGCAGGATGCTGAACGAGATCCCGATCCCGGTGACGGCGGCTGCCGGCTGCACGACCTCGTGTCCGGCAGTGGTCTCCAGGTAGCCCGTCGCCGCCAGCACGATGGTGAGGATGGTGCCCCCGAGCGCCATCCCCGTGGTCTCGCCCGCCGTCCACACGCCGCCGAAGATCCCTGAGCGGTTCGCACCGCCGGTTCCCGCCGCTTCCTGCTCGGTGCGGTCGTACGCGATCACGTCGGGGAGCATGGCCATCGGCAGCGTCTGCATACCGGCGTAGGCCGCGCCCGCCAGCGCCACCGGCGCCACGATCCACCAGCCGGGCACCCAGACCATCGCCGTGAGCGCCAGGGTCGCCAGCAGGAACAGTGCGCTGGCCATGCGGAACGCCCGCTCCTTGCCGGTGCGATCTGCGATGAGCTTCCACACCGGCGCCATCAGCAGCGCGGGCGCGATCAGTGCGACGAACAGCTGCGTGACCGCCGTCTCGTCGTCCAGCACCCAGCGCGCCACGTACTGCGCGGCGGCCAGCATCATGCCTGTGGCCAGTCCCTGCAGCAGGAAGGTCGCCAGCAGAGCGCGGAACGGCTGGCTCTCGCGCAGCACGATGATGCCGTCGCGGTAGTGCTCCGCGATGGTCGAGCCGCGGCGCACCGGCAGCAGCGGCCGCTGCGGTGCCACGGATGCCGAGGTCAGCATCCCGAACCCGAGGATGACCGCGGCGACAGCCGCCATCACGAGATAGCCCAGCAGCGGGTTCTCGGGGAACAGCGCGCGCAGCTCGGGGCCGCCGGCACCGAACATCAGGATCGCGACGGTGAGCATGACCACCCGCCAGCTCAGCAGCCTGGTGCGCTCCCGGTAGTCGTCGGTCAGCTCGGCCGGCAGCGCGATGTACGGCACCTGGAACAGGCTGAAGCACGTGGCGGCCAGCATGAACGCGACCAGCACCCAGAGCGCCGCGGGCACCGGGCCGAGGCCCGCGGGCACGGCGAAGGTGAGCACGAAGGCGAGAGGCAGCCCGATGCCGCCGATCAACATGGTGCGGCGCCTGGTGCCGGTGTGCGCGAGCGCCCGGTCGCTGATGCCGCCGATGACGGGGTCGATCAGCACATCCCACACCTTGGCGACAGTGACGATCGCCCCGGCGGCGAGCGCGGTCACGCCCAGCGAGTCGGTGAGGTAGTAGACCAGCACCAGGCCCGGCAGCGTGGAGAAGCCCCCCGTGCCGAGCGAACCTATCGCATAGCGCGAGACCTGACCCCGACTGAGCGTCTTCGACCCTGACCGCATGCGCTCACTCTAGCGGCGAGGGCCGCGTCGAGCGGATGCGTCGGACCAGGGCGCCGGGACACATGCCGGTCCGTTTCACGGATGTCGGCCGGATCCGCCGAATCTGGCCGACATCCGTGATCTGAGCCGACATCCGTCCCGGCCGCGGACATGCGAAAGGGGCGGATGCCGCAGCATCCGCCCCTTTCGTGGATCCGGCTCAGCGCTTGTTGTAGTTCGGCGCCTCGACGACGATCTGCACGTCGTGCGGGTGCGACTCCTTGAGCCCGGCCGCAGTGATGCGGACGAACCTGCCGCGGGCCTTCAGCTCCTCGACGGTGCGCGCGCCGACGTAGAACATCGACTGACGCAGGCCGCCGACCAGCTGATACACCACGGCCGACACCGGACCGCGGTAGGGCACCTGGCCCTCGATGCCCTCGGGGATGAGCTTGTCATCGCTGGGCACGTCCGCCTGGAAGTAGCGGTCCTTGGAGTACGAGGTCTGCTTGCCGCGGGTCTGCATGGCGCCGAGGGACCCCATGCCGCGGTACAGCTTGAACTGCTTGCCGGACTGGAAGACGATCTCGCCCGGCGACTCGTCGGTGCCGGCCAGCAGCGAGCCCAGCATCACGGCATCCGCACCGGCGACCAGCGCCTTGGCGATGTCGCCGGAGTACTGCAGACCGCCGTCGGCGATCACCGGGATGCCGGCGGGGGCCGCCGCCAGCGACGCCTCGTACACGGCGGTGACCTGCGGCACGCCCACTCCGGCGACGATGCGGGTGGTGCAGATGGACCCGGGGCCGACGCCCACCTTGACGGCGTCGACACCGGCATCCACCAGTGCCTGAGCGCCCTCGCGGGTCGCGACGTTGCCGCCGATGATGTCGATGTGCTCGAACGTGGGGTCGGCCTTCAGGCGCTTGATCAGGTCGATCACGCCCTGCGACTGTCCGTTGGCGGTGTCGACCACCAGCACGTCCACGCCCGCGTCGCGCAGCGCCTCAGCGCGCTCCCATGCGTCGCCGAAGAAGCCGATGGCCGCGCCCACGCGCAGGCGCCCCTGCTCGTCCTTGGTGGCCAGCGGATACTTCTCGCTCTTGTCGAAGTCCTTGATGGTGATCAGGCCTGCGAGCTTGCCGTCAGCACCGATCAGCGGCAGCTTCTCGACGCGGTGCTTGGCGAACAGCGCGATGACCTCGCCCGCCGGCACGCCCACCGGCGCCGTCACCAGGTTCTCGCTGGTCATGACGTCCTTGACCAGGGTGGTCTTGCGCTCGAAGCCCGAGACGAACCGCATGTCGCGGTTGGTGATGATGCCCACCAGGTGCTTCTCGTCGTCGACGACCGGCAGACCCGAGATGCGGTACTTCGCGCACAGCCTGTCGACCTCGTCGACCGTGGCGTCGGCGGTCGTCGTGATCGGATCGGTGATCATGCCGGACTCGCTGCGCTTGACGCGGTCGACGTCGGCCGCCTGGTCGGCGATGGAGAGGTTGCGGTGCAGGATGCCGATGCCGCCCTCGCGCGCCACCGCGATGGCCATACGAGCCTCGGTCACGGTGTCCATCGCGCTGGAGAGCAGCGGCGTCGCGACCGAGATGCGGCGGGAGATGCGCGACGAGGTGTCGGCCTCACTGGGGATGACGTCGGTGTGCCCGGGCAGAAGCAGCACGTCATCGTAGGTGAGCCCGGTGAAACCGAATGGATCGTGCTGGGGCATAAAACTGGCTCCTCTGCGCCTGAGGGCGCGATCGAATGACGGGAATGCGCGTGGACGACTGCGGCCTGGACGGGAGCGTTGTCCGTCGTGTTATGAGTCTAATCGTCGCGAGGGCCCGGATATTCCCAGGATGCTGGGTGCGACACGCGCGGACCGCACGTTCCGATCTGGACACGGTTGGTGCGGATCGGGCCGTCGGGGGGATACGCTCAGTGCACGTCCATCATCGAACGACTGCCCGAGTTCGTTCGAGGGCACTCGATGTGGAGGATGCGTGGGACTGAGAACTGTGGCGCTTCGGCGCCCCCGAACCGGGCTGATGGCGCTGATCGCAGCACTGTTGGCCACTTTCATCGTGCTCGGCATACCCGCCGGTTCAGCACAGGCCGCCACAACACCTGACGGCCAGGAGATCACCGCGTTCTACTTCGGCGGCAACATCACCAACAACGACAAGCCGGTCGCCGATGTGGGGATGAGCGTCGAGGGCAACGGCTTCAAGGGCAAGACGAAGACGGATGCCGACGGCAAGTGGCGCCTGTACGTGCCGAAGAAGGCCAAGTACACGATCACGGTCGACGAGGACACCCTGCCCAAGGGCGTGATCATCGATCCGTCCAAGCTGCCGCAGGGCGTGAAGGCGGTCTCCGGCACCAGCGGCGCCTTCGAGGCCTCGTTCGGCCTGACGGGCACGAAGATCGTGAACCTGTTCCTCGGACAGGGCGAGCGCGTGACGGAGTCGTTCTGGAACCAGCTGCTCTCGCGCACGTTCAACGGCCTGAACTTCGGCCTGCTGCTGGCGCTGGCGTCGATGGGCGCAGCGCTCATCTACGGCACCACCCGGCTGGGCAACTTCGCCCACGCCGACATGGTGACGTGGGGCGGCATCGTCGCGGTGCTGTTCACCTCGTTCTGGAGCCTTCCGCTGTGGCTCGGCATCGTCGCCGCCATCGTCGGCGGCGGGCTGCTGGGCTGGGCGCTGGATGTCGGCCTGTGGGCGCCGCTGCGAAGACGCGGCATGAGCGTCGTGCCGCTGATGATCGTCAGCATCGGCCTGGCGCTGGCCATGCGCTACATCTTCCAGTTCGTGATCGGCGGAGGCACGCTGCAGCTGCCGGGCGCCAGCCCGAAGCCCTGGAACCTGGGTCCGATCTCGCTGTCGTACATCGACGTGATCACGATGGCCGTCAGCCTCGTGGTCATCATCGGCGTGGGGCTGTTCCTCACCCGCACCCGGATCGGCAAGGCCACCCGCGCCATCTCGGACAACCCTCAGCTGGCCGCGGCCACCGGCATCGACGTCGACAAGGTCATCCGCCTGGTCTGGATCCTGGCGGGCGCACTGGCGGCCGTCTCCGGCATCCTGTGGGCGTACTTCCGCCCCGGCGTGAAGTGGGACATGGGCGTGCAGATGCTGCTGCTGATCTTCTGCGCCATGACCATCGGCGGCCTCGGCACCGCGTTCGGCGCCATCATCGGCTCGATCATCGTCGGCATCGCCGTCGAGGTGTCCACCCTCTGGATCCCGTCCGACCTGAAGTACGCCAGCGCGCTGGCCGCGCTGATCATCATCCTGCTGGTGCGCCCGCAAGGACTGTTCGGACGCAAGGAGAGGTTGGGCTGACATGGACTTCGGAAGCATCTTCGGCGACACCGCCGCATACCTCCTCAGCCCCGTCACCATCGCCTACGCGCTGGCGGCGACCGGCCTGGCCGTGCACTTCGGCTATGCCGGCCTGCTGAACTTCGGCATGGCGGCCTTCATGGCCGTCGGCGCCTACGGTTACGCCATCTCGGTGCTGACCTTCGGCCTCCCCTGGTACATCGGCATGCTCATCGGCCTGCTGGCAGGTGCCCTGCTGGGCCTGCTGCTCGGCATCCCGACTCTGAGGCTGAGAGCCGACTACCTGGCCATCGCGACGATCGCCGCGGGCGAGATCGTGCGCCTGCTGTTCACCACCGAGCTGTTCCGCGACTGGACCAACTCGGCCGGCGGCCTGGCCAACTACCAGCGCGGATTCCGTGACGCCAACCCGTTCCCGGAGGGCACGTACGGCTTCGGCCCGTGGACCTGGAACGAGAACGACCTCTGGTACCGCGTGTTCGGCCTGGTGCTGCTCGGCATCGCGCTGGCCCTGGTCTGGGCCCTCATGCGCAGCCCGTGGGGCCGTGTCCTCAAGGGCATCCGCGAGGATGAGGACGCCGTCCGCTCGCTCGGCAAGAACGTGTTCGCCTACAAGATGCAGGCGCTCGTGGTCGGCGGGATGATCGGTGCGGCGGCGGGAATCGTGTTCGTGCTGCCGACGGCCGTGGTCCCCAACGACTACTCGACCTCGCTGACGTTCTTCCTGTGGACGATCGTCCTGCTCGGCGGCGCGGCCACCGTGTTCGGCCCGACGCTGGGCGCCGTGCTGTTCTGGGTCGTGTTCGCGCTGCTGGGCAACGTGCTCTCGCAGATGGTCACAGCGGACATCCTGCCCATCTCGAACCTGCAGGCGGGCTCGATCCGCTTCGCCCTGGTGGGCATCGCGCTGATGCTGCTGGTGATCTTCCGGCCCCAGGGGATTCTCGGAGACAAGAGGGAGATGACCTTTGTCCACTGACGACCTTTCCATCCCCGAGCCCGTCAACCCGGTCCCTGAGCCCGTCGAAGGGCAGGATGCCGCGATGCCGGCGTCCCCGCTCGAGGCGGCGGAGTCCATCGCGCCGGCCAAGCGCCAGAAGTCGACCGGCCTCGCCAAGGGCCCTGCGGCCCCGGGCGTCGCGAAGGTCGACCCGATCCTCATCGCCGACGGCGTGGAGCGTCGTTTCGGCGGCCTGGTCGCCGTCGACGTCGACCACGTGGAGATCCCGCGCGGCGCCATCACGGCGCTGATCGGGCCCAACGGCGCCGGCAAGACCACGCTGTTCAACCTGCTGTGCGGGTTCGACAAGCCCAACGCCGGCACCTGGTCGTACGACGGGAAGAGCCTGGCGGGCGTGCCGTCGTTCAAGGTGGCGCGGATGGGCCAGGTGCGCACCTTCCAGCTGACCAAGTCGCTCTCGCTGCTGTCGGTGCTGGAGAACATGAAGCTCGGCGCACCGCATCAGGTGGGCGAGCGCTTCTGGCAGAGCCTGTTCCCCTTCTTCTGGCGCAAGCAGGAGAAGCAGATCGAGGAGAAGGCCCGCGAGCTGCTGACCCGGTTCAAGCTGGATGCCAAGGAGAAGGACTTCGCGGCATCCCTCTCCGGCGGGCAGCGCAAGCTGCTGGAGATGGCTCGGGCGCTGATGAGCGACCCGAACCTGGTCATGCTCGACGAGCCGATGGCAGGCGTCAACCCCGCGCTCACGCAGTCGCTGCTGGACCACATCCTGGGTCTGAAGGATCGCGGCATGACCGTGCTGTTCGTCGAGCACGACATGCACATGGTCCGGCACATCGCCGACTGGGTGGTCGTGATGGCCGAGGGCCGCGTGGTGGCCGAGGGCCCGCCCGAGGTCGTCATGGAGGACCCGGCCGTGGTCGACGCCTATCTGGGCGCGCACCAGGACGTGGACCTCGGAGCGGTCACCGGCCGCATCCAGGTGATGTCCGACACGACGGCCGTGAAGATCCGCGAGAAGATCGACGCCGAAGCCGAGGCAGAGCTCGAGGAGGAGCAGTCATGAGCGACGACACTTCGACAGGCTCAGTGGCCCAGGGAGAAGGTCCCGTGGCGCCGTCCACCGACGACCGCGAGGTCGTCGTCGAGCTGACGGGAGTGCACGCCGGGTACCTGCCGGGCGTGAACATCCTCAACGGTGCGAACCTCACAGCCCGCAAGGGCGAGCTGATCGGCATCATCGGCCCCAACGGCGCCGGCAAGTCCACGCTGCTGAAGTCGATCTTCGGGCTGGTGCACGTGCGTGAGGGCGAGATCACCGTCAACGGCGAGAGCATCGTGGGCCTGAAGGCCGACAAGCTCGTCCGCCGCGGCGTGGGCTTCGTGCCGCAGACCAACAACGTGTTCCCCTCGCTCAGCATCGAGGAGAATCTGCAGATGGGTCTTTACCAGAATCCGAAGGCGTACGCCGAGCGGCTGGAGTTCGTCACGAGCATCTTCGCCGAACTGGGCAAGCGCCTCAAGCAGCGCGCGGGGTCGCTCTCCGGCGGCGAGCGCCAGATGGTGGCCATGTCGCGCGCATTGATGATGGACCCGTCGGTGCTGCTGCTGGACGAGCCGTCCGCCGGGTTGTCCCCCGTCCGCCAGGACGACGCGTTCATTCGCGTGAGCGACATCAACAAGGCCGGCGTCACGACCATCATGGTCGAGCAGAACGCCCGCCGCTGCCTGCAGATCTGCGACCGCGGCTACGTGCTCGATCAGGGCCGCGACGCCTATGAGGGCACCGGCCGCGAGCTGCTGAACGATCCGAAGGTCATCGGCCTGTACCTGGGCACGCTGGGACAGGACGAGGACGCCGCGTAGGTCGTACTCGCAGGAGGGGCGGATGCTGAAGCATCCGCCCCTCCTGCTGTGTCCGGCGTGCAGCTGGCGAGCATGCGAAGGGCTCCGGATGCCGAAGCATCCGGAGCCCTCACGACACGCGATGTGTCAGTTGGTGCGGGTGTACATGTTGTCCGCGCCGTACTTGAAGACGCCGATGGCGGCGCCCTGCGGGTCGCCCCACTTGTCGAACGTGATGTCGCCGGAGTAGCCGTTGTAGTCGGCCTTGCCGCCGTCGTTGATGATCTTGGCGCACTCGGCGAACGTGGTGCACGCCGTGCCGCCCTCGACGCCGCCGGAGACCGCCTGCATCTTCTTGGCGATGTCGACGCCCTTGACCGACTTCGCCTCCAGCGAGGCCAGAGCCATCAGGACCACCGCGTCGTAGGACTCAGCCGCGTAGGTGAAGTCCTTGATCTCGGCGTTGCCCTTGCCCGTCCAGTACTTCTGCAGGCGGTTGGTGAAGTCGTCCTTCAGTGCCGGACCGGGGCGGGTGCCCTGTGCCCCCTCGAGCGACACCGGGATGGCGCTGTCGCCGGTGGTGCCGTAGTTGGAGACGTTGCCGTCGACCATGTAGAAGTGATCGGCCGTGATGCCGGCGTTCACCAGCAGCGGCGCGATGGTGCGGAACTGCTCGAAGGAGACGACCGCGACGGCGTCCGGGTTGGCGGCCTTGATGGTCTCCACCTGGGCATCGAACTGCGAGTCGCCCACGTTGAAGCCGGCCGTGGCGACGACCTTGCCGCCGGACTCCTCGAACGTCTTCTTGATCGCGTCGCGCAGGCCGGTGCCGTACGGGTCGTTCTGGAAGATGATGCCGAGCGACTTGCGGCCGTCCTGCGACATCAGGTTGCCGAGAACCTCGCCCTGCAGCAGGTCACTGGGAGCGGTGCGGAAGTACAGCCCCTTCGTGGCGCCGTCCTCGGCGAGCTTGGTGAAGTCGGGCGACGTGTTCGAGGGCGAGATCGTGATGATGCCCTTGCTGACGTTGCCGTCGAGGATGATCTTGGACACACCGGATGCCGCGGCACCCACGATGCCGGCGACGCCCGCGTTCTGCAGCGTCGTGATCGAGGTCACGTAGGCCTTGGTGTCGCTGTCGCCCTCGTCCTGCGAGTTCATCGAGACGGTGACGCCGGCCTTGGCGTCGTTGATCTCCTGCGTCGCGAGTCCCACGGCTGCGTACATCGGCGGTCCGAGGAATGCCAGCGAGCCGGACGACGGAAGCAGCGATCCCAGTTTGAGGGTGAGGTCGGCCGCGGGCTTCTTGTTCCCGTCGTTCGTCTTCTCGCCGGACGGCGTGCTTGAGCAGCCGGCGATGACCAGTGCGGATGCGCTGACAAGCGCGATCCCTGCGAAGATCCTCGCTCCACGCGAGCCCTTCAATGCGTTCATGTTGCTCCCTTGCGTAACTGAACGTGGAATACCACCTTCGGGTGCCTCTTACCCTATTCGCTCGGGCGTCCCGGTGGTGGCCGCGGTTGTCTCGGTCGCTTAACGATCCGATCCGCGGATGCTCAGACCAGCTCGGCCGGCTCCTCGCGGCGCCCGCGGGCCTTCTGCACCAGCAGATCTCCGACGAACACGACGATGGCGAGCCACACCAGGACGAATCCGATCCAGCGCTCCGGTGGCATGGGCTCCCCCAGCACCGCCCAGCCCAGCAGGAACTGCATGATCGGGGTGATGAACTGGATCATGCCGACCAGTGAGAGGTCCACCCGCCGGGTACCGGCGGCGAACAGCAGCAGCGGCACGGCGGTGGCGATGCCCGCGCAGCTGAGCAGCACGGTGTGCAGCGGGCTGATCGTGCCCATCGTGATGCCGCGGCCGTCCTGTGCGACGAACACGAGGATGACGATGGCCACCGGGATCATCCAGAAGGATTCCAGCGTGAGGCCGCTGGCGGCATCCACCTGCGGGCCGATCTTCTTCTTGACCAGGCCGTACAGGCCGAACGACGCCGTCAGCGAGAGGGCGATCCAAGGGAACGTGCCGTGCGCGACGATGATCACGCCCACCGCGATGCCGGCGATGCCGATGGCGGCCCACTGCGCCGCCCGGACGCGCTCGTGCAGCACCAGCACGCCCAGCAGGACGGTGAAGATCGGGTTGATGAAGTAGCCCAGGCTCGTCTCCACGACGGCTCCGCCCATCGTGGCGATCACGAAGACCTGCCAGTTGATGTAGATCAGGAGGCCGGCCAGGGCCGTGAGCACCAGCAGCCTGGGCTGCCGCCAGATGACGAGCAGCCTCTGCCAGCCGCGGGTGACGCTCAGCAGCAGAGCGCAGAACACCAGCGTCAGCAGCAACCGCCACGCCACGACCTCGAACGGTCCGGTGGGATCGAGCGCGATGAAGTACAGCGGAAAGACGCCCCACAGCAGGTACGCGCCTATGGTGTACAGGGTGCCGGCCGACTTCGTGCTCACCGATCAAGCCTAGTGGCGGGCGGGGACGACGAAGGCCCGGATGCACGGCATCCGGGCCTCCTGGAACGTCAGCGTCAGCGGACGACGACCGCGAGGACGTCGCGGGCCGAGAGCACGAGGTACTCGTCGGCGCCGAACTTCACCTCGGTTCCGCCGTACTTGCTGTAGAGCACGCGGTCGCCCACGGCGACGTCGAGCGGGACGCGGTTGCCGTTGTCGTCGATGCGGCCGGGGCCCACAGCCACGACCTCGCCCTCCTGGGGCTTCTCCTTCGCAGTGTCGGGGATGACCAGACCGCTTGCGGTGGTCTGCTCTGCCTCGACCTGCTGGATGACGATGCGGTCCTCGAGCGGCTTGATGGAAACCGACACGGTGTACCTCTTCTTTCGTGACTGAGATCAGAAGACTGTTAGCACTCTCATGCCGAGGGTGCTAACTCCAGTGTAGGCCGTGAGCTGGCACTCACGCAATGCGAGTGCCAATTCGCGGCACGTAGGCTGGGCGCGTGGAGATGTCGGAGCTGAGCGCGCTGCTCACACGGGACGGGCTCGCACTGCTGGACGAGGTCGGCGAGATCACGAGTTCCGGCGAGGTCGCGAAGGCGGTCTCGCGGCTGCGCGCGGCGGGCCACTCCCCTGATCTGGTCTCGGCGGTGGTCGGGCAGGCGCACCTGCGCGTGAAGGCGCGGAGCAAGTTCGGGGAGTTCGCCGAGCGGATGCTGTTCACTCGCGCAGGCCTGGAGCAGGCCACCCGCTTGAAGGTCGCGACCCTGCACGCGGTGCGGATGCGGCAGGCCGACATCAGCGCGGTGACGGACCTCGGATGCGGCATCGGCGGCGACAGCCTGGCGTTCGCCGGTGCCGGCCTGCGCGTGACGGCCGTGGATGCGGATGCCGTGACCGCGGCCATCGCGGCGTACAACCTGGCACCCTTCGGTGAGGATGCCGCCGTGACGCAGGGCGTGGCGGAGGAGAACGTCCCCCACGAGGGCGCCGTCTGGCTGGACCCCGCGCGCCGCACGGCCGGTCACGGCGAGACGCGCCGGCTGTCGGCATCCGACTGGTCGCCGTCGCTGGACTGGTGCTTCCAGGTCGCAGGAGAGCACCCCACCGGGATCAAGCTGGGCCCGGGCCTGGATCGCGACCTCATCCCCGACGACGTCGAGGCGCAGTGGGTCAGCGCCGACGGCAGCGTCGTGGAGCTGGTGCTGTGGTCGGGCGCGCTGGCGCGCGACGGCATCCGCCGGGCAGCGCTGGTCGTGGCGGGCGAGCAGACGCACGAGCTGACGGCGGGAGCGGATGCCGAGGATGTGCCGGTGCGGCAACTCGGCGCGTTCCTGCACGAGCCCGATGGCGCCGTCATCCGCGCCCGGCTGATCGGCGACGCCGGGCGGATGCTGGATGCCGGGATGATCGACGAGCACATCGCCTATCTCACCGGCGACGAGCCCGTGACGAGCCCGTTCGTGCAGTCGTTCCGCGTGCGCGAGACCATGCCCGTGCATCCGAAGACCATCAATGCGGCGCTGCGTGCCGCCGACATCGGGCGGCTCGAGATCAAGAAGCGCGGCATGGACATCGACCCTGCCGCGTTCCGGAGGAGACTGACGCTGAAGGGCTCGCAGGAGGCCACGCTGATCCTCACGCGCGTGGGTGAGCAGAGGATCGCCATCCTCGCCGACCGGGTCTGACCGGGGTCTCAGCCGATGTCGCCGGTCGTGTCGTCGATGGACGCGCACTGCCCGGTGGCGGAGTCACAGGAGTATGCCGCGATGCCCTTCGGGTCACGCGTGACACTCACCGCGATGCCACGCGTCTCCGTGAATGCCGCACTGTAGGCCGCATCCCGGAACCCGATCTCGACGACGGCGCCGACCATCGGGTCCGTACAGGACTTGGTGACGTCGTGAGAGTCCGGGTCGACCACGGCGATGCAGAACTCGTCGCCCCACGTGGTCCAGATCGGGACGTCTCCGTCGTAGCCGGAGATCATCAGCTCGGGCCCCGTGAAGCCGTCCTGCTCCAGCACCTGCACGAGGTCGAGCTCGGACGGGGAGTACTGCCCCTGCCAGCCGTCGTCATACGAAGCCGTGTTCATCTTGTTGACCATCACCGAGAGCTCGCCGCTGATGTCCGTGAACAGCACGGCCGTGATGGTGGAGCGCAGATCTCCCTCGCCGGTCTCCAGCTGCACGCCGATCAGGCCGTCGTACGAACCCGTCGTCGGGTCGGCGCACTGAGTCTGGCGATGCCCGTCGAGCACCATGACGATGCACTCCTGCCCGGTCTTCGTCGCGGTCCACACCGAGGCGCCGTGCTTCGTGCCCGCGAACGACACCGAACCGGTTTCGAAGCCGCCGTCGGCCACCAGGTCGTCGTACACCTGTCGCTGCGCGGCGTTCATCGCCGGCGGTCCGGCATGGGCGGGACGCGGAGAGACCAGCCAGCCCACGCCCAGCCCCACCACCAGCGCCACCAGCAGCACGATCGGGATCAGCCAGCGCGGGTGCAGGCGGGAGGGAACCGGAGCGGATGCCGGGGGTTCTGGACCGTCCTCCCGGGGCGCCGAGCCCGCCGCCTGTGCTGGGCGAGCGCCGGCGAGTCGAAGTGAAGCGTCGGGGTGACGGGCCGACGACGCTTCGACGGGCTCAGCGACCGAACGTCGAGGCTCCTCAGCGGCCCGATCTCGAGGCTCCTCAGCAGGCGCGACCATCGCCTCGGGCACCGGCTGCGACAGCATCCGCAGCTCCTCCGCCTCCTCCGGCGTGAGGCCCCCGCCCGGCGCGAACGCGCGGCGCTGCAGGTCGCGCCTGCGCGCGTCGGCGGCGCTCATCGGGCGCCTCCCGGGATCCGCGTGATGCTCAGCATGCTGCTGCGGTCCGAGGTCAGCACGCCGTAGACCGTGTCGCCGACGGTCAGCGCGATCTGGTCGTAGCCCGAACCGCACTGCTGCGCCACGGCGCCGGTATCCAGCACGATCATCAGGCAGGAACCCGATCCGTCGGGGGCATTTCCCGTCCACACCGGGGTCTCGCCGTCGTAGCCGAGGATGCTGATCATCTCACCGTTGAAGCCGGCTGCCACCAGAGCCTCAGCCTGCTTCAGCTCCGTATCGCTGTACTGCATGCGCCAGTCCCAGGGCTCGTTCGCGCTCTGCCGCTGCACGAACACCGCCGGATTCCCACCGATGTCGTCGACGAGCGTGGCCCACAGCATGTAGTCCTCGCCCCTCTCCTTGTACGTCAGCGTGCCCTGGGCGGACGACACCTGATCGGTCTCGGCGGTGGATGCTCTGCAGCCCGCACTGGACTGGTTCTCTTCGACGGCTCCCGGGCGAGTGAGGATGACACACGGGACATCGCCCTGCTGCCTGGTCGCCGACCAGATCGCCGCGCCGTACTTCGTGCCGGCCAGGTGGATCGACCCGGGGTCGTACTGACCCGACGCCTCCAGCTTCGCCCAGGCCTCCTGCTGCTGCGCGGTCATCGGGGTCTGCGCCAGGCCGCCGAAGACGAAGGAGCCGACCACGATGCCGACCACGAGAGCGACCGCCGCGAGGACGGGGATCAAGGGGATGCGGCGCTTCTTCGTCGCGGGCTCTGATTCCTGGGTCGCTGAGCTCGTCGCCTGCGCTGAGCGAGCGCCGGTGCGTCGAAGAGAAGCATCGTCGTGATGGACCGGCGACCCTTCGACGGACTCGGGGCCCCCTTCACCAGGCGCCCCCGGGGCTTGCGACCCTTCGACGGGCTCAGGGGCCCAAGACCCTCGGGGCTCTGATTCCCCGGCCGCTGAGGTCGTCGCCCGTCCTGAGCGAGCATCAGCGAGTCGCAGTGAAGCAGCGTCGCTGTTCCCGGCATCCAGCTCCCTCAGCTCGGCGGCCTCGGCATCCGTCAGCGAGCCGCCGGGTGCGTAGGCGCGGCGCTGCAGCTCACGTCGTCGTGAAGCCCGGGCAGGATCCAGCATCCGTCATCCCAGACTCTCGAGCTGCATGGCCGCCCAGAGCAGCCAGCCCGCGCTGAACAGGGTCGCGCACAGACCCAGCACCAGCGCCCACATCGCCATCGCGCGGTTCTCAATCGGACGGCGCAGTGACATGATGGCCGCGATCACCGCGACGATCGCGACGGGGATGCCCCAGCCCACGAACATCGAGGTCGCCAGCGCCACGATCGCCGCGACCAGCGCCCACGGCGCCAGCCGCGCGTCGTCCACCGGCTCGGGAGCAGGTTCCACCGTGGGCGCCCATCCCGTGCCGGCGAACTCCTCGGCATCATCCGGCACCAGCGGCGCCATCGGAACCGGACCGGTCGGCAGCCTGTCGTACCCCTTGCGCGCACCGGGCAGAGCCGCGCCGCCCTCAGGGCGGTCGACCTCGGGCGTGGGCCCCTCGATGCGCGGATCGGTCATGCCGAGCTCACCTGGATCTCGGTGACCGGCAGCGTGGAATCCGCACCGAACGCCAGCGTCGACGGCCCCCGGCCGGAGGCGATGAGCTCGGCGGCGAGCCCCGCGATCATGGCGCCGTTGTCGGTGCACAGGCTCAACGGCGGGATGCGCACGGTCACGCCCGCGGCATCCGCTCGCCGGAGCGCGACCTCACGCAGCCGCTTGTTGGCGATCACCCCGCCGCCCAGCAGCAGCCGTGGCACGCCGCGGTCCTCGCAGGCGGCGAGCGCCTTGGTCACCAGCACGTCGACGACGGCCTCGCGGAAACTGGCCGCCACGTCGGCGACCGGGATCTGCTCGCCGTTCGCCTCGGCGCGCTCGATCCAGCGGGCGACGGCGGTCTTCAGCCCCGAGAAAGAGAAATCGTAGCGATGCTTCTCCAGATCGGATGCCTTGGACAGGCCCCTCGGGAAGCGGATGGCCGCAGGATCTCCCCCGACGGCGGCCCGATCGATCTGCGGTCCGCCGGGATACGGCAGGCCCAGCAGCCGGGCGACCTTGTCGAACGCCTCGCCGGCGGCGTCGTCGACGGTCTCGCCCAGCAGTTCGACGTCGGTGGTGAGGTCGCGCACGTGCAGGAGCGAGGTGTGCCCGCCGCTGACCAGCAGCGCGATGGTGGGGTACTCCAGCGGCTCGGTCTCGTGGTCAGGCGAGGCCAGGATGTCGGCGGCGATGTGCCCGACCAGGTGATTCACCGCGTACAAGGGCTTGTTCAGACTGACCGCAAGACCCTTGGCCGCGCCGACGCCGACCATGAGGGCTCCGGCCAGGCCCGGCCCGCTGGTGACGGCGATGGCGTCGAGGTCGTCCAGGGTCACCCGCGCCTCGGCGAGCGCCTTCTCGATGGAGGGCTGCAGCGCCTCGAGGTGCGCGCGGGCGGCGACCTCGGGGATCACGCCGCCGTAGCGCGCGTGCTCGTCCATGCTGGAGGCGATCGTATTGGACAGCAGCCGCCGCCCGCGCACGATGCCGATGCCGGTCTCGTCGCAGCTGGATTCGATGCCCAGCACCAGGGGTTCGTTCACTCTGCACTCCACGACGTCAGATCCAGCCGCATGACGATGGCGTCCACATCGTCGGGCTGATAGTAGCGGGGACGTCGGCCGATCTCGGCGAAGCCCTCCGAACGGTACAGCCCCTCGGCCACGGGGTTGTCGGCGCGCACCTCGAGGAACAGCTCGCGGGCGCCGCGCGCCGCGGCCTCTGCGATCAGGGCGCGCAGCAGGCTGCGCCCCCTCCCCTGCCCGCGGACTGCGGGCGAGAGTGCGATGGTCTGGATGTCGGCATCCGATCCCCCGCGCAGCGCGCGCAGGCCGCCATAGCCGACCACGCGCTCGTCCTGCTCGTCGACGAGGTAGTGGCCGTGCTCACCGGCCAGCTCGGCGGCCATGGTCTGCTCGCTCCACGCGTCGGTGGGGAAGCTCGCGCGCTCCAGCGCCATGATCGCACCCAGATCGCCGACAGTGGCCAGGCGCAGGCTCACGAGCTCACCCGCTTCGGTCGGCCGGGCTGCACGACATCCGGCGAGCGCAGGTACAGCGGCTCGGCACCGGTGAGCGTGCGGCCGGAGGCGATCACGCGAGCGCCGACGCGCGCGAGGGCCGCCGCGTGCAGCTCGACGGCCTCGTGCGCGGGGCGTTCCAGCGCCGTCCCCTGCTTCTCGAGACGGGCGGGCAGGATCAGGTGCGGGATGCCGTCGGCATCCGCTCCATCGAACACGCTCACCGCGATCTCGCGCCGACGCGCATCGGTGACCACGGCGAAAGGACCTGTGACGCCGTCTTCGAGCAGCATCCGCGCAACGGCGAAGTGGCTGGGCACGGGGATCACGGGGATGCCTCGCCCCAGCGCGAACGCGCGGGCCGCGGCGATGCCGATGCGCAAGCCGGTGAACGGGCCGGGCCCCATGCCGGCGACGACGTGCGTGATGCCGGGCTGCGCGACCCGGGCCAGCAGATCGCCGATCACCTCGGCATGCCCGAGCGGGTCGGGGGCGGAGGCTTCGGCGACGGTGCGACCGTCGGCGTCGATGACGGCGACGGTCGTGCCCAGGGAGGTGTCGACGGCGAGGATCACGTCTCCAGGGTAGTCGCGGGCGCCCCGCATGCAGCCGAGAGACCCGGATCAGCCCAGCGGGGCTCGCAACGGATAGTCCTGCCCGTCGAGGATGACCTGCGCAGCCCGGCCCGTGGTCGCGTTGGCGACGATGGGGGCGAGAAGGTTCACCTGGGCGCCCTGGGCGGAGCGTCCGGCCACCACCAGCAGCAGCGCGTCCGCGGGCGCGGTCAGGTCGAGCTCGGCGACGTGCTCGTCGGGGAGCACGGGGCTGTAGTCCGCCACGACCAGACTGGGGTCCAGCACGAACAGCCGCAGCGCCGCATCCTCGACGGCGTCGAGGGTGAACAGCCCCTCGGCTCCGTCGACGGGGTCCAGGGCGAACTCGGTGTGCGGTTCGAACCCCGGCGGCGGGGTGACGAAGTGCAGCAGCGCGGTCATCGCAGGAAGTCCATCAGCGAGGGCTGCAGCACGCGCGCAGTCACGGCCAGCGACGACTGGACGACGAGCTCCTGGGCCTGGAGCCGAACGAGCACCTCCACCGAGTCGACGTCCTCGACGGCGGCCCGTCTGGCCTCCAGCGACACCTGATCGTGCATGGTCGCCTCTTTCGCGCGCTCCATCTGGGCCTGGCGGACGCCGACCGCGCCCTGTGCACTGAGCATAGCCGTGCGTCGCTCATCGATCTCCTCGAGCCGCGCGCTCACGCCGGCACCCGCACGAAGGTCGGCGGCGATGCGGTCCAGCAGGGCGAAGACCGAGCCCGCGCCCTCGCCGAAGACCGCGGCGCCGTCCGTGTCCACGCGCACCGACGCCTCGTCGGACACCCGACGCACGACCGCCGAGCCGGGAGCGCCGCTGTGCGCATAGGCCGCATCGAACGCGGGGGCATCCGACGTCCCCGCGAAGACGGAGCGCCCCAGCACCGCCGTGTTGGCCTGAGCCAGCAGCTCGTCGCGGAGGCCCTCGATCTCGACCGCGATCGCGTCGCGCGATTCGGCGTTCATGGTCCCGCCGTTGGCACCCTGCACGACGAGGTCGCGGGCCCTGCCCAGCAGCGCCGTGCTGGACGAGATCGCGGAGTCGGCGGCCGTGACCCAGGCGATGCCGTCGTCGATGTTGCGCGCGTACTGCGCGGTGCGGCGCTGCTCGTCGTGCAGGTTCAGTGCGGCGATCGCGGCCGACGGGTCATCGGACGGCGCGGCGAAGGCGCGCTGCGACACCGCCTGCTCCTGCAGTCGGGCGAGCTGGGAGAGATTGGCCTGCAGCTGCCGCGTGGCGGCGTCGGTCATGGCTCCAGAGGTGATTCGCGAGATCATGATGGTGCTCCTATCGGCCCACGAGGCCGGTTCGGTTGATCAGGACGTCTAGTGCCTCATCGACCGCGGTGAGCACGCGGGCAGCGGCCTGGTACGCGCTCTGATGGGTGAGCAGGTCGACGGTCTCCTCATCGCCGTCGACGGCGGAGACCGAGCGCTGCGCCGAGACGGCCGAGACGGATGCCGTCTCCGCCAGGCGCGCGCGCTGCACATCGCCTGCGGTGCCGACGGCGAAGCCGGAGACCAGGTCGGCCCAGATCCCGTCGGGTGCTCCTGCGGCGCGGCCGAGCTGGGAGATGGCGTCGGCGTTGCCGGCATCCAGCGGGCCCGCGCCGGGCGCGGCCAGAGCCAGATCCGAGGGAGAGGCGACGGCGACCTGCAGCCCCAGCGCGGCGGGGCCCGCCGCCCCGATCGTGAAGAAGTCGCCTCCTGCGGCTCCGGAGGCCGTCACGCCCGCGCGATGCTGCGTGTTCACCGTGTCTGCGAGCGCCGTGGCGACGGCGTTGTACGTCGACGCGATGGATGCCAGCATCCCGCCGTCCTCCGAGGGCGCGAGCAGGGCGAGCTCCGCCCCGAGCTCACCGGAATCCACCGCGACGGGAAAGCCGGACGCGCCCGCCCACGACACCACCGTCCGACCGCCCGCGTCGATCGACGTCGGTCCGTCGACGGCGAGCTGCCGCGACTGGACGCCCGAGACGAGCGCATTGCCGTCGAGACGCACCGTCATGGTGCCGTCGGCCTCCAGAGTGCCGCGCGCTCCGGTCAGCCGGGAGACGCTCTGCGCCAGGGAGTCGCGGCGGTCGATGAGCTCGTTCGCGGATCGGCCGGTGGCCAGCGCGTCGCGGATCTCGCGGTTCAGCCCGGCGATCTGCCCGGCCGCGTCGTTCACCTGCGCGACTGTGCGATCGACGGATCCGCGCACCCCGGTCCACTGCGAGGCCACCGCACGGTAGCCGTCGCCGATGCGCGCCGCGAGCGAGCCCGCGGACTCGATCACCACGGCCGCCGCAGCCCCGGAGTCCGGCGTGTTGGCGAGGTCCTGCCACCCCGACCAGAACTGTGACAGCTGCGCCGCCAGCCCGTTCTCGGTGGGCTCCTCCATGGCGGCCTCCGCGGTGGTCGCGGCGACTGCTCGTGCCGACCAGTACCCCGATGCGCCGACCGCGTCGCGCACGCGGGCGTCCAGCAGTGCGTCTCCCAGCCGCGCGATGCCGTCGACCCGGACGCCCTGCCCGGGCTGCGCGCCCACGCTGAACCGGCCCGACCGGGCGATGGCCGCGACGGCGGAGGTGTCCACCCGCTGCCTGGTGTAGCCCTCGGTGCCCTGATTGGCGATGTTCTGGCCGACGACGTCCATGCCGCGTCGTGCCGCGGCCAGTGCGCTGGCCGCCGTGGTCAGTCCGCTGAATGTGGACATGTCCGCCTCTCCGTCAGATCTGGGTGTCCACGATGCGAGCGGAATCGCTGGTCGCGCGATCCCCTCGGGTGGTGTACTCGCCGGCATCGTCCCCGAGGCTCGCCAGCGTCTCCTGCGTGGCGCGCAGCACCGCGCGCAGCTGCTGAGAGTTCGAGTCCCGCATGCTGGCGATCTCGCCCGTCAGCTGAGTCATCACCCGCAGATGGTCGGAGAGCACACCCCGCCAGGCATCCGTCGGCGCCTTCGCGATGAGCGAGCGGATGCCGGACCCCTCCGGCGCTCCCCACTCCCCGGCGACCAGATCCGCTTCGACGACCCGGGACATGCTCGCCTCGCGCAGACGCTCCAGCACGGTCTCGATCTCGCGCGTGGCGTGCTGCAGCCAGCGCGTGCGTCCCGCCAGGAGCAGCAGCTCCTGCTCCTCCAGCTTGAACAGCAGCATCTCCAGCAGTTCACGCTCCCGCCACAGCTGCATCGACAACTCGTTCGCTCCCACGTGCATCCTCTTCCCCAGGGACCCCAGCCATAGCCGCAGATCGCGGCCCTGCCCTGACTATCGGCCATCTTCGGACCATTGTTATCCGCCCGAGATGAAGAAGTCCCGAATTCTCCGGCCTGCGCACTTCTCCTGCCGCGGATTCCGTGCAAGACTCCTCACCGAGGGCGAGGAAGCAGGACGCACCGGGTGGGACCGGTGGGTTCGAGCGACCCCGATCGAGTGCCGGTTCTCCTTGAGGGAGGGAGAACCGGAGAGCTGGTCCTTCTTGAGGGAGAAGGACGTGAGAGGGCACCACTATGTCGACGCTTGTCGAGCGCAACAGGCTGATCGTGGAGAATCTGCCGCTGGTCGGATATCTGGCCTCGGAGACGCATGCCCGCGCCACGCACATACCGCGCGAGGATCTCGCGTCGGTCGGAGCGCTGGCACTGGTGACCGCCGCCGATGCCTTCGATGCGAGCCTGGGCGTGCCGTTCGGCGCGTACGCCCGGCGGCGCATCCTGGGTGCCTTCGCCGACGAGATGAGGTCGATGGACTGGGCCTCTCGCGGCATTCGCCGTCGCATCAAGGAGACGGTCGCGGTGAACGACACTCTGGCGGCGGCTCTCGGCCGCGCGCCGACGGTCGCCGAGATCGCGACAGCCATGGCCACGCCCGAGCAGGAGGTCATCGAGGCGCTGGCGGATGCCGCGCGTTCGGTGTCCTCGCTCGACGACGGCCGCGAACTCGACCTGGTCGCGGACATGCCGCTGCCCGAGGAGTCCGCCGTCCTCGCGGAGCGCCGCGCGGTGCTGGAGCACGCGGTCGCCGCCCTGCCCGAGCGGATGCGGCTGATCATCCGCGCGGTGTACATCGAGGAGCGGCCGGTCAAGGACATCGCCGAGGAGCTGGGCGTCTCGCACTCCGCCGTCTCCCAGCAGCGGTCCGAGGCCGTGCGCCTGCTGCGCGACGCCATGGAGAGGTATTTCCACGAGGACGGCGAACCGCCGGTCAGCTCGCGGGTGTCGGCCGCGGTGCGGGACGCGTTCTTCGAGCGGATCGGCGCGGCCGGAGGTGCTCTCATGGCACGGGCATTCGGCGGCCACGCCCTCGTCTCCTGATCGGCGCCCGCCGCCGGCGTCCTCCTAACGCGTCGCATCCCCTGGTCGATAGAGGTTCGTGGAGCCCACGGACGGGCTCCGCACGAACACAATCACGGAGGAACACACCATGGGTATGCAGATCAACACCAACGTGTCGGCGCTGAACGCCTACCGCAATCTGTCCAGCACGCAGAACGATCTGTCGAAGTCGCTCGAGAAGCTCTCCAGCGGTCTCCGCATCAACCGGGCAGCGGACGACGCTGCGGGCCTGGCGATCTCCGAGGGCCTGCGCGCGCAGGTCAACGGCCTGAACGTCGCAGCTCGCAACGCCCAGGACGGCATCTCGGTCATCCAGACCGCAGAAGGATCGCTGACCGAGGTCCACTCCATCCTGCAGCGCATGCGCGATCTGGCGGTGCAGGGCGCCAACGACTCGAACAACGCCGACTCGCGCGCGGCCATCAAGAACGAGGCCGACCAGCTGGGTGCGGAGCTCTCGCGCATCTCGGAGTCGACCAACTTCAACGGCATCAACCTGTTCCAGGCCGGTGCGACTGCCGGCCCCGCCTCGCTGACCTTCCAGGTCGGCTCCGACGGCACCTCGGCTTCGCAGATCAGCGTGAACATGCTCGACCTGTCGGCAGCACTCGGGGACGGGACCACTGACCTGGTGGCACTGAGCGCCGGCACGCTGGCGACCGATGCCGCCGGTTTCGATGTGACCGACGCGACGACCGCTGCCGCGACCATCACCCTGATCGACAAGGCGATCACCAACGTCTCGACCGGTCGCGCCGAGCTGGGTGCGAACCAGAACCGGTTCGAGTCGACGATCAAGAGCCTGCAGGTCTCCGCGGAGAACCTGTCTGCCGCGGAGAGCCGCATCCGCGACACCGACATGGCGTCGGAGATGGTCAAGTTCACCTCGAAGAACATCCTGTCGCAGGCCGGCACCGCGATGCTCGCGCAGGCGAACCAATCCAACCAGGGCGTGCTGCAGCTGCTCCGCGGCTGATCCGCTCGCACTGACACCGGGCGGGCGGGCGCACCGCTCCCCCGCCCGGTGTCGGCATCCGCTCTCCGATGAGGAAGGCTCGCATGGCACTCTCTCTCGACGGCCTGGTCTCCGGCATGGACACCACCGCAGTGATCAAGGCTCTGATGGACGTCGAGTCCATCCCGCGCAACCTGCTGAGCGCGAAGAAGGACGACAAGAACGTCATCATCTCGAATCTGCAGTCCCTCAATTCCGCGATTCAGGATCTGGCGACCAAGGCCAAGGCCGCGACCGTCCCGGGGTCCCTCTCCCGCTGGACGGCCACCTCTTCCTCCCCGTCGGCGACCGTGACCGCCGGTGCGGACGCAGCCCCGGTCTCCGCCGACGTCGTCGTCGATGCCGTCGCGCAGCGCCACGGCATCGTCACCTCCGCGTTCAGCACCTGGCCCGCAGACCCGCCCATCCTCACCCTTGAGAACGCCGCCGGGGAGCTGCGGGAGATCACCGCGGCATCCGGCTCCGCCCAGGACGTGGCACGCGCCATCACGGCATCCGGATTCGGCGTCACCGCCACCGCTGTGCCCTCCGGCGAGGACGCCTCGGGCACCACCCTCTACCGCCTGCAGGTGACCGCCGACGAGCCCGGCGCCGACGGGACGTTCCGCATCTTCCGCGGCTCCGGCACCAGCACCGATCTGGCCGCAGAACCCGGCGCGGCCGTGATCACCACGGGCGCCGATGCACGGATCCGGCTGTGGGCCGGCACCGCCGCCGAACAGACCCTCACCAGCGGCTCGGGCACGTTCACCGGCCTGTTCCCCGGCGTCGACCTCACGGTCGTCGCGGCCTCCACCGATCCCCTCACCATCACGGTGTCGACCGACATCGCGGCGCAGAAGACCTCGCACGGCGACTTCGTGAAGCAGCTGGCAGGCATCCTCACCCGCATCGACAACGGCTCCAAGGCCACGGTCGCCGACGGCCCGGGCAAGGACACCACGCTCGGAGTGTTCACCGGCGACAGCACGGTGCGCGCGCTGCGCGGAGCCCTCGCCGACGCCATCCAGCACCCGGTCGGCGGCATCTCGCCGTCGACGGTCGGCGTCTCGATCGACCGGTACGGCGCGCTCAGCTTCGACGCCGACAAGTTCGCCACCGCGCTCGCCGACGACCCGGCCTCCGTCGACGCCGTGTTCAGCGGCATCGCCGCCCGCGTGCAGGAGGTCTCCGAGCGGTACTCCGACAAGTACGACGGGCTGCTCACCTCCCGCATCACCGGTCAGGAGCGGGAGGTGCGCAGCCTCGGCGACCAGATCGGGAGCTGGGACGTGCGCCTCGCGCAGCGCAAGACGACGCTGGAGCGCACCTACGCCCAGCTGGAGACCATGCTCGGCAGGCTGAAGTCGCAATCCGACTACCTCGGCTCGCAACTGGCCGCCCTCCCCAAGACCTCGAGCGGAGACGCCTCATGAACGCCGCACTGAGAGCCCAGCAGCGCTATCGCGACGACGCGATCCTGTCCGCGACGCCCGAACGGCTGCTGACCATGCTGTACGACCGCCTGCTGCTGGACATCGACCGCGGCGAGGCCGCGCAGCGCGCCGGCGACTGGACGGCGGCCAACGCGCAGCTGCAGCACGCGCAGTCGATCGTCGCCGAGCTGCAGTCCTCGCTCACCGACGGCTGGGACGGAGCTGCGGGCCTGCGCGCGCTGTACACCTTCCTCGCCGAGACGCTCATCGGCGCGAACATCGGCCGCGACCCGGAGCGCACCCGCGCCGCACGCGACCTGGTGGCCCCGCTGCGCGAGGCCTGGCACGCCGCCGCCGACTCGCTGGCGGGCGCGGCCCGTCCTGCCGCAGTGCTCGCATGACGGCATCCGCCTGGGAGAGCCTGCTCGAGGAGTTCGAGCGGGAGCTCCTGCGCGACGCAGGCGATGAGCAGGACGCCGGCTGGGATGCGCCCGGCGCGCCGCTGCCCGTCGCACTCGCCGATCGCGCACGCGACCTGCTCGACCGCCAGAGGCACCGCATCGCGGGGCTCGAGGCCGAGCTCGCGACGATCGCCGAGCATCTGGAGGCCGTGCGGCGCGTCCCAGAAGCGGTGTCCGATGCACCCGCGTACCTCGACGTCGCCGGCTGACGAGAGATCCGCCTAACGCACCCCTCACGACGGCCGATAGAACACGGAGAGCACGGATAGCTCGACTGACATCGGCCAGGGACCGGCCACCGCCGCTACGGACGAAAGCCGACCGTGTTCGATTCTGTGACCTTCTCGGCGCTCAGCAGCGCCCTCGACGGGCTGTCGATGCGGCAGCGCGCCATCGCCGACAACATCGCCAACATCAACACACCCGACTATCACGCCAAGCGAGTGCAGTTCGAGCAGGCGCTGGCCCAGGCCGTCAGCGCGGGTGATGGCACGGTGTCCGCCACCGTCGGAGAGTCGCTCGAGCCGACCCGCCTGAACGGCAACAACGTCAATCTCGACACCGAGACGCTCTCCAGCATCGACACCATGCTGCGCTACCAGTTCGCCACGCAGGCAGTGAACGGTTCGTTCGCGTCGGTGCGCACGGCCCTGAGGATGAACTGATGACCTTCGACGCGATCGGCATCGCCGGCACGGGCATGACCCTGCACCGCAAGTGGCTGGACGCCCTCTCCGACAACATCGCCAACATCAACACGGCGGTCGCGACCAGCGACGCGGCGTTCCGCGAGCGGTACATCCTGGCGCAGACCAGTCCCGACTCCCCCGGTGCGTACGTGGCCGGCGCGGCGTTCGGCTCACCCGAGGGGAGGCTGGTGCACCAGCCCGACCACCCGCTGGCCGACGCCGACGGCTACGTGCGCTACCCCGACATCGACCTGGGCTCGCAGATGAGCCAGCTCATCATGGCCCAGCGCGGCTACCAGGCCAGCGCGGGCACCGTCGACCGGGCGCGCAACGCGTACGAGGCGGCTCTGCAGATCGGACGCGGCTGACATGGAACCCCTCTCTGCAGTGGGCGCGGCAGTCATCGGCTCCCCCGCCGTCGGCGCGCCGTCCGCCGCACCCGATGCGCCGTCGGCGCCTGTCCTCGAGACCGGCGGCGACTCCGCGTTCGCGGCATCGCTCCCCGGTGCCGTCGACGAGCTGCGCGGACTGCAGTCGCAGGCCGATGCCCTGGGGGTGGCAGCCGTCACCGGGGATCTGGATGACATCCACGCGGCGATGATCGCCTCCACGCGCGCCGCCGTGACCCTCGAACTGGTCGCGGCCGTGCGCAACAAGGGCGTCGACGCGTTCAACGAGATCATGCGGATGCAGGCCTGATGCCCTCCGCGATCACCGGCGCGCTGCAGCGCGCCAAGCACGTCGTCGGGGGCTTCACCGTCGCGCAGCGCACCATCGCGATCATCGGCGTCGCCGTGCTCGTGCTGGGCACGGCGGCCCTGGTCAACTGGGCGACCCGGCCCACGATGAGCCCGCTGTTCACCGGTCTGAGCGCCTCCGACGCCAACGCCGTGGTCGAGCAGCTGCGCGGCGCATCCGTGCCGTACGAGATCGCGGATGGCGGGGCGACCGTGCTCGTTCCCGAGGCCGAGGTGTACGACCAGCGGTTGGCCGCTGCGGCGGCAGGACTGCCCTCGTCCGGCACCGACGGGTACTCGCTGCTGGACCAGATGGGTGTCACCACCTCGCAGTTCCAGCAGTCGGTCGCCTACAAGCGCGCCATCGAGGGCGAGCTGGCCAAGACCATCGAGGCGCTCGACGGCGTGTCCACGGCATCCGTCCGCCTCGCCATCCCCGAGGAGAGCGTGTTCGTCTCCGAGAAGGTCGACCCGACGGCATCGGTGTTCGTCGACACCGGCCGCGGCACGCTGAACACGCAGCAGGTCGAGGCGATCGTGCATCTCACCTCGGCCGCGGTCAGCGGCCTCGAACCTGCCAACGTCGCCGTCGTCGACCAGACCGGCCACACCCTGTCCGCGATCGGCGGCGATGCTGCGGGGTCCGCCGGCGCGGATGCGAGCGACTATGAGACGCGCGTCACCGCCAGCGTGCAGCAGATGCTGGACAAGCTGGTCGGCACCGGCAAGGCGACCGTCACGGTCACCGCCGATGTCGACCGCTCGGTGAGCCAGAAGTACGACGAGACGTACACGCCACTCGACAAGGGCGCGGCCTCCTCCGAGCACGTGCGCACCGAGACCCGCGCGGACGGCAAGGGCGGTGCCGGTGTGCTCGGCCCGGACAACATCGCCGTGCCGTCGCCCGGCGGCGACAGCGGGTACTCGCTCACCGACGAGACCCGCAACAATGTGATCAACCGCTCGGTGGAGTCCAGCTCCACTCCGGCCGGTTCGATCAGCAGGCTCTCCGTCTCCGTCGCCGTGGACGCGGCGGCCGCGGCAGGAATCCCCGCTGATCAACTGAATCAGCTGGTCTCCGCCGCGGCGGGCATCGACACCTCTCGCGGCGACGTGCTGTCGGTCGAGACGGTCGCGTTCAGTCCGACGGATGCCGATGCGGCCAAGTCCGCGCTGCAGGCGGAGCGGGATGCCGCGGAGGCGGACCGCCGCAACGGGCTGATCGGCGCGGCCATGATGGCCGCGGCCATCGGGCTGCCGGTGCTGATCGTCGTGATCGCCGTGATCCTCCTGGTGCGGCGTCGGATGCGCCCGAAGGACGAGTTCGAGGCGATGTTCGGCGAGGATGCTCCACGCGGGGTGCTCAGGCCGTCGCTCGCCGAGGAGCTCCCCGCCGCCACGGTCCCGATGGAGCTCACCGGACCCGAGCCCGTGCTCGGTGAAGGGCTGCCGGAGATCGAGTCCGAGCCGGCGCAGGTCAGCATCGAGCGCCGCCGTGCCGAGATCGAGGCCGCCAGCAGGCGGGACCCGAAGCGCACCGCCGAGCTCCTGCGCAGCCTGATCACGGAGGGCAGGCGCTGATGGCCGGGCTGACCGGGGCGCAGACCGCGGCGATCGTGCTGATGAATCTGGATCGCGCCGCCGCCATCGAGGTGATGAAGCATCTGAGCGAGGCCGAGGCCGAGGCGATCGCCGCCGAGATCATCGGCCTGCAGGATGTGGATGCGATGACCACGGCGGCGGCGCTCGGCGACTTCCAGAGGATGACGGCCGGGCATCTGCCTCCTGCCCGTGGCGGCCGCAATCTGGCCGTGGGGCTGCTGGAGGCGTCATTCGGCGCGGAGCGCGCCACCGCCGTGCTGGACCGCGTGGGCACAGGCAGCGGCAGTTCGGCATTCGACTTCCTCGACGCCGTGGATCCCGCGCACCTGGCCGCCCTGCTGGACGGAGAGCTGCCGCAGACCGCCGCCCTCGTGCTCGCGCACCTGTCGACCGATCGTGCGGCACTCGCCCTGGCCGCGATACCAGACGGGCCGCGCACCGAGGTCGCGCACGCCATCGCCACCATGGGCACGGCCACGCAGGACGCGATCGCGATCGTGGCCGACTCCCTGAAGGAGCGCACCGGGATGTTCGCCGCACGGGACTCCCCCGAGCGCCTGGGCGGCGTCGCCCCGCTGGTCGACATCATCAACCGCTCCGACGCAGCCGTCGAGAGGGCGCTCCTGGAGAGCATCGAGCAGATCGACAGCGCACTCGCGGAGGACATCCGCTCGCGCATGTTCACCTTCGCAGACCTCGTCCGGCTCGAGGGGCGCGACGTGCAGCAGGTGCTGCGCAGCATCGACATCCGCTCGCTCGCGCTGGCGCTGAAGGGCGCGGACGAGGGCATCGCCGAGGTCATCCGCGGCAACATCTCCGAGCGCAACCGCGAGAACCTCGAACTGGAGGCGCGCTCGCTGGGCGCGGTGCGCATGTCTCAGGTCGAGGAGGCCCGCGCCGAGATCGTGCACATGATCCGCGGGCTGGAGGCCGCCGGTGAGATCACCGTGCAGCGCACCGATGAGGAGGAGTATGTCAGCTGACGTCTTCTCCCCCGCATCCTTCCCGCGGCTCCGCGATGCGGATGCCGAGGCGCTCCGCGAGCGCCAACGCGAACGCGGGTACGCCGACGGTCATGCGGAGGGCTTCCGCGCCGGACTCGCGCGGGCCGAGGCGGAGGCTGCGCGGGCGGACGCCGCTCGCGCAGCGGCGGATGCCGCACTGCGTCGCGATGTCGGCTCCGCCGTGACCGCCCTGCAGACCGCCGCCGCCCGGCTGACCGCGAGGGCGAGGGAGCTCACCGCCGCGTCCGAGCGGGACGTGTCGGCCAGGGCCGTCGACCTGGCGGAGCTGATCGTGTCCGCGGAGCTGTCCGAGCCCGGCGTCGCCGCGGTGGCTGCGGTGCGCCGGGCACTGAGCGCTCACGATGCCGACGATGTGCGCGCGATCCGGCTGAGTCCCGACGACGTGCTGGCGCTGGATGCCCAGGGCGGCCTGCCGGAGGACATCCAGGTCACCGCCGACGCGGCGCTGATGCCGGGCGACGCGATCGTCGTCGTGGACGACGGCTTCGTCGACGCGCGCATCGGCGCAGCCCTGGATCGCGCTCGGCGTGCGGTCGCCGATGCCGCGGTCATCGACTTCGCCGCCGGGAGGATGCCATGAGCGCCTGGAGCGCGGTTCTCGACGCGGCCCGGCCGGAGCGGGTGGGGAGCGTCTCGCGCGTGCGCGGCCTGGGCGTGGAGGTGCGCGGCCTGGACTGCGCGGTCGGAGACGTGGTGTCGCTGGGCGACGACGGCGTCGCGGAGGTCGTGGCCATCAGCCGCGACGCGGCGCAGTGCATGCCGCTCTCCTCCACGGCGGCCGTGACCATCGGCAGTCCGGTGCGCACCAGCGGCGGCCCGCTGCGGGTGCCGGTGGGCAGGACGCTGATGGGCCGCGTGCTGGACGGGCTGGGGCGTCCCATCGACGGCAAGGGCCCGATCGATGCGCCGCTGGCGAGCCTTGACCACGGCGCGCCGTCGGTGCTCGGACGCGATCGCATCTCCGTGCCGCTGCCGCTGGGCGTGCGCGCGCTGGACACGCTGACCTCGATCGGCCGCGGCCAGCGCGTGGGGCTGTTCGCCGGCTCGGGCGTCGGCAAGTCGTCGCTGCTGTCGATGATCGCGCGCGGCACAGCGGCGGACGCCACGGTGATCGCCCTGGTCGGCGAGCGCGGCCGCGAGGTGCGGGAATTCCTCGAGGACGACCTGGGCCCCGAGGGACTGGCGCGCTCGGTGGTGGTGGTCTCCACGTCGGACCAGCCGGCCATGGCGCGCATCCGCGCCGCGTTCACGGCCACGCGGATCACCGAGGCGTTCCGCGATGAGGGGGTGCACGCGATCCTGATGATGGACTCGCTCACCCGCGTCGCCATGGCGCAGCGCGAGATCGGCCTGTCGGCGGGCGAGCCGCCGGCCACCCGCGGCTATCCGCCGTCGACGTTCTCGGTGCTCGCGGGGCTGCTCGAGCGCGCGGGGACATCGCGCGGTGGATCGGTGACGGGCATCTACACGGTGCTCGTCGACGGCGACGACCACAACGAGCCGATCGCCGACGCCGTGCGCTCGATCCTCGACGGCCACGTCGTGCTGGACCGCGCGCTGGCGCTCAGCGGCCATCATCCGGCCATCGACGTGCTGGGCTCGATCTCCCGCGTCGCGAGCAAGATCACGTCGGCGCCGCAGCGCGCGCAGGCCACCGCGCTGCGGTCGGTGCTGGCGGCGCGGCGAGCTGCGAACGACCTCATCGACATCGGCGCCTACAAGCAGGGCGCGAACCCCCGAGTGGACGCCGCGCTGGCGCACGAGGAGGCGATCTCGGCGTTCCTCACGCAGCCGCTCGACGAGCAGAGTCCCGTCGAGGAGTCCTGGCGGAGGCTGTCCGCCCTGGTCACCGATCTCGGAGGCGTGTCGTGAACCGCTCCTTCTCGCTCTCGGGCCTGCTGCGCGTGCGGGCGATCCAGGAGCGCCAGGCCGCGCAGGAGCTGTCCCGGGCCGTCATCGACGCCGACCAGACCCGGGTGCGCGACCGTCGGCTGAGGGCAGCGCTGGGTGCGTCCGACTCGGATGCCGTCGACACCAGGTCGCTCGCCGCGCTGGCCGCCGCCCGCGTCGCCGGCCGCAGCATGCTGGCCGAGCTGCAGTCGCTCGCAGCGCTGCAGCAGCAGGTCCTGCGCGAGGCGAGGACCGTGCACGGCGATGCGCGACGAGAGGTGCGCGGTCTGGACCGCCTCGCCGAGGCGCATGCCCTGCGGGTGCGCGCCGAGGAGCTGCGAGTCGAGCAGCAGGAGCTCGACGAGATCGCCTCCCGCGGTGTCGAGGAGGACCCCGCATGAGCCTGCTCAGCATCCCCGACATCGCGCTCCCGCCCGCGCACCGCCCGGCGTCCCGCGCGGATGCCGTCTGCGGAGCCGCAGCGTTCGCCGACGCCGTCCGGCGGGAGGGCGCGGTGGTGCGGCGTGATGATCCGAGCCCGTCGCCGCGTCGCGATCGCGCGGGACGAGACGATACGGCGTGCGGGAGCGGTGCCGCGGGCGGCGCCGGCACGGTTCCGACCGGCGGACCGGTCCCGGTCGCCGGGACGACGGCGGACGCCGGCGCAGACACGGGAACGGGCACGGGCACGGGCACGGGCACGGGCAGCGTCTCCGGCGTCGGCGGTGTCTCCGACGGCGACGCCGTCTCCGGCGCCGGCCGCGGCACCGGTGCGGATGCCGGGGACGGGAGCAGCGCGCTCGGGTGGGCCGCTGGCGTCGGGGCGGGGGTGACGCCACTGCCCGTCCCGCCTGCCGGCACGACGGCGATCCCCGCGCAGGCGGGAGCCGCGCTGTCCGACACGGGCACGCTCCCCGATTCCGATTCCGCTCCCGCCGGTGCGGAAGACGGCGCGGTCACGGCAGCCACCGGCGCCGTGACCGACGAAGCCCTCATCGCGGCCGGCGCCACCGCGCTCACCCCGGACGTGCCCGCCACCACGCCGACCGGCCGGATCACGGCTGCCGGCGCCACCCCGTCGACGCCGGTCACGGCATCCGCCGAGCCGCTCGCCGGCGCGGACGCCGGGCACCGGCCCGCGGCGGGGCAGGATGCAGGGATCCCGACCGACCCCACCGCTCAGTCCGCAATGACGGTGCGGGGCGTGCTGCTGACAGCCGGCCCGCTGAGCACGGACGCGGCGTCCGAGCAGCCGGCCACGAACGCCGCGGCTGCTCTCCGTCCGGCGGCCGCGGGCACCGAAACCGCGACTGTCGCACCGGCATCCGCGAGCGTCCCACCGGCATCCGCGACCGTCTCACCGGCATCGGCGAGTGCGGTCGCCGCGGCATCCAAGAGCACCCGCGCGGCGGCGGAACCCCGCCTCCCCGACGCGGCTCCGACCGCTCCTGTGGTGTCGGCTCCTGCCGATGCACGTGCTGCCACGGCATCCACGGCGCCCCCGCCCGCCGCAGCCGTCCCACGGCACGTGCTGCTGCCGCAGCTGTCCGCTCCCGTGCTGTCACTCGCGAGCGCCGCCGACGGCGAGCACAGCGTGACGCTGACCGTCGCCCCGGAGTCGCTCGGCCCCGTCACCGTCCGCGCCCACATCGCGGCAGGCGTGATCCGTCTCGAGCTGCACGCGCCGTCCGAGGCGGGTCGCGAAGCACTGCGTGCGATCCTCACCGATCTGCGCCGCGACCTCGCGGTCGCCGCCCCGGGCTCATCGCTGGCGATGTCCTCCGACGACGCCGCGGGACCATCGACGGACGGTCGTCAGGGTACCGGCGGCCGCTCCGAAGCCGGCACGGGATCCGACGCCCGCACGGGATCCGACGCCCGCACCGGCGGAGATGCCGAACGCGGCGAACGCGGCGGACCCTCCGACCGCCGCTCGTCCCCGCTCATCCGCACACTGCCGCCGCACGACGGCCTCGAACTCTACGCCTGAGGGGAAGGAGCCCCATGACCACCATCGATCCGATCGCACACAGCGGCATCCACACCGGCAGCACCACGCCGCCCGCGGCCCGCAAGCAGAGCCTCGACTCCGAGGTGTTCCTCAAGCTGCTGGTGACCCAGCTGGCGAACCAGGACCCCAGTTCGCCGATGAACACCAACGAGATGATCGCTCAGACCACTCAGCTCGCCTCGATGGAGCAGCTCACCCAGCTGACGTCCACGACGACCGAGAGCTTCGCGCTCAGCATGCGGCAGACCGCCGCCGCGCTGATCGGCCGGGAGGCGACCTACACCGACGCCGACGGCGAGGAGCAGCGGGGCGTCGTGACCTCCGTCTCGTTCGCCGGCGCCGTGCCCAAGGTCACCATCGGCGCCGATTCCATCCTCCTCGACGCCGTCACCGGCCTCGCCATCGCCTCCTGACCCACCCGAAAGGCATCATCATGCTCCGTTCGCTCTTCTCCGGAATCTCCGGTCTCCGCAGCCACCAGACCATGCTCGACGTCACCGGCAACAACATCGCCAATGTGAACACCGTCGGCTTCAAGTCCTCGTCCGCGCAGTTCCAGGACTCTCTGTCGCAGCTCGTGCAGAACTCCACCTTCCCGCGCGCAGGCGCCGGCGGCACGAACCCCGCGCAGGTGGGACTGGGCGTGCAGCTGGCCGCGATCCGCACCAACTTCTCGTCGGGGGCATCCCAGCCCACCGGCGTGCCCACCGATCTGATGATCGCCGGTGACGGCTTCTTCGCCGTGCGCTCGGGCGCCGAGACGCTGTACACCCGCAACGGGAGCTTCTCGTTCGACGCCAGCGGGCGCCTCACCTCCGCGGACGGCGCTCTCGTGCAGGGGTGGACCGCGCGGAACGGCATCATCACCACCGGCCAGGGGCTGGGCGACATCACCCTGCCCGTCGGCGCGATCGCCCCCGCGGTCGCCACCACGACGACCACGGCGACCGGAAACCTCCCCTCCGAGACGGCCGTCGGCGAGACGCTCGTGCGCGACATCGAGGTGCACGGCGCAGACGGCACGTCCTCCACGCTGCAGCTGACGTTCACCCGCACGGCGACCGGATGGGACGTCGCGGACGGCTCCGGCGCATCCACCTCGCTCGCGTTCGCGAACGGCACGCAGGCGGGCCCGTCGTCTCTGGTGTCCGGCGCGATCACCGTGGACCTCTCGGCCGTCACCGGCTATGCCGAGGTGAGCTCGCTCGCCCTCACCTCGCAGAACGGGCGCCCCGCCGGCAGCCTGGTCTCCTATGCGCTCACGGAGGACGGCAGTCTGATGGGCACGTTCAGCAACGGCGAGACCGAGGTGCTCGCGCGTCTCGCCCTGGCGAACTTCACCAACCCGGGCGGACTGGAGAAGACCGGCTCCTCGCAGTACCGACCCAGCGCCAACTCCGGCGCTCCGACCATCGGCCAGGCCGGCGAGAACGGGCTCGGCGGCATCATGAGCGGCGTCCTGGAGATGTCGAACGTCGACCTGTCGCAGGAGTTCACCAACCTCATCGTCGCCCAGCGCGGATTCCAGGCCAACGCGCGCATCATCACCACCAGCGACGAGGTGCTGCAGGAGCTGACCAACCTCAAGCGCTGACGCCCCCGACGGAGGCGGATGCCGCGGACGCGACGGCCCAGGGCTAACGCGGCGCCCGCACCTGCCGACAGTCCCTGTCGACGGCCCAGGACGGGCCGCCGGTGCCCCGGTTCCGACCGGAGCGGATCTTCCAGGATGGAGCCCATGATCATCGTCACGCGTCTGAACCGAACCCGGTTCGCGGTGAACCCGGATCTCATCGAGCGGATCCAGGCTGCACCGGACACGACGCTCATCATGGTCGACGGCGCCACCTTCATCGTCCGCGAGACGATGGACGAGGTCATCACGCAGATCGCCGACTTCCGCGCCCGGGTGCTCGCCGCCGCGGCCGACCCGACGCGGTCCTTCGCCCCGCCTTCCCCGCCGAGGCCCGAGTTCGGGGAGATGCGCTGATGGATCCGTCCCTGATCATCGGTCTGGTCCTGGCCTTCGGCACCCTGCTGGCCACGATCAGCATGGAGGGCGCATCGATCAGCGCGCTGCTGCTCCCCGGGCCCATGCTGCTGGTCTTCGGCGCGACCATCGCCGTCGGGATCGGCAGCGGCACCCTGCAGGACAGCATCCTGGCCATCAAGTCGCTGCCGCGTGCCTTCACCGGCGACCGGGGCAAGCCGGCGCAGGCGATCCCCGGCATCGTCGCCTACGCGGAGACAGCCCGCACTTCCGGGCTCCTGGCCCTCGAGAACGGGGTCGCCGAGGAGAAGGACCCGTTCATCCGGCAGGCGCTGCAGAGCATCGCCGACGGCGTCGACGCCGAGGATCTGCGCATCCTGCTCGAGGACGAGATCTCGTCGACGGCAACCCGCAATCGCACCGCATCGAAGTTCTTCATGACGCTGGGCGGGTTCGCGCCCACTGTCGGCATCATCGGCACGGTCGTCTCCCTCACCCACGTGCTGGAGCAGCTCGACACGCCCGACACGCTCGGCCCGCTGATCGCGGCGGCATTCGTCGCCACGCTGTGGGGCCTGCTCTCGGCGAACTTCATCTGGCTCCCGATCGGCGGCCGGCTGCAGCGCATCGGCGAGATGGAGCTGGAGCGGATGACCCTGCAGATGGAGGGCATGCTGGCGGTGCAGGCCGGCGCCGCTCCGCTGCTGGTGGAGGAGCGTCTGCGCGCCCTGATCTCGCAGCCCGCGGGCAAGGGCGCGAAGAAGGCGGGGGCGAAGAAGGCGAAGGGCTCGGGCAGGGCGAAGGATCAGGTCGGGGGCGTCGACTTCGCGGATGCGGAGGCGATCCTGTGAGCGTCCGCGCGCGTCGCCGCCATGCCGCCGCGGCGGCGGAGCACGACGGCCCCGACGAGCGCTGGATGGCGTCGTACCTGGACATGGTGACCGTGCTGATGTGCATGTTCATCGTGCTGTTCGCGATGTCCACCGTCGACCAGCAGAAGTTCGAGGCCCTCAGCGCCTCGCTGGCCACCGGCTTCGGCCAGACCGAGACGGAGAAGGCCGACGTCTCTCAAGGCGTCGTCGTGCCACCGGACCTGGTGGCCGAGAAGGGCGAGGCGTTCGCGGATATCGACGTCAGCGCGTCGCAGGCGAAGGTGGAGTTCGACAACCTCAGCGCGCTGCGCGAGCGCATCCGCAGCGCACTGGCGCAGCAGGGGCTCGCGGATGCGGCGACCTACACGATCGACACGCGGGGGCTGACCGTGAGCCTGGTCAGCGCCGAGACGTTCTTCGCTACCAACAGCAACACGCTCACCGACACGGCGACGCGGATCCTCGACACCCTGGCGTCCGTGCTGGTGACCATCCCCAACGAAGTCTCCGTCGAGGGCCACGCCGACAACCGGCGCTCCGTCGCCCCGTACGCCACGAACTGGGAGCTCTCCGCCGCGCGCGCCACCCAGGTGGTGCGGCACCTGATCGAGGCCGACGGGTTCCCGATGGCGAAGATCAAAGCCGTCGGCTTCGGAGACACGCGGCCGGTGGCGAACGGCGGCGGCGACGCCGACCTGGCCCAGAACAGGCGGGTGGACGTCGTCATCATCTCCGACGCCGAGGAGGGGGTGAGACAGCTGCTGCCCGCACTGCAGGCGCAGCAGCCCGCGCACTGACAGCACACGCCTAACGCCGCAGCCGCAGCACCCGATAGTCGGAGTCGTGGCAGTGGATGACGGCGCTCTCGCGAGCCCGAGCGAGACACCCGAGGTCGAACCGTACGACTTCGGGCGCTCGACGACCCTTTCGCGAGAGCACACCCGCATGCTCGAGGTCGCCTTCGAGACCTTCTCCCGACAGTGGGGCTCGCGGCTGTCGGCGCGGGTGCACAGCCGCGCGCACGCCTCGCTCGAGCAGCTGAGCCTGCTCACCTACGACGACTACGCCAGGACTCTGCCCGCCACCACGACCATGGTGGTGTATGCGCTGCCCGAGTCCGATGAGCGCATCGTCGTCCAGCTCCCGCTGTCGCTGGCGATCGAGTGGATCATGCAGATGCTCGGAGGGCGGGTCGACGCGTCCCCCGACGAGCGGCCCCTCACCCCGATCGAGCAGGCGCTGGTGCGCGGGCTGATGGGCGATGGCGGCGACGCCCTGACCACGGCGCTGGACGGCCTGCTCCCCGCCGGCATCTCCATCGCCAGCATCCAGCACAGCCCGCTGTTCGCCCAGGTCGCGGGACCCAACGACCTCGTCATCGTCGCACGCCTCTCGCTGCGCTCCAGCGGGAGCACCTCCGACGTCACGGTCATGCTGCCGGCGTCCGTCGTGCTCGACGCCTTCGCCGTCGGCCGTGCCGAGGCCGCCGACGCGGCCGTGCCTGGACTGGTCCGCAGCCACATCGAGCGGACCCCGATCGAGCTGGCGCTGCGCCTGACGCCGCGCCCGGTGCTTCCGCGCGAGATCCTCGACCTCGCCGTCGGGGATGTCCTGACGTTCCCGCACCCCGCCGACCGGCCGCTCGAGCTGACCGTCGACGGGGTGCCGATCGCGACCGCCGCGGTGGGCGCGTCGGGGGCGCGCCTGGCGTGCGTCATCACCGCGACGACCCCCGATCCCGAATCCCCCGAGGAGTAACCCGTGACCAGCACCCCTGCCTACGAGTCCGCCGTCGCAGCCGCGTTCGCCGCCCGGCTGGCCACCGCGTCGCCCGCCTCGGCAGTGGCGTCCCAGCCGTCCGGCGACACCGGAGACGCGGTGATCGTGACGTACGTCGGCGAGGCGAGCGCGGGAATCGCCGTGCAGATCCTGGATCCGGCCGCCCTCGTCGACGGCCTCCCCGATGCCGCACTGACCGAGCGCCTGCACGGTGCGCTCGAGGCCGCGGTCCTCCCCCTCGGCGCCGGCCGGCTGGACGATGCGACCTTCGGCGACGCCTCGTCGGCGTTCACCCACCCCGGCGCGCAGGTGTTCGATCTGCAGGAGGCAGGTCACGTCATCGGACGGATCGCCGTGCGGATGCTGCGCACCCCGGCCGCCGCATCAGGCGACTCCGTCCGGCTGCAGCGCATCGCCGGCGTGGAGATGGACCTCGCCGTCGAGATCGGACGCACCCGCATGGCGGTCCGCGACGTGCTGGGCCTGGAGCCGGGGCGCATCGTCGAGCTCGATCGCTCCGCGGGAGCCCCTGCCGACATCCGTCTGAACGGGCGCGTCATCGCCCACGGCGAGGTCGTCGTCGTCGACCAGGACTACGCCGTGCGCATCACCCGGATCCTCGAGAACGCCGAGGCCTGATCCTTGGACGAGCTGCTCCTGCTGCTGCGCGTCGCCGTGTCGCTGGCCGCGGTGCTCGGGCTGCTCTGGTTCCTTCAGCGGCGACTCACCCGGCGCACGCAGCGCAGCCGGGACGCCGAGGTCATCAGTGTGCTCGGGCGACGAGGCGTCGGCTCGAAGGCGCAGCTCGTGGTCGCCGAGGCGGAGGGGAACCGCTACGTGCTGGGCGTCACCGAGCACGGCGTCACCGTGATCGACAAGCTGCCCGGCCGCAGGCCGATGCGCGCGACCCCGGTGAGCACGACGAAGGAGGAGGCCGGGACACCGGATGCCGAGGGCGCCCCGGACTTCGACGGGCTGTTCGCCGCGGAGTCGCTGTCGCAGTCGTCAGCCGCTGTGCAGGGCACGGCGCTCTCCGAGCTTCCGCTGCGCCGCGACCGCGCGACGCAGCGCGCCGACCCGCTGCGCGGCTCGATCCTCTCCCCCGGCACCTGGCGGCAGACCGCGGACTTCCTGCGACGCCCCCGATGAGCACCGCTCTCACCCGGCGAGCACGCGTCGTCATCCTCGTGCTGTTCTCGCTGCTGCTCGCCGGCGTCGTCGTGCTGTCCGCCGACGCCGGCGCGCGTGCCGAGGCGCGGGGGGTGTCGGCATCCGTACAGGCATCCGTTGCAACGGCATCCGCTGCAACGGCATCCGTCGGCTCCCCGGCATCCGCATCCGTGCAGACGACCGCTCCCGTCCTCCCGGCCGCGACCGGCGATCCCGACGGTCCGGTCGAGCCCACGCCGCCGGCGGAGGACCCGGGGATCAGCATCGACATCAACGGCATCGACGGGTCGCCGTCCTCATCGATCCTGGTGATGCTGGGCATGACGCTGCTGTCGGTGGCGCCGGCGCTGCTGCTGATGGTGTCCTCGTTCACGAAGATCTTCGTCGTGCTGGCGATGACCCGCAATGCGCTGTCGCTGCCGACCATCCCGCCGAACCAGGTGCTGGCGGGGCTGGCGCTGTTCCTGTCGCTGTTCATCATGTGGCCGGTGCTGGGCGAGATCAACACGCAGGCCGTGCAGCCGTACGTCGACGGATCGATCACGTTCACGCAGGCGTTCGACCTGGCTCAGCCGCCGCTGCGGGACTGGATGATGGGGTTCACGCGCGAGGAGGATCTCGCACTGATGACGCGCATCGCGGATCAGCCCAACCCCGCCGATCCGCAGAGCGTGCCGCTGTACACGCTGATCCCGGCGTTCATGATCTCCGAGCTGCGCAGCGCGTTCATCATCGGCTTCGTCATCTTCGTGCCGTTCCTGGTGATCGACATCGTCGTGGCCGCCGCGCTGATGTCGATGGGCATGATGATGCTCCCGCCGGTGATGATCTCCCTGCCGTTCAAGATCCTGCTGTTCATCCTCGTCGACGGATGGGGGCTCATCATCAAGACGCTCATCGAGAGCTATGGGGGTGTCGGATGACGCCGGAGGCCGCTCTCGACATCGGCGTGCAGGGCCTGATCATCGCGGCCAAGCTCGCCGCCCCGCTGCTGATCACCGCACTCGTGGTCGGGTTCGCGATCTCGCTGCTGCAGTCGATCACGCAGGTGCAGGAGGTGACGCTGGCGTTCGTGCCGAAGTTCATCGCCGTCGGCATCGCGCTGGTGGTCGCCGGCAACTGGATGATCTCCGAGATCGTCTCCTTCACGCACACGATGTTCGATCGCATCCCGCAGCTGCTGGGCGGCTGAGATGCAGATACCCCTGGATCTCGCGTGGCTGGAGGCGACCATGCTCGCCGGCGTGCGCATCGTCGCCTTCGTCATGATCGCGCCGCCGTTCTCCTACGGCGGCATCCCCGTGCGGATCCGCGCGATGCTCTCGGTCGGCCTGGCACTGGCGATGTCGGGCGCGGTGACCCGGGGATACGAGAACCTGGACACCTGGCCGTTCTTCGCCGCGCTGACCGCGCAGGTGCTCACCGGCGCCGCGCTGGGCTTCCTGGTCGCGGTGTGCTTCTCGGCCGTCCAGGCCGCCGGAGGGCTGATCGACGTGTTCGGCGGCTTCCAGCTCGCGCAGGCGTTCGACCCGCAGTCCCTGGTCAACGGCGCGCAGTTCACCAGGCTGTTCCATCTCACCGCGCTCGTGCTGCTGTTCTCCTCCGGCGGATACCAGCTGGTGCTCGGCGGCCTGGCGCGCAGCTTCACCGCCGTGCCGCTGACCGGCACGCTGAGCCCCGGCCCGGTCTCGGCCGTCCTCGTCGACGGCGTCGTGCAGCTGGTGCTCTCGGCCGTGCAGATCGCCGGCCCGCTGATGCTCGTGCTGTTCCTCGCCGACGCGGGCCTGGGCCTGATCACCCGCGTGGCTCCCGCCCTCAACGCCTTCGCGATGGGCTTCCCGGTGAAGATCCTGCTCACGCTGACCCTGGTCGGCTTCACGTACGCGGCGCTCCCCGGCGTGGTCGACGCCCTCGTGGCCGACGCCCTGCGGATGCTGCAGGAGGCGACTCGATGAGCGACAGCGGCGAGCGCACCGAGAAGGCCACCGAGCGACAGCTGCGCGAGGCCAGGCAGAAGGGCAAGCTGTCCCGCAGCCAGGACCTGACAGCCTGGCTGGGCGTCGGCGCGGCGGCGATCGCGATGCCTGCGGTGCTCTCGGCCGGAGCGTCGGCGGGCACCGAGCAGACCCTCCTGCTGTCCTCGGCGATGAGGGATCCGACCCCGACCACGGCCCTGGAGGCGCTCGCCCGCGGGCTCGGCTCCGTGCTGCCCACGCTCGGCACTCTGCTGGCCGGCGTGGCCATCGTCACGCTGATCGGCTCGGTGGTGCAGGGCGGCCTGCGCGTGCGGCGCATGGAGGGCCGCTTCGAGCAGTTCAACGTCGTCACGGGGCTGCGCCGGGTGTTCGGCATGCAGGCGCTGTGGGAGGGTGCGAAGGCGCTGCTGAAGACCGCCGCCATCGCGCTGGCGCTGTGGACGGTCGTGGCGGGTCTGATCCCCGTGCTGACGGCCAGCGGTGCGCAGTCCATCACCCAGCTGCTGGCCACCGCCGCCGGTGGGGCGACGGGGCTGCTGCAGGCGGCGATCGCGGTGGGCCTGGCCCTGGCCGCCGTCGACGTCTTCGTCGTCATCCGGCGCAACCGCAAGCACACCAGGATGACCCAGCGCGAGGTGCGCGACGAGCACAAGAGATCCGAGGGCGATCCGCTGATCCGCTCGCAGCGCCGCTCCCGACAGCTGGCCATGAGCCGCAATCGCATGATCTCCGCGGTCGCAGGCTCGGACGTCGTGCTCGTGAACCCGACCCACATCGCGGTCGCACTGCGGTACGAGGCCGGCAGGTCCGCCCCGAAGGTGGTCGCCAAGGGCGCCGGCGTCATCGCCGAGCGCATCCGCGAGCGGGCCACCGAGGCCGGGGTGCCGATGGTGCGCGACATCATGCTGGCCCGCGCACTGCACGCCGCGTGCGATCTGGGCCAGGAGATCCCCGAAGAGCTCTACACCGCCGTGGCGCGGGTGCTCGTGTTCGTCGACATGCTCCGACGACGCGGTGCCGCGCGCGGCATGCACTCCATGCCCCCGAGGAGGACCACATGACCCGGCTGCTGCCCAGGATCGCCGTGCCCATCGGCGTCGTCGGCATCATCATGCTGCTCGTCGTGCCCGTGCCGCCCATGCTGCTGGACACGCTGATCATCCTGAACATCATGTTCGCCCTGGTGATCCTGCTGACGACGATGTTCATCAAGAGGCCGCTGGACTTCTCGGTGTTCCCGTCGCTGCTGCTGGTGGCGACGCTGTTCCGGCTGGGCCTGAACGTGGCATCCACCCGCCTCGTGCTGGGCGAGGCGTACGCCGGGCAGGTCATCGAGGCGTTCGGGACCATCGCGGTGGGCGGGTCGCTCATCATCGGCGCGGTGGTGTTCCTCATCCTCGTGGTGATCCAGTTCGTGGTGGTCACCAAGGGCGCCGAGCGCGTCGCCGAGGTGGGTGCGCGGTTCACCCTGGATGCCATGCCCGGCAAGCAGATGGCCATCGACGCCGACCTGAACGCCGGCCTGATCACCGACATCCAGGCGCGCGAGCGCCGCGCAGAGGTCGCCGCCGAGGCGGACTTCTACGGCGCCATGGACGGCGCCTCGAAGTTCGTCAAGGGCGACGCCATCGCCGGCCTGGTGATCATCATCATCAACATCATCGGCGGCATCGCCATCGGCATGGTGCAGCACGGCATGGCCATCGACAAGGCCGTCAGCACCTACAGCCTGCTGACCATCGGCGACGGCCTGGTGACCCAGATCCCGGCGCTGCTGATGGCCGTGTCGACCGGCATGATCGTGACCCGCTCGAACGCCGAGACCGAGATGGGCAGCACGGCGTTCGCGCAGCTGGGCCAGTCGGCGACCGCGCTGTACATCGCCGGCAGCGCGGCGATCGTGATGGCGTTCATACCCGGGATGCCGCTGCTGACGTTCCTCGCCATCGGCGCCCTGCTGATCCTGGCGGGTCAGCGCATCAAGGTCGCCGCGCGGCGGACCGCCGCGGCGACCGCGGCAGACGAGGCCGAGACGCCGGCATCCGAGAGCACCGAGGATCTCATGGAGCGGATGCGCGTGCACGCGCTGGAGATCCTGCTGTCCACCGACGTGGTGGACCTGGTCACCGGCGGCCCCGACGACCTGCTGGCGCGGGTCAAGGCGCTGCGTCGCCGCATCGCCCTGGATCTCGGGCTGGTCGTGCCGCCGGTGCGGACCCGCGACAGCATCGAGCTGCCGCCGTCGACGTACGTGATCCGCATCGCGGGTGTCGAGGCGGGCCGCGGCACGGTGCCCTCCGGCCGCCTGCTGGCCCTGGGCGACGGCCTGGGCGCGCTGCCGGGCACGGCCGTGCACGACCCGGTGTTCGGCCTGGAGGGCAAGTGGATCCCGCTGGAGATGAGGCACAGCGCCGAGCTCGCGGGCGCGACCGTCATCGACCGCGCGAGCGTGGTCGTCACGCACCTGTCCAGCATCATCCACGCCGGCGCGGCGCGCCTGCTCAGCCGCGAGGACGTGCGCCAGCTGACGGATGCCCTCAAGCAGGTGTCGCCGTCGGCCGTGGAGGAGCTCACGCCCGCCCTGCTCTCGCTGGCGGAGATCCAGCGTGTGCTGCAGGGGCTGCTGGCCGAGCGCGTGCCCATCAACGACCTGGGCCGAATCTACGAGGCGCTGGCTCTGCGCGCCCGGGTCTCGACCGAGCCTGAGGGCCTGATCGAGGCCGCCAGGGCAGGCCTCGGGCCGGCGATCGCCGCCCGCTTCGCGGAGAACGGCGTGCTGCGCGTGATCATGATCAACCCGCTGCTGGAGCAGAGCATGCTGGAGAGCCTGCGCGCCGGCGACGACGGACCGCAGATCGTGTTCGACCCGCAGCGGATGGAGGCCGTGATCGAATCCGCACGACAGGCCGCGACGAACGCGGCCGACCGCGGCGGGGAGCCGGTGCTGGTGTGCGCGCCGACGCTGCGCGGCGCCGTGCGGCGCATGATCTCCGCTCAGACAGACGGTCTCCCGGTGCTCTCGTACAACGAGGCCACCGGCGGGACGTTCACGATCGAGACGGTCGGGGTGGTGCGCGACGCGGTGGACGCCGGCGTCGCCGCGCTGCCCCAGTAGGCTGGGCAGATGCTGGTTCTGACGAGAAGGGTCGGAGAGAGCGTCCTGATCGGTGGCGAGATCGAGGTCACGCTGCTCGACATCAAGGGCGACAGTGTGCGGATCGGCGTGAACGCCCCGCGCGAGACCCGCATCCAGCGGGCGGAGATCGTCGAGGCCGTCGGTGAGCAGAACGCGGCGTCCGCGGCGTCGGCCGACGCCGACACCGCCAGGGTGCTGGGCGAGGCCATCGCCCGCCTGCGGGGGAACCCGGACTCCTGAGCCCCGCTCAGCCCTCGATGCGCGCGATCGTCACGAACCGGGGCGCGTCGGCATCCAGCTCCTCGTCGGCCAGATCCGCCACGCCGCCGACCGGAC
This sequence comes from Microbacterium sp., assembly GCF_049650565.1. Taxonomy (GTDB): domain Bacteria; phylum Actinomycetota; class Actinomycetes; order Actinomycetales; family Microbacteriaceae; genus Microbacterium. Next base: position 68,662 of record NZ_JBASAK010000041.1, read on the forward strand.
GCTCGATCTCGATGTCCCACCAGGCGTCGGCCACCGAAGGGGCCATCTCCCGGCCCCACTCGATGACGACCACCGAGCGAGTGAAGTCGATGTCCAGATCGTCGAGCTCGGCGGCGGAGCCCAGCCGGTAGGCATCCACGTGCACGAGCGGCGCGCCTCCCCCCAGCGACGGATGCGTGCGGGCGATCACGAATGTGGGGCTCTGCACGGGCCCGCGCACGCCGAGCCCTTCGGCGAGACCGCGCGTGAACGTCGTCTTGCCCGCCCCCAGCGGGCCGGTCAGCACCAGCAGGTCACCGGCCCGCAGCTGCTCGCCGATGTGCAGGCCGAGCCGCTCCATGGCATCCGTGGTCGCGATCTCGTGCCTGCCGAGGAAGGCCGGGTCGATGCTCACGACACCGTCCGTCGCGGCACGCGGGGCCCGATCCGGGTGACGATCTCCCAGTTGATGGTGCCCGCGGCATCCGCCCAGTCGGTGGCCGACGGCTGACCCAGCGTCGGGTCGCCGAACAGCACCACCTCGTCGCCCACCGAGACGGGCTCGTCGCCCACGTCGACGACGAACTGGTCCATGGCGATGCGGCCGGCCACGAAATGCGGGCGTCCGCCCACCAGCACCGGGCCGCGGTTCGACGCCTGCCGCGGAATGCCGTCGGCGTAGCCCAGCGGCACCAGCGCCAGCGTGGTCTCGCGCTCGGTGCGGTACGTGTAGTCGTACGACACGCCGACGCCCGCGGGCACGCGACGCACGGCGGCGACCGCGGCGGTGAGCGTCATCGCGGGGCGCAGCCCCAGGTCGGCCGAGGTTCGCCCCGCGAACGGGGAGAGTCCGTAGAGTCCGAGCCCCACGCGCACGGCATCCAGTCTCGCCTCGGGCAGCGAGATGGCGGCGGCGGTGGCGGCCAGATGACGGATCTCGGGATGGATGCCGAACGACTCGGTCATCTCGAGGATCGCGGTGTACTTCGCCAGCTGCGCGAGGTCGTCCTCGCGGCTCGCGCCGGAGAGGTGGCTGAACAGGCCGACGATGCGGATGCGGCCGATGCGCTCCAGCCGCGCGGCCTCGGCCAGCACGTGCTCCAGCTCGTGCGTGGCGATGCCGTTGCGACTGAGGCCGGTGTCGACCTTCAGATGCACTGATGCCGGCGAACCGGCCGCCTCGGATGCCGCCAGCAGCTGCTCGTACGAGGAGATGCCGATCTCGATGCGCGCCTCGACGGCGTCGTCGAACCGGCGGCCGGGCTCGTGCAGCCAGGCCAGCAGCGGCGCGGTGATGCCGGCGCGGCGCAGTGCGAACGACTCCTCGAGCGTGGCTGTGCCCAGGCGCACAGCCCCTCCGGCGAGAGCCGCCGTGGCGACGGCGGGGGCTCCGTGCCCGTAGCCGTCGGCCTTCACGACGCCGATCACGTCGACGCCGGTGAGCCGGCGCAGGTGGCGCACGTTGTCGGCGATGGCATCCAGGTCGATGCGCGCCTGCCGGAACGGGAAGGTGGGGGTCATGCATCCGTCCTCTCGAGGATGACGTGCGCGATGGCGAGTCCGCCGTCGTGCGACATGGTGAGGTGCACGGCGGTGATGCCGCGCTCGACCAGGACCTCGGCCGTGGAGCCGGTCAGCGCGAACACCGGGCGCCCGGATGGCTCCGAGACGATCTCCATCTCGGTCCAGTGCACGCCGTCGCTGCCGCCGAGCGCCTTGATGAGCGCCTCCTTCGCGGCGTACCGCGCGGCCAGGGAGTGCAGCCTGCGCTGCTGCTCGGAGGGGGTGAACAGCCGCTGCAGCAGGCGCGGCGTGCGGGTCACCGAGCGCTCGAAGCGCGCGATATCGACGAGGTCGATTCCCGTGCCCATGATCACCCTGCCAGCCTACTCGCGGGCGTCACGACGGTTGGTGGGCGGGCTCGCGCAGGATAGATTTTGTTCATGGTCTTCACTTACGCGCCGCTGGTGCCGCTGCCCGCCCGCATCACCGACGTCGCCGGTTCGCTCGCGATTCCTCGCGTGCGCATCATCGGCGATGCGGACGCCGCCGCCGCGCTACGCGGCGATCTGGCCCTGCGCACGGCAGCCCGACTGCCCGAGGGCACGGATCCGGATGCCGTGGAGATCACGCTCTCGCTCGTCGGCCAGGGCGCGCAGGAGGCGTACACCCTGGACACGCGCGGCGACGGCATCCGCATCCACGGCCACGACGCAGCCGGGCTCTTCTACGGCACGCGCACCCTGCTGCAGCTGCTGCAGGAGACCCCCGACGGCTGGGCCGTGCCGCGCGTGCTCGTCGACGATGTCCCGCGCTTCGCCTACCGCGGGGTGATGCTGGACCTCGCGCGGCACTTCTTCTCCGTGGCGGAGATCGAGGCCTACATCGACCGGGCCAGCGCGCTGAAGTTCAACCACCTGCACGTGCACCTGACCGATGACCAGGGCTGGCGCATCCAGATCGACTCGTGGCCGCTGCTGACCGAGCGCGGATCGATCGGCGATGCGGGCCCGTGCGCGGGCGGGTACCTCAGCAAGGACGACTACCGGCACGTGGTCGAGTACGCCGCGGCGCGGCACATGACCGTCGTCCCCGAGGTCGACCTGCCCGGCCACACGCACGCCGTCGGCGTGGCCTACCCCGAGCTCGTCGAGGAGCCGTGGGTCAGCGAGACCGCCGTCGCCGAGGCCGCGGCACTGGGCCAGGACCTGCCCGTGCACGGCGAGCACTTCGCCGGCTGGGCCGTGGGGCACTCCTCGGTGCGCATCCACGAGGAGCGCACGTACGAGTTCGTGGCCGACGTGCTGAACGAGCTCGCCGAGATGACTCCCGGCCCGTACCTGCACATCGGCGGCGATGAGTGCCTGGGCACTTCGGCGGCGGATTTCGCGACGTTCATCGCCCGTGTCACCCGCATCGCCGCGGCCACGGGCAAGACGCCCGTGACCTGGCACGAGGCCGGCGCGGTGGCCGACATCGCACCAGGCACCGTGGGCCAGTACTGGGGAAGCGTGACGCCGCAGGGCGCCCATGCCGAAGAGGCCGCTCACTTCGTCGCCCGCGGTGGGGCGCTGATCATGTCGGCATCCGACCGCACCTACCTGGACATGAAGCCGTCGGAGGACTTCCCGCTGGGTCTGTCGTGGGCCGGGGTCGTGCCGCTGCGGACCGCATACGACTGGGATCCGGCATCCGTCGTCCCCGGTGTCTCCGAGAGCGAGATCCTCGGCATCGAGGCGCCGCTGTGGACCGAGACCGTCGACTCGTACGCCGACCTGGAGACTCTGGTCTTCCCGCGCCTGCTCGCGCACGCGGAGACGGCGTGGTCGCCGCAGGCCGCCCGCGACTGGGACGGGTTCCAGGCCCGCGTCGGCCTGATCGGCTGATCCCGGTCACGGCACGCGGCACACGCGGCTCAGGGCTCGGCGCTCGCCGCACGCGCTGCTCCCGCGCCGGCTCGCGGCACAGATGTCGGTCGAGATCACGGATGTCGGTCCGGATGCCGCAAACGGGCCGACATCCGTACTGTGAGCCGACAGGTGTCCCCGCGGGCCGCGCGTGCACTCCCCCTGCACAGGCGCCAATATCGCCGATTCTCTCCACAGATGCCTGTTCTCACCCGCCGCGCCCGACGGACACGGGGATGCTCGAAGGATGCTGAAACCCGAAGACCTGCTTGAACGATTCGGCGATGTCGCCCGCGGCACTCTCCTGCAGCGGTACGGGTGCACTCGGAAGGAACTGGCGGCTGCCGTCGACGGCGGGCGCATCGACCGCATCCGCCCCGGCGTGTTCGCACTCAGAACGCTCGACCGCAAAGTCCGCTCGGCAGCCGCGCACGGCGGCGAGCTGACCTGCGCCGACGCCCTCCGCGCACAGCGCGTCTGGATTCTCCCCGACCCGGACGACACGGTGCACGTCTGGGTCGGACATGCCGGACGCACCCACCCGCACCCCGGATGCGGCTGCATCGTGCACCACTCCCCCGGCACCGCGCAGGTCGGGATGGCCGACGTGCCGACCGCTCTGGTGCACGCATATCGCTGTCTGAGCACGGAAGCGTTCTTCGCGGCGTACGAATCCGCGTGGAACAGACGACTCATCACGGCGGCTGACCGCCGGCGAATCCGGCGGGAGCTGCCGAAGGCCGCCGCATGGATGCTGGATCTCGCGCGCTCCGATGCCCAGAGCGGCTTGGAGTCGCTGCTGCGCTTTCGGCTGCACCTGCTCGGGATCCGCCTGGACTGCCAGGTGGACATCCCCGATGTCGGGCGGGTCGACTTCGTCGTCGGCGGGCGGCTCATCATCGAGGTGGACGGACGGGAGAACCATGCGAGCGCCGAGCGGCTGCACAAAGACCTGGTGCGGGATGCCGCAGCATCCGGCCACGGATACGAGACGCTGCGCTTCGACTACGCACAGGTCGTCCGCGACTGGGATTCCGTGGTGCGCGCGATCCTGCCCGCACTGGCGCGGGCAGGCGCCTGAGCCGTCCGCGGCCGAGGCTGAGGCAGCGGGACGGATGTCGGCTCAGATCACGGATGTCGGCTCATCCGCGGCATCCGAGCCGACATCCGTACCCTCGACCGACATCCATACCAGCCGGGGGCCGGGGCGGGCGGATGCCGGGGGCGGGGCGGGGGTTGGGGCGGGCGGATGCCGGGGCCGGGGGCTACTCGACCGTGACGGACTTCGCGAGGTTGCGGGGCTGGTCGACGTCCAGGCCCTTCGCGGTGGCGAGGGCCATGGCGAAGATCTGCAGCGGCACGACCGAGAGGATCGGCTCCAGCAGCGGCGATGCCAGCGGGATGCGGATGACCTCGTCGGCGTAGGGCAGCACGGCGGCGTCGCCCTCCTCTGCCACGACGATCACGCGGGCGCCGCGGGCGCGGATCTCCTGGATGTTGGAGACCACCTTCGAGTGCAGCAGCGCGGAGTGGCGCGGCGACGGCACCAGCACGAACACCGGCTGACCGGGCTCGATGAGCGCGATCGGCCCGTGCTTGAGCTCGCCGGCGGCGAAGCCCTCGGCGTGGATGTACGAGATCTCCTTGAGCTTGAGCGCGCCCTCGAGGGCGATCGGGTAGCCGACGTGGCGCCCCAGGAACAGCACGGAGCGGGTGTCGGCCATCCAGCCGGCCAGCTGCGAGACGTGCTCGCTCTCCTCGGCCAGCACCTGCGCGACCTTCTCGGGCAGCACCTGCAGCTCGGCGATCGTCTCGGCGGCTTCGGCGGTCAGCGTGCCGCGCACGCGGCCCATGTGCAGGCCCAGCAGCAGCAGGGCGGTGATCTGCGCGGAGAAGGCCTTGGTCGAGGCGACGGCGACCTCGGGTCCGGCGTGCGTGTAGACCACGGCATCCGACTCGCGCGGGATCGTCGCACCCTGGGTGTTGCAGATCGACAGCGTGCGCGCGCCGCGCTCAGTGGCGTATTTGACGGCCATCAGGGTGTCCATGGTCTCGCCGGACTGGCTGATCGACACGACCAGGGTGTCGTCTCCGATCACCGGGTCGCGGTAGCGGAACTCGTGCGCGAGTTCGACCTCGACGGGCACGCGCGCCCACTGCTCGATCGCGTACTTGCCGACGAGCGCGGCGTACGATGCCGTGCCGCAGGCGGTGATGATGACGCGATTGATGCCGCTGAACAGCTCGTCGTGACCGACGAGCTCGGGGATGACGACCTCGCCGTCGTGGATGCGCCCGCGGATCGTGTTGGCCACAGCGTCCGGCTGCTCGGCGACCTCCTTGGCCATGAACGACGGCCAGCCGCCCTTCTCGGCTGCGGCGGCGTCCCAGGAGACCTCGAACGGCTGCGCCTCGACCGGCTCGCCCTCGAAGGTGGTCACGGTCACGGACGACGGGGTGATCGCGACGATCTGGTCCTGACCGATGGCCAGCGCATGGCGGGTGTGCTCCACGAAGGCCGCGACGTCGGACCCGAGGAAGTTCTCGCCCTCACCCAGGCCGATCACGAGCGGCGAGTTGCGGCGGGCGCCGACGACGAGGCCCGGCTGATCCTGGTGCATGGCCAGCAGCGTGAACGCGCCCTCGAGGCGGTTCACGACGGTGCGGAAGGCTGCGACAAGGTCGCCGGATGCCCGGTACTCGCGCCCCAGCAGGGCCGCGGCGACCTCGGTGTCGGTCTCGCTGAGGAACTCCACGCCCTCGGCGGCGAGCTCGTCGCGCAGCGCGGCGAAGTTCTCGATGATGCCGTTGTGGATGACTGCGAGGCGGCCCTCGTCTGCCAGGTGCGGGTGCGCGTTGACGTCGGTCGGGCCGCCGTGCGTGGCCCAGCGGGTGTGGCCGATACCGGTCGTGCCGTCGCCGAGCGGGGCGTCCTCGAGCGACCCGCGCAGCGCGGCGAGCTTGCCGGCCTTCTTGCGCATGCCCAGGTGTCCGTCAGTGTCGATCACGGCGATGCCCGCGGAGTCATAACCCCGGTACTCGAGACGGGCCAGCCCCGAGAGAAGGATGTCCTGGCTGGGGCGCGGGCCCACGTATCCGACGATTCCACACATGGGTTCCAGGGTAACGGGCACATTTTGCTAGGCATCCGAACGAAAGCGGATGCCGAACGCGCTCCGCCTCAGACCTTCCGCAGCTGCACGCTCTCCACGGCGTGGTCGGCGCCCTTGCGCAGCACGAGGGTCGCGCGGTGCTTGGTGGGCATGACGTTCTCGACGAGGTTCGGCATGTTGATCTCGTTCCAGTACCCGAGCGCCGTGGTCACGGCCTCCTCGTCGGTGAGATGCGCGAACACGTTGAAGTACGACGACGGGTTGGAGAACGCCGCTTCACGCAGCGCGAGGAAGCGGTCGGTGTACCAGCGCTCGATGTGCTTCGGGTCGGCGTCGACGTAGATGGAGAAGTCGAACAGGTCGCTGACGGCCACGTCGTTGGGCGCGGGCGGCGGCTGCAGCACGTTCAGGCCCTCGACGATCACGACGTCGGGGCGGCGCACGACCACGGTCGCGTCGGGGACGATGTCGTAGCGCATGTGCGAGTAGAAGGGGGCACGTGCCTCGGCGGCGCCGCTCTTGACCTCGGTGAGGAAGGAGATGAGCGCCCGGCGGTCGTACGACTCCGGGAAGCCCTTGCGGTCCATCAGCCCACGACGCTCCAGCTCGGCGTTGGGGTAGAGGAACCCGTCGGTGGTGACCAGCTCCACCCGTGGCGTGCCGGGCCAGCGGCTCATCAGCTCGCGCAGCAGGCGGGCGATGGTGGACTTGCCGACCGCGACCGAGCCTGCCACCCCCACGATGAACGGGGTCGTGGAGTCCTCCTCCTGCAGGAACTCGCTGGTGGCAGCTCCCAGCTTGCGGGTGGAGGACGCGTACAGGCTCAGCAGCCGGCTCAGCGGCATGTACACCTCGCGCACCTCGTCGAGGTTGAGGCGGTCGCCGATGCCGCGGATGCCGACGACCTCGGTCTCGCTGAGCGGCTGATCCAGCCCCGCCGACAGGCGCGCCCAGTCGGCCCGGTCGATCTCGCGGTACTGGGACAGCGGCAGGTTGGCGGCGGATGTCACGGGTTACATCGTATCGGCCGTCAGAAGCGCAGGCGGATGCCGGAATCCGGCCGCTTCGCGCCGCCGTCCAGCGCACGGCGCCTGGCTAGACTGTGGCCATGCTGACCGGCTTCCGCGCGCCCTCGCACCCGGTCGCGCGGACTTTCGGCGACGCGCGCTGCCGGTCGATCTGGCAATGGCAGCTGGTGATCGCCTTCACCGTGGTGACGATCAGCGCGGGAGTGGCACTGCTGGCGCCGACGCGGTTCGCCAACGGATGCTTCAGCGCGGGTCTCGTGCTGATCATCGCCATCGCGATCGGGTCGCTGGCGGCGCCCTGGCACCAGATCGGCGCGCCCGGAGTCCTCGTGCTCCCGATCCTGGACATCGTGGCCATCTCGCTGATCGCCATCGGCGACACGCCCGTGGTCGCTTTCTTGTGGGTTCTCCCGATCGCCTGGGTCGGCACGTACTTCTCCGTCGGCGTGCTGATCGGCGCGCTGGCGCTGATCCTGCTGATCTGCCTCGCGGGTCTGCTCGTCCTCGGCATCTCCGTCACGACCTCGATCAACGCCGTCGTGCTGATGATCACGCTGGGCTTCGTCGGGATGATCATGGCGGTGGGCGCACGGCGGAACCGCTCCGCCCGTCAGCTTCTCCGCACCCAGTCCGACCGGCTCACCCGGGCGCTGCAGCGCGTGAACGAGCAGAAGGCCCGGACGAGCCGGCTGATGAACTCGCTGGACGTGGGCGTCGCCCGGGTGGGCCCCACCGGGCTCCTCGAAATATCCAATGACATGTTCCGCACGATCTTCGCCCTGGGCGGCGACGCGCAGCAGCATCCGATCCGCTCCGTGGAGTATCACAGCCGGCGTGGTGCACCCGTGCCCTCCGACCGGACCACGATCGCCCGTGCGTCACGCGGCGAGCGCTTCACCGACGAGGTCGTCTGGCTGTTCGGGTTGGACGGCGAGTGGCGCGCGGTGAAGGCCTCCACGAAGACGATCGATCACGGCATCGTGACCGGCGACGGCCTGCTGCTCGTCGTGGAGGACGTGACCAAGAGCACGGATCCCGACGCCAGCGAGAACGCGAGGCGGCGGACGATCTCGCACGAGCTGCGCAATCCGCTCACGGCGATCCTCGGGCACATCGAACTGCTCATCGAGAGGGATGGGATGCCGGATGCCGCGCTCGAGCAGCTGCGCGTGGTCGACCGGGCTGCGGGCCGCATGGAGCGGCTGATCGACGACGCGCTGTCGAGCCCCGCCAAGCAGCAGGACGACCCGGGCATCGACTTCGACCTGGCCGAGATCGCACGCTCCTCGCTCGAGGGCTTCGCTCCCGCGGCGGACTCCGCCGGAGTCACGGTGGAGTCCGCTCTCGATGAGCCGCTGAGGCTCTGGGGGGATGCGTTCCGCATCCGCCAGGTGGTCGACAATGTGATCGGCAACGCGATCAAGTACGCGCAGCGCGGCGGGAGGGTCTCGGTGACCGGATACCGTCCCACCGCCGACGAGGTCGCCCTGACCGTCGCCGACACCGGCATCGGCATCGCCGGACCCGATCTGCCGCGCATCTTCGAGCGGGAGTTCCGCACCGAGCTGGCCCGTGCGCGCGGCATCCCCGGCACCGGTCTCGGACTGAGCATCTCACGCGACATCATCGTCGCCGCAGGCGGCCGGCTGGAGGTGGAGAGCGAACTGGGCACAGGCACCGAGGTGAGCGTCGTCCTCCCCACTCGGCTCCCCACCTCTCACGACGGAAGGCCCGCATGATCACATCGACGCTCGTCATGCCGATGATCGCGATCTCCACTCTCGCGACCGTGATCTTCATCGGACTCGGATTCCTGCGCCGCCCTTCTCGGGCCACGGCGCTGTGGTCAGCCGCATTCGCGATGGCGATGATCGGGTCCTACGTATGGCTCGCCCAGGAGTACGCCTACCCTGCCGAGCTCCGCGCGCTGGGGTCGTCGCTCGTCGTCGCGCCGATGCCGCTGATCTGGTCCGGGCTGCGTGCGTATCGCGGCCTGCGGCGGCTGTTCCTGCCCCTGACGTTCGCCCTGCTCGCAGCCATCCCGGCGATCCTGCTCACCGCGACGGCGCTCGATGTCTACACGATCGCGTTCCGGGTGGTGTTCACGACGATGTCCGTCTTCGCGGCGCTCATCATCGCCGAACTCGCACGGCTCGGACCGCAGCTGCGCAACGAGGCGCTGCCGTTGATGGCCGTGTCCGCCGCCTACGCGGTCTTCGCCGTGATCACCATCATCAACGGCACCCTGCAGGCGCTGGGCGAGATCCGTCCCGCGGACAGCCTGGCGTTCATCCGCAATCTCAACATGATCGGCGTGAACGTGTACGTGACGTGCGCGCTCGTCACCACGCTGCTCCTCGCGACGCGCTCGGACGACACCTCCTCGGCACCCCAGCGCAGCTTCGAACTCACGGCGCGCAACCGCCTGGGCCGCGCACGGGCTGCCGGTGACGAGTGGTGGGCGATGCTCGACATCCGCCTCGACGACCCCGACGACATCCGGCAGGCCACCAGCGCCGCTGCGTTCACCGAGGTATGCGAGCGATTCGCGCTGGCTGTGGACGGTACGCTGCCCTCGGATGCCGACATCGAGCGGATCAATCCGGCCAGGTTCGTGGCGCTGATCCCCCGTTCGCCCGGCGGCGTGCGGGAGCTGCTGACGGAGCTGCTCGAGCGCGTCACGAAGACCGACGACTCCTCGCCGCCGCTGCCGCTTCGCTCCTCGGCCAGCATCGGCTGGGCGTCGGTGAGTGTCGTGGGGTACGAGTACGACGTGCTGGTCTCGGCTGCATCCGAGGCCGCGGTGACCGCAGCCAGGAAGGGCGGGGACCGCTGGGAGCGGATCCACGGCCCGGACGAGTAGAATTCCTCCCCAGCGTCACATCGGCCTGTTGAAGGGGACCGCGCCGGTAGCCTGGCGTCAGCATTTGTGTCCCCGACTCCCTGAGAGGACTGTGATGCTCGAGCCTTCGCCGCCCCCCAGGACCGCCGTGGTGATCGAGGACGACCCGGACGTGCGCCACCTGCTGGCCGAGATCCTGGAGTCCGCCGGTTTCTCGACGGTGGTTGCCGACAACGGAACCGACGGCGTCGCCGCCGTCCTCGAGCACCAGCCGCTGGTGACGACCCTGGATGTGAACATGCCGGGGATCGACGGCTTCGAAGCGGCGCGCCGCATCCGCGCGCAGAGCGAGACGTACATCGTCATGCTGAGCGCGCTGGACGAGGAGGCCGACGTCGTGCTGGGCCTCGCCGCCGGCGCCGACGAGTACATCAACAAGCCGTTCCGGCCGCGCGAGCTGAGGGCGCGCATCGACGCACTGCTGCGCAGGCCGCGCGTGCTGGCGCCACAGGCCGTCGAAGGCGCGGTCAGCACGGCGCCCCTCCCCGTGCTGACCGGCACCGTCCAGACAGAGGGCACCATGTCCGAGACCTCATGGGCGACGCATCGCGATCTGCGGCTGAATCCGGCCACGAGGATCGTCATGATGCGCGACAGCGAGGTGGAGCTCACCCGAACCGAGTTCGATCTGCTGAACGCGCTGATGGACTCCCGAAGGCGCGTGCGCAGCAAGGCCGAGCTGGCGCTGATCCTGCACGGCGACTCGTACGTGACCAGCGACCTGGTCACTGATGCCGACAAACGGGCCATCGAGGTGCACATCACGAACCTGCGACGCAAGCTGGGTGACACCCCCAGCCGCCCGCTGTACATCGAGACCGTACGCGGCGTCGGGTACCGCTTGACCGCGGATTCGTCCGTCACACCGTCACGATCCAGGTGAATGTGGCAGCCGGGCCCACCCCAGCGGGCCCGGCTGCAGACGAGTAACTCCCCAGTTCCCCGTTTCCCAGTACGCTTCCCCAGCGCGACGGGAATCAAGCCGGCCTATCAGACCTCCTCCAGTGCTGATGCGGCCGACTCGGCCATTCGATTCGTGTCGGTCGATTCGGGTTCTTCCGGCACATACACATTGTGCCGTATCGACTTTCAGATCGCTACATGTAGACCTTCGTCTATACGCAAGATCGCCTTAAGACCAGCCTGACCCTCACTTCGCGGACGGGAACATCCCCGTGCAGGATGCGTCGATCGTCACCGGAGTGTCGGTCACGGTGGGCGAATAGCGCACCGAGAGAGGCTGCTTCGCATCATCCGGAACGGTCGAGGTGAAGGACACCGTGCGGGTCTCGCCCTTCTTCACCTCGATGAACAGGCTCTTCGCCTGACGACCGTTGATCGCGCCGTCGCGGTCCCAACCCTTCTTGTCCCCGTTGCCGGGGTCAGTGGCGACCAACTGCCCACCGGGAAGGGCCGTCGAGATGACGTCGAAGGCCATCGTCCTGCGGTCGATGCCGAGCTTGGCGTGCCGCCAGTTGAGCGTCCACCCGTTGAGCTGGGTGTCGGGTACCGAGCTCTTGAGCGTGATGCTGGTCGTGACCGTGTGCTTCTCCGCCGAGCAGGTGACGGCCATCGATGTGCTCAGGAAGTACTCCAGCTTGGAGTAGGACGCGTCGTTGATGTAGACGCCCAGCTGCGAGATCTTGTCGTTGGTCGCCGCGACAGTGCCGTCGAGGCCCAGATCGGCAGCCATCGCCTGCTCGCTGTCCTTGGCGAACCACAGGTTGATGCGCTGTTCCTTCGCGCTCAGTTGCAACTGCTCGAACATCTTGACCGGATCCCAGCCGCCGCCCATGATGTGTTTGAACACCGCCGACGATACCTTGGCGAAATAGGCGTCCGAAGCGGCGCCGTCTGCACCGAAACGCTGATAGGTGTCGAACAGCAGCAGCTTCACGGCGTTGTCGGCCGTGATCTGCTGCTTCTCACCCGGGATGGGCATCGGGCCGGCGACCTTCAGCATGTGCGAGAGCACCACCGGATCCAGCGAGATCACGCCGTCGAGGCGCCCGCCGGTCGAGTCCGCCCACAGCCCGTCGAACATTCTGGCCGTGTCGGGGAAGTTCGGCAGGCGGGTGTAGTTCTGCGTGTACTTCGCCGTGTCCGACTCGAACAGCTTGCGCGTCTCGTCGGGCTCGATCTTCTGGGTGTGCGCATTGGTGCGCCCGGCGAGGAAGTAGCGCAGCACGTCGCGGTCCTCGCGCATCGCGATGTGCCCGTCCTTGACCGTCAGGATCGCGCCGGCACCGGGATTGCCACCGGTCGCGCGGCTCTCGGCATTGTTCTGGAAGAGCAACGCATAGGTGCGCTCGCCACCGTCGCCCATCACGGCAAGAATCTCGGGAAGGTACTTCCCGATTGTTTCGACGGCCGGCGTGGCCTGATCGACGATGTCGACCAGCTGCCCGATGTTCTTGTCCACGAACGGCAGGATCGCCTTGCGGTCGATCCTGTCGACGTGGGTCTTGGCCTCGTCGAACGCTGCCTTGATCTGCGGCAGCTTGGGCTGGATATCGCGGAACGGCTGCAGGTTGATCCCGCCGCCCTCCACTTTGAGATTCTTCACGTCGATGGTGCCGAGCAGGTCGAGCGCCACGGGCATGGCATCCCGCACCAGCACGTGCGTGGCCTTGGTCGTCTCGCTGACCGCGACGACATTCTGCCCCACGAAAGGCACCCCTGCAGCGAACTGCCACAGCGGGTTGCTGACGATATCGTCCGCCTCGGAGGTGAGCTTGAGAACATCGGATGCTGTCTGCGTGACGCCCTCGGTGTCGCCGGCCTTCACGAGTGGGACCACCTGCGAGATCTTTCCCTTGGCCTGCGTCAGGTCATCCCGCACCTGCATGGCCTGCATCAGGAACACGCCTCCGATGCCCGCCAGGATCAGCAGCACCACCAGGATCGAGAAGACGATCCACGGCCAGCGCCGGCGCTTCTTCTTCGGGGCATCTCCGTCCACGTCGCCACTGTCTCCATCCCCGCCGTCTGATCCGCCGGCTGCGGATGCACGACCACCGTGCAGCTGCTCGTAGTCCCGTTGCAGCCGTGCCATCGCATCGTCCTCGGCTGCAGAATCATCGTCGTGGAGCGCCGCGAAGACGTCCAGACCCGACGGCTCATCGCGCGCTACCAGGAACGGCTCGCCACCGCCATCGGCGGCGCCCACGGGAGTCGTCGGAGTCTGTTCTGCCGTGGCAGCGGCAGCGGCGGCCTCGCGCGCGCGGCGTGCCTCACTGCGTGTGAGCGGATATGTCGAATCGCTGATGAGTGCCCCTTGGAATCACGGGGATCTTATCGATCCCCGCTGGATGACTGCCTGTCAGTGCGCGCTGGCACCGGGCGCGGCGACCGCCTTGATGGTGCGGAACAGGATCACGATGTCCTGCATGAACGACCAGTTCTCCACGTAGTACAGGTCGAGGCGGATGGTGTCCTCCCACGACAGGGTGGAGCGCCCACTCACCTGCCAGAGGCCGCTCATGCCGGGCTTCACCATCAGCCGGCGGTACGCGGCATCATCGTACAGAGCGACCTCGGCGTCGCGCTGCGGACGCGGCCCGACCAGGCTCATCTGCCCGAGCAGCACGTTGAACAGCTGTGGCAGCTCATCCAGGGAGTATTTGCGGATAAAACGTCCCACCCGCGTGATGCGGGGGTCGTTGTCGACCTTGAACAGGGGCTGGTCGCTGCGCCCCTGCTCCTCGAGCAGTGCCGCAAGCTGGGTGTCGGCATCCGTCACCATCGAGCGGAACTTGAGCATGCCGAAGTGGGTGCTGTTGCGGCCGACTCTCACCTGCTTGTAGAAGACGGGCCCCGGACTGGAGACCTTGACGGCGATCGCCGTGCCGATCAGCACCGGCGAGAGCAGAAGGATGAGCAGGCCCGAGCCGACGATGTCGAAACTGCGCTTCAGGAAGCGTCGCGCACCATCAAGCCGGGGGTAGTCGACGTGCACCAGCGGAAGACCGGCCATGGGGCGGGAGTGGATGCGGGGGCCGGCCACGTCAGTGAGCGACGGCGCCACGATCCAGTCGACGTCCTGGCTGGCCATGTTCCAGCCGATGCGGCGCATCACCTTCGGAGAGATGTCGTCCGCTCCGGAGAGCACGACGAAGTCGACGTGCAGCTGCTGCACGACCCGCTCCAGGTCTCGGAACTTTCCGAGCACCGGCACACCCTCGACCATGGCTCCCTGGGACTGCTCCGTGAGCAGGCCGAGGATCTTCACGCCGGTGTCATCGGTGCCGTTGAGCGTTCTGATCACGTGCGCCGACTTGCGCAGCTCGCCGATGACCAAGGCACGGTGCACGAATCTGTCGGCGCGCTGCTGCTTGCGCAGCCACTGCCGCCACAGCCAGCGGGAGACCACCAGCAGCACCAGGCCGACCGGGAACACGATCAGCAGGATCGTGCGGGCGAGATCCACCCGGAAGAAGAATGCGAAGACGATCAGCAGGGCGAAGGATGACAACGTGGCGCGGAACACGCGATCGTATTCGGTGATGCCCTGGCCGACGACGTGCTCATCGCGGCTGTCGGCCGCGTCGAGGGCGATCATCCAGACAAGCCCGGTGACGACGAGTGCGGCCCAGTAGGGGATCGTGGGCCCGCCCGGCCATGCGACCATGTCGAGTTCGGCGCCCATGCCCCGCGAGACGACAACATAGGTCCAGAGCAGAGCGACCAGCACCAGACCGTCTGTGAGACGAAGTCTCGCCGCGTACCGTCTCGGCCATCGGCGTGCGATCCGCATGCGCGTGGGTTCTCCCGGCCTCAACGCTGACACGACTCTCCGATCCCTACACGACTCACCGCGTTCAGAGTATCGGATGCAACGACGCGAGCCCGGCACCCGAAATCGCTATGATGAGGCAGATCAAGTCAAAGTCTCGACCCGGTCGCCGCGGTCAGGACCAGCTCAAGCCCGCGAGCCTCCATTCCACGCATAACTACCGATCAAGATGACACACATACAAGGTTCCGCCAGCCCAGCACCGTGGTGCACGATCATCACCGTCGCCTACAACAGTGCACGCACGCTCGAACATTTCTGGACGCCCGGAATTGAAGGAATCGAGTGGGTCGTGGTCGACAATGCTTCAACCGATGATTCTGTTGCTGTCGCGACAAGACTGGGCGCAACTGTCATCAGGTTGCACCGCAATCACGGATTCTCTTACGCCAACAATGTCGGATACCAGATCGCACGATCAAACTTTATCGGGTTTGTTAATCCAGACATACGGCTTACCTCCGACTCCCTGCACATCCTTGATCAA
The DNA here is from genome assembly GCF_049650565.1 of Microbacterium sp. Taxonomy (GTDB): domain Bacteria; phylum Actinomycetota; class Actinomycetes; order Actinomycetales; family Microbacteriaceae; genus Microbacterium. Next base: position 84,373 of record NZ_JBASAK010000041.1, read on the forward strand.
GTTGCGGAAGAAGCCGGCGCAATCGTGGGTCCGCAGTTGCGCAACGCCGACGGGACACTTCAGCCGAACGGCCGGGGATTCCCGACGCTGTCGGCAAAAGTGCGAAATCGTCTCCGCGGCGACGACCCCGCCTACCTGCTTTCCAGCGACAACGAACGGCCACGTCCAGTTGTCTGGCTGATGGGTGCCGCAGTGTTCGGACACAGAGCCCAGTTCGATCAGTTCGGCGTATGGGACCCACACTTCTTCCTCTACTACGAGGATTCCGATCTCGGTCTGAGGAGCTGGGAAGCTCGAGTCCCAGTGCTTCTTGTACCAACGGCAGAGATGGAACACGGGTGGGCCAGGGAGACGTCGGGCCGCTTCCGTTTCACCCCCTGGCGACGCGAGATCGCATCATTGACTAAGTTCTATTCGAGATACCCCTCTCTACTGCTACCACGGCGGCTGGCATCGATAGTTCACACCAACATCACGCGAGCCGTGTTCGGACCGAGAGAGGCTACTCACCAGTGACAGACACAAGAGCTTCCCTGATCATCACTGTGCTCAACGAGGCGAGTTCGATTTCCGGCTTCCTGGACTCGCTGAGAGACCAGACACAGCTCCCGGGTGAGATCGTCGTCGTCGACGGCGGATCAACCGACGGAACCGCAGAGATCATTCGAGCGTGGATCCCGCCTGTTGGAGTGGTCGTTAGGGTCATCGAATCAATCGGGGCAGGGATATCAAAGGGTCGGAATCTCGCGATCTCCGCGGCCAAATATGATCGCCTCCTAATCACAGACGCCGGCACCGTAGTCGACCCGGACTGGGGGCGGAACCTTCTCGCGACCGCGGCGGAGACAGGGGCCGACGTCGTCAGCGGCTTCTTCTTCCCCGTGGGAACCACACTGATGCAACGGACCATCGCATTCGCTGTCACACCGACACTCGAAGAGGTCGATCCCGCTCATTTCCTTCCGTCGAGCAGGTCCGTCTCGTTTACACGTGATGCCTGGGAGGCGGTCGGCGGCTACCCCGAGTGGCTGGATTATTGCGAAGATCTCGTCTTTGATATAGCTATGAAGGATGCCGGACTGCACTTTGCCTTCGAGCCGCGGGCTCTGGTGTCGTGGTCAGCTCGACCGTCCATCCGAGCATTCATTAAGCAGTACTACCGCTACGCACGCGGCGATGGTAAAGCGCACCTTTGGTCGAAGCGCCATGCTGTCCGCTACTCCGCATATCTGTTCGGCGCGACGTTACTTGCTACAGGCTTCCTCATTCCATGGATCTGGGCCGTTCTTCTTATCTGCGCCGTCGCCTACATGTCCAAGTTCTGGAGACGCCTTACTCGCCGCAGACGCTATTTCGGTTCGGGCTTGTTGGTCGCACTGTTGCTGGTTCCCCTCGTGGTCGTGGCGGGCGATCTCGCAAAGATGCTCGGCTACCCATCCGGCTTACGTTGGCGATCAAGGAAGCGTTCGTGAGGTCCGAGGCGGAGGTTCAATGTGTAATCATCCACCATCGGCAACCAAAAAGCGTCGATAAAGTGGTACATGGCGCGCTGTCAAGCGGAATCGCCGCACAGAGAATCATCGTCGTTGATAATTCGCCCTCGAACGACGCGGACTTGGTACTGCCCGCAGGTGTCCGATATGCCAGGGTTGCCAACCATGGGTACGGCGCGGCAGCAAATCTCGGAGTGAGGCTTCTCGAAGAAGCCGATAGCCCTGCGCCCCTCACCCTAGTTGCGTCTCATGAAGCAGAGGTCAACTTTGAGTTGCTTTCCGCTCTTCTGAGCGCAATGCAGACACACCCCGGAGCCGCCGCCGCTGGACCAACCCTACTCCTGGAAGGGTCAGGCCTCGTGTGGTCTACGGGTGGTTATTTCACTCGGTTCCTGCGTCGCGCCGAGCACTATCGAGAAATCGATGAGGCACCCGGCGAGCCACGCGACAGGGAGTGGCTCGACGGCGCCCTCATCCTGTACCGCACCCATTTGTTGGGGCAGTTTCCGTTCGATGAGTCCTACTTCTTATATTTCGAGGAGACCGACTTGCACGTACGTCTCCGCAAAGCGGGATACCGGATTCTCTGGGTCCCAACAGCCGTGGGCCACCAGGCATCTAGCGGAATCCCACCCAGGCTATTGGGACGAAATACTCTTCTTTTCCAGTCTCGTCATTTCAGCGCCTGGACAGGCCGTGCAGCTCTGATATTCGCCGTCGGTCGCGCATTCGCGCGAAAACTTGTGACAGGACGCGGATCTTGGCGCGACTCACAACAAATTATTGCAGGATGGCTTTCCGCTGAGAAAGAACTCAGAAAGCGCAATATCTGATGGAGCACGTTGTGGCGCAGCAGAAACAGGTCATGCCGCCAGCAGCCCACTGGGTTAGAACCGTGTTGGGTCTCGTGCTCGCAGCATTCGTATTTTATCCGTCCATTCTTGGCGATCTCGTGCCGTTGCGCGTCGTGGCACTTGCCCTCGGCACGGTGGCACTTCTTTCAGAGGTCTGGCTCAGTGGAAACGCACGGCGAAGGAATCTTCTTCTGTCTGTTGCCGTCACCATTGCTGTAATCGTGGCCGTCGGCACAATCGAGACAATCGCGAACACGAATCATGACCGTATGTCCGCAGTCAATGCCGAGCATATGCTTGTGTTATTCCCGTTGTACTCAATATTCGGCGCACTTTCATTTCGCAACGCCGGCGGTCGAGTTCTTACGTATACATATCTCGTAGTAGCCTCCGTCACCGCTGTTTTGGCTGTTATCGAGTCCGTTTTCACTGTTTCACTTCTCGGCCGCGGCATGACGTTCTTGACCAGCCAGAGGGAAGGCTCGACGCGTGCGCTGGTTGGCGCCGAGCACGTACTCGTGCTCGGCGCGCTCCTCGCTGTCGCTGTCGCACTCGCCGCGACCGTCAATTCTCTCCGATTCCGAATTCCGTTGACTCTTGTGCTCATTGCCGGCTGCTGGGCGACAGGAAGTCGCGCTGCCGCTGTGCTGTGCGTTCTGGTGGCACTCCTGCAGGTATTCCCTCGCGCAGTCACGTTTATGCAGAAACGCTGGTGGGTCCTCTCTGCTCTTACAGGCATAGCTTTCTTCGCGTTGGCGATGCTGTCGACGTTCATCTGGTCGCCATTCATCCCGGGGAAGACTGGGGTCGACTACAGTGCGAACTATAGATTTGCAAGCTACGCGCTGCTGAAGCAAGTGCTTATCGAGCGGCCGTTGGGCTATGTTCTCGGAACGGTTCCATCCGGAGAATGGATGATGAACTCGCAACTCAGAGGACCGGTGGATCTCGCCCGCTCAGCAGACTCAGAGTTGGTCTTCGCTGTATTTGCGGCAGGCTGGCTCGGCATCATCGTGTACATGGCGACTTTTGCAGTCGCATTACTTGCGTTGAGGAACGCGCCGGTATTGGGAATCGCCACACTGCTACTGAATTCTCTGGGATTTATCATGTCTCTTCACGGCTGGGATGCATCAAGCATGCTTTGGTACTGCCTGCTTGGCGCCTGCACCGCGACACTTACCTGGCGAAGAGCGGGGCGTCCGTTCCTGTCTCCCTTCTTCCGCCCTCGATCCACGGTTGGAGACGATCCAGAATGAAGGTGTTGGTCCTATGGGCGGACTCCAAATCCGCCAACCTCGGCGTTCGTGTCCTCGCACAAGGTATGAAGGCTCTCGCAGTCGCTGCCTTTGGTGAAGAAACCCAAGTTGACTTCCAGGATTACGGCCCAGGAGACTCGAAGATAGGCTTCGGCGGGCGGACCATTCTTAAGGATCTTGGTAGGCCGGAGGGACCAATCAAGACGAAGCTCTCGCAATATGATCTGGTTCTCGACTCAGGCGCCGGTGATAGCTTCGCGGACATCTACGGGGCGAAGCGTCTTATCACCATGAACTATGCGCACCGCGTCGCACACGAGATCGGCGTCGCACTTGTTATGGGGCCTCAGACTATCGGCCCCTTCGGCACCGTATGGTCTCGATTGATTGCCCGTTCGAGTCTGCGCTCCGCCACCACCGTATTCGCGCGAGATCCCATCAGCCTGGGTTTCAGTAGTGCACTGGGTCGGAAGGCTGTTTTATCGACCGATGTCGTATTCGCACTCCCTCAGCCGATTCCTTCCCAGGTGACGCCTCGCGACATTGTCATGAACGTTTCGGGCTTGCTCTGGAACTCGGACAAGCATGTTAACGCCGTCGAGTACCGCACCGCCGTGCTCGCCACGATCGCACAGATCCGCTCGTCTGGCCGAAGTGTCTCATTGCTGGCCCATGTCATCGACAATCCCACGACCGACAATGACGTCGTAGCAATCCGTCAAGCGGCGCGCCTCGCAGGTGGAGACATCGAAACGATCATCCCCCGCGATCTCACTGACGTGAGATCGATTGTTGCTGGCGCGTCCGTTGTCATTGGTGCCCGAATGCACTCCTGCTTGAACGCATTGTCTACTGGGACTCCCTCGATACCCTGGGCATACTCCCGCAAGTTTGCGCCGTTGCTGTCGGACCTTGGCTGGAACCTCAGCCTTGACGTCCGAGACACGAAAGCTCTTCCGGCGGCGACGATGCGCTACCTCGAAACCGGATTTGAGCATGAATCGATCGAGAGGATCAATGATATGGCAGCTACCCGGCTTGAAGAGGTAATCGCGGCTCTGCGGCTCACCCGGAGAGCCGCAGCATGAGGACCGACGCGCTGACTCGCGCTGTTTCTCGCGTCGTTGCTGATGGCAACTGTAGCGGATGTGGCGGATGCGCACTGATCTCTGACCGAATAACCATGGTTCGTTCTGCCGACGGATTTGATCGACCTCGTGTTGACATTGAGGGGGGCAAGTCGTCACACGATGAAGCACGTTCATTCCGCCGGATCTGTCCCGGCGCCCGTTTGACCGCTCCGCCTGCGGAATCACACGAGCATCCTGTGTTCGGTCGATACTGGAGCGCATGGCAAGGCGCTGCCACTGACCCGGATATCCGTCATGCCGGGAGCAGCGGGGGAGTTCTCACCGCACTCGCGGATTGGCTCGTTCGGACCGGTCGTTCCCGGGCAGTTTCCGCCGTTGCGGCCTCCCCGCAAGCGCCCCAGCAGACGACTCCGGTTCGCATTACCTCACGCGCCGAGGCAATTTCTGCGTCGGGCTCTCGCTATGCACCCGTTGCGGCTCTCACCGGATGGGACCCGAGTCCCGCCACAGCTCTGATCGCAAAGCCCTGCGAGGTCGCCGCCGCCCGTGCAATCGTTGAGGAGCGCGGCATCGACTCGCCCGTGATGCTCTCATTCTTCTGCGCCGGAACTCCAAGTCAAAGGGCCACCGACGGCCTGATCAGGAAGCTCCTCCCTTCAACCGAGTCGACAGCTATCACTGACCTCCAATATCGCGGTGACGGTTGGCCCGGCAACTTCCGCGTCCGTATCAACACCGGGGAATCGGCATCCTGCTCTTACGAGGAGTCCTGGGGGAAGCACCTCGGGATGGACCTCCAGTGGAGATGCAAGCTTTGCGTCGATGGAACCGGCATGTATGCGGATATCTCAGTCGGCGACTTCTGGGAAGCAGATGAGCACGGCTTTCCGCTATTCAAGGACGGAGACGGGAACTCTGTCATCATCGCGCGGACCCGCCGCGGTCATCAGCTGATAGAGCAGGCCGCTCTGGATGGCATTATCACTATCGGGACTGTCGATCTTGACGAAGTCGCGCGAGTACAACCACTTCAGACCACTCGGCGAGCGGTGCTCGGCGGGCGCCTACTCGGTCGGCTCATCGGGCTGCGCCGCCCTCCGCGCTACGCCGGATTCGGCATTCTGCGCAAACTGTTGCGCTCCCCCATCGCAAGTGCGCGCGCAACTATTGGCACGTTGACACGAACGATTGGTATCCGGTGACCCTGCACGGCCAGACCACTCCATCGGCGTTTCTCTCTGTCGCAGCAGCAGTCGCCGATGAGAGGGTACTCAACACATGCCTTGGGGCATCTCCGGAAATCGCCTCCAGGCAGTTCACCTTCAACGCTTTCCGCGGTTACGACAGTGCCGCCACTGCTCTGAACGCTGCGATCGATTCCAGCGCGTCCGAATGGGTCGCCCTCGCACATCAGGACGTCTATTTCCCGTCGGACTCTCTGTCCAGGCTCGAAGGTCTACTCGCGACCCAACCCGATAATGTTGCAGTTGTGGGTCTTATCGGACGTTCTGTCGAGGGACAGACGGTTGGTCAGGCCTGGTCCACTGGGATGTCGGAACTCGTGGGACATGAGATTTCCACCGCGGAAGAAGTCGCCACACTCGACGAGATCGTGATCGTCGTTCGACGATCATCCGGGCTACGATTCGACGTCGACCTACCCGGCTTTCACCTGTACGCCACAGACATCGCACTCACCGCGCGTGAGCGCGGTCTCCGTGCCGTAGTCGTACCAGTCACCGTGATTCACCACAGTCGACCGGTTATCTCACTGGGACCCGACTACGCCGCAGGGTACAAGTTTATGAAGCGCAAGTGGTCGTCCAGTCTCCCAGTGTTGACCATGATGGGCGACATTCGGCGCATCCCATTCCACGTGGTCTACCTCGACCTCCGCGTACGCAAAGCAGCAGGATTCGCCCGTGTCCGAAGGGACGCGGATGGGGACCCTGCTGAGATCGCGCGACGACTCGGACTCAATTGAACTTATGGCCTCCGCCCTTGCAAAAGATGGTGGTAGCCCCTCGCTGATCGCAATCGGCCGCTACATCTCCATCACCATGTCCCTCCTCACCGTACCCATCATCGCGAGGGCTCTCGGACCCGACGGTCGCGGAGTCTCAGCGACGATGATTGCGGTGATCACCATTGCAACAGTGTTCCTGGGGCTCGGAGTACCACTGGTGCTGCGACGGCGCATAGCCGTAGGTGAGCCCCTACGCCCAGTTCTGGGTTCAGGGCGCGCATTCGCAGCGATAACACTTCTGCCGGCCATCGCTTTAGGCCTAGGAACAGATGCCGTGCTATTCAGCGGGGTTCCCCTCACTGATCGGATTGCCTTCCTAATTGCTATGGCGATGACACCACTCAGCGTCTCCTGGGCACAGGATGTTTCTGTGCTCGTAGCCACCCGGCAGTTCCGGCGCATGGGGATCCTCGGAGTTCTTCAATCCGCAACGATGTTTGCAGGGATAGTGCTGCTCTGGCTGACTTCGAGCCTCACAGTCGCCGGTGTTGTCTACGCATCCACACTGGGGAACCTGGTCGCATTCACCGTTGGCATCTGCTGGCTCCGTTCCGGCTTCGGCGGGTTCCAGCTCCTACGGCTGGTGATCCGAGAAGGATGGACGCTCATCGGCGCCCAGCTCGCCGATGTAGGCACCCGGCGTCTGGATCAGGTGATCGCACTGCCGCTACTCGGTCCGGTCGGGGCCGGACTGTATTCGGTGGCGGCGACGATCTCTGGGCTGAGCACCCCGATTGCACACGCAACCGCAGCCGCAATGTTCAATGGGATGACTGGAGACACGGCAGCCACAGATGGAAGCGGAGCGAGGTCGATGCGATATGGCTTTGCACTCGGAACTCTCCTCGTGATCCCGCTGGCCGTTGCGAGTTACGTGGGAATTCCGATCGTCTTCGGCGAAGACTTCTCTGACGCGATACTTCCGACCGTGATGCTGTGCCTCGCCGTACCCGCAACCATCTCTACATATTGTGGCGCGACATGGATGGCGGCGCAGAAACGCGGACTCCGCCTCACAATCATCCAAGTCGTAACTCTGGGCATCCTTGTCGTCGGGTTCGTCGTGCTGGGCCTCATGTACTCAGTAACTGGAGCTGCACTTGGAGTCAGCATCGCTCTCTTCGTCTCGAACGGCATGGTCGCGCATGCGATCGCTGGCCGCGTCAGTGACACGCTGCCTCGCCCGCGAGACGTCTTTCCTGCCATCAAGACTCTCATACGTAGCTGATTGACAAACTCGGCACAGATCGGGGCCACCTGCAATGTCTATGAGACAAAGACACCAGTCATCTCGTGGATCCCCCGCTCACCATCTCTAGCGCCTGGCAACCCACTCTGCCTGCGCGATCACCTTCTGATCCCTCGCATGCACCATGGCCCGGATGGCGAATGCCACGAACAGGCCGATCCAGCCGCCGACACTGTTGGCGACCACGTCCTGCACGGTCGCGAACCGCTGCGAGAGCATGGCGGCCTGCGTCAGCTCGATCGCGCCCGAGAACGCCGGCAGCAGGAAGAGCCCCAGCCAGGCGACGCGCGTGGGCAGTGCGAGCCCTACCAGGAACCCGAGGGGCACGAACATCGCGATGTTGGCAGTGAACTCCAGCTTGGAGTAGCCGAACCACTCGGGGACGCCGTTGCGATGCAGCACGCTCAGAACCTTGTCGATCGAGCTCGCGTAGCCTCGGTCGAGCGGAGTGGGCGATATGGTCATCGCCAGCACCACACCCAGGTAGACCAGCAGCAGGAGCACGGCGATCCCCACGCGCACGTGGCTCTTCCCGGGGCGCTCCTCCACGTACTCCGGCGCGGCGCCCAGCAGTCGCGTCATCTCGTCGGTCACGGTATCCCCTATCATTGCGCCGGTGCTTCATGCTACCGGCGCCGGAGCACCCGTCCCGGAGCCGCGCGACACACCGTTACGTCATGATCATTGCGCTACCCGGGTAACTCCCACTAGACTCGCACCTACGGCATTGGGAGTCGTAGGTGGATGGGGATCCGCCTTTTTGGGGAATCAGATCTGGGGAGATCATGGGGATGCGCATCGGGTATGCGGCAGGGGCTTTCGACCTTTTTCATGTCGGCCACCTGAACATCTTGCGCCACGCACGTGAGAACTGCGATCGGCTCATCGCCGGCGTCGTCAGCGACGAGATGCTTCGCGCGGTCAAGGGCATCGAGCCCGTCATACCGACCGCGGAGCGGGCGGAGATCGTCCGCAGCATCGTCTACGTCGATGACGTGTACGTCGAGACGAGTCCGAGCAAGCTGGATGCCTGGGAGGATGTGCGCTTCACGCACTTCTTCAAGGGCGACGACTGGCGTGGAACCGAGAAGGGGCTGCGGCTCGAGTCCGACTTCAGGATGGTCGGAGTCGAGGTCGTGTACTTCCCGTACACCGCGCACACGTCCAGCACAAGGCTGCGTCACGCACTGGATGCGCTGACGCGCAACGAACTGGCGGTGAGCGGGTGAGCCGCAACGCCACGCGAAGCCCTCCGCTGCACTGACAGCGGAGACAGCGGACAAGGCTGGGGAGCCGAATCCGCCGGGCGATCCGAGGATCGCTCAGCCCAACCGTCGAGGGGTCGATGAGGGCGAAGGTCACCGTCTGGGGCGGTGAGCACTGGGGAACATCTGGGGAAACTGGGGAAATCATGTCGCACTGGGGAATGTGCACATCGAAGGCTCGTGAGGCTGCAGCATGACCTCCGTCGACGAGGTCCTGAACCTCCATCGGGGCGCGGCGACGGTTCGCCATGCTCCGGCACCACGAGCTCTGCACGTCGTGCCCGATACGATCGCGGCACCGCGTGCGACCATCACGCTGGAGCAGCGCCGCCGCTGGGAGCGGCGCTACAAGATGCTTCTCCACATCACGGATGCCGGGATGATCGCCCTCGCAGTGGGCCTCACCTCGGTCATCCAGCTCCAGCTGGGAGCGCCTCTGCTCGACACCGTCCTGCGCGCATCCCTTCTGTGCGCTGTGTGGTGGACGATGCTGGGGGGCACCCATACACGCGATGCCGCACTCTTCCGCCCCAGTGTGGTCGAGTACCGCGGTGTCGCGCACGCCACCGGCTTGGCATTCGGCGCCCTGGCCATCGGCGACGCGCTCCTGAGCCTGCATGGAATGCAGCTGCTCCTGCTCGTCGCTCTCCCCTCCGGGCTGGGACTGCTGCTGCTGAGCCGGTGGTCGTGTCGTCGCTGGCTGACCGTGCAGCGCGGACGAGGACGCTTCTCGTCCCGCACTCTGGTCGTCGGGAATCGTGAGGACGTCGAGTACGTCGTCCAGACGCTCAGCCGCAACCGCGCGGCGGGGTTCGGCATCGTCGGCGTCACGCTGCTGGACGGCAATGCCCGGGAGCTCGTCATCGGCGACGGCGCCTACCCCGTGCTGGGAAATGTCAACACGGTGGGTGCGGTCGCCCGCGACCTGGGGGCCGACACCATCGTGGTGGCCAGCCGCCCGCAGGGCGATGCGGAGTTCGTCAAGCGCCTCGGCTGGCAGCTCGAGGGCACTGCCGCTGAGCTGGTGCTGTCCAGTCGGCTCGCCGACGTCGCCGGCCCCCGCCTGTCGTTCGAGGCCCTCGACGGCCTGCCGCTGATCCGCGTGGAGATCCCGACGTTCACCGGCGGGCGCCACATCGTCAAGCGCGCCCTCGACGTCATCGTCGCGACCGCGGCGCTGATCCCGATCGCGCTGATCTACCCCCTGCTGGCCCTGCTGATCAAGGCCGACTCCAAGGGGCCGGTCTTCTTCTTCCAGGAGCGGGTCGGCAAGGACGGCAGGCTGTTCAGGATGGTCAAGTTCCGTTCCATGCGCACGGATGCCGAGCAGCAGCTCTCCACCTTGCAGGAGCAGAACGAGGGTGCTGGCCTGCTGTTCAAGATGAAGGACGACCCGCGCGTCACGCGCGTGGGCCGCGTCCTGCGCAAGCTGTCGCTCGACGAACTGCCGCAGTTCTGGAACGTGCTCGTCGGGGACATGAGCGTCGTCGGCCCGCGCCCGCCGCTGCCCAAGGAGGTCACCGGCTACGACGGCAAGGTCTTCCGCCGCCTGTACATCAAGCCGGGGATCACCGGCCTGTGGCAGGTGTCCGGCCGCAGCGACCTCTCGTGGGACGAGAGCGTGCGCCTCGACCTGCGGTACGTGGAGAACTGGTCGGTGGCCAGCGACCTGCAGATCATGTGGCGCACCGCGAAGGTTATGGTCGCACCGAGCGGGGCATACTGATCAGATGAGGACAGGGGAACGCCTCACCATTGCGATGGTGGGGACAAGGGGCGTGCCCGCGGCGTACGGCGGGTTCGAGACGGCCATCGAAGAGGTCGGCAAGCGGTTGGTCGAGCGCGGGCACAACGTGGTGGTGTACACCCGCGGCTCCGAGAGCTCCGCGAAGGAGTATCTGGGGATGCGGGTCGTGCATCTGCCCGCCGTTCCGATCAAGCAGATCGAGACTCTCAGCCACACAGGTCTGTCCACCCTTCACCTGATGATGCACCGACGCCCCGACGCGGCCTTCGTGTTCAACGCCGCCAACTCTCCGTTCGTGCCGTTCCTGCGTCTGCGGCGAGTGCCGACGGCCCTGCACATGGACGGGCTGGAGTGGCGCCGGTCGAAGTGGGGGCCGCGCGGACGCGCCTACTACCGCTGGGCCGAGCAGTTCGGAGTCCGCACCGCGGATGCGCTGATCGCCGACGCTCCCGGCATCGCCGACTACTACACGCACCAGTTCTCGGTTCCCACCGAGCTGATCCGCTACGGAGCCCCCATCCTGGCGACCTCGCCGGGGCGCTCCCTCGAGCAGTACGGTGTTCAGCCTGACGGATACCACCTGGTCGTCGCGCGCTTCGAACCCGAGAACCACGTGCTGGAGATCGTCGAGGGCTATCACCGCAGCACGGCCGAGAAGTCGCTGCTCGTGGTCGGCTCCGCGCCGTACAGCGCCGACTACACCGACCGGATCGCCGCGATCGCGGCATCCGATCCCCGCATCCGGCTGCTGGGCGGCGTGTACGACCAGGAACTGCTGGACACACTCTATGCCGACGCCACCACCTACGCGCACGGTCACTCCGTGGGCGGCACGAACCCCTCGTTGCTACGCGCCATGGGCGCCGGCACGGCCGTTATCGCGTTCGACGTGCCGTTCAATCGTGAGGTGCTGGGCGACGACGGGTGGTTCTTCCACGCCTCCGACGACGTCGCCGCGGCGTTCGAGGCCGCTGAGGCCTCGCCGCGACGGGTCGATGAACTGTCCGACGCGGTGCGAGAGCACGCTCGGCTCCGGTTCCGCTGGGATGACGTCACGGATGCGTACGAGGACCTGGCGCGAAGACTGGCCCGGGGTGAGAGCGTGCACGGACTCGCCCGGCGCGCGAAGCGACGAGATGAGGACTGGGGTGTCAGCAGCTGACGCCCATCAGGCCGAGACCAGCCGCCGCTTTATGCTCCGCCCCAGACGAGCAGCATCGACCGACGCGACCTCAAGACCGCGGCGGTGCGCCTTCGCCCCCAGCCGGTGCACATCGATCACGTCCAGAGGATGCTCCGGACGACGTCGCCAGAGCACAGGTCGCCGGCGACTCACATCGATCGTCCCGCGTTGCGCATCAAGAGCATCGACATACTCTCGAAATGACTCCGCATCCCTGATCGGGACATCGCCCACGCGCTCATCGAGCATCAATGCTTCACGCAGCGTGAACGTTCGCGGGCGGGCGCTGGGCTCCAGCTGGGCGATCCACGACCGCTCGGTCCTCGAAGCGACGACCACGAGGTCTGCCTCGTCCACATCGGAGCGAGACACCGCCGATGACCTGTGGCCCTCCACCCCGGGCGCGAGAGCGACGACGGTGCTGCACGCGTCCGCCCCTGGACGCGCATGGGTGCCTCCTGAGATGATGTCCCACTCACCCTCATGCGCATCGAGGAACCAGGCGTCATCGAGTGCGCGCCCGAAGGAATCCGCCATCAGCGGTGAGCGACACACATTCTGCGCACACACGAAAAGGATCCTTGCGATCATGCGTTCTCCTACCCCCAGTGGCATTACTCCTGCAACCCGTAGGACTCCTCCATCATCCCAGGAAAACGCCCATACCGCGACCAGCAGGAAGATGGACCGCAATGTCTGAATCGCCCGGACTGGTCTTCGTATCCGTCGTCTTCGACGCGGAACTCGAGCTGCAGCGACTGCAGGCACGGTCGTTCGCTCGGTTCGCGACCGTGGACGTCGTGGACGAGATCATCGTCATCGACAACACGGTGTCGGGACTCCGCGGCCTGCGCCGGTCACGACTGCTCAGCGACTACGGCCGGCACTCGGATCGGGTGGTGGTCGTGCGCACCAAGGCCCTCGCCGTGGATCGCGGAGCAGACGGCTGGCGCAGCCAGCAAGCCGCCAAGCTGCTGGTGTCACGACGCATCCACTCGCAGCACTACGTCGTGCTCGACGCGAAGAACCACTTCGTGCGGGACATCACCGTCGCGGACTTCATCGACGGCTCCGGAACGCCCCGAGGAGGACGCCACTCCTACGAAGGGCACCCGCTTCGCGACGATCTCGGAATCACTCTCAGGGGACTCGGGATGGACGAAGCCCGGATCACCGCGGCGTCCGCCTCGTTTCCCGTCACTGCGACGCCCTTCGTCATGATCACGGATGCTGTGCGTGCGAGCATCGATGACCTCGAACGGCGCACGGGCCTCCCGTTCGCCACGGCCTTCGAGCGCCAGAGGATGCTGGAGTTCTTCTACTACTCGGGTTGGATGACTCTGCACCGGCCGCAGCAGGCCATCTCCAACGGGGAGGCCATCGAAGCGCCGGTGGTATGGGGATCCGATCCGAGCCCCGCCGCCGTCCAGCGCGCGATCGAACTCGTGCGGCATCACGATGCACCGGTGATGGGAGTGCACCGGAGAGCCATGATGCGGTCCCCCGCGGATGCGCGTGCGCTGCTCGTCGAATTCTGGGCCTCCCGCGATCTGCTGAACCGACCACAGGGCCACGCCCTCATCACGCGATTCCGGCGGGCCTACCGGCCGGCCATGGTGATCACCAGACTCGTTGAGCGCCTGAGACGATCCAGAGGGTGACGACCCTATTCGCCGTCGACGTAGTAGTCGTCACGCCGACGCGGCGGCCGCACTCGATTGAGAACGACGCCCAGCACGTGAGCGCCAGCCACGCGCAATCCGTCTACCGCGGCCGCCAGCTGCGCACGGCTGGTCTTCGTCGCGTCGGCGATCAGCAGCACGCCGCTCACCAGCGGCGCCAGCAGATTCGCATCCGCGACGCTGAGCACAGGGGGCGAGTCGATCACGACCAGGTCGTACAGCTCTTCAGCCTGCGCGATGAGGTTCCGCATCGCCGCCGACGCCAGGATCTCGGACGGATTAGGGGCGACCACCCCTGCGGTCAGGATATCGAGGGTGCTGTCAGCGCGAGTGGAGATCGCATCGGCGAGGTCCACCTCGCCGAGGAGCACGCCGGTCAGGCCGACAGCTCCCTCGACGCCGAAATACGGTGCGACCCGCGGCCGCCGCAGATCCGCATCGATCACGAGGACCCGCTCTCGGGTCTCGGCGAGAGCGAGCGACATGTTGGCGGCGAACGTCGACTTCCCCTCGCCGGGGCCCGCGGACGTCACCAGAAGTGTCGAAGCTCTCCCGTCGACATTCGCGAACGCCAGCGCAGACCTGATCTGCCGGTACTCCTCCGCTCCGTGGCTGAGCGGCTGCCTGGCGACAACCAGCGCGGCGCCCTCACGGGTGGGCATGCGAGTGATCTGCCCGAGCACCGGTACATCGGTCACACTCGCAGCGACTTCCGCGTTGCGCACCTTCGTGTCCGCCAGGCTCACGACCATCGCCGTCAGCACGCCGACGAGAAGGCCCAGGAGGGCACCCAGCCCCGCGTTCTTCGTCTTGTTCGGGCTCGACTGAACCTCGGGTCGCACTGCCTTGTCGATGATCTTCGCCGTGATGCTCGCCGACCCCGCAGCCGACTCGGGCGCGACTGCCTGCACCACGTCGACGAGGCTTCTCGCCACCGAGTTCGCGATCCTCGCCGCCTGCTTCGCGGATGCATCGGTGGACGTGACCTCGAGGATGACGGTCTGCAACGGGATCTCGATAGTGAGCGACCGCGCCAGCTGACGCGGAGTGAGATCCAGCCCGAGTTCTTCGATCACCGGCTCCAGCACGCGCGAGGACGTCGCCAGCTGCGCGAAGGAGAGCATCTGGTTCTGCGTGTACGTCGAGCCCTGGTTGAGGTCCACCGCACTGTTTCCCGAGCTGAGGGCGAAGTACAGCGACGCCGTCGAATCGTACATCGGAGTCTGCAGGACGGACAGGCCGAGTCCCATGCCTCCGCCGACCACAGTCAGCGCGACGATGCCCAGCCAGAATTTCCGCAGCGAGTCCAGCACTCGCCTGAACGTCCATGCGGTCGGCTCGGACGACATCGGCTCCCCTTTCCGTCGACGGCGTCGCATCCCCGGAGGAAGCCGTCAAGCCCGTCTCGCAATGGTACAGTACGAGGCGCCGTCGAAATCTGGGGAGGATGACGCGTGGGTGCTCTGCGTTCCGTCCTCGCACGGTTCATCACGATGGGGATATCGATGGTATGCGGTATCCTCACCGCCCGGCTCGTGCTCGCCGAGGGCGGCGTGGACAGCTACGCGCTGATGTCCGTCCTGGTCGCGCTGCCGAGCCTTGTGTCTTTCACGGATCTGGGGTCGGGGGCGACGATCGTCAACGGCATCGCGTCCTCCGAGGACATCCGCGCCGACGTCTCCCTGCGACGGCGGACGACGACCGTCATGCGCATCATGATCGGCTTCGCCATCGCCGTGGTGATCATCGACGTCGCACTGCTCGTCTCCGGCGGGTGGCGGGCGGTACTGGGAGCGGCCGGCTCGGTCCCCTACGCCGACCTGGCCGCATTCGTCTGCGTCGGCCTCTTCAGCATCACCATCTGCTTCGGCGCCTGGAGCCGTGTGCTCCTCGGCCTGCGCCGCAACCCCATCATCATCCTGCTGCAGGGCCTCGTGTCGCCCATCGCGCTCCTGATCGTGTGGGTGCTGCTGTCGACCGGAGACGAGACGCTCACCTCGTTCGTCGCGCTCGGCTCCTTCACGGCCAGCCTGGTCGTCGGCATCGTCGGCACGATCGTCGCCATTCGCCTCAGCGGCCGGCTGCTTCCCGATGCCGCACGCGAAGTCCCTCGCGTCCGCTCCAGTCCCGGCGAGAAGGTGATGGACGTCGGATGGCCGATGATGGCCCAGCTGCTCTCGAGTCCGGTCTCCATGGCGCTGCCGCGCTACATCCTCGCAGCTCTCGCCACGCAGACGGCGGTAGCGCAGTACGGCCTGGCGGGTCAGGTCTTCTTCGCCCTGCAGGGGCTCGTAGCGGCCGCGGGAGCCGCCCTGTGGCCTCACTTCACGCGCCTGCGGTCCAGGGGGCGGATCCCCCGTCGTGAGCCCTTCACATCCTCGGCGATCATGGCCGGCATGATCGCCGTCATCACCATCGTCATCCTCCTCATCGGCCCCTGGCTGTTCGGATTGATCTCCAGCGGCAAACTCGAGATCACATCCGAGCTCATCCTGTGGTTCGGCGCGATGATCACCGCTCAGGCGGCGCTGTACCCACTGGGGATGTTCCTGATGGACACCGCCTCGCTGAGGTTCCAGATCGCGCCCTCGCTGCTGATGGCAGCAAGCACTGTCGGGCTGACCTTCGTGCTGACCCCCTCACTCGGCGTGATCGGCCCGCTGGTCGCGAACACGATATCCGTGACCGTCGTTCAGGTCATCCCGTACTCGCTGTACATCCTCAGCCACTCCAGCCGGCTGTACGGACGCTGACCGTGGCTGCGCCGCCCAGGAGACGGCGACACCGGCGAAGAACCACAGCAGGCTGCCATACTGCGTGATCAGCGCCACTGACACCAGTGCCGGAACCTGAGAGGCGACGGCGATCGCCGCGGGAGACGAGGTGGATCGCCGAACGGCGAGGATCGTGATGGCGACCGCCCCGGCGAGTGCCAGCAGTGCGGGGATGTACCCGAATCGCAGGGCCATCAGCAGGATCGCATTGTCCACGGAATTCGCGAAGTAGCCGAAGTACGAACCGTCCAGCGTCAGCGACGTCCAGTCACCCGGCGAGCCCAACGGCTTCAGGACCGGCAGCAGCGCAATCATCGCCGAGCGGTAGTCCGCGCTTCCGGACGCCTCCTCCCCCGCAGTGAGAAGCACGTCGAAGACGAACGGGACGATGAACACCGCGGCTATCGCGCCGCTCGCGATCACCCAGAACCTCGTCGCGCGGGTCAATCCCGGCAGGATGACGAGAGTGATGCCCACGGCGATCACCAACGACACGAGGCCGATCCTGCTGAACGTCACCACGATGCCGGCGATCACGACGGCGAGCCCCGCCAGCTTGACGGGCGTCCGCCATCTGGTCGCCAGCAGGAACGACGCCGACATCGCCAGCGCGGCGCCCAGCGCGATCGAGTGCCCGAAAGCCCCCTCCGCCCGCAGCATCCCGCCGCGGTACTGCAGCGTCCCCCATTCCTCGAACGGGCCGCCGTGCAGCGGGATCAGCAGGAAGATGTTGGTCCCGGTCGCGAACTCGACGACGGCGAGTCCTGCGGCGGCGACGGCGAGCGCGGCGATGGTCTTCCCGATGAAGGGGAGACCCACACGGGCGAAAGCGACCCTGCCCCAGACGTACGGGACGGTCCACTCCAGCAGCGCGATCACCATGTGCGACAGAGCGACAAGACCGAGCACCCACAATCCCAGGACCAGAGCCGCGAAGACGGCGACCACGGCATCCGCCGGCGATGGTCTGAGCCGCTTCCCCCCGGTGGCGATGGCGAGCAGGGTGACTCCGACGATCGCAGAGAGGAAGAAGTTGCCGACCGAGACGCCGACCCACACCGGCACGAAGAACATCGTCACGCACCAGAAGACGAAGGTGAGTTTCCCGCTCGACCGGAACAGAAGCACGGTCACCGCGAGCGCGCAGAGACCCAACGCGGCGGTCACGAGCGCGTCCGGATTCATGTCACCTCCGCAGATGGGCTCGCTGTCACCCGAGAGCCGGATGACAGCGAGCCTACCGCGCGGACCTCATCAGCCAGGCAGTACCTGGAAGTCATCGAACGTGATGACCGCCGGGCCGGTGGCGGCGCCGGAGCTGTTGGCGTGCAGGCCCACCGGCAGCGCGGCCTGCAGCGCCGCCGTGCTGTCCTGCACGGCGATCTGCCAGTTCGCGGGTTCGGTGGCACCGGTGCGCCAGAGCTTGGCGCTGATCTTGGTCGTTCCCGTGTCCGCGCCCGTGAGCGACACCTTCAGGGAGAACGCATCACCGGCAGCGCGAGTGATTCCCGGAACAATGTACGTGCCGAGGACCGTGGAGCCGTGCTGCGGAACCAGCCAGACCGATCCATCGTTGCGCAACCACACCCGGACCATGTAGTTGTCCGTGCCATTGTCACGCACGACGATGCCGGCGTAAGCACTGCCCTGCGCGGGTGCCGCGTTGAGCGAGAACACGGTGCTCACCGTCACATCCTTGAAGGAGGTGCCCGTGAGGATCATGTTCCGCGTGTCGCTCGGGTTCAGTGCGACCTTGCCCGCTCCCCCGCTGACGGAGGTGGAGGACGCCGCGCCATAGCGCACGGCCCACGCACCGCCGGTGTCGGCGGTCCCCCAGCCGCTGCCCACGGTGCGCTCGAAGGCGTCCGCGGCGAGGAAGGGCGTCATCGTGATGTCGTGCGTGACCGTCGCCGTCTGGCCGCCGCCATCCGTCACCTGGAGGGTGATGTGGTACGTGCCCGCCGCCGCGTAGGTGTGCACGGCGGTAGCGCCGGTGCCGGGGGTCGAGCCGTCCCCCCAGTCCCAGCTGTAGGCGGCGATGGGGCCGTCCCCGTCAGACGAGGCGCCGCCATCGACACTGACGCGCAGGGCGGTGGACACCGCCGTGAACGCCGCCGTCGGCGGAACATCCACGGCCTCGACGGTGCGCGTGGTCGAATCGGTCAGCCCGCCCTCATCCGTCACCGTCAGGGTGACCGTATAGGTGCCGGGAGTCGCGTACCGATGCGTGGCGGTGGCGCCGGATGCATCGGGAGTCCCATCGCCCCAGTTCCAGGCGTACGTCAACGGTGCACCCTCCGGGTCCGTGGAGCCGGAGGCGTCCACCTTCGCCGACATGCCCGTTCCCGGTGCGGTGAACGACGCGGTGGGGGCCTTGTTCTCGGCGACGGTGACGCTGTGCGTGACCTTCCGCGTGAGCTGGTACTCGTCGGTGACCGTCAGCGCGACCGTGTAACTGCCGGGCTGAGCGTAGGTGTGCGATGCCGTCGCGCCGTGCGAGGCCGCAGACCCGTCGCCCCAGTCCCACTGGTAGTCGGTGATCGAGCCTGACGACGCGTGCGATGCCGAGCCGTCCACATCCACGCCGAGGTACTTCGCCTTCGCCGTGAACTCGGCGGTGGGCGGCAGGATCTCCGGCTTCGACAGGTCCGTCACGCGGAAGCCGTCGAAGGTGACGTTGGTCGGGCTCGTCGCCGAACCCGTCCGGGCCGCGTGGACCCCGCCGTAGCCGGCCTGCTGCAGAGCCGCCGTGCTGTCGGTGACGGTCGCCTGCCAGGTGCCGGGCTCCGTGGTGCCCGACTTCCAGAGCCGCGACTTGATGGTCGTCGGGTTCGTGCCGGACACCTCGACCTTCAGCTGCATGTCGTCACCGGCGGACCAGGTGACCCCCGGCACCTGGCGGGCGTCGAGTACGGCACCGGACCGCTGGGTCACGAGCCACACCGTGGAATCATTGCGCATCCACGCGCGCACCGTGTAATCAGCGGATGCCGATTGGCGGGCCACGACGCCGACATAGTTGCTGCCCGTCGCCGGCGCGCTGCTGAGCGAGAACGAGGCCTCCGTGCGCGTATCCGTCACGGAGACGCCGCGCAGCGCCATGTTCATCGTGTTCCCCGGAGCGAGGGACATGACGCCCTTCCCTCCCGACACGCTTGCCAGGGAAGCGGGCGAGTACAGCGCCGTCCAGGCGCCGCCGACATCAGCGCTGCCCCAGCCGGATGCGACCGTGCGCTCGAAGTCGTCGGAGGCGGCGTACAGGACCTTGGCCACCGTGACATCACGGGTCGCGGTCGTGTGCGCACCGTAACTGTCGGTGACGGTGAGTGTCACCGTGTAGGCGCCGGCCTGCGCATAGGTGTGGGTGCGCCCCACGCCGCTGTCGGCGGCGGATCCGTCGCCCCAGTTCCAGGAGTACGACAGCATCGCGTCGTCGGAGCCGGAGGAGGAGGACGCGTCCGCCGACACCGTCAGCCCGGAGGCTGCCAGATCGAACGCCGCAACGGGCGCGGCGTGCGTGGCGGTGACGGTGCGCGTCGTGCTGACGGCGGCACCCCGGTCGTCGGTCACCGTCAGCGTCACGACATAGTCGCCCGCCTGCGAGTACTTGTGCCCCGCGGTGACGCCGGTCCCAGGTGCCGATCCGTCACCCCAGTCCCAGCTGTATCCGGCGATGGAACCGTCGGAATCCGCGGACGCGGAGCCATCTGCCGACACGCTCAGACCGTCGGCGGAGCTGGTGAACGACGCGGTCGGCGGTGCGTTCGGCGCGACGACGGTGACCGTCTGCGTCGTCGAGGCCGACAGTCCGCGGGAGTCCGTCACCGTGAGGATCACGTCGTACTTCCCCGGTGTCGCGTATTCGTGCGTCGGAGCTGCCGAGGTCGAGGCCGCGGAGCCGTCGCCGAAGTTCCAGCTGTATCCGGTGATCGTGCCGCTCGGGGTGGTCGAACCGCTCCCGTCGAACGTGACGGACAGGTCGGTCGGCGTGGCCGTCATGGCTGCCGTGGGCAGCTCGACACCCGTGCCGAGCGCGTAGTGCGCGGCCACCTGATCGGCACGCAGCACGGTCGGGTAGATCGCGACCTCGTCGATGGCGCCCTTGAACCAGACGTTGCTGGGTGCCGAGGGCCAGGAGCCCAGGGAGTCCCCGCCGATGCGCCAGTAGCCCGAGTAGCTCTGGGCCGAGGTGGTGCTGGGATCGGATGCGACCTGCGCACCGTCCACGTACATCACGAGACCCTCCGGCCCCATGGTCGTCACGACCTGGTGCCACTGGTTGTCGTTATAGGCCTGAGACGAGGTCACCGTCTTCGTGGACCCGGGGTAGACGCCGAAGGTCAGTCGTCCATTCGTCTGCATGTAGATGTGACGGTCGTACGAACTGGACTGGCCGGTGCGCGAACTGCCGAAGCCGATCAGTTTGCCGCCGTTCTTGGTGCTGGTCTTGAACCAGAGCTCCTGGCTGAACTGGGTCGGCCCGCTCAGCTGCGAGTTCCCCGAGACCCAACCGCTGCTGGTCCCGCTGAAGTTCGACGCGTCCGAGCCGCTGAGCGCCCCCGGAGTGACCGTGCTGACGGAGGACCCGAACGACGGCGTGTTGGAGCCGCCCCAGTCCTGCTTGATGCTGCCGAGCGGGTAGTACAGGCTGGCGCCATCGTCCAGGACCGCGCCCGCGTAGGGCATCGGAGTCCCCGCGTTCACCTGCACCGCCACCGGCGAGCTGGTCTGGCTGTTGCCGTCAGAGTCCGTCACTCGCACGCGATAGGTCTGCGTGGATCCAGGCTGAGCGCTGGGGTCCGTGAGTATCACGGGCGTGCGCTCCCACCAGAACGAGGGAACCGTCGTGGTCGCCACAGGTGCGGTGTCTCCATCGCGCAGCAGGTCGTACACGAGGTTCCGGTCATCGCGATCCCAGTTCGTCGGGATGGTCACCCGCACACGGCCCGGCAC
This sequence comes from Microbacterium sp., assembly GCF_049650565.1. Taxonomy (GTDB): domain Bacteria; phylum Actinomycetota; class Actinomycetes; order Actinomycetales; family Microbacteriaceae; genus Microbacterium. The sequence goes on from NZ_JBASAK010000041.1 coordinate 105,949, forward strand.
GACGGACTGGCCGTTCGGCGTTCCCCAGCTCGTCCCGCTCAGGCGCGGCGCCTGCTTCTTGCCCGTCGGCGGGTTGGTCGAGAAGCGGACGATCCCCTGATACTGCTGGTTGTTCACGCTCGTGAACTCACCCGCGACCGAGATGAAGTCCCCGGCCCCGGTGATGCTCAGCCCCGCCTGGCCCAGTCCGGAGGTGGTGCCGACGGTGAAGTCGGGCGCGACGATGTATGCAGAAGGAGAAGGAGTCCCCTTCCAGTCCATGTACGTCGAGCTGGCGGTCTGCGATGTGGGCAGCGTTCCCCGTGCATCCACGGTGTACGCCTCGAAGTAGCGATACTGCCTGTTGGGCTGCTCGGGCGCGAGGCCGACCGTCTCGCACGCGTGCGTGTGACTGGTCGTGTACACGGTCTTGCCGGTGGAGTACACCCCGTAGTGGTCACCGTGGCAATCGGAGACCCACCGGATCGCACCGGACCCCGCATCGGCCGCGAAAGCGCCCTCGAGATTGCCGACGGAGTACGGCGCATAGGACCAGCCCGTGCCGTACACGCTCGTCGCGTCGGTGTTCAGCGAGAAGATGCCGGCCATTCCGGCGTAGTTGCTGCCCGGGCCGGCGCCATTGATCACCGTCTTCGGGGCCGCCCACGAGGTGTCGATGGCTCCGCTGGCCGGGTCCAGCCCGACCAGGCCCCGCTGAGTGGCCCCATTGACCTGCGAGAACCGCCCGGCCGCGACGATGTGCGCGCCGCCCGGCTCGACGACCAGCGCGTCGGCCTGCAGATCGGAGGTCGGCGCCCAGCTGAGCAGGGAGCCGTTGGATGCGGAGAACGCGGCGAAGTTCTGGCGCGCGATGCCGTTGGCCTGGGTGAACAACCCGGCGATGTACACCTTGTCGGCCGTCACGGCGATGCCATTGACGGACGTACCGCCGACGGCGGGCGCGAAGCTCGATATCAACTGGCCCGTCGCCGCGTCCAGCGCCGCGAAGTTCCACCGCGCCTGACCATTGACGCTGTTGAATGAGCCGCCGATGTAGAGGCGGGATCCGTCGGGGGACGCCGAGACCGAGCGGATCGTGCCGTTGACCACCGGCGCGAACGGGAGCAGGTCACCCGTGGTGATGTTGAACGCGAGGATGTTGCTGCGCGGGATCAGGTTCGTTCCCGGCGCGGTGAGCGGAGGACGCACATTCTGGAATGAGCCCACCGCGTAGACGGTGTTCCCCACGGCCGCCTGCGCCCAGATGTAGCCGTTATCGATCTGCGGAGCGGGCAGCGGGTCGGCGGTGACCACGTCGTCATTGCGCTGCAGCGACGGCGCCGGCGCGGAGGGCACGTCGGCAGCCGAGGCGGTGGGCGGAGGCGTGAACGCGAGCAGACCTGCTGCCACGACGGCGGCGGCCGTCGCGATTGCGGCACCGCGCCCCAGTCGGCGGAACCTCTCGATCATTTCTTCGCTCCTTCTGGGGACACAGTCCCAGTGAAGACGGCGAGCGGAGCGCCCGCCGAGTAGTTGACGGTGACCTCGACCGGGCGCTTCGCCGCGTGATCGAGGAGGAACACGTACACGGCCTCCTGGCGCGCTCCCGGATCGATCGATCCGGTGAACGGCTTGAAGGGCTCGGAGAAGGTGGGGACGGCGTACGTTCCGTCTTCGGCCGTCATGGTGGCGACTGCGGATCCGAGGTCCTGCTTCGAGGAAGATCCGTTCTCCGCGACGACGCGGACGATGGCCACGGACCCGCTGACCTCGCCCGGAGTCTTGGCCTTGACCTCTCCGGCTGTGACCGAGGCGATGCGAACCGTCACACCCGTGTCGAACACGACCGGCTTCGCGAACGTCGCCCGCTGCGAAGGCACCGGCGCCGGTGTCTGCGGGCTCCCCGTGGGCCCCGCCGTCTGAACAGGCGCAGGGATCATCGTCCCCTTGGCCGATGGCGCGGCGTCCTCGCTCGGAGCGCATGACGACAGCATCGACACGCCTCCGACCAGAACGGCGGTGGCCAGTATCCCCATGCACGCCGTCTTCAAACGACGGCGCGTTGCACTCCACGTACTCACGCGGTTTCCCCAGTTTTCCCCAGTGGTCACCGCTCCCAAACGATGACGCCTTGCTGAATCATAGACGAAGAACCTGCAATAGTCGATAGCGTCATCTGATCGGATGACGGATCATCAGGAGGACCGTAATGAAGGTGCTGTTCGACGGCTTCTGGTGGGCGGGCGGCCCGATGGCCAATCGCACGGTCCAGCGCGAGTTCATCGACGCCTGGCGAGAGGCCTTCCCCGAGGACGAGATCGCCGTCGCGCTGCGTCGGGGAGCGGACGATTCCGGGCTGCGGAGCACCGAGGTGGTTCGCACCAGGCTGTGGCCGCACGCGCTCTCGAACCGCTGGGAGCTCCCTCGAATCGCCCGGAGGTGCCGGGCGGACGTCACCATCGCGCACAACTACGCCCCCCGACGCGGGCGCAGCCTGGTCTTCATCCACGACGTGATGTACGAGGAGCATCCGGAGTGGTTCTCTCTGAAGGAGCGCGCCTACTTCGCGCCGATGCTCCCCTGGGCGCGGACTGCATCGGTGATCGCCGCCTCCACGCACACCGAGGCCGGCCGGATCCGCCGACTCGGGAAGAACCTGCCGCAACCGGCCGTCACCGGCCTCGCAGCCCCGACGTCGCTCGTCCGCGCCGGCGAGCGGCGGCCTCCCGTCGTGCGGGACGGCGGGTTCGCACTCACCGTGGGCCGTCTCAACGTGCGCAAGAATCTCGAGTCTGTGCTGCGCGGCGCCGCGCGATCCACGCGGATCACGCCGACCTCGCCGCTGTACGTCGTGGGCAGCAGCGCGCACTCCGGGGTCGGGATGACCCTGCCGGAGGAAGCGCGGCGCCTCCTGGATTCCGGTGCCGTGGTGTTCCTCGGCGGAGTCGAGGACGCGGAGCTCGCGTGGCTCTACAGGCGCGCGGAGCTGACGATCTCGCTGAGTCTCGACGAGGGCTTCGGGATGCCTGCGGTCGAGGCCGCGGTCTTCGGCTCACCGCTCCTGGTCAGCGACATCCCGGTCTATCGCGAGACGGTCGGCGACATCGCCGCGTTCATCGACCCGGGCACGTCCCCCGAACCGCTCGGTGCGGCGATAGACGCCGCGTGGGGGCACCGCCCCGCGCAGACGGCGGTGGACGGCATTCGCGAACGGTTCTCGTGGCAGGCGGCGGTGCGGACGATGCGGGAGGCGCTCAGCGCAGATCCGGTCGGCGCAGCCTGACCAGCGCCCTGCCGTCCCGCAGTCCGCGGCGGTACGCGCGCCATGGCGCGGCGGATGTCAGAAGCTGCCGCCGACCGCCCTGCAGCAGCACCCGGTACGACTCCCTGCGTGCACTGCGAAGCCAGCGGAGCACACCTTCGTCGTCGAGATGGATGGCGGCGTACAGCAGCCGGTTCCGGATGTTGTAGTAGTAGTAGGTCTCGGACTTGGCGCGTCCCTGCCGGCGGCCGGCGTGCGTGCCGCCCTCATCGTGCACCGCGGTGACGTCGATGACGAGCAGCTCCCCGTCGAGATCCAACACGCGGTGCGAGAGATCGACATCCTCCCAGTACAGGAAATAGGAGTCGTCGAACCCGCCCAGCTCCCGCCACAGCGACGAAGAGATCGCGAAGCACGCGCCCGTGGACCACTCGCGCCGGGGGCGCCCCGCGAACTCCGGGCGCCGGCGCTGCGATGCGGAGAAGCCGAGGTCGAGGTAGAGATCGGCACCGGCGAACCACGGCGCGCCCGTGCTCGTCACGATCCGCGGGGAGACCAGCGCCCGCCGCGCCGCGGCCACAGAGACCAGTGCCGTCAGCGCGTCCGTGCTGATGGTCGCATCCGGATTGAGCGTGACGATGACTTCCGCGCCCCGTTCGATCGCGACCTCGGCGCCGGCGTTGACGCCGGCGCCGAATCCGACGTTCTCAGCCAGCAGCAGCGCATGCCACCCGTGCGCCGCCGTCAGCGCCGCGACCCGCGCGCGCTCCGCTTCGTCGGTGAAGCAGTCCACCACAATCACGCATCCCCCTTCGGGCATGCGGAGCGGCGCGAGATTCTCCACCAGCATCGCGCTCGAGCCGTAATTGACGACGACCAGTGCGAACGCGGGCGCCGGCTCATGCATCGGACGACTCCAGCGCGCGGATCTCGCGGAACCACTTCACCGCTGCCAGCAGCAGGAAGCCGCCGTTGAGCAGGCACAGCGCGGTGTACATGACCAGGAATACCGAAAGCCAGCCCCACAGCACGAAGATCAGGCACAGCAGGCCGTAGTCGGTGGGGACCAGGAGCATCGAGCGCCGGAGGGTTCCGCCTCCGCGGGAGTGCGTGGAGCGCACGCCGACCTTGCCCTTGAGCAGGTCGTTCAGCAGCATGCCGAAGAACGTGACCACCTGAACCACGCTGAACACCAGCGGGACCACGAGCCACGCGGTGTCCCGGAAGGGCGTGTGCCACCACAGGGCCACCAGCACGACGAGGTGGATCGACGCGAGCTTGAACGCGTCGATGAAATGATCGAGCCACTCCCCGGACAGACTCCCCCCACCGCGCAGGCGCGCCAGCTGTCCGTCGGCGGAGTCCCAGGCATAGCCCAGCACCAGCAGCACGGCGACCACGATCCCGCCCCACGCGCTCGGCGTGACGAGCAGGAGAATCACCAGAGCCGCGAAGGTATGGGCAGCGCTGATGATCGTCGCGTGGTTGGGCGTCAGCCCCCAACGATGGGCGCAGGCCGCCAGAAAGCGACCGATCCGGCGGTTGATGTACACCGAGTACCCCGGGGCACCGCGCGCATGGCCCTTCTGCGCGCTCGCCAGACGCCGATAGGCGTCGCTGATGCTCTCGGCCGTCATGCCGCGACCCTCCTCATCCCCTGATTCTCCCCATCTGAGAGCATAGGCCGTGAGTGACCTGGCACACTGGAGGGGGAGCCGAGATCTGGGAGACATGGCTGATACAAACCTGCGAGTGATGCAGTCGTTCGGGGCGCCCCGCTCGACGACCAATCCGTACATCCACATGCTCGATGCGGCGTTGCGGGCCACGCCGGGGCTGCAGCACCTGCGGTTCGACCGTCGGCAGGCCCTGTTCGGCCGGTACGACGTCCTCCACCTGCACTGGCCGGAGTCTTTGATGGGCGGCTCGACGCCCCTGAGGGCGCTCGCCCGCAGGATGTTCTTCGCCGCCCTGCTGGTGCGCGTGAGGCTGAGCCGGATCGCCATCGTGCGGACCGCGCACAATGTCGGTCTCCCCGACGTGGGCCGCTGGGAGCGGCGGATGCTGCAGAAGGTCGAAGACCGCACCTCGCTGCGCATCGTGCTGAACGAGTTCACGCCGGTCGATGGGGAGGCCGCCCTCATCCCCCACGGTCACTACAAGGACTGGTTCACGGCCACGCGGCACGAAGCCGAGCCCGGATCGCTGGCGTTCGTGGGCCTCGTCCGCCGGTACAAGGGCGTGGAGACGCTCCTGGACGCGTTCGAGACCACCCGGGAGCGCGCGCCGCAGCTGCGCCTGTCCGTCGCAGGCAATCCCACCAGCGCGCAGATCCGCGACGACATCACGGCGCGCGCCGCGTTGGACGACCGCATCCGGCTGGATCTGCGCTACCTCTCCGAGGACGACTTCGCCGAAGCGATCCTCGGCGCCGAGGGAGTCGTGCTGCCCTACCGCTTCATGCACAACTCCGGCTCCGTCCTCGCCGCGCTGTCCCTGGATCGGCGCGTGCTCGTGCCCCGCAACGAGGTGAACGAGAGCCTGTCGGCTGAAGTCGGCACCGGATGGGTCACGATGTTCGACGGAGAGCTCGACGGCGACGACCTGATCGCCTTCCACGAGTCGCTCCGAACCGCCCCCGCCGCACCTCCGAGGCTGGATGCTCGCGACTGGTCGGCCGCAGGCGCCCGACACCTCCAGGCGTTCCAGCGTGCATTCGAGATCCGGCGAGGCAGGAATGCCTGACCCGCAGCCGCGCGACCTCCTCATTGCCGTTCCCACGTATCGCCGGACTGAGCTGCTCCCCGGGCTGATCGCCGAGATCACCGCTCAGGCCGCCGCGCTCGCTCCGCCACGTGGCACCCGCGTGATCGTGGTGGACAACGACCCTGCACGATCCGCCGCGCAGATCGTCGCTGCGACGCGCGCCGCATACCTGGCTCAGCCGGTGCCCGGCATCGCCGCTGTGCGCCAGGCCGCTCTCGACGCGGCGATGACCGGCGAACTGGTCATCATGATCGATGACGACGTCTTCCCCGAGCCCGGCTGGCTGCGAGCGCTCGTCGAGACGTGGGAATCGCAGCGTCCGACCGCGGTGCTGGGCTATGTGCGCTACATCTGGCCATCCGATGCCGACCCGTGGATCGTCGCGGGCGGGTTCATGCGGCGCACACCGCACCCCACCGGAGCCCACCTGCAGACCTTCGTCACGGGTAACGTGCTGCTCGATGCCGATGCGCTGCGCGCCACCGGCGTGCGCTTCGACCTGTCTCTCGGGATGTCCGGTGGAGAGGACACGCGTCTGGGTCAGGACATCCTCCGCTCCGGCGGCACGATCGTCGCCTGCGCGGAGTCCGTCTGCCGCGACGAGATACCGCTGGAAAGAGTCACGCGGGCATTCGTGCGCACGAGAACGATCAGCCACGGTGAGATCCGGGTCCGCGTCGATCTGAACGGACTCACCGGCGCGCGGGCGTTCGCGGGCCGGGTGGCCGCGTTCGCCGGGGGCCTGATCCGATGGCTGACCTTCACCATGCTGCACCTGGCTGGTCGCCTCACGGGGAACATCAGGAGGAACGCCGTCGGGCAGCGCCGCGCATGGTTCGCCGTCGGCCGGATGCGTGCCGCACGCGGACGCTGGGGCGCGGAGTACGCTCGGTGAGCGCTGGCATCCGGGCTCACGGAAGAAAGAAGGGGAGCGCATGAGGCGTCTGATCTTCAAGGCCAAGACGAGCATCGGCGCGCGGTCCTCGCTCGCGCTGGCCGCGGAGCTGGAACGGAACGAGCGTCTCGCACCCGCGTCGCTCGCCGCGCTGACGGCCGAGCGATCCATCGCGCACGCGCGGTACGCCATGCAGAACAGTCCGTTCTACCGGGATCTCTACTCCGCACAGGGGATCACGCTCTCCGATCTGGCCGACCCGGCAGCGTTCACGGAGCTGCCCCTCGTCGACAAGCAGATGGTGCGGGATCATTTCGACAGCATCCGCACCCCGCAGGCGACGGACAGGACCAGCGCCGAGTCGCTGTCCGGCGGGACGACGGGCGAGCCGCTGCGGATCCTGCGGGATCTGCGAGTGCCCATCCGCGCGGTCGAATGGCGGCTCTTCCGATGGTGGGGCGTGAACCCCTGGGACCACCGCGCCGACCTGTACCGCCAGCAGCTGGTCGGCGCCGCGAAACGCCGCCATGATCTGCAGTGGTGGCCGTCCAAGAGGCTGCATCTCGACGCCCGTGCGATGTCTGACGAGGCGATCCGCGACTTCGTGACGGAGTGGAACGACGCCGAACCCACGATCATCGTGGGATACGTCGGCGGCGTCCTCGAGCTCTGCCGTTCTCTGCGTCGTCTGGGTCTGACGTTGGTGCCCCCCATCGCAGTCGCGCTGACGGCGGCCGCCCTGCCCGAAGGCGTGCGCCGTGAGATCGAGGAGACACTCAGGGCTCCGGCATACGACCACTACCGTTCGTCGGAGATCCCCTGGATGGCCGGTGAGTGCCGCGCGCATTCCGGCCTGCACGTGTTCTCCGACCTGCGCCGTCTCGAAGTGCTCGACGCCGCCGGCCGCAGCGCCCCCGCCGGCAGCAGCGGCGAGGTCGTCGTAACGGACATGACCAACCGCGTGTTCCCGCTGATCCGGTACCGGCTCGGAGACCGCACCCGCCTTCTGACCGGGCCCTGCGAGTGCGGCGTGACGCTGCCCCGCATCGCCCCGATCGACGGACGCACCGCGGACGCACTGCACCTGCCTGATGGCGGCGTGATCGCAGGCGAATCCCTGACCGGGCTGTTCAGCCCGACACCGACCGCCGTGCGACAGTTCCAGCTCGTCCAATCGGCCGACCACAGCGTGATGCTCCGGTGCATCCTCGGATCCTCGGCGCATGCCGAGGAGGAGATCCGAGCAGCGGTGGACCTCTTGCGGGGACTGGGACATGGCCAGATCGAGGTCGGGTACGAGCTCGTCGACAGCATCCCTCACGTGGCGGGCAAGACTCGATTCATCATCAGCGACGCGCCCTCCCACTGACCGGCGCGCCGTCAGCGCGCTCCATGGGGATGGACGCGCACGAGCTGATGTCACTACTCTTTTCGCATCCATCGACTGGGGATCTGGGGATCATCATGGGAAAACGACGTTCGATGACGTATTCGATCCACGGAGATCGGCGTGGACGGATTCTTCGCGATCAGCGGCTTCCTCATCGTCGCGTCCTGGATGCGCACGCCCGACTGGCGCCGCTATCTGCGTGCGCGCGTCCTTCGGATCATGCCCGCGTTCTGGGTGTGCCTCGCAGTGACGGCCCTCGTGATCGCGCCTCTCACCACCGGGGCGTTCGGCCAGGACAATCTGGGTTACATCGCGAAGAACGCGGCGCTGTGGGTGTTCCAGTACGACATCGCCGGCACCCCGGCGGGCGTCCCGTACGACGCGGTCTGGAACGGATCGCTGTGGACGCTCGCGTGGGAGTTCTCCTGCTATCTCGGCGTCATGCTCCTGGGCTCACCGGCATGCTGCGCCGACGCGCGACGCTTCCCGTCTTGTTCGCACTCGCTCTGACCGGTGCGTGCCTGACCAGTGCCGGGCTGATCCACAACAACTACATCGTGCTGGGATCTCGCTTCGGCCTGATGTTCCTCGCCGGGTCACTCATCTGGCAGTATCAGCATCGGCTGCCCGTGGGAGCTCCGCTCATCGCATTCGCGGTCGCGGTGATCGTCATGGCTTCGTTCCTCCCGAACTACCGGATCTTCGCCGCCCTGCCGCTCGCCTATCTCATACTGTTGTGCGGCGCACTCATCCGCGCACCCTTGCTGAGATTCTCGAACGACATCTCGTACGGGGTGTACATCTACGCGTTCCCCCTTCAGCAGGTGCTGGCGCTCGCACACGCCTACGACCTCGGGATCCCGACCTATGCCGTCCTGACCGCCCTCGCGACGCTGCCGGTGGCCACGCTGTCCTGGTTCCTCGTCGAGAGGCCGATCATGCGTCTCAGCAAGAGATCTCTCGCTCTCCGGCACGGCAACCGGGCTGTGCCCTCCGCCGCCGAGGCGTGAGAAGACGGAGCGCCAGGAATCTCGCTACGCTGAGAAAGGGCGCGGCTGTGGGAGCCGCCCCAGGAACATGCTGCCGCACGGTCGGCCACATCGAGGGGAACAGATGAAGGGCATCATCCTTGCCGGGGGTTCCGGTACGCGTCTGCATCCGATCACGCTGGGCGTGTCCAAGCAGCTGGTGCCGGTGTACGACAAGCCGATGGTGTACTATCCGCTGTCGACGCTCATGCTGGCGGGCATTGACGACATCCTCGTGATCACCACACCGCACGACGCCGCGCACTTCGAGCGTCTGCTGGGCGACGGGTCGCAGTTCGGCATCCGCATCTCCTTCGCCCAGCAGCCCTCCCCCGACGGACTCGCGCAGGCGTTCACGATCGGCGCGGATTTCATCGGCGATGACTCGGTGGCGCTGGTGCTGGGCGACAATCTGCTGTACGGTCCCGGTCTCGGCACGCAGCTCAAGCGCTTCGCCGAGATCGACGGCGGCGCGGTGTTCGCATACTGGGTCGCGGAGCCCTCCGCATACGGCGTGGTCGAGTTCGACGCCGACGGTGCGGCCGTCTCTCTGGAGGAGAAGCCCGCCCATCCGAAGAGCAACTACGCGGTGCCCGGCCTGTACTTCTACGACAACGATGTGGTGGAGATCGCGCATGGTCTGGCGCCGTCGGCGCGCGGCGAGTATGAGATCACGGATGTGAACCGCGAGTATCTGAACCGAGGCAAGCTTCAGGTGCAGGTCCTACCTCGTGGCACGGCATGGTTGGATACGGGCACGTTCGATCAGATGACGGATGCTGCGGACTACGTACGCACGATGGAGCGGCGCACGGGCATGAAGATCGGCGTGCCGGAGGAGGTCGCGTGGCGGCAGGGATTCCTCTCGGATGCCGGGCTGCGTGAGCGCGCAGTGAAGCTGGTGAAGTCCGGCTACGGCACGTATCTGCTGGAGCTGCTGGAGAGGGGCGAGCGTTGAGGCTTCTGGTCACCGGCGGTGCCGGGTTCATCGGGTCCAATTTCGTGCATCACGTCGTGGCGCACACCGACCACCATGTGACGGTGCTGGACAAGCTCACGTACGCCGGAAATCTGGCGTCGCTGGCCGGGCTCCCCGAGGAACGGGTCGAGTTCGTCCACGGCGACATCACAGACGCCGCGCTGGTCGATGAGCTGTTCGGGCGGGTGGATTCCGTGGTGCATTACGCCGCGGAGTCGCACAACGACAACTCGCTGAACGACCCGTCGCCGTTCCTGAACACGAACATCATCGGCACGTACACGCTGCTGGAGGCCGCCCGCCGGCACGACGTGCGGTTCCATCACATCTCGACCGACGAGGTGTACGGAGATCTCGAGCTGGATGACCCGAACAGGTTCACCGAGCACACCCCGTACAACCCGTCCTCGCCCTACTCGTCCACGAAGGCGGGCTCCGACCTGCTGGTCCGCGCCTGGGTGCGCTCGTTCGGCGTGCGCGCCACGATCAGCAACTGCTCGAACAACTACGGGCCCTACCAGCATGTCGAGAAGTTCATCCCACGTCAGATCACCAACGTGATCCGCGGCATCCGCCCGAAGCTGTACGGCGCTGGTCTGAATGTGCGCGACTGGATCCACGCCGACGACCATTCCTCCGCGGTGCTGACGATCCTCGAGCGCGGTGAGCTCGGGCAGACCTACCTGATCGGCGCCGATGGCGAGAAGAACAACAAGGACGTCGTCGAGCTGATCCTCACTCTGATGGGACAGGACCCCACCGCGTACGATCACGTCACAGACCGCCCCGGGCACGACCTGCGCTACGCGATCGACTCCACCCGGCTGCGCACCGAACTGGGCTGGCAGCCGCAGTACCGCGACTTCGAGGCCGGTCTTGCCGCGACCATCGACTGGTACCGGCAGAACGAGGCATGGTGGGCGCCGTCCAAGGATGCCACCGAAGCGTTCTATGCGGGGAAGGGCCAGTGAGCATCGAGTTCGGCAAGCAGCTGGTCGTCACCGAGACCCCGATCCCCGGCCTGCTCGTCGTGGACATGCCCGTGCACGGCGACTCCCGGGGCTGGTTCAAGGAGAACTGGCAACGGCAGAAGATGACGGATGCCGGCCTGCCCGACTTCGGCCCCGTGCAGAACAACATCTCCTTCAACGACGCTGTCGGCACCACGCGCGGCATCCACGCTGAGCCTTGGGACAAATTCGTCTCCGTCGCCACCGGGCGGATCTTCGGCGCCTGGGTGGACCTGCGCGAAGGCCCGTCATTCGGCACCGTGTTCACGACGGAGATCGACCCGTCTCGCGCAGTCTTCGTGCCCCGCGGTGTCGGCAACTCGTACCAGACCCTCGAACCCGACACGGCATACGCCTACCTGGTGAACGACCACTGGTCCCCTGACGCCGCGTACGCGTTCCTCAACCTCTCCGACCCCACGGCGAACATCCCCTGGCCGATCCCGCTCGCAGAAGCCGAGATCTCCGAGAAGGACAAGCAGCACCCCGCCCTGGCCGACGTGGCGCCCATCGCCCCGCGCAAGGTCCTCATCCTCGGATCGAACGGGCAGCTCGGGCGTGCACTCCGTGCCGAGTACGGCGATGCCCCGCACGTCGAATACGCCTCGCGCACGGATCTCGACGTGACCTCGCCAGACCTCGACTCCGCCCGCCGCTGGCGCGACTACGGCACGATCATCAACGCCGCCGCCTACACCGCCGTCGACACCGCCGAAACCTCCGAAGGGCGCGCTGCGGCTTGGGCAGTCAACGCCGCAGCCCCAGCAGCCCTCGCACGGATCGCCACCGAGCACGGGATCACCCTCGTCCATGTCTCCAGCGACTACGTCTTCGACGGCACGGCCGAACGCGCCTATCGGGAGGACGACCCCTTCTCCCCCCTCGGCGTCTACGGACAGTCCAAAGCCGCCGGCGACATCGCCGTGAGCACGACTCCCCGTCATTACATCGTCCGCACCTCGTGGGTCATCGGCGAGGGCAGCAACTTCGTCCGCACCATGTCATCCCTCGCCGAGCGCGGCGTCGACCCGCGGGTCGTCGACGACCAGCATGGCCGACTCACCTTCACCGCCGACATCGCACGCGGCATCAGACACCTCGTCGAGCATCATGCTCCGTACGGCACATACAACCTCACAGGAGAGGGGCCCACGCACACATGGGCCGACATCGCCCGCAGCGTGTTCGAGCTCACAGGGCACGACCCCGCGCGGGTCACCGCCGTCACCACAGAGGAGTTCAGCTCCTCCGCAAGAGCTGCCATCGCCCCGCGCCCGCGCAACAGTACGCTCGACCTCACCAAGATCATCCGCACCGGATTCACACCCGCGACATCGATGACCGCACTCGGTGAGTACCTCGCCACGCACGAATGACCGCGTCCGACCAAGGGCCACTTCTATACTGAGGGCGCGGCATTGATTACTGCGTGCCGCTGGCGCGGAACAGCATCCCCAGTGCACCGCGTCAGGTGCAGAGCATCCCCAGTGCCTGTGCCGGAGGCCCCGGTGAGTCCCCACTCGCCGGGGCCTCACATCGTAGAAGGCGGACACCCGCAGGTGACCGCCTTCAGAACGTCAGAGCGCAGCGCGTCAGAGCGCCAGGTGCTTGCGCACGATGTCGGCCAGTTCCTCCGCGTGGGCGTTGGCGGTCTCGGCATCCGCCGCCTCGACCATGACGCGCACGAGCGGCTCCGTGCCGGACTTGCGCAGCAGCACCCGACCGGAGTCGCCCAACCTCTGCTCGACGACCTTCACAGCATCCTGCACGCCGGTGTGCGTGGAGACGGCGTCCTTGTCGACGCCCTTCACGTTGATCATCACCTGCGGGTAAACGGTCATCACCGACGCGAGCTCGGCGAGGCTCTTCTTCTGCCGCGCCATCTCCGCGACCAGGTGCAGTCCGGTGAGCACGCCGTCGCCTGTCGTGGCGAACTGGCGCATGATCACGTGGCCGGACTGCTCGCCGCCCAGCGAGAAGCCGCCCTTGTTCATGTCCTCGAGCACGTAGCGGTCGCCGACGTTCGTCTGGCGGACGGTGATGCCGTGCTCGCGCATGGCCACGTGCAGACCGAGATTGCTCATCACGGTGGCGACGAGCGTGTCCTCGGCGAGCTTGCCACGGCTCTTCATGGCCACCGCGAGGATCGCCATGATCTGGTCACCATCGATGATGTTTCCCTCGGCGTCGACAGCCAGGCAGCGGTCCGCGTCGCCGTCGTGCGCGATGCCCACGTCGGCCCCGACGCGCACGACCTCGGCGGCCAGCTTGTCGAGATGGGTGGAGCCGACGCCGTCGTTGATGTTGATCCCATCGGGGTCGGCCCCGATGACGGTCACCTTCGCGCCGGCGCTGCTGAACGCCTGAGGAGATGCTCCGGACGCCGCACCGTTGGCGCAGTCCAGCACCACGTGGATGCCGTCCAGTCGGTGCGGGAGCGAACCCAGCAGGTGCAGGACGTAGCGGTCCTCGGCATCCGAGAATCTGCTCACGCGACCGACGTCGCCGCCGGTGGGCTGCAGTTTGGCACCGGTCATCGCATCCTCGATGCGGCGCTCGACGTCATCGGGAAGCTTCACGCCGCCGCGAGCGAAGATCTTGATCCCGTTGTCGGCAGCCGGGTTGTGGGATGCCGAGATCATCACGCCGAAGTCGGCGTCGATGTCCGAGATCAGGAACGCCGCGGCCGGGGTCGGCAGGGTGCCTGCGTCGAGCACGTCCACGCCGGAGGAGGACAGGCCTGCCTCGACCGCCGCGCTGAGGAAGTGACCGGAGATGCGCGGGTCGCGGGCGACCACGGCGGTGAGCCGCTTGCCGGCGGCCTTGCGGGCCTCGGCAATGCGGCCCTGGCCCAGGACGACAGCGGTCGCCTGGGCCAGGGTGAGTGCAAGGTTGGCGGTGAGGACCTGACCGTTGGCCAGGCCGCGCACGCCGTCGGTACCGAACAGTGCCATCTGGTGGACTGCGCGGATCAGCGCTTCGAGTACTGAGGAGCCTTGCGGGCCTTCTTCAGACCGGCCTTCTTGCGCTCGATGACGCGGGCGTCACGAGACAGGAAGCCGGCCTTCTTGAGGGCGGGACGGTTGTTCTCAGCATCGATGTTGTTCAGTGCACGGGCGATGCCCAGGCGCAGCGCGCCGGCCTGGCCGGAGTCGCCGCCGCCCGAGATGCGGGCGATGACGTCGTATGCGCCGGCGAGGTTCAGAGTGGTGAACGGGTCGTTGATGAGCTGCTGGTGCAGCTTGTTCGGGAAGTAGTCCTCGAGCGTGCGACCGTTGACGGTGATGGTGCCCGAGCCGGGAACCAGACGCACGCGGGCGATGGCCTGCTTGCGACGGCCCACGGCTGCGCCCGGCACGGAGAGCACGGGGCGGGGAGCCTGCTCCACGACCTCGGCCTCAGGGGTCGAGGTGGAGAAGTTCTGCGGGAATTCGGTGGTGTCCTGAGTGTCAGCCACGAGTATGTCCTTTGAAATCTGAGGGGCGCTTACTGGGCGACCTGGTCGAGGGTGTACGGCGTGGGCTGCTGGGCGGCGTGCGGGTGCTCGGCACCGGCGTACACCTTGAGCTTCGTCAGCTGCTGACGACCCAGGGTGGTCTTCGGGAGCATGCCGCGGACGGCCTTCTCCACGGCGCGGACCGGGTTCTTCTCGAGAAGCTCGGCGTAGGAGGTCGCGGTCAGGCCGCCCGGGTAACCGGAGTGGCGGTAGGCGATCTTCTTCTGGAGCTTCTGGCCGGTCAGGGCGACCTTGTCGGCGTTGACGATGACGACGAAGTCGCCGACATCGACGTGGCGGGCGAACGTCGGCTTGTGCTTGCCCCGCAGGATGGCGGCGGCGTGCGAAGCCAGGCGGCCGAGAACGACGTCGGTGGCGTCGATGACGATCCAGTCTCGCTGGACCTGCCCGGCCTTCGGGGTGTAAGTGCGCGTCACAATAGTGCTGCTTTCTTGATTCGAACGGAGAGGTTCGTGAATCCCACTCCGGGGTGGTTCTCCTGGGCGGATACCCGGGGCGAACACGCCAGTGGAGGGCTCACGTTCGTCGTGCCGGCACCTCGGCAGGCCGAAGCACAGGCACCAAGGGGTCAGCTTACAGCATCCGCCCTCAGGTTCCCAACTCGGCTACCCGGCCTCCGCCGTGATGAGGATCGGTCGGTGGTCGCTGGTGCCCTGCGGCAGCGTGGTGATCCGGGAGATGTCGAAGCCGTTGGAGGTCGCGAAGTCGTAGTGTCCGCGGAACACCCGGTACCGCGTGTACGTGCGGTCGTCGCTGAGCGTCAGGCGGTAGCCGTGCTCTCGGACGGTCTGCCCCAGGCTCTCCTTGAACACGGGGTAGTTGTAGTCGCCGACCATGAGCACCGGCATCCCGGGGGCGAGCTCCTGCAGGGCGTTCAGCCCCGCGCGGATCTGCGTGCGACGCAGGGAGTTCAGCGCGGTCAGCGGGGCCGCATGGAACGACGCCACCACCACGTGCCGTCCGGTGTCGATGTTCAGCAGCCGCGCGCCCAGCACCCGCTCGTTGGCGGGCTTGAGCACCCGGTCGTGCAGCGACTTCTTCAACCCGATGGTGCGCACGCGCTCGACGCGGTACTGGTTGCTGCGCAGGTACATCGCCAGCCCCAGGCGATTGCCGGTGGTGGCCCGCACGAGCCCCAGACCGCCGATGGCATCCGGGAGCAGTGTCGTGTCGCACTCCTGCAGGCACAGGATGTCGGGGTCGTGCGTGGTGACCAGCGCGTTCAGCTCGCCCGCGGCGCGATGCTTGCGCAGGTTGTACGAGATGAGCCTCATGAGGCCACGTTACCTCTCCACAGAGGAGTCCTCGCTCGTCCCGTGCGCCTCACCGCGGGCTGAGATTCGTCAGCACGCCGGTGATGACCAGGACGGCAGTCAGCAGCATCGCCTCATGCGCCAGCGCACGCCGCAGTGCACGCCATCCGCCCGTCGCCGACGGCTGGGCGAGAATGCCGGGCACCAATCGGCGATGATTGCGCGCAGCGATCACAAGCGCAAGCGCCACCACGGCCAGTTTCAGCAGGAGCAGCCACCCGTACGAGCCGGATACCAGCGCGTCGATCCTCCCTACGATCGCGACGCCCATGGCGCAGCCGCTCACGATGAGCACCAGCACACTGACGACGGCGTAGCGCGAGAACCGTCCGACTGCCTCTGCCGCAAGCATCAGGCCGACACCGCCTTCGCCCACTCGCAACCGGATCAGCAGCAGTCCCACGACCCCGCCGACCCAGAATCCTCCGGCAGCGAGGTGGCCGAGGTCGGCGATCACGAGCAGGGCCCTGGGCTGCACGCTGCGCGTGTGGCCGACCAGCACCGGAGCCCACAGTGCCATCAACCCGCCTATCACGGGAACCGTGCGACTCACCACACGATGCACGACGCCGAGGCCCGTGCGCCGCTCGATTCCGGATGCCCTCCACATGGTCACGATCGCGACGCCGGTCAGCACGACCGCCGCTGAACTCACGACCGGCTGAAGGACTCCGGGCCACCACGCCGACAGCGGCAGGATCTGCCACGGCTGCAGACCGATCACCTGCATCGCAGATGCCGGGATCAGCAGTACGGAGGATGTGACGGCCACACCGCACGCCGTGGCGAACACGATTCGCTCCAGACGGGTCCCCGGGCTCACGGCGCGCAGCACGAGCCGCTCGAACAGGACCAGACCTGAAAGCACGAGCAGTCCCACATACTGCAGCCCGGTGAGCACGCGCACCGCCGTCGCTGTCGCGACAGGGACCTCGAACCCCGCCGGTGCGTGCGGCACAGCGCCGACCCCGACGGTGAATCCGACGACGCCGGCGATCGGATGCCCGTCGTCGGAGACCATGCGGAAGCTCAGCGAGTAGGCGCCATCGCCGAGCGCCGGCAGCGCCACGACCGCATCGGTCTGCGCCACCTGCGCGGTCAGCTTCACTGGCATCCGTCCACCGGTCAGGACGATCCCCTCCGCAACGGGACGGACGGCCTCACTGAAGTGCAGCACCGCTTCGGCCGGCATCTGCGCCAGCACGGCGCCGTCTCGCGGGGTCGTGCTCAACAGGTCGGCATGCGCTGACGCCGCCTGCGCACCGAGCAGTGCGAGCAGTCCTCCGACCGCAAGTGCGACCAGGCCGAACGCGCCGCGCCTGGCGGAGAACGCTGCGGGCATGTGCCCTCCTTCGGTCGGACTGTCTCATGGCAGGCGCGGACGACGGCAGGGTGTAAGCAGTCCGGAGCGCGACCATCAGGCCATCGCCCTTCGGAGCGGATCCCGATCTGCCTGCCTGCTCCGCGCACCACGCGCCGGGCGCGCACGGGGGGCAGAAGGTCGCGAGTCAGCGGATCGCGTCGATCGCGTGGTCGAGATGCTCGATGGCCTCTTCGCCGGTCATCAAGAAGTCGCCGGCGATGAGTCCCGCCAGCGAGCGGGCCTCTTCGTGGCACACGGCGCAGGTCGTCAGATGCACGCGAAAGGACTCCGGCAGTGGCTTGGCGCCGCACAGCGAGTCCTCGATCACCCAGTCGATCTGCTCGAAGCAGTCATCGCACGACAGCCACGGGTCGCCGTCGGCCGTGAGCAGTTCGATGTGCGCCGGCCCCAAGGGAAAGGATTCGGTCATACTCCCACCTCCTCGATCTCCGGGGGCAGTAGCAGCCCCTCGGCGATCAATTGAGTTCTCAGTCGCTTTCGCGCGTCATGCAGTGTCTTGTAGAGAGCGCCCCTGGTGCTGCCCAGGCGCTCGGCGAGCACGTCGATCGGCACCTCGTCGACGAGCAGAGCGAGGGCGATGCGGCGCTGGTGCGGAGTCAGCACTGTCGTCATCGCCCCACGGATGGCCTCCGCGAGCTCACGCGCCTCGCTGTACCCGGCGGGTGACTCAGCCGCGGAGTCCGCGATCTCGGGGATGTCGTGCAGCACGATATTACGGTCGTGCCACACCGCGCGCCGCAGCTGCACTCCCGCGTACAGGATGCCGAACTTGTAGGCCCAGGTCGTGAACCGGCTGCGGCCCTCGAACCGTTCAAGGCGCCCCAGCACGGCCAGCGTCGCATCGTGGGCGGCGGTCTGCGCGATCTCGTCGCGGCGCACGACGCCCAGTCCACCGGCCATGGGCATCCGCGTGATCTGGTGGCGCGCGGCGCGCAGCATCAGCTGCAGCAGAACCGCGACCGCCTGATCGTGCGCGGCGCCTGCCGCGGAGAGCCGGGCCACCCACTCTGAATCGGGGATCTCGATCGGGGCGTCGTCGAAGTCGTCGTCCAGCTCCAGAGCCAGGTCCTCAGCGCCCATGTCGTCCGCCCTCCACGCTGCTGCGACCTTCCGCAGACACGACCACTGCGTGGATGTCCACGGTAGCGTCGCGCGCGATGCGCTGGGCGGTCACTTCATCGAAACCAGCCGCGACGAGCTGCTCTCGGCGCCATCGGCGCAGCGGTTCGGAGACGAGTCGCGCGGCGAGCGCGGTCGCCGGAATCCCCTCGGACGAGGGCGTCGGAGTGAGCCGATCTGAGGTGCGCATGTTCGTGGGTGTCCTCGAAGCCCGGTGGTCTTACCGTTCTCGCGCATATCTCCTCGAGATCGCGATCTTCGGTAAGACTGCCACCCGCATCGGACACCCATCGCATACCCGCCGGATGAACGGACGTTCCGGCCACCGACAGAAGGAGATCCTGATGAGCATTGACATCACAGCCCGCCGCTCCTGGCGGACCATCGTGCCCGTGGTCGCGATCCTCGCACTGACCTCCGGCACCCTGGCGGCATGCGCTCCCGCTGAGCCGAAGGCGGCGGCCGCGACCGCGGCCGAGCACGCCGGCATGGGCCACGAGGCCGACCAGGGCAAGGTCGTCGCTCTGAACGCGGCGCTGGACAAGCTGTGGGCGGACCACATGCAGTACACATACCGAACGATCGATGCGTTCTTCCACAGTGACCAGGCGCTGCAGCCGAACCTGGACCGACTGCTGCAGAACCAGAAGGATCTCGGAGCCGCGATCGTCCCGTACTACGGGCAGGAGGCGGGTGACAAGCTGGCGGCGCTGCTGACCACGCACATCCAGGAGGCGGTGCCGGTGCTGACCGCGGCGAAGGCCGGTGACGACGCTGGGTTGAAGAAGTCCCTGGATGACTGGTACGCCAATGCCAAGGACATCGCGGACTTCCTCTCCGCCGCCAACCCGGAGAACTGGCCGGCCTCGGCGACCGAGCCGATGATGAAGATGCACATCGACCAGACCACCGTCTACGCGGTGGACCTGCTCAAGGGCGACCATGCCAAAGCCATCGCCGACTATGACGAGGCGTTCAGCCACATGATCGACATGGCCCGCACCCTGGCCAGCGGCATCGTCGCGCAGTTCCCGGACAAGTTCTGATCCCGACGACTGTGCCGGCACCAGCCCTCGAGTCGGCGCCGGCGCAGTCGCGTAGCGAGCAGGACGGAATCACCCTCGATCGCGCCGAGCCCTGGTCTGCTCGGCACGGGCCGCCAGCAGGTCGTCGGCAGGATAGCCGACCTCCGCGAGCGTCAGCCCCCGGGCTGGAAGGACCTTGAAGGCGCTGGTGCGGGTGAGCTCCTCCCGCAACCGCACGACGTCGTCGACGGACAGTCGCCCCTCCCCCACGGCCGCGCACGCGCCCACCAGCGCACGCACCATGCTGTGGCAGAACGCGTCGGCCCTCACATCCGCGATCAGCACGCCGTCGGCGTCGCGGTGCCAGCGGTAGTCCAGCAGCGTGCGGATGGTGGTGGCCTCCTCGCGCGGCTTGCAGTACGCGGCGAAGTCGTGCAGCCCGATGAGGGTTCGGGCCGCAGCATCCATCTGGTCGACGTCGAGCGAGGCGCGCACGACGGTGGTGTCGTTGCGCCGCATCGGGTCGTAACCCACACTCGCGTCCGCCAGGCGATAGCGGTACCGGCGCCACACCGCCGAGAACCGCGCGTCGAAGCCGTCGGGCGCGAGACTCGTGCGACTCACGGTCACGTCGGGGTACTGCCCGAGCACACCGCGGATGCGGCGGGCCAGCGACCCTGCGGGATCGGACGCCGCCTGCCCGTGCCGCGCGGTGACTCGCGACCACTGCGCCTCGTCCAGGTCGACATGCGCCACCTGGCCGGAGGCGTGCACACCGGCATCCGTCCGCCCGGCGACGATCAGGTGGGCCTCGGAACCGACGATGCGGGCGAGTGCGGCCTCGAGCACACCCTGCACGGTGCGCAGACCCGGCTGCTTCGCCCACCCGCGGAAGCCGGTCCCGTCGTAGGCGATGTCCAAGCGAATGCGCACCTGCCCAGCCTAGACTGGAGGGTCCCACCCCCTCTGAAACGTGCCCTCCTCCGCCATGCCTGCATCCCCCTCGCCGTCCCGCTTCGCGGGACTGGACGGACTCCGGGCGATCGCGGTCGGTCTGGTGCTGATCTATCACCTGTTCCCCGGTGCGGGCGTGCACAGCGGGCTCGTCGGCGTGGACGTGTTCTTCGTCGTGAGCGGATTCCTGATCACCTCGCTGATGCTGCGTCCGTCGACGCGTTCGCTCGGATATCGGATGCTGGACTTCTGGCGTCGCCGCGCGCGCCGTCTGCTGCCGGCGCTGGCCGTGGCGCTGACGGTCTGCGCGAGTGTCGCGTGGGCGATCGGCGGTGATGTGCTGGTGGGGATCGGCCGGCAGCTGCTGGGCGCTTCGACGTTCAGCTACAACTGGGTGGCGCTGGCCGGCGGCTCGGATTACTTCGCCGCCACCGAGCCGGAGCTGTTCCGCAACGTGTGGTCGCTGGCCGTCGAGGAGCAGTTCTATTTGCTGTGGCCGCTGCTGCTGCCCCTGCTGTTGCTGGTGCTGCGGACGCGCTGGCTGCTGGTCGCGTCCGCGGCGGCCGCGGCGGGCGCCTCTGCGTGGTGGATGTCGGTGCTCGTGGGCTCCGGGGCCGTGACCCGCGCGTACTTCGGCACCGACTCGCACGCGTTCGGACTGCTGCTGGGCATCGCACTCGCATTCGCCCTGCGGAACATGCCGGATCAGGCATGGATGCGATCCTCAGCTGCGCGAGTGAGCGGCCTCGCGATCGGGATGCTGGGCCTCGGCCTCATCGTGATCGCCGCGCTGCAGCCAGGGCACCCGGCCGGCACCGGCTTCCCCGGAACGCTGCTGCTGGCATCCGTCGGATCGCTGCTGGCGATCCTGGCCGGAGTCATGCCGGGATCCTGGTTCGGCCGCGCCATCGACGTGCAGCCACTGCGCTGGACCGGCGACCGCTCGTACGGGATCTACCTGTGGCACTGGCCCCTGCTGGTGCTGGTGCTCGCCGCGACCGGGGAGGGCGTGTCGTCGGGTGCGGTCGGCGTTCCCGTGCTGTCGGGGTGGGTGACGCTGGTGCTGGCCGTGGTCATCGCCGCCGTGTCGTTCCGGGTGCTGGAGACACCCGTGCGAAGGCTCGGGCTGCGCAGGTCGCTGCGCGCGATCGGCTCTCGATTCAAGCGCAACCCGCTGACGCGCTTCGCGACCCTCAGCACGCTGATCGCCGCGCTGCTGGCGCTGGGCGGAACCACCGCCGCCGTGGCCGGCGCTCCACCGATGACCACCGCCGAGGCGACCATCCTGGCCGGGCAAAAAGCCCTGGAGAAGGAGACGGCGAAGCCCTCCCCCGCTCCTGAGCCGACGCCGACCGCGATCGACGGGAACCAGATCACCGCCGTCGGGGACTCGGTGATGCTGGCATCCGCCCCCGCCCTGTACGAGCGCTTCCCCGGCGCATTCGTGGATGCGAAGGTCTCGCGCTCGGTCTGGAAGGGGCCGGGGATCATCGACGCACTGGCCGCCTCGGGCGAGCTGCGACAGCACGTGATCGTCGCCCTCGGCACCAACGGGGCGATCGACAAGGACGTGCTGCAGAACATGGCCGACACGGTCGGGCCGAACCGCGATCTGGTGCTCGTGAACGCCTATGCGCCGAGGGACTGGATCCCCGGGGTGAATGCAGAGCTGCAGGCCTTCGCCTCGGTGCGCAGGGGCGTGGTCGTCGCCGACTGGTCCGGGGCCATCGCTCCGCACGAGGATCTGCTGGCCGGCGACCGCATCCACCCCGGCGCCGCAGGCGGGAGGATCTTCGCGCAGGTCGTGGAGAAGGGCATCCGCGATTCCGAGGCCGAGCGCGCCGCCCGTCCGCGCCGCACCCCAGAGCCGCTGGGGTAGGTGCTGCGCCGGCGACGCTTCGACAGGCTCAGCGACCCAACCCGACCGCCCGCGACGCTTCACTTCGTCTCGCTGTCGCTCGCTCAGTACGGGCGACAGGCTCAGCGACCCAACGTTCCTGGGCCCCTGAGCCTGTCGAAGGGTCGCCCCACTCAGTCGACGGCGACTTTCGCCTTGGCCCAAGACCTTCCGCGGGTGTCCTTGAGGATCGTGTACTCGACATCCACGTGGGGTTCGATGGCGCTGTACTTGTCGTTCGGTGCGCCGATGACGAGCTGGAAGCCGAGGCCCCGCCAGGCTCCGATCGCGCGCTTGGTGAAGTGCGCATCCGCCTTGATCAGTGCCTCGTCCATGAACACCGGCGCATAGCGCGGACGCTCGGCGCCGGCATCCCCCAGCTGGTAGCGCAGTGCCGCGCCGACGATGAACGCGACCAGTTCCTGCGACTCGCCCCCTGACTTCTCGCCGATGTGGTCGTACAGCGCGACGTGCTCGCCGGTGCCGGCGTGCACGCGCTCGGCGGACACCCGCACGTGGTTGCGCACGTCGATGAGCTCCGCGAAGTCGGGGGCCGTCCGACGTATACGGCCGATCAGTCGGCTCATGCGGCGGTAGGCGTTCTCGCGCTCGTCGTCGGTCGACGCCGCCTCGATGAGCCCCCGGACCTCGCGCAGCTCTCGACGGAACCGCTTGCGCGCCTCGGACTGGTTCTCGCGGGGCGAGATCTGCAGGCGGTGCTCGTCGTCGTAGAACGGCAGCTCGCGCATGATGGCGTTGATGGGCTCGATGCGATCGCGGATCTCGCGCACCGACCTGCTGAGCGTGGAATCGAGGCTGGTCAGGTCGTTCCCGCTCAGCCCCAGCAGGCTGTCGCGCCACTCCCGCTCCAGCTCGTGCAGGCCGCTCGTGCGCAGCGCCTGCAGCAGCTGCGAGAAATCGGCCACCGACTCATCCGGATCGGGCAGCAGGTTCAGGTCGGGCCAGCGCTCCAGGAAGGATGTCATCAGCTGACGCATCCGCTCGCGCTGCTCGTCGTGCGCCTCGGCAGCCGCACGCCGTTCGCCCGACAGCCGCGTCGCGGCGCTCTTCAGCGCCAGGTCCAGACGTGAGAGACGGTCGGATGCGGCGTCGTCGGGTGCGTCGTCCAGCAGGAACCGGTCATCCAGGAACGAGGACTGCGCCGCATCCAGCGCCAGGTCGCCGGCGGAGTCGATCACACTCTGGCAGTCATCGACCTGGTCGGTGACCTCGCCCCATCGTTGCTGCGCGTGGGCGCGCTGAGCTCCCAGGGCGCCGATCTCGTCGCGCAGCACCGAGGCCTTGAGCTTCAACGTCTCGGCCTGCTCCTTCAGCAGCGCGATCTTCGGGTTCGCCGCGGTCACCTCCGCCTCGACGGATGCCCAGCGCGCGGCCTCCTGCATCACGGCGTCGACGTCGATCTGCTCCCAGGCCACATCCTGGATCTTCGCGAACGCTGTGCTCCGGTTCTCGAGAGTCTCGATCGTCTGCTCAGCGGCATCTACAGCGTCCGTCGCCGCGACGATCTGCGCATCCAGCCGCTCCAGCTGCCGCTCCAGGTCATGCAGACGCCGCTGATTGGAGAAGCCGAGCACGTTCTCGCGGCCATGACCGCCGTGCGCGCCGCGGTTGCCCTGCGACATCTGGCCTGTGATGGTCAGCGCCATGCTGTGCGTCGACAGCTGCGCTGAGGAGTCCACGCACACGAACGCGAACCGTTCGTCGAGGCGCTGCTGCAGCCAGCCGGCGAACGGCGTCTCACGGTAGTCCAGGCGGCCCGGCATGGTGCGCGAATCGGCCGAGCGTGACATCGCGAGCCCGGTGTGCACGCCCTCGTACCGCAGCCGGATCGGTGTGCGCACCTGATCGATGGCGGCGCGGAACGCGGCCACGTGCGAGGCGTCGATGAGCAGTGTGGTGGCGAATCCGCCGAGCGCGAGGTTGAACGCCTCGCGCCAGGGTTCGAACTCCGTGCGCACCTCGATGAGCTCGCCGACGAATGGCAGGTCCTCGATCTCGAGGCCGGCGGCCCGGGCGAGCAGTTGCCGCGCTTCGCGCAGACGTGACGGGATGTTGCCCTGCGCCCCGCCCGTCTTCTCCCGCTCCGTGTGCAGCTCGCCGCGACGACGCATCAGGTCGCGGCGTGCCGTCTCCGCATCGGCGAATGCGGCTCGGGCAGCGCGGCGTGCGGCGCTCTCGCCTGCGCCTTCACGTGCGCTGCTGAGAGCCGCCGCGAACTCCTTTGAGGTCGCCGCTGACAGCCCCAGTTCGCCGAGCACGGCATCCACCCGTGCTCGCTCGCGCTGCACCTCGGCGAGGCGCCGCTCCACCGCGCGCAACTCGCGCTGCGCGGTCTCCAGGCGGTCGCCGCCGGACTGCCGCAGCAGGTCGAGCAGGCCGTCGCGCTCGGCCTCGGCCGCCTCGACGAGCGCCTTCTTCTCGCGCAGGCTCACCTCGAGCGCGTGCGTGCGGTCGCGCAGTTCGTCCTCCACCTCGCGCAGCAGATCCAGCCGGCGCTGGGCCTGCCAGAGCGCGGCGCGGGAATCGGATGCCGAGAACTCCCCCACCTCGTCGATCAGGCGCATCCGCTCGGCAGCCGCATCGATGCGCTCCTGGATGCCGGCGATCGGCTCGAGCGCGTTCACCTGCTGCCGCGCGGTGATCATGCTGGTGCGGGTGCTCTCCAACTCATCGAAGTGGGCGACCACGGCATCCGCCACGGCCATCGTCTCGGGCTCCTCGAGCACGAGACGCTTGTACAGATCGTCGACGGTGGTGATCTGCTGGCCGGCCTGGATGCGGGCCAGCAGGCTCATGGCCTTGGCGCCGGAGCCGGCCGCTCCGATGCCCAGTACCGCGTGCAGGCGGGCGGAGAACTCACGGTCGGTGCCGAGCGTCTCCAGGCCCAGCTCTTTGAGAGACGGGTCGCTGAGGCGGTGGGATGCCGCTCCCTCCAGCCGCGCGAGGTCGAACGGCCCGTCGATGGTGGCGCGCACGCGCACAGTGTCCTCGAGGATGCGCGCACCGACCGGGATGTACCAGGCGCGGATCGCCGTGAAGCGGGACTCATCGTGATCGCGCCAGGTCATGGCGATGGCCGTCCACGTGTCCTCGCCGTCGCCGCGCAGCACGCGCAGCTTGGTGCCCTCGTCAGTGCGCGACTCGTCGATCTTGCCGCGGCCGTAGGACAGGATGCTGCGCTGCTCATCGCCACGCGGGCGGCCGGTGACGCCGCCGTTGGAGGCCCCGTTGAACGGGGTGGTGTGCGGCATCATCAGGGCAATGTAGGCGTCCATCAGAGTGGACTTTCCCGAGCCGGATCCGCCGCACAGCAGCGTGGCATTCGGCGAGAAGCGCACTCGGTGCGGGCCGCCGTCGTAGCCGCCCCAGTTGATCAGCTGCAGATCCTCCGCCACCCACTGCTGCCCGCGGGAGTCGGCGGGGATCAGACCGAAGAGCGTGTCGAGCATGGTCATTCTGCGGCTCCGTTCTCAGCGCGCTTCTCAGCCTGCGCGCGTTCTTCGCCCTGCGCGCGCAGCCAGGTGCGCAGCTCGGCGAGCTTCTCGGCGCTCAGCACCACCTCGACCAGCGAACTGATCCGATAGCGCCCGGTGGTCTCCTCGTCGATGACGCCCTCGCGGTCGAGCCGGTCGAGGGCCGCGCGGATGGCCTTCTGCTGCCGAGCGGTCGAGCCGTCGGCATCCGTCAGATAGCTCAGCACGGTCTGCTCGACGTCCTCGACGTCGATGCGAGGGGCGGATTCGCCGGATGCCGTTTCGCGCAGGAACACGGTGCGCAGGTGCACGAGCACCAGCGTCTCGGTGCGGTTGTACGGGGAGTCCTTCAGCAGCACCGGCATCTCGAACTCGTCGGAGCGGATCTGCTGCTTGTACGCCAGCCCACGCCCCCGGTCGACGACCAAGCGCAGGTACATGTCGTGCAGGCGCGACTCGATGATCTGCTGGTGCTCGAGCAGCAGCCTCCACTCGGCGCGGCTGGCCTCGGCACTGAGGAATCGGCGCTGCAGCACATGCACCAGCACGCGGCGCACCTCGGCGTCGAGTGTGCCGCGGTCGCCCGGGAACAGCTCGTCGAGGTCGTCCTCCATGGCGACCGGGGCGATGAACGGCGGGTCCGATGCCTCGTCGAGTGTCGTCTCAGGCATCCTGATCCTCCTTGGTCTCGGCGGCAGTCACTGCCGTGAATGCGAACCGACGGGTCGTCCCGTCGGGACGCAGGGTCTCGACGGTGGAGAGCGCGTCCTGCTCGGTCATGCCGATCTGGTGCACGATCTCCAGCAGTCCCACCAGATCGACTGGCCGTCGATCGGCATCCGGAGCATGCGTAAAGGCCTCCCCGACGTCGAATCCGTCGCCCAGACCCGCGACGTACGCCTCCAGCTCGGCGTAGTGCGGCCCGCCCCACGAGCGCGAATCCGCCTCGAGGTACTCCACGTCATCCGCATCCGTGAGAGGCGCGGGCGATCCTGGCGGTCGGATGTCTCCGATGCTCTGCCGCAGACGGCCGAGGTCGATCAGCGGCAGGCTGCGGACAGGATCGACGGATGCCGAACGCGGGGCGCCCCCGGCCCAGTCGTGCAGGCCCGCGGTCACGTCGCGCAGCAGTTCGTCGATCTGGCGGTCGCGCAGCGGGTCGTGGCTCTTGACCTGGCCCGTGATCACGTGGGACGCCCGGCGCTGGGCGTTCAGCACCTCTTCGACCCCCAGCTCGACGCGGCGACCGATGGCGTCGAACTCGATGCGCTGAGCGGGATCGAGGAAGCGGGAGAACGGCTGCGCGAGCAGACCGCGCAGCTGCGAGGTGAGGGCGTCGATGCGGTCGGGATCGCCGATCAGGCGCAGCGCCCCGGCGAAGGCGCGACCCTCGGGAGTCGACTGCATGACGTCCTTGGCACGCTGCAGGTACTCGCGCAGCACCTCCCCGGTAGGGCGGTCGTCGCGCCGCAGGTACGAGACCACGTCGCGCTGCATCTGCTTGAGAGACTCGGCCACGCGCGTGAAGTCGGCCGGCAGCTCACGAGCCAGATGCAGCACGTTCTCGGCCTCTTCGTACAGCTCCTCATCGTCGAGCGGAGCGGTGCCATCGGCCTGGATGCGCAGGATCTCGGCATCCAGGGCGTCCCGCTCGGCGGTGAGCCGGGCGATGCGCTTGACCGGGTCGGCCTCGGCGTCGTCGGAGAGCCGCTCGACGGCCTCGAGCAGGGTGCGCACACGGGAGTTGGACACGCGTGTGCGGTTGCCGCCGGTGCGGCCGGTGATCTCCAGCGCCTCGACGGCATGCGCGGAGAGCCGGTACACCTCCACGTCGTCGTCGATCTGCTGCACCAGCCAGCCCTGCTTGGCCCAGATGCGGCACACCTCTCGGCCGGTTCCGGCGGGGATGCGGCGGTCGTCATCGTCGTAGCCGGCGGCGCGCAGCTCGGTGAGCGTCTCGTCGACCTCTGCGTGCGCGTCGGCGATGGGGACGGCAGCGCGGTCGGCGGTGAACAGCATCGACAGGGATGCGATCACGAAGGGCGCCTGACGCCCGTGCAGCAGTCCCAGGGTCGGCGTTCTGAACGCTGCCAGAGAGCGGGAATATGCCGCCTCGGCACGCGTACCAGTCATCAGGACGAGTTTACCGGGCGGGCTGATCATCACGTTTCAGCACACCACCACCACGTCATGGTGCACGGCCGCCCTCAGCCCACGCCGGAACCCGCCCCGAGCAGCACTCCCTGCATACGACGAAACCCCCGGCGAGCCGAGGGTTCCTGATTCTGTAGCGGAGGCGGGACTCGAACCCGCGACCTCACGATTATGAGTCGTGCGCTCTCACCATCTGAGCTACTCCGCCGCATTCACACACTCCAAGAGTGGTGCCGCGAGCCCCGAGTCAGGATTGAACTGACGACCCCTTCCTTACCATGGAAGTGCTCTGCCACTGAGCTATCGGGGCGTGCTGCCCCTGTCAGGGCAACCAGATGAGCCTAGCATCCGCAGGGCTCGCACATGAAATCGAGCCGTCAGTACGAATACCGTCCCGCGTTCGCACGCAACCAGGGCAGCGGATCGATCCTCGAGCCGTTGACGATCAGCTCGAAATGCAGGTGCGGACCAGTCGACCGGCCGGTCGTGCCGACCTTGCCGAGGGGCTGTCCGACCTTCACCTTCTCACCGGTGTGCACGAGCATGGAGCCGTGCTGCATGTGCGCGTAGTGGCTCGTGATGAGCTTGCCGTCGATGATGTGGTCGATGTAGATCGTCACGCCGTAGGCGCCGCCGGACTCGGTCGCCTCGCGCACGGTGCCGTCGGCGATGGCCTGGATGGTCGCGCCATTGCCGGGCACCAGGTCGATGCCCTCGTGCATGCGGCCGTTGCGCATGCCGAACGGGGAGCTCATCGCGACGCCGACCATGAACGGCCACTGGATGGCCGCATTCGGGTCGTTGGTGTACAGGCTGTCGGAGAACTTGATGTTCTCCTCGGCCGCGACGTCCAGCAGCGAGATGGTCGAGTACGCATCGGAGCGCGTGAGCGACTCCCCCTGCGCGACGTCGGATGCCACGTAGGCCTGGATCTCGCCCTTGTCGACCTTCTCGGCCGTCGACGCACGCGGTGCGACCAGCGACGCGGAGGCTCCGCCGTCCCCCGCCTGCACGGCCGCGACTGCACTGGCGGGAAGCGTCATCGACACGGCGATGAGCCCCGCGACGCCCATCACTCCGATGCTCGCACCGGCGGCCGCGAGACGACGGCGGACGCGACGACGAGGAGCCACGTGATCCGATGAGACAGACGCCTGCACCGGCTCATCGTGTTCGCCGAGCGGAGTCGAACCCTCGATGGGCTCGACGGGGGCGATCCCGAAAGCGCTGCAGGCCTCCGCGAACACGTCGACATCGGAGTACGCGGCGGGCGCGGCGACTGCAGACCCGGTGACGGGGAGCTCCGGCTCCGAGACGGCGACGACTTCAGCCGCGGCGACGACGGCGATGTGCGCTTCCTCGACCGGCGCCTGCGGGATGTGCGGTGCGCTCACCGCCTGAGCAGCCTTCGCAAGGGCGAGCCGGCGCGCACGCCGGCTGAGCGGCTCGGGCGAACTCTGTGCGACCACGGTCGGAACGTCGACAGCTTCCGCGCGCACAGCCTCGGGAGCGTCGATCATCGACGTCACAGGAGCTGCAGTCGCGAGAGGACCGGATGCCGTTGAGGCGGCGTTGCGGAGTCGGTTGGCGCGCCGCGTCAGTGCGGGGCCATCCTCAGGACGTACAGGGGGCAAGTCACAACTCTCGAGTAATCGTCAAGCACGGGGGTACTTGGTCACTTACGCTTTCGGGCCGCGAAAGTAACGAACAGATAAACACTGTACAGACAGTCGGCTGAAAAAGCCATGGATCCGAACGAACCCCATCAGCCCGGTCGCCCTGCGGATTCGATGATGCCGCGCAGCCGGTCATGCACGGCGGGTCCGCCGGCGATGAGCATGGGGCGCGGCGATGCGAGCTCCAGCCTGGTCACGATTCCACCGGCCTCCTGCACCAACAGCGCCCCGGCCGCGAAGTCCCACGGCTTCAGGCCGCGCTCGAAGTAGCCGTCCAGCCGCCCGGCTGCCACATACGACAGGTCGATGGCGGCGGATCCCATCCGGCGCACGTCGCGCGCCATGGTCATCGCACGGCGCACCGTCGCCAGATCGTCGTCGTGGGTAGCGGGGTCGTAGCCGAATCCCGTGCCCAGCAGCGCTCCCGCCGCGGTCACCTCGCCGACCGACAGTCGACTGCCCGAGAGCCAGGCACCCTCAGCGCGCACGGCGGTGAACAGTTCTCCGAGCACGGGGGCGTAGACGGCTCCCGCGACGCCCTGCCACCGCTGCGGATCGGGCTCGCCCTGAACGACGGCGATACTCACCGAGTAGGCGCCTATGCCGTAGGCGTAGTTGACCGTGCCGTCGATCGGATCGACGATCCAGGTCAGGCCGCTGGTGCCGGCCTCCGCGCCGCTCTCCTCACCGAAGAAGCCGTCATCCGGCCGCTCGGCGTGCAACCGGTCCCTGACGAGCTGCTCGACCTCACGATCGGCCTCGGTGACGATATCAGCCAGCGATGACTTGGTGGCCGCCAGCGCGACCCCCTCCGACCGACGCTGCTTCGCCCGTGCGCCGGCCTCGAGGGCGATGTCCGCAGCGAGCGCACCGAGCCCGGCGTCGTTCACTGCGCCGCGCCCGGAGCCGCGGGAGGCGGCGGCGGGAAGGAACCGTTCGCCGGCGGGACCGGCGGGTGCTGTCCCTGTGGCGGAGCCGCGGGCTGATCGGAGGCCGGCTGAGCGTGCTGCTCAGGAGTCGGCAGGACAGGGGCCGCGAACTGCTCGGGGCCCTGGTGCTGCGCAGGCGACTGCTGCACCGGCGGGGCATCCGGCGCGGGGAAGCCCTGCGCAGGTGCCGGGTACGTGGGCTGTCCGGTGTAGTACGCGTTCCAGTCCGGCGATCCGTCGGGCATGATCGGCAGCGGCGTGCGTCCATCGGCGTAGGTGGGCCACTGCTGCAGCGGGGGCGGTGCCGCGAATGACCCCTGCGACTCCACATATGACGGCTGATGCATGAGCGGCTCCGGTCGCGGGCGCCGGGGCGCGAACAGCGCGTTGAGCAGGGGGATCAGCGTCGTGCCGACGGCGGCGAGGATCGTGAGAGCGATCACGATGCGCCAGTACAGGTCGCGGTACTCGAACAGGTCGGGGAGAGTCAGGAAGAGAACCAGCATGGCGACCAGCAGGCCCAGGACGACCAGCGTGGCGATCGTGATCACGCGGGTGAACGCCGTGACGTAGCGCTGCGACGCCTTCAGGAACAGCCGCAGGTGCAGCAGCGCCAGCTGCAGGATGCCGATCACGAGGACCAACTGCCAGAAGCGCACGATGCCCCAGCCGCCGTGAGCGTCGTCCTCGGGCAGCCAGATCTTCACCGCGCCGACCAGCAGCACGATGATCCAGCTGACCATGCTGCCCAGCGCCAGCCAATCAGGCCGGCTCGCGGAGAGATTGGACTCCAGGATCGCCACGCCGGCGAACAGTGCCAGCAGCAGGATCGTCAGGAACGCGCGGCCGATGATGCCATCCTGGTCCCCGATGAGCACCCACACCACGCAGACGAGCGCGGCGGCGATGAGCGCGCCGATGGCGATCCAGATGGCCCCGCGCATGAGCTTCGAGGTCATCTGCTTGGTATCGGTGTGCGGTGTCGTATCGGACATGAGCATCCCCTCCGGCGGTCGTGCTCTCATCCTGCCATGCAGGCTCGCGCACTGCCGGGCGCTGTGGATAACTTCCGCGCCCAGGCGTCAGCGCACCGACGCGTCAGCGCGCCGACTTGCGGGATGCGGCCGCGAATCCGGCCACCCGGGCTGTGGCATCGGGCGTCTCGAACGCCTCCCCGATGGAGCGGGCCTCCTCGGCCAGCTGCTCCGCATAGGTGCGCGACGGCTGCGAGCGGATGAGCCGCTTGGCCTGCCCGTAGGCTCCTGCGGCTCCCGACAGCCAGAAGCGCGCGACCTCCTGCGCGCGCTCGCGCACGGCATCCGCCTCGGCCTCGGCATCTTGGGTTCCTGAGCCTGTCGAAGGGCCCGCCACGGACTCCGCGACCAGACCCCACTCCACGGCCTCGGCCGCGGAGAGCATGCGGTCCTGCAGCACCAGCTGCAGCGCACGGCGCTCGCCGATCGCGCGGGCCAGCTGCGCGGTGACCGACAGGTCGGGTGTCAGTCCGATGTTGGCGTAGAGGCTGCCGATCTTCGAGCCTGAGCCGACCACGGCGTAATCGCCGCACATCATGATGCCCAGGCCTCCGCCGGCGGTGGTGCCGTGCGCTGCGACCGCGACAGGGATGGCCGAGGTGGTCAGCGAGACGATGCCCTCGTTGATCACGTGCGCGAGCGCGGTGATGTCGGCGCCGCCGCCCAGGCCGGTCGCCATGGCCAGCACGTCGCCGCCGGCGCAGAAGGCCCGGCCTGCGGCATCCAGCACGATGGCGCGCACATCGTCGCGACCGACCGCCTCGGCGGTCGCATCGCGCCAGGCGTGCGCGAGATCCGCATCGAACGCGTTCAGACTCGCGGGCCGGTTCAGCGTGAGGTGCGCCAGGCCGTCGGCGATGCTCAGCAGGATGGAATCAGACATGGCTCTCCTTCGATGCGCAGATCTTCAGTCTCAGCCTAACCGGGACTCAGGCTCATTCCTCACCGAGCACCCTGGCCACGAAGGCCTCCATGCGGTGACGCGTGCCGTCCAGGCGCATGTCGGCCTGGCCGGGGGCGCGCACCTCGTTCGGCGCCAGCGGATGCGCGAGTCGCACGTTCTCATGGCAGGACAGATCCGCGCAGATATAGGTGCCCGCGCTGTCGCCGCGGCGGCCCTTCGCACCGCCCCGGCGCGCGGTCAGCAGCGCCACCTGGTTTCCGGGCTGCAGGGTGCGACAGATGTTGCACATGCCCGAGCGCACGCGCGAGGGGTCGGTCGCGCGCAGCACGATCCCCCTCGGCGCTCCCTCGTGCTCGACGATCACGACACCGCGTCGGGACGATTCCGGATCGCGCCAGGCGAGGAAGTCCAGGTAGTCCCAGTCGGTCAGGATGAAGTCGTGCGGCATCCCGATCTGGGCGATCTCTTCGGCATCCGCGTTCCCGATGGACGCACGGATCTGTGCCTCGGTGAGTGGTCGCATCGGTTCAGTCTAGGAA
>NZ_JBASAK010000042.1:0-52984 GCF_049650565.1 Microbacterium sp.
CGTCGAGCATCTGCACGTGCAGTGCCACGACGGTGAGGTGGTGGGCGATGCTGTCGTGCAGCTCGCCGGCGATCCAGCGTCGCTCGGCGAGAACGGCCTGCCGCTCCTGCTCCGCGCTCTCGGCGAGTTCGTGCTCGAGAACACGGCCGCGCTCCGCGGCCGCGCGTAGCGCGAAGCCGACGGCTCCGGAGACCGTGGCCATGATGAGGTAGACGCCGACGTTGACGGTTCCAGCGGTCTCGTCGAATCCGGCCACCGCGGTAGCGATGAGAAATCCCGCCGCATACGACAGAACCAGAGCCGTGCGCCCGAGACGCATCACCAGCCCCGCCGCAACAGCCGCTGCCAGCAGGACCGACGCGTCGGTCGCTATGAAGGAGATCGCCAGAACGACCCCCAGAAGGATCGTCGCGACGGCTGGAGACCACAGGTACAGTGCGAATACTGCAGTGGTCGCGATGCTGAGCAACGACGACCAGAGTGGAACCCCGGGTATGAAGAAGATGCCGAAGACATCGATGCCGACGACGATGACGATGATCGTCAGCAAGGCTATGCGTTCCAGCATGCCAAGCTTCTGCGCGTGGGAGAGGCCGAACGAGGCCGGGCCCATCTGCGCCGACAAACCAAAAGGCATAGCTTAAGTATTCCCTATTGGCAGGGTAGATTTAGCGGTAGAGACCCAGTGCGTATGCGAGCTGCTGCCAGAACGTCATGTCATTCACCTCCGTGATGTGGTCTTACGTTTAGGTACGTATTGATCCTGACGGTTGGCGCACGAAATCACATCGCACCTGTGGTCAGACTTGACTGGCCAAAGGTCTATAGATGCCGAGGGACCCCGGCGCCGTGCTTCGCCCCTCGACTGCCGCAGTTAAGCTGGTCACATGCCGAAAATCCGCGTCTTGATCGTCGATGACGACCCACTGGTGCGCTCTGCACTTGCTCATTTCGTCGCCCGCGGCGATGAGGTCGAGGTCATCGGCGAGGCCGAGAACGGGCTCGAGGCCATCGCGTTCCTGGAGCACGACCGCCCCGACGTGGTGATGATGGACGTGCAGATGCCCGAGATGAACGGCATCGAGGCCACCGCCGCCATCATCCAGCGCTGGCCGGACATCCGCATCCTCGCGGTGACCACGCTCGACGGGAGCGAGACGGTACTGCCGATGCTGAGCGCGGGCGCATCCGGCTACCTGCTGAAGGACTCCAGCGCCGAGAGCATCCTGGAAGGCGTCCGGGAGGTGCACAGCGGCGCCAGCTCGCTGTCCCCGCGTATCGCCTCGCTGCTGGTCAAGCACGTTCGCGAGACCGAGCCGGAGGCCGGCGCGGCCGAGGCACTCGAGACGCTGACCGAACGCGAGTCGGAAGTGCTCGAGCGTCTGGCGCAGGGGATGTCGAACGCCGAGATCGCCCAGTCCCTGATCGTCTCAGAGGGCACCGTGAAGGCGCATCTGGGTCGCATCATGGCCAAGTGGCACGTGCGCGACCGCGTGCAGATCCTCGTCACCGCCGCTCACGCGGGGTTCGTCGACTTCCGCTGACGGAGCGCGCCGAAGCACGCAGGTGCATCCGCAGCGACGCTGCTGTCTCCGCGGGGAGGGCGCCCGATGACGCCACCCTCCCCGCGGCGCGGTATCAGGCCCGCACGCGCTCCCTGCGCCGCACCCGCGCGACCAGCAGCGCCAGGCCGCCGACCGCGAGCAGGGCGAGAGCCCAGCCCATACCGGTGACCACGCCACCCGTCGTCGCCAGCAGGTGCAGGTCCACAGTCGCGGTCGCCGCCGCCGTGACGGTGACCGCGCCCGCCACGCCACTCACAGTGGCCACGTTCACGACCTTGCCCGCTGCGGCATCCGACGCCGTGAGCGTGTACGGGATCGGTCCGCAGTCCGCACTCGCGCCGGGTGCGAGTGCAGGAACGCGGCAGGCGACCGCACCGCCCAGCAGAGGATCGTGGATCACGACGTCGTCGAGGGTGCGCGCGCCGGTGTTCGCGACCGTGAAGCGGAATGCCACGGAGTCACCGGCATCGATCCGCCCGTTCCCGTTGACGTCGGCGTAGTCGCCGCCCGTCTTCGTCAACGCGATGGCGGGCTGCGCCTCGATCGGCGTGACGACGGTGTCCTCGGTGGTCGGCGGTTCGTCTCCGGTTCCGGTGCCCGTCGCAGATGCGGTGTTGGTGATCTCACCCGCGTCGATCTCGCCCTGGGTGAGTATGGCCGGCGCACCTGCGCAGAGCGTGGACGCTCCGGGAACCAGCTTCGTCGCATCGCAGACGATGTCGCCGGTGAGCCGGGGATCGGCCACCGAGACGCCCGTGAGGGTGGTGGTTCCGGTGTTCGTGACCGTGAAGGTGTACGCGATGGTGTCACCGGCATCCGTGCGGTCGTTGCCGTTCGCGTCCACGATGGCCGCAGCCGACTTCAGCAGCGCGAGTCGGTCGGTGCCGACCAGCGCGACGTCCGCTGTCGCCGTGCCGTCCACGTCTCCGACGACGCTCGTACCGGCTGCCGTCGCGGTGTTGTGCACCGTCCCGGCATCCACCTCGGCCTGTGTCAGCCGGTGCGGGACCGGCCCGCACTCGACCTCGGCGCCGGGCGTCAGCGCGAGCCCTTCGAGCGCTGCGCAATCGACCGGTCCGCCCAGGAGCGGGTCGTCGAGAGTGATTCCGCTGATGTTGACGGTCCCCGTGTTGCGGATCGTGAAGGTGTACGGAACCTCATCGTCCGCACCGATCATGCCGTCGGCCCCCGGGACGACAGCTCCCGGCGTCTTCGTGAGCTGCAGTGCCGCCTTGCCGGGCAGTGTGACGTCGGCGGTGGACGCGTCGTCCACCGTGCCCAGGGGGCTCTCCGCCTGAGCGGTCGCGGTGTTCCCGCGATGCCCGGCCTCGAGGTCCGCCTGCGTCAGCGTGTAGTCGTACGGACCGCAGTCAGCTGACTCGCCGGGCAGAAGCTCGGCGATCGCGCACACGACACCGGCCCCCAGGAGGGGGTCGGAGACGGTCGCCCCGGTCAGGATCGTGTTGCCGGTGTTGCGCACGGAGAAGCTGTAAGGAATGGCGTCGCCGGCTCCGACGACACCATCGGCGACCGTGTCCTTCACGATGCCGACGCTCTTGGTCAACTCGATTCCGGCGGTGCGCGTGATGTCAGCGGAGGCCGACGCCGCGTCACCGACCGTGCCGGTGGGCGAGGTCGCCGTGACAGAGGCGGTGTTCGCGACCACCCCGCCGTCGACATCGCTCTGAGTGAGCACGTAGTCGACGGGTGCGCAGGTGATCGACTGCCCCGGGGCCAGGACGATGCCGTCAGCCGCCTCACAGGTGACGCCGCCGCCGAGCATCGGGTCGCTGATCGACGCCTCGCGCAGGGAGGAAGTGCCCGTGTTCGTCATCGTGAACGTGTACGAGATGGTGTCCCCGGCGTTGACCCCGCCGCTGCTGTTCGCGTCGATCACCGTGCTCGCTGTCTTCGTGAGCACGATGCTGCTGACCACCGGAACAGAGACGTTCGCCTCGGCGCTCGCCGTCGTGGTACCCCAGGCCGACTGGCCGGTCACCGTCGCCGTGTTGTGGACGAGGCCCAGATCTGCGTCGGCCTGGGTCAACGTGTACGTCACGGGCCCGCAGGTCACCTCGGCCCCGGGCGCGAGCGCCGCACTCAGCGCCGCGCAGGCGACGGGGCCGCCCAGCAGCGGGTCGCTGATCGATGCACTCGTGAGTGTCGTGTCGCCGGTATTGGTCACGGTGAAGGTGTAGCCGACGGTGTCGCCCGCGCCGATGCGTCCGTCATTGTCCGCATCCACGGGCGCGGATGCGGCCTTGACCAGGGCGACTCTCGGTGTGCCCGACGTCGGCACGGCAACCGTCGAGGTGTTGTTCGAGGCGTCGGGGTCATGGGTCGTGGAGCTGACCGCCGCGCTGTTGGACAGTGCGGCGGTGCCTGCCGCCGGATCGACGGTGCCGGTCACAGTGGCCGTGAACGACGCGTCCACCGCGAGCGCACCGGCAGCGCAGCTCAATACGCCGGCGGCGATATCGCAGCCCGTCGTGGGCGTCGTGGCGTTCCGCAGCTCAGCAGGCAGCGGGTCGGAGATCGTGACTGCGGACGCGATGCTCGGCCCGTGGTTGGTGACGACGATCGTATAGGTCAGCGGAGCGTTGAGCTGCGCCACACTCGCGGAGGCCGTCTTGACGATCGACAGATCAGCGGATTCCGTGCCCTGGATCGTCGAGGTTCCGGTGTTGTCGGCCGGATCGGGGTCGGGAGTCTGCGAGGTACCCGTGGCGGTGTTCACGAGAGCGCCCGTCGCCGCCACCTGTGCGGTGACGGTGAGTGTTTCGGACGCGCCCGGCAGCAGCGTGCCGACCGTCCAGCGCGCGTCCGCGGGGGTCCACGAGCCGGCCGACGGCGTCGCCGCCGTGATGATCAGCCCCGGACCGGCCGCCTCGTTCACGACCACGCCGACGGCTGCCGAGGGTCCGTCGTTGCGGACGGTGACGACGAAGCTCCCGCTCTCATCGAGCGGCACGCTCGGCGTGCTCGTGGTCTTGGTGACGAAGATGTCCGCGGACGGGGCCAGCGGCTCGTCCACCGTCGACGTGTTGTTCCCCGGCGTGGGGTCAGGCGTCGGGGACGTCACTGTCGCCGTGTTGCTCAGCGTCCCGCTGGATGTCTCCGCGAGGGTGCCGTCGAGCCGGATCTGGACCTGCTGACCCACTGTCAGGTCTCCGACCTGACAGGTGAGGACGCTGCCGCTGATCGTGCAGTCGTTCGGCACGGTGCCGATGGCGAAGCCGGTCGGGAGCGTGTCGCTCACACTGACGCCGCGCGCGACGGACGGGCCGTTGTTGGTGACAGTGATGGTGTACCCGAACGCCGTGCCGGGCACGGCCGCCGCATCGGCGGTCTTCACCACGCTGACGTCCGCGCTCTGCACGATCTTCACATCGGCGGAGTCGGAGTTGTCGGCAGGGTTCTTGTCCTCGGCAGGAGACGCGACGGATGCCGTGTTCGTCACCGTGCCTGCCGGCGCATCGGCTGCGACCTTGACCATGACAGTGACCGTGTGGGAGCTTCCTGAGGTGATGGTCGCCCAGGTGCACCGGATGCGCTGCGCCGTCGGCTGCGAGCAGGTGGTTCCGTCAGCGGTCACGCTCTGCACGGTCAGCCCGGCAGGCAATGCGTCGTCGAGCACCGCATTCTCCGCATCGGACGGCCCGTTGTTCGTGACGATGATCGTGTAATCGAACGTCTCACCGGCCGCCGCCTGCGAAACCGAAGCGGTCTTGGTGAGTGCCAGATCGCTTTCGATGGTCGGGTTGATGCTGGTCGAGCTGGTGTTGTTGGACGGGTCGGGATCAGGCGTGCTGCTGGTCACGATCGCCGAGTTCTGGACGACGGCGGTGGCACCGGAGGCCAGCTGGGCGGTCACCACGACCGTGAGTGTGGCGCCGGGTGCGACCGTGCCGATCGTGCAGTTCAGCGTGTGCTGGACCGAGGCGTCATCGCACGTTCCCTGCTGTGCCACTGCGCTGACGAAGGCCGTCTCGAGGTCGAGCGGGTCAGTCACCCGAACGTCCCGCGCCTCAGAAGGACCCGCATTGTGCACGGTGAGCGTGTAGGTCACGTTCTCACCTGCCACCGGCGACGACGGGGCGAAGGTCTTCACGATGGACAGATCGGCCTGAGTCGACAGCGTGCCGGACGCGGACGCGGTGTTGTTCGACGGGTCCGTGTCCGTCAGCGTTCCCGTCACTGATGCGACGTTCGTCAGGGCGGCACCGGGATCCATCGTCGCGGAGACCGTTCCCGTCACCGTGATGCTGGTGCTCGCCCCCACAGCCAGTGATCCCAGCGCACAGGTGACGGCCGTAGTGATGGTGCACGTGCCCTGCCCGGCGGTGGCTCCGGTCACCGAGAATCCGGCGGGGACGATGTCATTCACAGAGGCGCCCGTGGCCGTCTGCGGACCGTTGTTGGTGACGTCTATCGTGAAGGTCGCCTGCTTCCCTGCCACCAGAGGCGACGTGTCCAACGTCTTGGTGATGGCGAGATCGGCGGCGGCGTTCACCGGCGTCTGAGTCTCATTGCTGGTGGAGGTGCGGTTCTGCCCGACGACTCCGTCGCGGAACGCCACCGTCGCCTCGTTGAGGAGGGTCGTCGCCGCGGCGGAGACCCCGACCTTCGCGTCGAACGTGTAGCTGCTGCTTGCCCCGACCCCCAGCGATCCGCCTGACGCGGCGCTGCCGTTGTCGCCGAGCCGCACCTTCACCGTGCGGTTGGATGCGGTGAACTCGCCGCGGTCATCTCCCGAGGCATCCGTCAGCGCACCCGCCCCGGCGCCACTGATGATCCGGACCGAGCCCGGCACGAAATCGATCCCGTTCGCGAGGACATCGGCGGAGGCGACCTGGGTCGCAGGATTGCCGCCGTTGTTGACGGTCGTCACGGTGTACCGCAGCACGTCACCCACCTCGGCGGTCGCACCGCCGCGGGTGAGGTTCGTGACGCTCTTGGTGGTCACCAGGCATGGGCCGGTGCCGAAAGTGATGTCGTCGAGGAAGTTGCCGACAGAAGCGTTCCCGGAGCCTGCGCTGACGGCCTCGAAGCCGAAGCGCGTCATGGTCTGCCCGGCGGGGACGGTGTAGGTGCCCGAATGCGAGCCCCACGCGGCCGTCGTGTCGGAGAGGTTCGGACCGTTCTGGACGAGGCTCTTCCCCGGAGCGCCGATCACCACGCGCATGACATCCGTTCCCATGCGAGCCCGGTGCTTGAGTGACCAGACGAGCGTCTGTCCCGGGGTTGTGGGCACGTCCTGATACAGCCTGCTGGCACTGTTGGCGTTCAGCTCGGCGAACTGCTTCCCCGCAGCGGAGGGGACTCCGTTGAAGCCGCCCGACCAGATCTCGACCTTATTGAGACTGTCGGTCGTGAGCCAGCCAGGTACGGAGCCTGCGTCGAACATGCCCTGCGAGCCGGTCGGAAGCACCGGCGTCTCGAACGAGCCGTTGGTCAGCGCCACCGAGCCCTGACACTGGGTCGGGTCCTGAGCGGCGGACGCCTGGACGGGGCCCGTCACTGCGGTCACGACGGTGAGTCCCGCCGCGATCAGGAGGGCGGATGCTGCGCCGGCGACGGCGCGACGAATACGCGAGTGAGCATATGCAGGCACGAAGAACCCCCCCTGATCCCTGGAAGCTCCCCGCGCCTTTGGGCGGGGGCGCGCTTCCGGTTCATACTCTAGGGGGATTGGAGACACCGCGTCGTCCTTCGCTCGTGAGGATGTTGCGAGATCGAGACCGGATTACCATCGAAGGCATGCCCGTCAGCGCTGCCGCCCTCGCCCACGCCTCCGACCTCGCGGATTTCATCGCGGCGTCGCCGTCGAGCTATCACGCGGCCGAGGAGGTCGCCCGACGCCTGCAGGATGCCGGGTTCACGCGGCTCGAGGAGACCGACGCCTGGCCTGCGCAGCCCGGCGACAGGTTCGTCGTCGTGCGCGACGGTGCGGCCATCGGCTGGGTGGTGCCGGCGGATGCCACGGCGACAACGCCCGTGCACGCGCTGGGCGCGCACACCGACTCCCCCGGCTTCAAGCTGAAGCCCAAGCCGACCACCGGCTCGCACGGCTGGCTGCAGGCCGCCGTCGAGGTGTACGGCGGGCCGCTGCTGAACTCGTGGCTCGACCGCGAGCTGCGCCTGGCAGGCCGCCTGGCGCTGGCCGACGGCCGTGTCCTGCTGGCTGCGACCGGGCCGCTGCTGCGGCTGCCGCAGCTGGCCATCCACCTCGACCGCAGCGCCAACGAGAACTTCTCGCTCGACAAGCAGACCGGCACGCAGCCTGTCTGGGGGCTCGGTGATGCGGCATCCGGCGACATCCTCGCCGAGCTGGCCGCCGCCGCGGGCGTCGACGCCGCCGACATCCGCGGCTACGACGCCGTCGTGGCGGATGCCGCACGCGGCGCTGTCTTCGGCAAGGACGACGCGTTCTTCGCCGCCGGCCGATTGGACGATCTCGCCTCGGTGCACGCCGGCGCGGTCGCGCTCATCGAGGCGGCCGACGACGCGACAGGCTCCGCGACCCAGGGAGGGGCACTGAGCGTGTCGAAGGGCCGCCCGATCTCCATGCTCGCCGCGTTCGACCACGAGGAGCTCGGCTCGGCATCCCGCTCCGGTGCGGCGGGTCCGTTCCTGGAGGATGTCCTCGCGCGGGTGTACGCCGGACTCGGGGCGGATGCCGAGGGTCAGCGCCGCGCGTTCGCGGCATCCTGGCATCTCTCCAGCGACGTCGGCCACTCCGTGCATCCGAACTTCGCGCACAAGCACGATCCTGTGGTGCAGCCGGTGCTGGGCTCGGGCCCGATCCTGAAGATCAACGCCAACCAGCGCTACGCGACGGATGCCGTGGGTGCCGCCGCCTGGTCCGCCTGGTGCGAGAGCGCGGGTGCCGGCTACCAGGAGTTCGTGTCGAACAATGCCGTGCCCTGCGGCTCGACCATCGGCCCGATCACGGCCACGCGGCTGGGCATCCGCACCGTCGACATCGGCATCCCGATCCTCTCGATGCACTCCGCCCGCGAGCTCGCCGGCGTCAGCGACCTGTACGCCCTGTCCCGCGTGGCACGGGCCTTCTTCGCCGACTGAGAACCCCGCCCTGCTCCACAGGGTCATCCGGCTTCCAGGACTCCTCGGAGACTGACTCGCGCCCACCGGAACGAATATGGTCGCACTGACCAGAAGGAGAGGGCACAATGGAGCCATGTCAACGGCATCTCAGATCCCGAGCTCCTCGCTGATCGAACGCACCGGCATCGAGATCGTCCCCGAGTCCGAGCGCACCGCCAAGCCCCGCGACCTGTTCTGGCCGTGGTTCGCGGCCAACATGTCGGTGTTCGGCATGAGCTACGGCTCGTTCGTGCTGGGCTTCGGCATCTCGCTGTGGCAGGCCACGCTGGTGTCGGTGATCGGCATCGTCGTGTCGTTCTTCCTGTGCGGCCTGATCGCCATCTCGGGCAAGCGGGGCTCAGCACCGACGATGATCCTGTCGCGCGCGGCGTTCGGCGTGCAGGGGCAGAAGCTGCCGGGCATCGTGTCATGGCTGACCTCGATCGGCTGGGAGACATCGCTGGCGATCACGGCCGTGCTGGCCACGACCACCGTGTTCCGCAGCCTCGGCTGGCTGGGCGCCGACGACCAGGGCACGGCGCTGAAGATCATCGCGACCGTCGTCGTCGCGGCACTCATCGTCGCGGCATCCGTGCTCGGCTACCACACCATCATGAAGCTCCAGTCGGTGCTCACCTGGCTGACCGGCATCATGACGATCCTGTTCCTGATCCTCACCTTCGACAGCATCGATTGGTCGGCCGCGTTCTCGCGCCCCGACGGCACGCTCGCGCAGACCATCGGCGCGCTCGTGATGGTGATGACCGGGTTCGGGCTGGGCTGGATCAACATCGCCGCCGACTGGTCGCGGTACCAGAAGCGCACGGCATCCGATTCGAAGATCGTCGCGTGGAACACCATCGGCGGCTCCGTGGCTCCGGTGATCCTGGTCTTCTTCGGCCTTCTGCTGGCGGGATCGAACCAGAAGCTGGCGGATGCCGTGGGCGGCGACCCCATCGGGGCTCTGGCGACCCTGTTGCCGACCTGGATCCTCGTGCCGTTCCTGATCGTCGCGATCCTCACGCTGGTCTCCGGCGCGGTGCTGGGCATCTACTCCTCCGGCCTCACGCTGCTGAGCCTGGGCATCCGCATCCCCCGTCCCGCCGCGGCAGGCATCGACGGCGTGATCCTGACCGCAGGCACGATCTTCGTGGTGTTCTTCGCCGAGAGCTTCATCGGCCCGTTCCAGTCGTTCCTCATCACGCTGGGCGTGCCGATGGCGTCGTGGGCCGGCATCCTCATCGCCGACATCCTGCAGCGCCGCCGCGACTACGACGACGAGGCGCTGTTCGATTCGCGCGGCAGGTACGGCGCGTTCGACTGGACCTCGATCATCACGATGCTCGTCGCCACCGGCATCGGCTGGGGCTTCGTGATGAACCAGATCGAGCACACCCCGTGGAACGACTGGCAGGGCTACTTCCTGCGGGCGCTCGGATGGATGGACGACTGGGGCTATGCGAACCTGGGCGTGCTGTTTGCGCTGGTGCTGTCGTTCGTCGTGACGTGGATCGCCCGCAAGGGCAGGATCCGCCGCCAGGAGCAGGCGTGACGGATCGCTGGCTGGTCGTCATCGACCCGCAGAACATCTTCGCCTCCCCCGACTCCGAGTGGGGCTCCCCGTTCTTCGCCGACACGATGGCGAACATCCGGCTGCTGGCCGACGCGCACGGCGAACGCGTGCTGGTCACCCGCTGGATGCCGACCGCCGACCGGTCCACGTCGTGGGGCGAGTACTTCGCCGCCTGGCCGTTCGCCGACAGGCCGGCATCCGATCCGCTCTACGACCTGGTTCCAGGAGCCGCAGGGCTCTCGCACCACCCCACCCTCGATCTGCCGACGTTCGGCAAGTGGGGTCCGGAGCTGGAGGCGATCGTCGGCCGCGGTGCCGAAGTGGTGCTGGCCGGAGTCTCGACGGACTGCTGTGTGCTGTCGACGGCTCTGGCAGGAGCGGATGCCGGTGCCAGGCTCACCGTGGTGACCGACGCCTGCGCCGGCTCCGACGCCTCAAATCACGCAGCCGCACTGCACGTGATGGGCCTGTACCCGCCGCAGATCACGCTGAAGACGACGGCGGAGGTGCTGGGCTAGAAGTCCCAGGTGTGCACGGGGGTGCCGGTGTGCATGCGCTCGAGGTACTCGTCGAGCATGCCGTGCAGGGCCTGGGAGCGGGAGTCGCCGGCTGCCTCGCGAGCGGCCACGGCGGCGCGCTGCCACGTGGCGCCGTTGCGGCCGGTCAGGCAGCGCTGCTCGATGATGCCCAGGTAGCGGTCGCGCACCGCGGACTCCACACCATAGGCGTCCAGACCCTCCGCCGCCAGCGGCAGCAGCCGGCGGAGCACCAGCTCGCGCGGACCCACCCAGCCCACCTCGGGCCAGTACATCCGCGCCTCGATGCCGTCACGCGCCGCCGAGTGCAGGTTCTCCTCCGCGGCATCGAACGTCATCTGCGTCCACAGCGGACGATCCGCCTCGGCCAGGCTGCGCACCAGGCCGTAGTAGAGCGCGGCATCCGCCAGCACGTCCGGGATGCTGGGACCCGCCGGCAGCACGCGGTTCTCCAGCCGCAGGTGCCGGCCCTCTCCCTGCGCGTCGTAGATGGGCCGGTTCCAGCGGTAGATGGTGCCGTTGTGCATGCGCAGTTCGGCCAGCTTCGGCGAACCGC
Organism: Microbacterium sp.; assembly: GCF_049650565.1. Lineage (GTDB taxonomy): Bacteria > Actinomycetota > Actinomycetes > Actinomycetales > Microbacteriaceae > Microbacterium. The sequence continues at coordinate 11,338 of NZ_JBASAK010000042.1, forward strand.
CGGCGGCCAGCACCTCGAACGGGTCCTCGTCGGTGCACACCGGCAGCAGCGCAGGGAAGTACCGGGAGTTCTCCTCGAACAGGTCGAAGATCGAGGTGATCCACCGCTCGCCGAACCACACCCGGGGCCGCACGCCCTGGTTCTTCAGCTCCTGCGGGCGCGTGTCGGTGGCCTGCTCGAACATCGGGATGCGGGTCTCGTGCCACAGCGCCCGCCCCGCGAAGAACGGCGAGTTGGCGGCAAGCGCCACCTGCACCCCGGCGATGGCCTGCGCGGAGTTCCAGTACGCGGCGAAGTCCGCCGGCGCCACCTGCAGGTGCAGCTGCACCGACGTGCACGCGGCCTCGGGCAGGATCGTGTCGCACACGATCTCCAGGCTCTCCCGAGGTCCGCCATCGGACAGCGACGGCCCGTCCAGCACCAGCTCGATGTCCTCACCGCGGGCGGCGAGGATCTGCTGCCCCAGCAGGCCGTAGCGCGGATCCTTCGAGAGCCACTCCTCGGTGAAGTGGCGCTCATCCAGCGTCGGCAGCATCCCGATCATCGCCAGCCCGCAGCCCGCCTCGCGGGCCCGATCATCGGCCGCGTTCAGTGCCCCGCGGAGCACGTCCTCCAGCTCCTGCAGATGCGTCCCGTCGATCGGCCGCGGGGCGACGTTGATCTCGACATTGAACTGCCCCAGCTCGGTCTGGAACGCCGGACTGGCGATGGCTTCCAGCGCCCGCTCGTTCGACATGGCCGGGTCCCGCGCATCGTCGACCAGGTTCAGCTCGATCTCCAGCCCCAGCTGCGGGTCCGAGACGTCGAACCGCCCGTCGGCCAGCATCACGGCCAGGGCATCCAGACAACGCCCGACCTTGGCCCGGAATCGCGTGCGATCCTGGCGTGAGAAGCTCTGCACCCCGACGTGGTCTCCCATGGCCCGACATTACCCGGACGCCGGGGGATCGCACCAGACCTGCGCTCGACCCTCCGCTCTCATGCATGTTCACGGACAATGCGTCTGAGCTCCTCGCCCCTGTCCAGCAGCCTTGCCCCTGCTCATCGACGCAGCTCAACAGGGGCGGGGCAGCTCAGCAGGGGCGTGAACCGGGTGGGTCGCCGGCTAAGCTTCCCGGCGCCGCTCCGGCAGGTGCAGTCGCGCGAGGTACCGGTCGGCCCGGGTGGGCACGCGGTCCCGATCCCGCAGCGAGACGATGACGACCACCGCAGTGGCCAGCGGAATCGCCCACGCGGCAGGCTGCGCCAGCAGGGCGGCCGCGAGTGCGGCATCCGCTCCCGACAATGCCTCGCCGACGAGAGCCGATCCCAGCAGCGCCGCCCCGCAGGTGAGGGCCCCCACCAGCATCCCTGCCGCAGCGCCCCGTGCGGTGAGACCGCGCCACCACACCCCGAGCAGGATCACCGGCGTGAGACTGGTCGCGGCCACGAGGAACACCGTGCCCACGCTCGAGACCAGCGCCTCGGGGCCGGTCAGCAGCGCCACGCCCAGCGGCACCACCACGCACAGCACGGCCGACAGCCGGAACGAGCGCACCGAGCCGTCGAAGACGTCCTGGCTGATCACGCCGGCCAGCGACACGACCAGGCCCGACGACGTGGACAGGAACGCGGCGAACGCCCCCGCGACCACCAGCGCGGTCAGCAGCGTGCCCAGTGGCCCTGGCAGTACGCGCGAGGGCAGTGCCAGCACGACCGTGTCGGCCAGTCCCGGATGCGCGAGATCGGGGGTGACGACCCGGGCGATGAGCCCCATCGTGCCCGAGACCGCGTAGAACGCGCCGATCATCGCCACCACCAGCACCGTCGTGCGCCGCGCGGAACCGCCGTCGGGGCTGGTGTAGAAGCGCACCAGCACGTGCGGCAGGCCGATCGTGCCCAGCAGCAGCGCCAGCATCAGCGATCCGGTCGCATAGGGATGCGTCGCCGCCGGTCCGAGCTCCACCGGGAACGCCTGCAGGGGCTCCATCGCCGGCGAAAGCTCCGGCTCACGGCCGGACAGCGCGATCAGCAGGACGACCGCGGGCACCAGCAGCGCGGTGAGCTTGAGCCAGTACTGCATGCCCTGCACCACGGTGATGGCCCGCATGCCGCCCGCCGCGACCAGCCCGCACACCACGACCGCGACCACCACGGCGCCCGCCCATCCGGGCAGGTCGGCCACCACTTTCAGGGCGAGGGACGCGCCGTGCAGTTGAGGCACGATGTACAGCCAGCCGATCACCACCACCAGCACGCTGGTGAGCCGTCGCACGGCCTTCGACTCCAGCCGCGCTTCGATGAAGTCGGGAATCGTGTACGCGCCGCTGCGGCGCAGCGGGGCCGCGACGAACAGCAGCAGGAGCAGGTAGCCGGCCGCGTAGCCGATCGGGAACCAGAACCCGTCGGCACCCACCAGCAGCACCAGCCCGGCAAGGCCCAGGAACGTGCCGGCGGAGAGGTACTCGCCGCTGATGGCCGAGGCGTTCCACACCGAGCGCACGCTGCGGGATGCCACGAAGAAGTCACCGGTGGTGCGACTGAGCCGCACGCCCATCGCGCCCAGCACCACGGTCGCGATGAGCACCAGCACCACCGCGGCGATGTCGAGAGCGGGATTCACGCGTGCTCCTCGTCAGTGTCCGCCAGGGAGCGGTATCTGCGCTCATTGCGGGCGGCGCCGCGGGCGAACAGGACCGCGAACACCAGGATGAGCGGGTAGTAGCCGTAGGCCTGCAGCAGCCACGACAGCGGCACTCCGAACAGGATCGGATCGGCCGTGCGCGCGATGATGAAGATGGATGCCGTGAACACCAGCGACACCAGCAGGAAGCCCACCAGGCTCCCCGCTGCAAGGCGCAGCTGCGCACGCATCAGCCCGTGCAGGAACACCGTGTCGGCCTCGTGCACGGGCGCACCGGGCAGGGCGATCCCCGAGGTGCCAGGGCTCTCGGCGGCGGCAGCGTCGTCGGCCGACACCCGCACCCGGCGGGGCTCCTCGGGGTCGTCGGTCATCGCCGGTCCGCCCGCACCAGACGGCTGCGCACGGCGGGGATCAGCCGACGGCTGACGGGCAGTTCGATCTCGGCAAGCACCACCACGGGTGAAGGGCCGCTCAGCCGCAGCTCGGTGACAGCGTCGGCGTGCACGAGGTACGAGCGGTGGATGCGCACGAAGCCGGCCGCGGCCCAGCTCTCCTCCAGCTCCGAGATGGGCGTGCGGACGAGATGGTCGTCGCCCGATGCCGTCCACAACCGCGAATAGTCGCCCTCGGCCTTCACCCAGCGCACGTCCCCGCGTCGCACCAGTCGCACCGCCTGGCCGACCGGCACGGGCACGGTCTCGCCATCCTCGCCGTCGACGCCCTCCACGCCCGCCCGCACCGCCAGCACACGGTCCACGGCCCGCCGCAGCCGTGCCGGGCGGATGGGCTTGAGCACGTAGTCCACGGCGCGCACGTCGAACGCCTCCAGCGCCCCTGCATCGTCGGCGGTGACGAAGACCACGGCCGGGCGCTGCACGAAGTGCTCCAGTGCCCGCGCCAGGTCGAAACCGCTCACGCCGGGCATGTGGATGTCGAGGAACACCGCGTCCACGGCCTCGGCCGACAGCATCCGCAGCGCATCCGCGCCGCTGGACGCCTGATGGATGGCGCCGATCCTGGCGTCCGCGCGCAGGAAGGCCGCCAACTCGGCGAGTGCGGGCGGCTCGTCGTCGGCGACCAGCACGTCCAGAATCACGGCGCGTCCGTCTCGTGCAGGGGCTGCGACTTCGGTATCCGCATCCGCACCATGGTACCCGCGCCGGTGTTCGTCTCCACGACCAGTCCCCCGGCCGGGCCGTACAGCCGACGCAACCGGGTGTCGACGTTGCGCAGCCCCACGTGCGTGACGGGTGCGGGGCCGGACAGCGCGGCCCGCAGCTGCTCGGGATCCATGCCGGCGCCGTCGTCCTCGACCGAGATCTCGGTGTGCGTGATCTCGTCGACGGCGGCGATCACGATGCGCCCGCCCTGCGCCAGCGGCTCCAGCCCGTGCTTGACGGCGTTCTCGACCAGCGGCTGCACGGACAGGAACGGGATCACCGTCGACAGCGTCTCGGGCGCGATGCGCAGCCGCACGTCGAGCCGTTCGCCGAACCGGGCGCGCTCCAGCTCGAGGTAGTGACGGATGCTGCCCAGTTCCTGCGCGAGGGTGGTGAACTCCCCGCGCTGGCGGAACGAGTACCGCGTGAAGTCGGCGAAGTCCAGCACCAGTTCGCGCGCCCGTTCCGGATCCGTGGTGATGAACGAGGCGATGGCCGCCAGCGAGTTGTAGATGAAGTGGGGGCTGATCTGCGCGCGCAGCGCGCGCAGCTCGGCCTCGGCCAGGCTCGCCCGCGACTCTTCCAGCTCGGTCATCGCGATCTGCGTCGCGCACCACTGAGCCACCTCGCCGGTCGCGCGCACCAGCGGGCCGCGGACGGTCTCCGCGAACGCGATCAGCACGCCGCGCACCTCGCCGCCCAGCAGCATGGGCGCGCCGACGGCCTCTGCCGCGGCGCCGGGGGCGTCCCTGCGCGGGAACACCTGCCGTCTGCCGGTCTCGCGCACCCGGTCGGCGATGCGCCGGGCCGAAGTCTCCAGTCCCGTCACAGCCCCGTCGGTGGCGACCGCGCCGTCGCCCATCACGATCGCGACGGCCTGCGCTCCCAGCAGCGTGTGCAGATGCCGCGCGGCCCTGGTGAGGTCGGGACCCTGATCTCCTCTGAGCTCGGCGGCGGCCAGCCCCGCCACATGCAGGGTGCGCGACGTGGCTCGCTCGGCCTCGCCTCCGAGGTCGCGCGAGCCGCGCGCGAGCCTGCGCACCAGCACCAGGGCGAGGGTCAGCAGCACGCCGACGGCGACGCCCAGGATGCCGGCGAGCACCGCCTGGTCGGTCATGCGCTCAGCATACGGCCGACCGGGCGGAGCCGCTCAGCAGCACCGGGCGCCGGGGTTGCGGTCCTGGTCGGCCATCCGGTCGCGCCAGAACTGCCGTTCGGTCGGCACCTCGGCATCCGGATGATGCGCGCGCTGGTGCGCGATGTAGGTGTCGTAGGCGCCGTCGCCCATCAGTGCGGTGACATACCAGCGGATGCCGGACGCCGCGCTCCGCACCCACCGCCAGGCGGCGGCGGGTGCGGAGCGGACCGCGGGGTCCTGCGTCCTCGCGATGGCGGTCATCAGTGCCTCGATGCTCCCCGGCCGGCAGGCTGCGCAGCGTCGTGCTCGGCCCACCGCGCTTCCAGCTCGCGCTCGGCGCGGGTCGGGATGAGGCTCGCGGGAGCGAAGCGGCGGGAGGGAACCGGGGCGTCCTCGCCGTCGTCGGAGACGCCGTCGCGAATGGCTCTGATGCCCACGATCACGGCGACGATCATCACGACTGCGGTCAGCACAACGAAGATGATCGACAGCGTGCCCTGTACGGCGGTGTTGCGGATCACGGCCTCGACGACCTCGGGCTTGCCGAGGCTGCCGTCGCCTGCCGCCTGCGCGGCGCGGTACTTGGCGTTGTTGGCCCAGTAACCGATGCCCGGCACCGGCGAGAAGATCTTGTACAGGGATGCCGTGATGGTGATCACCGCCGTGAACGCCAGCGGCACGGCGATGATCCACAGCCAGCGCACGTAGCTGCGGCCCCGCTTGGCCACGATGGCGAACACCACGGCGAGCGCGATGCCGGCCAGCAGCTGGTTGGCGATGCCGAACAGCGGGAAGAACGTGTTGATTCCGCCGAGGGGGTCGGTCACACCGAGGATGAGGATGTAACCCCAGGCCGCGACCATGATCGCCGTGCACACCCACACGCCCGGGCGCCAGCTGACGTCACGGAAGCGGGGGAAGAACGCGCCGATGGAGTCCTGCAGCATGAAGCGCGCCACGCGCGTGCCGGCGTCGACGGCGGTCAGGATGAACAGCGCCTCGAACATGATGGCGAAGTGGTACCAGAAGCCCATGATCGACGGACCGCCGATGAGCTGGTGCATGATGTGCGCCAGGCCCAGCGCCAGGGTCGGCGCACCGCCGGTGCGGGAGATCACGCTGGGCTCCCCGACTCCGGCTGCCGTGTTCGTGAGCATCTCGGGGGTGACGTGCACGCCGGTCAGACCCAGCGAGTTCACGAACGCCGCCGCGTGCTCGACCGTACCGCCGGTGAGGGCTGCGGGGGCATTCATGGCGAAGTAGATGCCCTGGTCGATGGAGATCGCGGCGACCAGCGCCATGATGGCGACGAACGACTCCATGAGCATGCCGCCGTATCCGATGAACTTGGTCTGGCGCTCCTTCTCGATGAGCTTCGGCGTGGTGCCCGAGGAGATCAGCGCGTGGAAGCCCGACAGGGCGCCGCAGGCGATGGTCACGAACAGGAACGGGAACAGCGAACCGGAGAACACCGGGCCCATGCCGTTGGAGGCGAAATCGGTGAACGCGGGGACGGCGATCTCGGGGCGCACCAGCACGATGGCGCCGGCCAGCATGACGATCACGCCGACCTTCATGAAGGTGGACAGGTAGTCGCGCGGGGCCAGCAGCAGCCACACGGGCAGGACCGCGGCGATGAAGCCGTAGATGATGAGGGCCCACGCGAGAGTGGTGCGGTCCAGCGAGAACACGGCCTGGCCCCACTCGGTGCCGGCGACCGCGCCGCCGCCGATGATCGCGGCCATCAGCAGCACGAAGCCGATGAGGGAGACCTCGGTGATCTTGCCGGGGCGGATGAACCGCAGGTACAGGCCCATGAAGATGGCGATCGGCAGCGTCATGCCGACGCTGAAGACGCCCCACGGGCTCTCGCCGAGAGCATTGACGACGACCAGCGCGAGGATGGCGATGATGATCACCATGATCAGCAGCGAGGCGATGATGGCGGCCGTGCCGCCGATCCTGCCCAGCGTGTCACGGGCCATCTGGCCGATGGAGCGGCCGCTACGGCGCATGGAGAAGAACAGCACCGTGTAGTCCTGCACAGCACCTGCCAGCACGACGCCCACGATGATCCAGATGGTTCCGGGCAGGAAGCCCATCTGCGCAGCCAGCACGGGGCCGACCAGCGGGCCGGCGCCGGCGATGGCGGCGAAGTGGTGGCCGTACAGCACGCGGCGGTCGGTGGGGACGAAGTCCTTGCCGTCCTCGAGGATCTCAGCCGGAGTGGCTCGGCGGTCGTCGGGGCGCAGGATGTACTTCTCGATCACCTTGGCGTAGAACCGGTAGCCGATCAGGTAGGTGCACACCGCGGCGAACACGAACCAGATGGCGTTGACGGTCTCGCCGCGCACGATGGCCAGCATCGTCCAGGCGACGGCGCCCAGCAGGGCGATGGCGGTCCAGAGCAGGATCTTGGGCAGGGTCCAGCGGTTCTCCCGCTCGTGCTCTTTCTCGGATACGGCGACGGGCGGAAGCTTCGGGTCCTGTTCGAGGACGCCGTTCTTGCCCCGCCCATGGGGCATGGCAGCTGTCATGGGGGTTTCTCCTTCACACGCGACCTTGCGTGCCTTCACACGCGACTTTGCGTGCCGTCAGGATAGAAGGGGCGCACCGCGCGGGCGCGGCCGGTGAGGCTCGCTGGTGCGGTCGTGCGACGAGCGGTGCCGCTGGCGCGACGAACGGCAGCATCCGACCGAGCTCGGGACAGTGATTTCATTCTTGTGACGCTCGACATAATGCTGATATCGTCAGGTTATGAGCAGCGAAGCGAACGAGCGCGAACTCGAAGAGGGAATCGTCACCGACTTCAAGAACCGGATGACGTACGGCTCGTACCTCGACCTGGACAAGCTGCTGGATGCGCAGCATCCGGTCTCCCAGCCCGAGCACCACGACGAGCTGCTGTTCATCGTCCAGCACCAGACCACCGAGCTGTGGCTGAAGCTCATGATCCACGAGCTCGGACGCGCCCGCGACCTGCTGGCCGCCGACGACCTGCGCGAGGCGCTCAAGCCCATCGCCCGCATCAAGCACATCCAGGATGTGATCACCCGGCAGTGGTCGGTGCTGGCCACACTGACCCCCACCGAATACTCGGAGTTCCGCGGGTTCCTGGGCAATGCCTCGGGCTTCCAGTCCGTGCAGTACCGCTGCGTGGAGTTCGCGCTCGGCAACAAGAACGAGAAGATGCTGAGCGTCTTCCGCAGTCACCCCGAGAACCTCGCGATGCTCACCGCCGAGTGGGAGCGCCCGACACTGTATGACGAGTTCCTGCGCCTGGTCGCCCGGCGCGGCCTGTCGGTGCCGGCATCCATCCTCGAGCGCGACGTGCGCCTGCCGTACCGCGAGACCCCCGAGCTGATCCCCGTGATCAAGGAGGTCTACGAGAACACGCACGAGCATTGGGAGCTGTACGAGGCGTGCGAGGAACTCGTCGACGTGGAGGACAACTTCCAGTTCTGGCGCTTCCGCCATCTGCGCACGGTCACCCGCACCATCGGCATGAAGCGCGGCACCGGCGGGTCGACCGGCGTCGACTTCCTGCAGCGCGCTCTCTCGCTGACCTTCTTCCCCGAGCTGTACAGCGTGCGGACCGAAATCGGCCGATGATCGAGCTCCGCCACGTCGAAGGCGGCATCGTCACGGGCCGCTTCACCGACCACCACGTGCACCTGCAGCTGGTCGATCACCGTCTGCTGGCGGGTTCGCGGCTGGGCCGCGTGGTGGATCTGGGTGCGGAGCCTTCGTGGGTGCGGGAGCTCGCGCGCGAAGTCCGGAGCGCGGGCTGGATGGAAAACGCCGGTCCAGAGGCCTCCGCAGCAGCACTTTCCATCCAGGCCGAGTCCAGTCGGATGGAATTCGCCCGGTCCGAGGGCCAGGGACCTGCGGAAAGCATCCCGACCGACGTCGCGATCGAGTACGCCGGCGCCTTCCTCACCGCACCCGGCGGGTATCCATCGGATCGTGCCTGGGCTCCGGCGGGTTCCGTGCGCGAGGTGACGGATGTTGCAGACGCGGCGAGCGCGGTGGGCGAGCTGGCTGCTGCCGGGGCCTCGTGCATCAAGGCCGTGCTGCACAGCGAGGCCGGCCCGGTGCTGGACGACGACGTGTTCAGCGCCATCGTCGAGGCCGCCGCCGCCCACGACCTGCCGGTCGTCGCGCACGCGGAGGGCGCCGGCCAGGCGCAGCGCGCCGCACGCCTGGGCGCCGATCTGCTGGCGCACGCACCGTTCACCGAGCGCCTGGGCGACGACGAGATCGCCGCGCAGGCGGCATCCGTTCAGTGGATCTCCACGCTGGCCATCCACGACGCCCAGCACCGCGGCATCGCCATCGACAATGTGCGTCGGTTCGCCGCGGCGGGCGGCATGGTTCTCTACGGCACCGACATGGGCAACGGTCCGGGCCCCGTCGACCTGCGCACCGACGAACTCGACGCCCTGCGCGAGGCCGGGATCGACGGCATGCGCCTGCTGAAGGCGCTCGCGCCGTCCGGCCCGGAGGCCCTGTTCGTTCCCCATGGCGATCCCGCCGCCGCACGACCACTCACCCGTTCCGAGCTGGAGGCCTGACATGACCGAATCCACCGCCCCCGAATCACCCGAGGACGAGCACCGCCGCGTGGCCGGCGTGAGCGCTCCCGACCTGCTCAGCGAGGCCCGCCGTCTCGATGCCGCCGACCCGCTGGCCCGCCACCTCGACGCATTCGCCGACGCTCCCGGCGTGACCGCCTACCTCGACGGCAACTCGCTGGGCCGCCCGCTGAAGGACCTGCCCGAGAAGGCCGCCGCGTTCATCCGCGAGGACTGGGGCACGCGTCTGATCCGCTCCTGGGACGAGCAGTGGATGGAGTTGCCGATGACGCTCGGCGACCGCATCGCGGAGGTCACGCTGGGTGCCGCCGCCGGACAGACCGTCATCGCGGACTCCACGAGCGTGCTGCTGTACAAGCTGATGCGCGCGGGGATCGCAGCGCGCCCGGGCCGCGATGAGATCGTCATCGAGGCAGGCAACTTCCCCACCGACCGCTTCATCGCCGCCGGCGTGGCGAAGGAGGCCGGCGCGACGCTGCGCTGGGTGGAGCCGGATGAGATCACCGGCGTCAGCGTCGCGGATGTCGCCGCCGTCGTCTCCGAGCGCACGGCACTGGTCGTGCTGAGCCACGTGGACTACCGCTCCGGTGCGCTGGCCGACATGCCCGCCATCACGTCCGCCGTGCACGAGGCCGGTGCGCTCATGCTGTGGGACCTGTGCCATTCGGTGGGCGTCGTGCCCATGCAGCTGGATGCCTGGGGCGTGGACATGGCCGTCGGATGCACGTACAAGTACCTGAACGGCGGGCCCGGCTCCCCCGCATTCGCGTACCTGCGCACCGAGCACCACGGCTCGATCACGCAGCCCATCCACGGCTGGTGGAGCGCTGCCGACATCTTCGCCATGGGTCCCGAGTACGCGCCGGTGAACAGCATCCGCCAGTTGCTGAGCGGAACCCCGCCGGTGCTGTCGATGCTGGGGATGCAGGGGATGCTGGACATCATCGAGGCCGAGGGCGTCACGGCCGTCCGGGCCAAGTCGGTCTCGCTGACCGACTTCGCCGTGCGCGCCTACGACGAACTGCTCGCCCCGCTGGGCGTGCGACTGCTGTCGACGCGGGATGCCGCGCACCGCGGCGGCCACATCACGATCGGGCACGACTCGTTCCAGCAGGTCACGAAGACGCTGTGGAGCGAGGGGATCATCCCCGACTTCCGGTTCCCCGACGGCATCCGCCTGGGCCTCTCGCCCCTGAGCACCTCTCACTCCGAGACGCTGCGCGGCATCGCCGCCGTGCGCGACGCCCTGCTCGCCTGACCCCCGCCTCATGCCCGCCATGCCTTTTTCGCCGAACCCCCTCACCACCGCCGAAGCCCCTCGTGATTCGCGTCGCTCAGGAGGGGTCTCGGCGACCAGGAGGGGTGTCGGTGAGGTGGGTGGCGCGGTGCTCGACGACGTCGACGCCCGCCCGGGCAGCACTACCTCACTGCTGCGGACGGTGATCGGTCTGTACCTTCGACCGCTGGGCGGGACCATCACGTCCGCGGCGCTGGTCCGGCTGGCCGAGGATCTCGGCATCCCCGCGGCGCGGGCGCGCACGGCGATCACCAGGCTGAAGAAGCATGGGCTGCTGCTGGACGGCCCCGGCCTCCTGACCCTGAACCCGGCCGCGGTCCCGATGCTGGAGCGCGGCGACCGGCGCATCTTCGCCGTGCGCACCATGCACGCCGGCGACGAGTGGATGCTGGTGTCGGCGACCATCCCGGAGACCCGGCGCGACCTGCGGCACCAGCTGCGCAGACGGCTGCAGTACCTGGGTGCGGGCGCCGTCTCGGCCGGGCTGTGGATCCTGCCCGGGCATCTGGATGCGGAGGTCGAGGAACTGCTCGACGAGGTCGGCGCTCGCGAGTTCGCGACGCTGTTCCGCACTGCGGACCCTCGGCCCGCCGTCCCGCTGGCCGAAGCGGCGGCGAGCTGGTGGGATCTGGACGCGCTGCGTGGCGAGCATGAGCGCTTCCTGGCATCGGTGGAAGAGCTCGACACAACGCGCCCGTTCGCCGCCTACACCCGGCTGCTGGACAGCTGGCGCGTGATCCCCTACACGGACCCCGGCCTGCCTGCCGAGATGCTCCCCGCCGACTGGCCGGGCAACCGCAGCGTCGAGGCGTTCCAGCGCCTGCGTGCCGAGTTGGCCGACGCCGCGCTCGCGCATGTGCGGGATGCCGTGGGCTGAGTGTGCTCAGCCGATCTCGGCGATGAAGGCGGCGACGTGCTCCTGCAGGCGCAGCATCCGCAGTTCGCGGGCGAGTTCGCGGTCGTAGCCCTCATAGGCCAGGGGCGGCAGCCTTCGGACGTTCGCCGAGCAGCCGAAGTTCTCGCAGATCAGCGTGCCGATGGTGTCGCCCTTGCGGCCGGCGGCTCCGCCCTTGCGGGCCGAGAAGAACTGCACGTCGTTGCGCAGGGTGACGTCATCGCACCACGAGCACTGGGCTCGCCGCGCGGTACGCTGCTCGGTGCGCTGCAGCAGCACGCCGGCCAGGCCGTCCTCGGTCTCGACCACGACGTAGGCCCGGCGGGGCATCTTCGGATCGAACCAGCCGAGATAGTCGAGCCCCGAGAAGGCCAGCTCGTCGAAGCCGGGCGGCAGGGTGAGAGACGAGACCTCCTTGCGGGAGGCGTTGCGGAAGGACGCGCGGATGGCGCGCTCGTCGATGGGACGCATGAGAAGTGCTTTCTGTTCGGAACCGCCGGGTTGGCGGGAGTTGGGCGGGCCCGGAAACGGGCGCGGCAAGAGACAAGAGAAGGAGCCCGGATGCCGGGTACGACGCTTCTCCGGTGACGGGGGTTCCGCCGCCGGATCGTTCTCAGCCTCTGCCGTCGGCGCGTGACGCGCCGACGATCACCTCTCGCGCCGTACGGGCGCACTCATGGAACAGCACGTCGGCAAGTGTACGCCGCCGCTGCGGACAGCTCACCCTGAACGCCGTCAGCGGGCATTGTTTCGTCGCGTTTCACCACGAGTCGACCGCGCCCGATCACGGACGTAGCCTCGGAGCATCCGATCGTGAGGAGATCACCGTGACCAGCCCGCAGACCCGCCTTTCGCCCGTCGAGGTGACTGAGCGTGCTGCGTGCATGTGCGACCACGGCTACGCCTGCTCCTCATTCGCTCCGGGCCACGCGCTGCACCTGATCCAGGCGCGGCTGGCCTCGGCCACTCCGCAGGGCTGGGCGGATGCCCTGGTGGACGCCGCGGACGCGGCATCCGGAGTCGTCACCCTGCGCACACTGGACGGCGAGAGCATCACGGTCTGGAACGCCGGCGGCGCGGCGCTCGAGGTCATTGCGGGCACGCCGGTGGCTCTGCACCGCAACTACCACGTGCTGGCGGTCGGCACGGCGCTGTACAACGTCGCCCGCTGAGGCTCAGCTCGCCTGTTTCGCGATGGGGCACTGAGCCCGTCGAAGAGTCGTCAACTCGCCATCTTCATCATGGACTCGCGCATCGCCATGCAGGCGTCCATGCAGGCCTTGCACGACTGAGCGCACATCCGGCAGACCTCGCTCATCTCGGCGTGCTCCATGCACTTGTCCATGGCGTACTGGCACATCGCCATGCAGGCATCGAGCATCGACATCATCACGGCTGGAGTCATGCCCTGCATCCGCATCATGCCGCGCATCATGGTGTTGCACATGTCGGCGCAGTTCATGCATGCCGGGGCGCAGTCCATCATCTGCATCGCGCAGACCGTGCACGCCTGCTCGCAGGCCGAGCACGCATCCATGCACGCCTGCATGACGGCCATGTCCATCATCTCCATGCCGGGCATCTTCATCTCCGCGGACATGGCGTCCATCATCATCGAATCCATCGCGCACCGCTCCTCGTCATCGGCTCTCGCCGGCTGCGGGCGGGCAGGTGGACCCGCCTGAGGCTCAGCGTACGCCGGGGAGTATGCCGCGTCGATAGGCGGATGCCGTTGTTCATGGGCCGTTCGGCTTGCGCGGTGAACGTCGGCCGCCCCGCCCTCACCACCTCCCCTCCGGGGTAGTGTCAGCCTGTGCCGCCGTTCTCCCCTCTGCAGCGCCTGGTCATCACGGTCGCGATCCTCGCGTCGTTCGTGACCTTCCTCGACGGCACGGTGGTGAACGTCGCACTGCCGGCCATCAGCCGGGAGCTGGGCGGCGGGATCACCACGCAGCAGTGGGTCGTCGATGCGTACCTCATCACCCTCAGCGCGCTGATCCTGCTGGCCGGCTCGCTCTCGGACGCCTACGGGCGCGTGCCCATCATGCGGATCGGCCTCATCGCATTCGGACTGGCATCCATCGCCGTCGCCGCAGCCCCCGAACCGCTGACGCTGATCATCGCTCGCGCTGCGCAGGGAGCCGCAGGCGCCCTGCTGGTGCCGAGCTCTCTGGCGCTGATCACCGCCACCATGCGCGGACAGCTGCAGTCCCGGGCCATCGGAGTGTGGACGTCGTTCACGACCGGCGCGCAACTCGTGGGACCGCTGATGGGCGGACTGTTCGTGGATCTGCTGTCGTGGCGGTTCGTGTTCCTCATCAACGTGCTGCCGATCGCCGTGAACCTGCTCCTGCTGCGCCGGCTGCACCTGCCGGAGCACGAGCGCACCGCGCACGTGGACTGGTTCAGCGGCATCCTCTGTGCCGTCGGCCTGGGCGGGCTGGTCTTCGCGCTCATCGAGCAGGAGCGGCTGGGCTGGGCCTCGCCCGCGATCTGGGCACCGGGCGCGATCGGCATCCTGCTGCTGGTGGTGTTCCTGCTGCGACAGAGGGGATCGGACTCCGCTCTCATGCCGCTCTCGCTGTTCCGGGTGCGCAACTTCGGCTGGGGCAACATCTCGACGCTCTTCATCTACGCGGCGCTGTCGCTGAACGGCTTCGTGATCGGCGTGTACCTGCAGCAGGGCCCGGGGCTCAGCGCGACGGCCGCGGGGCTCGCCAGCCTGCCGGTGACCATCCTGATGATCCTGCTCTCCTCTCGCGCGGGTGCATGGGCAGGCCGGCTCGGGCCGCGGCTGTTCATGACCGTGGGACCGCTGGTGATGGCGGTCGGCGCCGCACTTCTGCTCACGGTCGGGAGCGAGTTCAGCTACTGGTGGCAGGTGCTGCCGTCGATGATCGTGCTGGGGCTGGGTCTGGCACTGACCGTGGCGCCGCTGACCTCAGCGATCCTCGGCGCCATCGATGAGACCCGCAGCGGCATCGCCTCGGCCGTCAACAACGCCGTCTCGCGCGTCGCCGGCCTGCTGGTGGTGGCATTGCTGTCCACGATCGTCGGCGGCGCGCTCGATCTGCGCGGCTTCCACAGCGCCGCGTGGGTCACCGCAGGACTGTTCGCGCTCGGCGGGGTGGTCTCGTGGATCGGCATCCGCCGGAATCCGGTGGAGGCGCCGGCCGCAGTCTGACTCAGCGGATGCTGTGGTCGTGCACACCCGTGCTGAGATGGGTGCCGTTCAGCTCGACGTACAGCTGTCGCTCGGTGACCGACACGGTCACGCTGTTCCGACGCACGAGCGCCGCGGCCGCATCGTCGAGGAAGCCCGCATCGAAGCTGTGCAGCACGATCGCGTCCGCATCGTGGATGGTCTTGCCTGCCCAGTTCGCGATCACCTTGGCCGGGTCGCGGTAGGTGTAGACGGTGGTGCGATCCGCCAGCTTGCTGCCGTGGTGCAGCCGGGTGGCATCAGGCGCGCCCACCTCGATCCACGCGGCCACGCGACCGGTTGCGTCGCGCACCAGCACGGCGGGCTCGTCGGTCGCGGCGACACCCTCCGTGAAGGCGATGCCCTCCTCGTACTCCAGGCAGTACGCCAGAAGCCGGGTGAGCATGTAGGCGTCGGTCTCGGACGGATGCCGGGCCAGGCGCAGCGTGAAGTCGTCGTAGACGCCGCGGTCCACATCCGCCAACTGGACGTCGAAAGTGTGGATCGTCGAACCTGCCGCCATGATCCCCGAGCCTACGCGGTCTGCGCCGTGCCGCCTGCCGGGTCGTCGAGGTACCCCCAGCGCACGCCCAGCACGCCGGGGCCGAAGCCGTGCCGGACGGCGTGAGCGAGGCCGCCGCGCAGCATCACCGGCGACGAGGACTCCTCCTCCCCCTCCTCGGACTCGACGTACTCCTCGCACCAGTCGGGCTCGCGTCCCGGCGGGAACCGCACGGCGATCAGCGTCTCCTTCGCCGAGCGCGCCGTGGCGTGCCATGCCCTGCGCCGGCGGGGGTAGTCCGGGGGCGTCACCTCGGTGAACTCGAACAGCACCGTCTCCCCCGCCTCGACTCGCCGGTCGAACGCGATCACGATGCCGGAGACCCGTCCGCCGGGATGGCGGTGCTCCCGATCCAGCCGTGCGCCGACGACATCCGTGATCTGCAGGTTTGCGCTCGTCTGCGCCTCGTCGACGTCGATCAGCGACAGTTCCGTCAGCGATCCGCTGGTCACCTGGATCAGGCACCGGTAGGTCGAGCTCTCGATGGCGCCGTCCTCACCGACCACCACGGCCATGTGTGTCGAGAGGTCGCGCAACGTCTCCTGCCGGGCCGCTCCGAGGGCGGCGAAGGTCTCGGCGATCTCACGCCGTTCGCGCTCGTCGTCGAACGGGATGCGCGGTGCGCGGACCGCTCCCACCCGAGCAGGGCGGACGATCAGCTCCGACAGCGCGCGGGGGCGGAGCCCGAGGATCCGCTCAAGCTCGTCGACGGCACTCAGCGAGGCCGCTCCCTCCGGATGCCGCTCCCCTGAGCGCCAGTAGCTGAGCGTGGCCATCGAGACCGGATTGCCGCTGTCTCGAAGCCGCATGCGCAGCTGCGACAGCGACAGCCCGCGCTGCACGATCGCATTGCGCAGCGCGATCGCGAAACCAGCATTCCGAACAGCATCCTCCACCGTCATCACAGTCTCCCCCGAGTCATGTGAAGGCCCAGCCCGTACGCTCAGCATACGTCGAGCCGTAAGCCCCTCGGGGGCTCCGACGCAGACCGATGCACTGGGGTGCGTCGGATTCTCCCCTATGCGGGGGGCGGCTCTGGGGAACCGTCCTCCGCATCAGGAGGATGGCGCCGCCCTGCGCCAGGGGCCCGCGATGCTGACGCCGTGCGGCCACAGCATCAGCCGGGCCGGCGGAGCGATCCACCAGCCGATCCGCAACCCAGGCCCCGACGACCGGACGCCGACACAGGCCTCGCACGGGGAGGACTGTCCGCAGAGCACTGTCCTCACTAGAATCCAGTGCAGCGGGGGGTGTCCGAGCAGAGAGGCGGGTGGCACCACGATGGCCGCACCTGTGCATCCCGCCGCCGCATCCGCTCCGCCCTTCCTGGGCCGTGATGCCGAACTCGCCGACCTGATCTCCACCTGGCGGGGAGGGCTCTCCAGCGGACGGTTCCTGCTGGTGCGGGGCGAGGGCGGCATCGGCAAGACCGCCCTCATCGACGCCGCGGTCGCACAGGCGCCGAAGGAACGGCGGGTGCTGCGGGGCGCTGCGGATGCCATGGATCACCGTCGCGCCTTCGGAGTCCTGCTGGACGCCCTGGGCCCGGTGCTCACCGAGCAGGACCGGCAGGTCGCAGCGGAGCAGAACGAGCACATCACCGGCGAGCGCCTGCTGTCGCTGCTGGACGGCATGGCCGGTGAGCCGACGGTGCTCATCCTCGAGGACCTGCACTGGGCGGACGACGCCTCGCTGCACCTGCTGACCCGGCTGGCGCGCACGCTGGGTCAGCTGCCGGTGGTGGTCGTGGCAGCACTGCGCCCGCAGGCGCGCCACGAAGTCGCGCCCGCACTCGACCGGCTGCTGGGCGAGCTTGACAACCGGGGGCTGCTGCATGCGTTCGATCTCGGGCCGCTGCCCGAGAGCAGCTGCATCGCCATCGCCGAGGGCCTGACCGGCGCTCCGATCGGCGAGACCTTCGCGCAGTACACGGCCGCCGCAGGCGGCAATCCGCTGTTCCTGACCGAGATGGTCCGCTCGCTGCTGCGCGACGGCGCGGTCACCGTGGACGAAAACCGCGCCGAGCTGCGCGATGCCCCGCTGGGGCCCTCGCCGTCGCTGGCCACCGTCATGATGCGCCACCTCAGCAGGCTCACCCCCGCGACACGCGAGCTGCTGACCACTGCTGCCCTCCTGGGCACCCGATTCCCGGCCGTGCAGCTGCGGCTCGTGACGGGCCGGACGATGCGGGATCTCGTGCCGCTGCTGCGGGAGGCTCTCGCGGCAGGCTTCCTCGCCGAGATCGACGAGAGCACCCTCGGCTTCCGCCACGAACTCATCCAGCACGTGCTGCTGCACGATCTGCCGGCCGCCGTGCGGGCGGAGCTGCACCACGACGTGGCGCTCAAGCTCGAGGGCGCTGGTGTCCCGGCGGCGACCGTAGCCGGTCATGTGCTTCGCGCGCCGAGCGTGGGCGAAGACCTGCCATGGCTGCAGAGACTCGCACAGCGCACTGCAGCATCCGCACCGGCGACGGCGGTCGAGCTGTGGGGGCGTGTGGTGCAGGGCACCGACCCCTCGGAACCCCTGCATGTCGCAGCCGTCGCGGGGCTTGCCCGCACGGCACTGAGCGGAGGGAGGGTGCACCAGGCCTACGAGCTCGCTTCTGCGGCTCTCCCGCATGCCGACGAGCCGGAGGTTGCAGCGGTGCTGCGCAGCATCCGGGTGCGATCGCTGGTCATGCAGCACCGGCACGCCGCGTCTCAGCGGCTGGCGCAGGAGTACGCGGCATCCGATGCGCTGGAGCCCGCTGAGCGCGCCGCGCATCTCGCATTCGCGGGATGGCCGACGATGCTGCTGGGCGACATGGATGAGGCGCTGCGGCTGGCGGCCGAGGGCGCCGCCTCGGCGGCAGTCGGCGGCAACCCGGTCGCAGAGGTGAACGCGCTCACGCTGCAGGGACTGATCCTGAACGGCCGCGGCGACCTGGACGACGCCGTCCGGGTGCTCACGCGGGCCGTGGAGCTCGCCGAGAGGCATCCGTCGGTCGCGACGATCGAGACATTCCCTCATGCGGTGCTGGCTGTGGCGCTGGCCGACGTCGACCGCATCGACGAATCCGCCGCGATGATCCGCCGCGGGCTGCAGCTGTCGGCACAACTCGGTCTGCGCACCGGCATCCTCGCCACGCACGCGATGGCGGCCGAGGCTCGCAGCCACAACAGCAACCTGGCCGACATCGCCACGGAGCTGCAGGCGCATGCCGCGCTGCTGGGGCAGATGGACATCGGCCTCGACCCGCCCGTGCTCGCGCTGCGTGCCCGGGTGATCGCGCTGCAGCACGGGTCGGAGGCGGCGCTCGAGGTCGCCGGGCTCGTCGACCCGATCGCGAGCCGGCGCGTGTGGAGCAGTCGCGGCAGCGCACTGATCTGACTGGGGCACGTCCACGCGGTGCGTGCGCGGGGTGATGTCTCCGCGGTTCTCGAGACGCTGTGGCGCGGCTGGCAGGACGTGCACGGCCTGCGCATGCTGATGGAGTGCACGGAGATCGCCCTCGATCTGGCCGAGCTGTGGCAGCGACCGGCAGGCGACGAGCGCCTGCGGGGCCTGATCGAAGCGGATGCCGCGGCCAAGGCGCCCGAGGTGGTCGAGGCGACCCGCACGGTGGCGGCGAGGAACCCTGGCGTCGCGCACCTGCAGGCCACCGCCCTCGCCGTCGCCGGCGTGGCCGACGGAGATGCCGAGGCGCTCCTCGAGGCCGAGCGGGTGATGTCCGCGACGCCCCGCCGACTCGATCACGCCCGCATCGCCGAGCTGGCGGCGCTGGCCCTGCCCGCTTACAGCGAGCGCACTCGCGTGCTGGCCGAGACCGCGCTGCACGAGTACCAGGAGGTCGGCGCCGATCATGAGGCGACGCGGGCGAGGGCCCAGTTCCGCCTGCTCGGGGTGAAGGTGCCCGGACAGCGCCGTCGTCCGGCATCCGGATGGGGATCGCTCACCCGCACGGAGGAGAGGATCGCAGGCCACGTCGCCACCGGAGAGACCAACCTCGAGATCGCACAGAGCCTGTTCGTCTCCCGTCGCACGGTGGAGACGCACGTCTCGAACATCCTCGCCAAGCTCGGGCTGCGCTCACGCACCGAGCTCGCGATCCGCTTCGCCGCCAGGCTCGACAAGCCGGGTCAGTGACGCCATCAGCTCGATCCAGCCGCGGAACCGCAGCTCGTGCTCGCCATCGGCGACGCGCCCCTCGGGGGGATCCCTGCCGTCCAGCCAGATGTCGATGTGCACACTGCCAGCGTCGCCCGAGTGCGAGCACGCGGTATCCGTATCCTCACTGAACTTCTTCCCGCGATCTTGTCGGGGGCGGTCCCGCTGGAGTAGTTTCGCGTCATCGCACGCAGATAGTGAGGGGACGTGCACCCGGAAGCCGCACGCTGGGGTCGGCTTCCGGGTTCTTTCATGTCCTGCGCCGAAGGGTCGGGGGCGATCTCACTGCGTCCCGCGGTAGGCTCGCCGCGACGGCTGCAGCGAGGGGGAACTGTGGGGGGACCTGACTTCGCGACGTCCGAACGCCTGTGGCCGGGTCCGAACGACCTCCCGAAGGCGATCGGGCTGTTCATCGTGCAGATCGGCGTCGCGTGGGTGGCCTGGCTCATCTTCGTGCTGACCACTCTGAGTATTGCGGGATGCGGTGATCGGTGCGACTATGCGCTGGCGGGCACGGCCAATGACTTCCAGATCCGAGGCAGCATCGCCCTGCTCGCGGCAACCCTGCTCGCAGCGATCCTGCTGCGGGTGCTGCACCGACCGGCGTGGTGGGCTCCCGCCGTCGGCATCGTGCTGACCATTCTTCTGTCCGTCGGCACGACCTTGGCCATGCGCGTGGCGACTTCGGTGGGCTGAGGCGCACGCGCGGCTGAAAGCGATCCGCCTTCGACGAGGGCGGATAGGGTGGCGAGGTGACAGCATCCGCCTCGCCGAGCCCCGTGCCGCGGGCCGGCGCCGTCTACTTTCTCGGACGTGCGATCCTGCGCCCGCTGTTCTGGCTGATGTATCGTCCGCGCATCGAGGGCCGTGGGAACGTGCCGGAGCAGGGCCCGGTGCTGCTGGTGAGCAACCACCTGTCGTCGCTCGACACTGTCATCATCCCGACCTCGGCCGCGCGCCCCGTGCAGTTCCTCATCAAGGCGTCGTACTTCGCGGGATCCGGGCTGCCCGGGCACTTCAAGCGCTGGTTCTTCGGATCGATCGGGGGCGTCCCGGTGCATCGTGCGACTGGGCGGGACGCGCGTGCCGCGCTCGACGCGGGCAGCAGCATCCTGCGAGCCGGGAACGTCTTCGCCGTGTTCCCGGAGGGCACCCGGTCACGTGACGGGAAGCTGCACGACGGTCATGGCGGCGCCGCGTGGATGGCTCGCGACACCGGTGCCGCGGTCATGCCCGTCGGGCTGGTCGGCACCGGCTCGATCAAGCCCCTCAGCCATCTGCTGCCGGGCAGACCGCGCCTCGAGGTGCGCTTCGGCGAGCCGCTCGATCTCACCGATCTCGTCGGGATTCCGGCCGGCAGGGCTCGTCGCGAGATCACCGAGCGGATGATGGCCGCCATCGCGAGTCTGAGCGGGCAGGAGCGCTCCGGCAGCGTGAACGCGAGCTCGCACGACTGACGCTGCCCGCACGGGGCCTGAGGGGATGCCTGCCACAGACCCCGCCGACGCGCAACCCACTGCCCCGCGGCGACGCCCGAGGATACGGTGAAGCGACCGGTCGGGCGACGAATGCTGACGAATGACCGGTCCGACGACGAAGGCTGAGGAGGGGCGCGATGTCCCGCAACGTGAGGGTGATGCACTGCACGCCGGAGGACGTGTTCGACGTGCTGGCGGACGGTTGGCTGTACCCGACATGGGTGGTCGGCGCATGGCGGATGCGCGACGTCGACGAGGACTGGCCGAGAGTCGGTGCCGGGCTGCACCACTCCGTCGGCGTGTGGCCCGCGCTGATCAACGATGAGACGGTGGTCGAGGACTACCAGCACCCGCGCGCGATGGTGATGCGGGCGAAGGGCTGGCCGGTGGGCGAGGCTCGGGTCACGATCCAGGTCAGGCCGCGCGGCACGGAGACGATCGTCCGCATGCAGGAGGAGGCCACCGCGGGCCCGGCGCGACTCGTGCCCCGTGCTGTCATGGACGTGCTGTTGTACTGGCGCAATGCCGAGACGCTGCACCGTCTCGCCTACCTGGCGGAGGGGCGCGCGTCTCATCGCGCGCTCGCGCGAGCATCCGCTTCCGCCGCCGTGCCGGAGGTGCCTGCATCGTGAGCCGTGGCCGCGCCGAGGTGGACGCCGTCGTCGTCGGCGCCGGTCCGAACGGACTCGCCGCGGCGGTTACGCTCGCCCGCGCCGGGTTGCGCGTGCGGGTCTACGAGCGGGCGAGTCAGCCCGGCGGCGGCGCCAGCACCCGGGAGTTGACACTGCCCGGATTCCGGCACGACGTGTGCTCAGCCGTGCATCCGATGGCGTTCGAGTCGCGGTTCTTCCGCGAGTTCGCCCTGCCCGATCGCGTCGAGTTCGTCACCCCCGAGGTGTCGTTCGCGCAACCGCTCGACGGCGGACGAGCCGGCATCGCCTACCGCGAGCTCGCCCGCACCCGCGAGGCGCTCGGCGTCGACGGGCCGGCGTACGAGCGGCTGATGCGCCCGCTCGCGGAGCGATCCTCCGCAGTCGCCGACTTCACGGGGTCATCGCTGCTGCGCATCCCGCGCAGTCCCCGCACCGCCATCGAGCTGGGCCTGCGCGCGCTCGAGCAGGGCAGCCCCGCGTGGGGCCTCCGCTTCCGCGAGGACATCGCGCCCGCACTGCTCACGGGGGTCGCCGCGCACAGCATCCTGGCCCAGCCGAGCATCGCCGGCGCCGGCGCCGGGCTCGCGCTCACCGCCTACGCGCATGCGCGCGGCTGGCCGATCCCGGTGGGAGGCAGTCAGGCCATCTCGGATGCCATGGTCGACGACCTCCGCGCGCACGACGGCGAGATCGTGCTCGATCACGAGGTCGCCGCGCTCGCCGAGCTGCCCTCCTCGACCGTCACACTGCTGGACGTGACGCCGAAAGCGCTCATCCGCCTCGCCGGCTCGGCCATACCCGCCCGCTACCGGCGAGCGCTGGAGCGGTTCCGCTACGGCGACGGCGTCGCGAAGGTCGACTTCGCCCTGAACGCACCGGTCCCCTGGACGCATCCGGAGCTGCGCCTCGCCGGCACGGTGCACGTGGGCGGAACGCGCACCGAGATGGCGGATGCCGAGAATCAGGTGCAGCGCGGCCGGCATCCCGAGCATCCGTACGTGCTGGTGTCGCAGCCGTCGCTGTTCGACGGCACCCGTGCCCCGGCCGGCATGCAGACGCTGTGGACCTACACGCATGTGCCGGCGGGAAGCGCGCTCGACCGGCAGGAAGCCGTGATCCGGCAGATCGAGCGCTTCGCACCCGGCTTCCGCGACACGGTCGTCGCCACCAGTTCGCGCAGCGCACGGGATGTCGAGGAGCACAACCCCAACTACCCCGGCGGCGACATCGCCGCCGGGGCCCCGGACATACTGCAGCTTCTCCGGCGCCCGGTGCTCAGCCCCGACCCCTGGCGCACGCCGATCCCCGGCGTGTACCTGGCGTCGGCATCCGCCTCGCCCGGGCCGGGCGTGACGGGCATGGCGGGATGGCTCGCCGCGCTCAGCGCGCTGCGCCACGACTTCGGCACGCGGATGCTGCCGGATCTGTCGCCCGACGCCTGAGCCGGGTGCGGCGGCCTGATGCGCGTCTGCCCGCCGACCTGAGCCCCCGCCCCCGACCCGACCTGCTCTACTGGTTGTGGTCCGTGTGGATCGTGCCATGACGATCTTGGAACCGTTCCGGCCGGGGGGAGCAATATCCAGTGTGAGTGAAGACAGCGAATGCATACAGGCGTCCATGAACTCGCCTGCCCGATTCTCGGAGATCTTCGAGCGCCACGCGAGTCACGTTGAGGCGTTCGTCCTGTCCCGAGTCGGGGAGACGGCGAAGGACGATGTTCTGAGTGAGACCTTCCTGACGGCCTTCCGGCAACGCGGGAAGTTCGACCCGACGGCCGAATCGGCGCGGCCATGGCTGCTGGGCATCGCCACCCGGCTGATCAGGCGTCACCGCGCTCAGGAGGCAGCGCATTGGCGGCGGCTCGTCGCTTCGGCGAAGGTCACCGAAGTGACGGCGCCGAGTGAGGAGGCGAGGGCGTCCGACCGGGTCGACGCGGCCGCGGCGATCCGGACGCTCGGTCCGCTGATCGCCGCGCTCCCGCGGCGCGACCGCGACACTCTGCTCCTGTACGCATGGGGTGACCTGACCTACGAGCAGGTCGCCGCGGCACTCAAGATCCCCGTGGGAACGGTCCGGTCCAGGCTCAGCCGGATCCGAGCCCGATTGTCGGCGCCCCCGCTGACGGCATCGGCAGTGAAGTCATCACCTGAGAATGGAGGAGCGATCGCATGGACAGCATGACCAAGGTGCGCGAGATGCGCCAGTTCGGCGGCAGCGACCTGACCGCGGCACGCACGGCTCTGGAGGCCGAGATCTCGTCAGTCGGCGGCGCCCGTGGCCGGCACACGCGAGGAATGGTGATCGGCGGCGGAGCGATCGCCGCCGGCGTGGTGCTGGCTGCGTCGCTGGTCGGCGGCATCCATCCGTCTCCAGCCAGCGCGCAGGAGATCCTCGAGAACGCGGCGGCGCTGCAGGTCGCCCTGTACGACACCCCGCTCGAGAAGGGCCAGTTCCTGCGCACGACGTATGTGCGCGAGAGCCTCAGCTATCTCGGCGCGGGATGGCAGGAGGAAGCCGAGCCGTTCTCGACGGTGCCCGACGACGCCATCGCGGCCGTGCTGACCGGCTCCTCGGACGTCTCCTACCGCTCCGCGGACCCGTCCGACGATGTCACGCACGACACCGACGACTACTACGGGATCGCGGCATACGGCGACACGGCAGCGGCGGAGGCCGCATGGGCCGACTACTACATGACCGGCGGGGCGGCGAAGATCGGGAAGAAGAATCCCGGCAAGGTCTGGCGCACCGGCAGCAGCGCCCAGGGGACCGGCTTCCTCGAGTGGGAGCTGCAGGGCGAGATCCCCGAGGACCCGCAGGCATTCCTCGACGCGTGGACGGCACGAGCAGGCGCTATCGATCCCGAGTCGGATGCCGGCACCCGGACGGGCACCCGGGAGCCCGCCCTCGACCGGCTCTGGCGGCTTGTCGGCGACGTGGACTTCGCCAACGCGTCCGGCCACGACCGAGCGGTCGTGCTGAGGGCGCTCGCGCTGACCGATGGAGCGGAGGTCGTCTCGACCTCGGGCGATCTCTCCGTCGTGCAGTACCACGGTGAATGGGGGACGTACCGACTGACGATCGACACCGCCAAGGGGCAGCTCGTCAAGGTGCAGACCGAGAGCACGCGCGGCATCCGCTACGCCGCCGACAGCTCCGACGAGAGTGTCGTCGACATCAGGGTCCCCGCGTTCGTCCCGGAGGGCACCTACGCGAGCACGGAGACGATCACCCAGGATGTCGTGGACGCCGCTCCGCAGACCGACGACCGCGACGACTGACACCGACTCCCGGCATGCAGCGCGGGGATGCGACCGTCGACGGCCGCATCCCCGCGCTGTGTGCGCCCGGCATCCGGTGCGGGCGGAACGCCGTTCCCGGTCGTCAGCGGCCGATCCCGTTGAGCTCGGCGATGTCCTCGTCGGTGAGCGTGATCGCCGCGCCGGCGATGTTCTCGCGCAGATGGGAGGCCTTGGAGGTGCCGGGGATGAGGAGGATGTTCGCAGACCTCTGCAGCAGCCACGCGAGAGCGACGGCCATCGGCGTGGCGCCCAGCCGTGCGGCGACGTTCGACAGCGCCTCCGCCTGCAGCGGGGTGAATCCCCCAAGGGGGAAGAACGGCACGTAGGCGATGCCGTCGGCGGCGAGTTCGTCGATCAACGGGTCGTCTTCGCGATGCGCGAGGTTGTACATGTTCTGCACGCACACGATGGGCGCGACGGCACGGGCTTCGGCGATCTGCGCGGCGGTGACGTTGCTGACGCCGAGGTGACGGATCAGGCCCTGCTGCTGGAGCTCGGCCAGCGTCTGCATCGCCTCGGTGACGGAACCGGGCTGCGGGCCCGTCGCATCTCCCATCCGCATGTTCACCAGTCCCAGCGTCTCGACGCCGAGGGTCTCCAGGTTCTCGCGGACCTGCCGGCGCAGGTCGTCGGGGGTGCGCGCGGTGGGCCAGCCGCCGGCCGCGTCGCGGTTCGCTCCGACCTTCGTCGCGATCAGCAGCGAGTCCGGGTACGGGTGCAGCGCTTGACGGATCAGCTTGTTCGTGACGCGCGGACCGTAGGCGGCACTCGTGTCGATGTGCGTGATTCCCTGTTCGATGGCCTCGCGCAGGACGGCGATCGCGCCATCATGATCCGCGGGAGGTCCCATCACCCAGGGTCCGGCGAGCTGCATCGCCCCGTATCCGAAACGAGCGACGGTGCGGTCGCCGATGGTCCAGGTGCCTCCGGGGAGGGTGGTCGACGAGGTCGTGGTCATCTGTTGTGCCTTTCGGTTTCTCATGCGCGAGGGCTGGTCTCCGCGCCGCGCTTGCACCAGTATTGGAGAGCAACTCTCTCCCGGGAAGTACGCACTTCAGAGTGCGTTGCTCTCTCACGACTTCGAAGGATGAGCATGGCGACGACGACCGCGGCCGGCAGACGGGCTCAGGACAAGAGCGCGTACAACGCATTCTTCGCGATGTGCCCGAGCCGTCAGCTGCTGGATCGCCTCTCCGACAAGTGGGTCGTGCTGATCCTGTGCGCCCTCGGCGGCGACGGACCGGACGGCAGCGGCGACCCCGTTTCCATGCGCTATTCGGAACTGTCGCGTCTCATCGCGGGGGTCAGCCCGAAGATGCTGACCCAGACCCTCCGTGCCCTGGAGCGGGACGGACTCGTCACCCGCACCATCACCCCCACCGTCCCTGTGACCGTCGACTACGCGCTCACCAGCCTCGGTTCCTCGTTGCACCGGACCACCCGACAGCTGCGGGCCTGGGCCCAGGAGCATATGGACGCCGTGCGCGCGAATCGAGACCGCTACGACGCGAACGCCTGACGCGTTCGCTGGGGCTCGGCCGCGGTTACCTCCCGATCTTCTCGGCCTGCTTCACGACCGATCGGGCGGCCGCATCTGCACGTTTGAGCGCCTCCTTGCGCGCCTTCTTCACCTTGGGGTCGTTCCATACCGCGTCGATGCTCGCTCGGATGTCGCGGTATCGGCCGCGGCCAGCCTTCGTGCCGTAGACGTACGCGACCATCACGATCACGCCGATACCGAGCCAGAGGATGTACTTTCGCATGTCGCTCTCTCCTCGAGAAGGAAGCAGTCGCCGCTCGTCGCCGCACGGAGACCACCGCGGATGGGAACCCCACGATCGCTCTGCTCACGTGCCGGCACCAGGTCATTGACAAACGCGAGGCGCTCCCGCTACGGATGCCGGAACCCGGACGGACACCGAGGAGCCCGCCCTCGACCGGCTCTGGCGGCTCGTCGAAGAGAACGAGAGCTGGACGCAGCCTCGGCGCACGGACGATCATGCTTGTCGCCCTTTGCAGCGTGGGGTTGTGTCCGGTTGAGGACGACGCCGGCGAGATCGATGGAGCTGTCCGACTCAGCGCCGGAGTGACCTGCCTGGAGAGCAGTCAGGCCATCTCGGATGCCATGGTCGACGACCTCCGCGCGCACGACGGCGAGATCGTGCTCGATCACGAGGGCGCCACGGCGCCCTCGTGATCTCTCAGTACCCGATGATCTCCACGGGGTGACCGGTCTCGATGGACTCGAGCACCGCGCACAGTACAGCGGTGACCTGGATGCCCTCCTCCCCCGTCGCCAGCACGGGACGGCGGCCGGCGACGGCATCCACGAACTCGCTGATGGAGTCCATGATGAAGCCGGTCAAGTGCTCGCCGTACGGCGGCGCCATCACATCGGGGAAGCGAGCCGTGTCGGCGGAGTAGATCTCGACGGCGCGGTTGTGGGATCCGTCGATCAGCACGGACCCCTCTGACCCGAGGAGTTCGAACTTCAGGTCCTTCGCCGTGGCGTGCGAGTTCGGGAGGATCCAGGCGTGCTCGAACGTCCCGATCGCACCGGAGGCGAACTCCGCCATGATCACGAACACGTCCGGTGTCGTGATGCCGCGACTCTCCAGCGTGCCGGAGACGGTCTTCGCCGTCACCCGGACGATGCGGTCGCGCATGATCCACTGGGCGATGTCGACCATGTGGCTGGCCAGGAACCACAGCGACGACGATGCCGAAGCCCAGCGGATGCCGGAAGCGACGCCGATCGTGTTGCTGAGCCGCGCGTACACGTACTCGACCCGCCCGAGCCGTCCGTCCTGCACGGCCTCGTGGGCTGCGACGAACGGCGGGTTGACGCGGTTGTGAAAGTCCACCATCAGCGTCACGCCATTAGTCTCGGCAGCGGCGACGATCGCCTGGGCGTCCTCGACGGTCGTCGCCAGCGGCTTCTCCACGCGTCGAACAGCGCGTTCGCGCGATACGCCTCCACCACCCCGCTCGGGTAGGGCTCAGGCACAGCAACACCCTTCCAGTCCCACCACTCAGGCAGACCAGATCAGATTCCCACTTATTCGTGCAGCAGTCCCAGCTCTCATTCGGAGCGACTGCTGTCGTTGTCTGCGGTGAGCGTGTCCCGGAGCGACGCGGCGACTGTGTGGAGGCAGGCTGCGAAGTCCTCCCGTCCACCTCCGTCAGTCCAGCGGTTGAAGGCGTTCTGGGATGCGATGGTGGCGATCTGCGCCACCAGTTTCGCGCTGTCGTCGTCAACGCCTCGCTGCAGGAGTGCGTCTTGGATCGCGCTGGTGACCGCGGCGAGCTTGGTGCGTTCCCGCTCCTGGAGCTCCGGGCTCGAGGCGATTACGGCGCGGCGTTCGGCGGTGCGGTCGATGTGTTCGACCAGGGTGGTGCCGACCTGGGCGAGGGCCTCAAGGGTGACCGCAAGCGGGGAGGCCGCCGGCCGGGCTTCGAGGACGGCGTCACCGATTGCGGACGGGCTGGTCGGACGCGAAGGCGACGGTGACCGGCTGCGCAAGACCGCTGCGGACCTCGGCAGCCGTGTCGTCATCGTCGACGGCATCGACGACATTGCGGCCGGGATCACCCGGCAGCGACCTGCTGTGGTCTTCAACGGCATCGGCAACTACGCCGAGACGGCCTCGATCATCGCCCGGGCGTGCATGCCCGGTGGCCACTACCTCGACCTGGCCGCAGACCTGACAGCCGTCCCCCGCCTGCTCGACCTGCGTCAGGAAGCCGAACAGGCTGGCAGCACACTGGTGACCGGCTCCGGGTTCGGCGTGCTGGCCACCGAGGCCGTCGTGATCAAGCTGTGCCAGGGCCGCCCGACCCCCGCCGCTGTGCGCGTCGACGCCGTGGCCTCCGTGTCCCTCAGCGCCGGAGTCGTCGGCGCCGCCTTCGCCACCGCGATGATCGACATGTTCACCACTGGCGGACGCCGCTACACCGACGGTCGCGTGGTCCCCGCACGCCTCGGCTCCGATCTCCAGAACCTCAGTCTGCCTGATGGCCAGCAGGCGAAGTCTGCGGCTGCTCCCAGCGCCGAGCTCCTCGCCGCCCACCGGGCCAGCAATGCGCCGTCCGTCACTGCGACCACCGGGATGGCCCCCACCTCGCTCGCCGTGCGGATCGTGGCCCCGCTGGCCGGAAAGCTGCTGTCTATCGAGCGGCTGCGACGCTTCGCCCTCGGCCAGATGGCCAAGGCCAAGATGAAAGAGACCACGGCCCCGCGCCAGCACTCCTGGGGGCATGCGGTCGTCACTTGGTCTGACGGTACCAGCCGCGAAGGCTGGCTGCGCGCCGGCGACGGTATGGCATACACCGCCTCCGTGGCAGCCACGGTGGCCGCCAAGCTCTCCCGCGGCGAGGGCCAGCCGGGCGCCTACACACCGGGCGCGCTGTTCGGTGCAGGCGTCGCCGAGCAAGCGGGCGGAAAGTTTCTCCTCCCTCACGAGACCCATCGCGCCCAGGGCGGAACGGTCATCGACTGAAGACGTGCCCGTGTCTCACCCCAACGCCCAGCTGACCGTTCACGGCCGCCGACTCCTGGTCGACCGGGTCCGAGCCGGCCGTCCCGTCGCCCACGTCGCTGACGAGATGGGCATCTCCCGGGCCACGGCCCACAAGTGGGTTCGGCGCTGGCGGGCCGAGGGCGATGCGGGCCTGTACGACCGCACGAGCCAGCCGCGAACCGCTCCTCATCGCACACCCTCCGACGTGGAGGAGCAGATCTGCGCGCTACGACGCGAGCGGAAACTTGGCCCCGCACGGATCGGCCCGATCCTGGGCATGCCGGCCTCCACGGTGCACCGCGTGCATCAGGTCCTGCGGGCCGGCCTGCAACATCCGACGGCACACGTCCTGATGCGCGAGCTCGGGATCGGCGAGGACTTCGCCGATCAGGATCGACAGGGCAGACTGACCCGTCACCGACCCGTTCGAGCGAGCGCGTCGTTCATGCCGCAACCTCGACACGACGGCAGATTCTGGCTCTACTCGAAAAGATGCACCACGGATACACCACGCCTTACCCTAAACACGAAGAAACCCCCGATTTCTCGGGGGCTTCTGTGGCGGTGACGGTGGGATTTGAACCCACGGTAGGGGGTTACCCTACACAACTTTTCGAGAGTTGCACCTTCGGCCGCTCGGACACGTCACCGCGGACAAGCTTACGATACGGAGCCGGGTGCGCGCGAATCGGAATCGCGCATCCACGCCTCGATGCCGACGGCGTCGATGGGCAGCGCATCCGAGAGCACTTCGGCGCCCGCCGAGGTGACCAGCAGGTCGTCCTCCAGCCGCACCCCGATGCCGCGCAGCTCAGGAGGGACCGTCTCATCGAAGGCGTGGAAGTACAGGCCCGGCTCCACAGTCAGCACCATCCCGGCGGCCATCGTCGCGCCCTGATACGCCGCGTACGACGATGTGGAGCAGTCGTGCACGTCCAGACCGAGGTGATGCCCCACACCGCACACGATGAACCGGCGATGCTGCTGCCCGTCGGGAGACAGCGCCTCATCGACCGATACGCCGAGCAGACCCCAGTCATCCAGGCCGTGCGCGAGCACTTCCATGCATGCGACGTGGAAGTCGCTCCAGGGCCTGCCAGGGCCGACCGCTGCCAGCCCCGCGCGGTGCGACCGCTCGACCAGGTCGTGCACCTCTCGCTGCACGGGCGAGAAGACGCCGGATGCCGGGAATGTGCGCGTCACGTCCGCCGTGTAGCCGGATCGGCGCTCGACGCCCATGTCCAGCAGCAGCAGCGCCTCGGGGTCGACCTCGCCGTCTGCGCGCACCCAGTGCAGGGTGGGCGCGTGCGCACCGGAGCCGACGATGGTCGCATACCCCGGCCCGCTGCCGACCGTGCGAGCATGCCTGTCGAACGTGCCCTGCAGCCAACGCTCACCGCCGGAGCGCACGGCGGCGGGAATCTCGCGCACCGTCACCGCGAATCCGTCGACGGTGCCGTCGATGGCGGACCTCAGTTCCGCGATCTCCCACTCGTCCTTGAACATGCGCAGTTCGGAGAGCACACGGCTCAACTCGCTGGAGCGCTCCCCGCGCTCCAGCGCCGGCGCGGCGGGTCCCGTCGCTGTCGGCGTCCCGCCGACCAGTGCCGCGTCGTCCAGCACGAGCTCCTCGATGGGCCGGGTCCGCACCGCGAGCGCCTCCGCATACTCGCCGAGACCGGGCATCGGACCGACCCACAGCTCGCCTCGCAGAGCGGATGCGAAGAAGCCGTCGTCTCCGGGCCGGAACGGCGCCGGCAGGTACAGGGTCGCGTCGTGCCCGCCTGCTACCGGATCCAGCACCAGCACGGCGTCCTCGATGGGCGCACCCACCAACCAGAGGAAGTCGCTGTCGGCGCGGAACTCGTACGCGCAGTCGTTCACGCGCATCGGCGCGCGCCCTGATGCCACCGCCACACGCCTGCCAGGCAGGGCATCCGACAGCCTCTGCCTGTGCCGAGCGGCTGCACCAGCGGCGCCGACGGGCAGCACGGGCGTGCGGTCCGCATCACCCCATCCCGTCTGCATCGAGCGGACGAATCCGGGCGAGAGCGTGAGCTTCGGCATCCGCGAGTCGCGTTCCGCCGGAGCGGGCATGGATGCCGCGGCCGGAGCGTGCACATGATCAAGTGCCATCTGATTCCTTTCCTGAGCCGGCGGCCGGGCATGCCGGCCACCAGGTGAATGTCACTGCCGTGCCGTGCGGACCCGCGAGTCCATCGTCGCGTACAGGATGTCGACGATGAGGTTGGAGACGACGACGAACAGTCCGCCCAGCAGGACGATCGCGATCACGACGGGACGATCCTGCATCGCCACGGCCGATACGGCGAGACTGCCGACGCCG
Organism: Microbacterium sp.; assembly: GCF_049650565.1. Classification (GTDB taxonomy): domain Bacteria; phylum Actinomycetota; class Actinomycetes; order Actinomycetales; family Microbacteriaceae; genus Microbacterium. The sequence goes on from NZ_JBASAK010000042.1 coordinate 43,259, forward strand.
AGCAGGCCGAACACCTGCTCGATGACGATCACTCCGCCGAGCATCAATCCGATGTCGATGCCGAGCTGAGTGACCAGAGGGGGCATTGCGCTGCGGAATGCGTGCACATACGTCACCCGCCGCTCGGTGAGGCCCTTCGCCCGTGCCGTGCGGATGTAGTCGTGACCGTAGACCTCGAGCATCTGCCCGCGAGTCAATCGCGCGTACACCGCAGCGACCACCAGGGCGAGAGTCAGCCACGGCAGCATGAGATGCCATGCCCAGCCGAGCGGATCCTCGAGGAAGGGGACGTACCCGCTGGGCGGGAACAGCATGATGCCCGCTCTCGATGGCAGGAAGTACAGGAAGTACAGCGCCACCATTCCCAGCACGAAGGTGGGGAAGCTGATCCCGACGATTGCGAAGGTCTGGCCCGCGCGATCCCGGAGCGTGCCGGGGTGGCGCGCCGACGTGATGCCGATCGGGATGCCGATGGCCAGCCACAGCACGACCGCGCCGAGCACGAGCGACATGGTCACCGGGATGCGGGATGCCAGCAGCTCGGTGACCGGCATGTTCGACCGGTACGAATACCCGAGATCGCCGTGGAACAGATTCCCCATGAACTGCAGGTACTGCATGTAGATGGGCTGGTCGAGGCCGAGCTTGACCCGGATCTGCGCCATCAGCTCCTCCGTCGCCTTGTCACCGGCGATGATGCGCGCGGGGTCCGACGGTGTGACGTAGAAGAGGAAGAACACGAACACGCTGAGCAGGAACAGCACCAGGAGCCCGAACCCGATGCGGGACAGGATGAAGCGCGTCATCGCGCGGCCCCCGATCGACTCGACGGGTCGAGCGCATCGCGCAGTCCATCCCCCAGCAGATTGAACGACAGCGTGAGCGCGAGCAGTGCAAGGCCCGGAACCATCACCATCCACCACGCGACGAGGTAGATGGAGCCATTGGCGGCATCCGCCAGCATGTTGCCCCAGCTCGCCGTGGGCGGAACGATTCCGAGACCGAGGAAGGACAGCGTCGCCTCGAACACGATCGCGGAGGGGATCATCAGTGTCGTGTAGACGACGATCGGGACGACGAGGTTGGGCACGATGTCGCGGAACATGATCGACCATCGCGATGATCCGAGCGACCTGGCCGCCTCGACGAACTCACGGTGCCGCAGTGCGACCACCTGACCGCGGATGACACGCGCGAGCCCTGTCCAGCTGAAGAAGACGATCACGGCGATCGACAGCCCCAGGCTCGGGCCGAGGACCGACACCAGGGCGATCGCGCACAGCAGGAACGGCACACTCATCACCAGATCGGTGATGCGGCTGAGGATCGTGTCGGTGACGCCGCCGATGAACCCGGAGACCACGCCGACCGTGACTCCGATCAGCGAGGCGATGAGCGAGGCCACCACGCCCACGAGCAGAGACACCTGCGCGCCGTACGCGAGCCGGACGAGCACGTCCCTTCCGAGCTGGTCGGTGCCCAGGAGGAACTCGCCTCCCGGTGCGACGGGCATGCCCTCCGGGCTGAGTCCGGTCTCTCGGAACTGCTCGGTCGGGCCATGTCCAGTGATGGCAGCGATGAGCGGTGCGCAGATGGCGAACGCCACGATGAGCAGGATCACCACGAGGGATGCGATGCTCGCCGGATCCCGCCTCAGCCTCTCGAAGGTGAGTCGCCACGACCCCTTCAGCTGCACATCCGCGGAGTTGCGGGCGGCGATCAGCGCCGTCCGTGGAGTCATGATCTTCATGCCGCGCCTCCTTCGATGCCGACGAGAGCTCTCTGCGCCGCCCGCGGGCGCACCTCCGGCGCACCCGCCGCGAGCAGCGTGCGGGTGAACGGATGAGTCGGGTTGCCGGACAGCGTCTCGGCATCGCCGAGTTCGACGATCCGGCCGCCGTCCATCACCGCGATCCGGTCGCAGATGTGTCTCACGACGGCCAGGTCGTGTGAGATGAACACGTAGGTGAGTCCCAGTTCGCGCTGAAGCTTCTCCAGGAGGTTGAGCACCTGCGCCTGAATGGAGACGTCCAGGGCGGAGACGGGTTCGTCGAGGATGACCAGCTCCGGGTTCAGCGCGAGCGCCCTCGCGATGCCGATGCGCTGGCGCTGCCCTCCGGAGAACTGCGACGGGAACCGGTTGTAGTGCTCCGGATTGAGTCCGACGACCTCCATCAGCTCCTGCACGCGAGCTCGGCGCTGCTCCCCGGATGCCAGGCGATGGATCCGGAACGGGTCGCCGATGATCGAACCGACCCGGCGCCGTGGATTCAAGGAGCCGAAGGGATCCTGGAACACGACCTGAACCTTCTGGCGCAGCGCGCGCCATTCCGCGCGGTCGAGCCCGGAGAGCTCTGCGCCCCCGAAAGTGACAGAGCCCGATGTGGGCGGGATCAGCCCGGCGAGAGTGCGTGCCAGTGTCGTCTTCCCGCATCCGCTCTCCCCGACGAGACCGAGGGTCTCGCCCCGATGCACCTCGATGGAGATGTGATCGAGAACCGTGCGGACCTGACCCCGTCGCTGCGTGAACTTCAGGGTGACGTCGGATGCCGCCGCGATGGTCGACGACGGCTGGGCGTCGGCCGTGATGCCGAGCGCTGCCGGAACCTCCGGCTCCGATGGCGGCGTCTCCAGCCAGCAGTCGACCTCGGTCCCGTCGTCGTAGCGGCGGCGGGGCGGCTGCTGATGGCAGATGTCCATGACGTCAGGGCACCGATCGGCGAACACGCACCCCGTCGGCGGCGCGAGCAGGCTCGGCGGACGGCCGGGGATCGGGGTCAGCGGCACACCGGGCTCCCGGTTGAACGACGATGACCGCAGCAGTCCCGCCGTATAGGGGTGAGCGGGCGACCCCAGCACGGAGTCGCTGCTCCCCAGTTCGAGTCGACGTCCGCCGTACATGACCATCACCCGGTCGGCGACGCGGGAGAGCACTCCCAGATCGTGGCTGATCATCAGCACCGTCGAGCCGGTCTCACGCTGCATCTCCCCGAGCAGATCGAGGATCTGCGCCTGAACCGTGGAATCCAGCGCCGTCGTGGGTTCATCGGCGATGACCAGCGCCGGGCGCAGGACGAGCCCCATGGCGATCATCACCCGCTGCCGCATGCCCCCGGAGAACTGATGCGGATAGGCGTCGAATCGCGCTGCCGCATCGGGGATCCGGACTCGGTCCAGCAGCTCGATCGCCCGCGATCTCGCCGCATGCGCACTGACCTTCTCGTGCGCACGGATCTGCTCGACGATCTGCCACCCGATCGTGTACTGCGGGTGCAGGCTCGACAGCGGATCCTGGAAGATCATGCTGATCTCCCTGCCCCGAACGGACCGCATCGCGGACGGGCCGAGCGTGAGCAGGTCACGATCGCGGAACATCACCGTGCCGGAGGTCTTCGCACGGGGGATCAGTCCCATGATCGACTGCACGAGGACGGATTTCCCCGACCCGGACTCGCCGACCACGCCGAAGAACTCGCCCTCCTGCACGGTGAACGAGACATCGCGCACGGCGTGGACTGTGCCGTCCTCGGTGGGGATGTCGACGACGAGGTTCTTCACGTCGAGTAGTGACACGGTTTCTCCTTCGAGAGGAGACCCGGCGGCGAGGCGCATGCCCCGCCGCCGGATCCTGTCAGCGAACTACTTGGTCAGCCAGAGGTTGGTCCAGTCGCCGTTCTGGCTCTGGGCGTAGGGCAGGAATCCTGCGACTCGCGCGGAGTGGTAGTTCGGCTTCAGCCGGTACGCGATGCTGACGATCGGGGAGTCCTCCATCACTGCCTCGTCGACCTGATGCCAGAGCTTGCCGGACTCATCCGCCGTGCTCGCGGCGAGCGCCTCCGCTGCCAGCGTGTTCGCCTTGTCGCTGTTGTAGTCGACATAGTTGTACGCCTGCGGCGTGCCGGTGAACACGAACTGCGGCTGGAACACGCTGCGCGCCGCACCGCCCTGCCAGTCCGGGGACCAGCCGACCAGTGCGACATCCCACTTGCCGGATGTGGCGTTCTCACGGTTGGTCATGAAGTTCGCGTAGTAGTCGGTCGGGGGCACGGGCGTGAGCTCCAGCTCGATTCCCGCCTTCTTCAGGCTCGCCTGCACCGTCTGCGCGATGTCGGGCTGGGTGCCGACGTTGCGGTAGGGCATCTTCAGCGTGATCCCGTTGGGGAAGCCTGCCTCGGCCAGCAGCTGCTTGGCCTTCGCCGGGTCGCCCTTCCCGTCGTTCGCCGGGTACGGGTCGTACTTGTCGTAGCCGAGGATGCCGGGGCCGAAGATCCCGTTGGTCACGCCTGCCAGGTCCTTGCCACCCATGGTCTGCACCACCGCGGTCTTGTCGACGGCGTACTGCAGTGCCTGACGCACTTTGAGGTTGTCGAGAGCCTTGCCGTTGTTGGGCGACTTGGTGTTGATCCACATGAACTGGTCGATGCCGCCGTTGGTCATGGTGGAGAGCTTCTTGTCGTTCATCGCCTTCAGCTGGGTGATGTTCGCCGGGCTGGGTGTCAGATCGAACAGCACGTCCGCGGATCCGGCCTGCAGCTGCTGCATGGCCGCATCGCCTTCGACGCCCATCGTCATCTCGATGCCGTCGACATACGCCTTGCGCAGCGGGTCGCTCTTGGCATTCCACGCCTTGTTCCGCTCGAGCACGATCTTCGCATCGGGCGTGTAGTCCTTGACCTTGTACGGGCCGGACGAGACGAATGCCTTGCGGTACTCCGGAGAGTCGGGCAGGTAGTTCAGCGCCTCGACGGGTGCGGGGTCCGCGGCGTCCAGCGAGAGCATGGACGGGAAGTCGCTGGCAGGCTTCGTGAGCGTGAACTCGACGGTCTTGTCATCCGGGGTCTTGATGCCGGAGATGTCGTGGCTGTCGATGAAGTCCTTCATGGGCCCCACCTCGGGGGCGATCTTCGAGAAGTCCGAGCAGAACGAGGACATGCCGTCGATCAGGTCGATGAAGTACCCGGACAGCGCGCCGGAGATGAGCGGATTGCAGAGCCGTTTGAAGCCACGGGCAACGTCCTTCGACACGATCGCACGCGACCCATCGGGCGCTCCCCAGGTGGTGCCGTCGCGCAGGGTGATGGTGTAGGTCAATCCGTCGGCGCTCGGCTTGGGCACCTCGGTCGCCAGGTCCGGTTGCAGCTGAATGCGCTTGTCGCCGTCGTCACTGGCCGCGTAGCTCAGCAGTGACCTCGACATCGCCCTCATGAAGCTGTAGACCGGCACGTACGCCACCAGCTGAGGGTCGAGGTGGTCGACATCGCCGTTGGCCAGCACTTTGAGCGTGCCGCCCTTGACCGGAGTCCCATCGGCACCGGAGCTGCCCGTCTTGACTGCCGATGAGCAGCCGGCCGTGATGAGCAGCACCGCGGCTGCGGCAGCAGCAGCAGCAGCGATGAGGATTCTGTTTCGCGCCATGAGTCGCCTTCGATTCTCGGGTAGGACCGCCGCCACGTTCCGGGGCTGCGTCCGCTGCGGCCTCATCGCCGAGCGATACGTGACATATTACACATCACGTTCTAAGATGGAAACATGCCCGACGTCATCGCCGATCTCACGCTCATCAACGCGCAGACCATCGCGGAGCGAGTCACCATGGCCGCCGCGATCGCCGAGCTGCAGCGCATCCTCCGTACAGGATTCGACCCCGAAGAGGACCTGCCCCGCGGCATCCTCGACGTGCCGAACGGGCAGCTCCTGCTCATGCCCGCGGCCGTCGACGGCTCAGTCGGCCAGAAGTTCGCCACCGTCGCGCCAGGCAATCCCGCACGGGGGCTCGAGCGCATCCAGGCGCTGTACATCCTGCTCGACGGCACCACCCTCGCCCCCTCCGCCATCCTCGACGGCACCGCACTGACCAGTCTGCGCACACCGGCGGTCTCCGCCGCCTGCGTCGATCTGCTGGCCGGCCAGGATGCCGGCGACCTGGTCGTGTTCGGCACAGGACCGCAGGCCATCCGGCACGTCGAGGCGATGCAGGCGATCCGCCCGCTGCGCACGGTGCGCCTGGTCGGGCGCGACCGTGCGCGGGCCGAGCGGGCCGCGCACGATGCCAGGCAGTACGCCCCGGATGCGCTGATCACCGTCGGAAGTCCGGATGCCGTCTACGACGCGGACCTCATCGTGTGCGCGACCACGGCATCCGATCCCCTCTTCGCGTCCGGACTCGTCAGAGATGACGCGACCATCGTCGCGATCGGCTCGCATGAGCCGGCCAAGGCCGAGCTCGACCCTGCACTCGTCGGCCGCTCGCAGGTGGTCGTGGAGAGCCGTCGGGTCGCGGCATCCGAGGCGGGTGACGTGATCCGCGCCATCGCCGCCGGCACCCTCCGTGAGGGCGACGTGACGACCATGCACGAGCTGTTCACCAGCGCAGTCTCTCCCGCGACAGATCGCCCTCGTATCGTGAAGACCTGCGGCATGGGCTGGCAGGACCTCGCCACCGCCCGCCTCGCCGTCTGACTCGGAAGGAACCCCCGCATGCTCTGGACCACCGAGGACTGGCACACCGCCGGCGAGCCGTTCCGCATCGTGCGGGACGTGCCCACGCACGGCGCGACCGTCGCCGAGCGCCGGGGGGAGGCGATCAGCGGCGAAGCCGACGGCATCCGCCGCTTCCTCTGCCTCGAGCCGCGCGGGCACGACGACATGTACGGCGGGTTCATCACGCCGCCCGACGACGCCGGCGCCGACTTCGGCGTGCTGTTCTGGCACAAGGACGGCTTCTCCACCGCCTGCGGGCACGGCACGATCGCGCTGGGCGCCTGGGCAGTGCGCACCGGACTGGTGCCCTCCGACCCCGACGGCGAGACCGTCGTCACCATCGACGTGCCCAGCGGACGCGTGCAGGCGCGCGTGCGCCAGAGCGCGGGGCGCATCGAGGACATCGTCTTCCGCAACGTCGAGTCCCGCGTGCTCGAGCGCGGCATCCCGCTGCACACCTCGCGCGGCGACGTGATCGTCGATCTGGTGTTCGGCGGCGCCGTGTACGCCACGCTTCCGGCATCCGCTGTCGGTCTGTCCATCGTTCCGGAGGACACCACCGATCTGATCGCGATCGGTCGCGAGATCAAGTGGGCGCTCAATGAGCATCCGTCGGCTCAGCTGGAGGATGCCCGGCTCTCCGGCGTCTACGGCACGATCCTGTTCGACGATCTGGGCCGCACGGCCGACGGTCCGCACCAGCGCAACGTCACTGTCTTCGCCGACGGCGAGGTCGACCGCAGCCCGTGCGGCTCGGGCACCGCCGCGCGCGTCGCGCTGCTGGCGGAGACGGGCGAGTTGGCCGACGGCGAGGTGCTCACGCACGACTCGATCATCAGCACCCGGTTCCTCGCGCGCATCGCCGAGCGCACCTCGCGCGGCGTGATCCCCGAGGTCAGCGGCATCGCGCACCGGGTCGGCGCGTGCACGTTCGAACTCGATGAGGGCGACCCCCTCGCATCCGGCTTCAGCCTGCGCTGACTTTCTCAGGAGGACATCATGGGGACGGGATCGATCAGCATCACCGGCGCCCAGGTCTGGGACGGCGCGGTTTTCACTGCCCGCGACGTGCACATCGTGGACGGCCGGGTCGTTTCAGACGCGGGAGCGGATGCCGAGGTACTGGATGCCTCTGGCCGTTGGCTCGTCCCCGGACTCATCGATGCGCACTTCCACGCCTATGCCACCAGCATGGACGGATTCGAGAACGAACGAGGACCGCTCAGCTACGCCGCCATCAACGGCACGAGGCGTCTGACCCGGGCACTTCAGCGCGGCTTCACGACCGTGCGCGACGTGGCCGGTGGTGACATCGGGCTGGCCCAGGCGATCGACGCCGATCTGTTCCTGTCTCCCCGGTACCACTTCACCGGTCCCGCGCTCAGTCAGACCGGCGGGCACGGCGATCCCCGGTCCGCGCACGTGGACGTGTGCTTCTCGCATGGGCACATGTGCGAGGTCGTCGACGGCGTCGACAACCTGCGCCTGGCCGTGCGCAACCGGCTGCGCACCGGTGCGCACGCCATCAAGGTGATGGCCTCCGGCGGGGTGTTCTCGCTGGTCGACCCGATCCGCAATCCGCAGTACTCCGCCGAGGAGCTGCGCGCCGTGGTCGAGGAGGCCACCCGCCGCGGCTCGTACGTGTGCGCGCACGCGTACTCGTCCGAGGCCGTGCAGCACGCGGTGAACGCCGGCATCCGCTCGATCGAGCACGGCAATCTCATCGACGAGGAGACCGCTTCGATGATGGCGGCCGCGGGCGCCTTTCTCGTGCCGACCCTCGCCGCGTACGACGCGATGGACCGGCGAGGCGCCTCGATCGGGCTCAACGAGACATCGCTCGCGAAGAACGCCGTCGTGTTGGAGAAGGGGCAGGATGCCGTGCGCCTGGCGCACGCGGCGGGCGTGCGCGTGGGCTTCGGCACCGACCTGATGGGCGACCTCGAGGACGACCAGCTCGCCGGGGTGCGCCTGCAGGTGGCCGCATCCAGCGCTGCGGACACACTGCGCTCGATGACATCGGTGAACGCCGAGCTCATCGGCGACGAGGCGCTGGGACATCTCGGCAAGGGCGCCTACGGCGACGCCGTGCTGCTGTCATCCGATCCCCTGGCGAACCCCAGCGCCCTGTGGGAGCAGAATGCCCGCGTCGCCGTGGTGCGCGCGGGGATCGTGGTCGCGTAGCCCACCCTCCCCTCTAGCGTCGAGAGCACGGGGCCTCGCCGAGCGCACGGGCTGTTCGCGTGAAGAAGCCGTGCACTCGGCGAGATACCGTGCTCTCGACGAGGTGAGGGGTGTGGGATCAGCGCGCCGACGAGCCCCAGGAGCGCGAGTTGCCGGGCTGGCTGAACCGCCGCGGCGGCGCTCACGATCGAGCCGCCGCCGAACCCTTCTCCTCACGGATGATGAAGCGAACCGCGACGTAGCCGAGCAGCATCCCGGGTCCTCCCCCGAGGAGCACCATCGACAACGACCCCGGTGCGACCAGGGCGAGCACCGCACCGCAGACCGAGCCGACGATCCCGATGATCAGGAGCAGGCGCGCGTACCTCTGCAGATTTGCCAGTCGCTGCTCCGCTGTCAGCGGCCCTGTGCGACGGGAGATGGCGAAGACCAGGAGACCTGCGGGAACCAACCCGGCGAAACTGACCAGCGACCCGAGAAGAAGATGATCCATCGCTATCAGTGCCAAGGCCGCGGCGATCGTCGTCCCTCCGACGACATACAGCACGATCTTCAACGTCTTCATGATTCCCCCGGCATCCGCATTGTGGCCAGAGTAGTCCCGCTCGCTGCTGTACGTACGCCCCGCCCCTGTTCGGCTGCACAGCTGAACAGGGGCGGGGACGGGCAACAGGGGCGGGGACGGGCAACAGGGCCGACGAAGCGTCAGCGCGCCGACGAGCCCCAGGAGGTCGAGTTGCCGGGGCGGCTGATCTGCTGCGGCACGCCCCAGGGGTTGGCGTCCTGCAGGGGCGCAGGCAGCAGGGACTGCGGGGCGCCCTGGTAGGCCACGCCGCGCAGGAAGCGCGTGATGGCGGCCGTGCCCACGCTGGTGCCGTCGCTGGTTGTGGCGGGGTACGGACCGCCGTGCTGCATGGCCGGCGTCACCGAGACGCCCGTCGGCCAGCCGCCGAACAGCACACGGCCACTCGTCTCGGCCAGCTTCTCGACGAGGCCGCTCAGCGAGCCGTCTTCAAGTTCGGACGAGCGGGCGTGCACGGTCGAGGTCAGGTTGCCGGGGAA
>NZ_JBASAK010000043.1:0-73749 GCF_049650565.1 Microbacterium sp.
AGGCACCGCCGGGGTGCGCCGGAGTGCCTGAGTGTTGTGCATGCTGCTGTCAGCCTCTCGCCTCGGCCTTGGTGACCGTGTCGACGAGCTTCTGCGGGCTGCCCTGGCCGGCGAGCATCTCGACGACGCTGGTGTTCAGGGCGTTGCCGACGTTCTGCCCGAGAGCGGTGTCCAGCCACAGGGCCACGTACGGCGCCTTGGAGTACGCCTCCATCAGGGGCTTCAGCGACGGGTCGGTGACCGCACCGGTGGCATCCTGGTTGGCCGGGATGGTCTGGAACGCCACCGCGTACTTCTCCTGCCACTCCTTGGACGAGACGAAGTTGAGGAACTTCTCGCAGGCGGCCGGGGAATCGGCCGAGCAGGAGTAGCCGTCCACGCCGCCCATCATGGCGCCGGTGCCGCCGTCACCGCCGGAGACCTCGGGGAACGGGAACCAGCCCAGATCGGGCAGCGGCTTCTCGTCGGGCGTCAGGCTCGCGATCACGCCGACGTCCCATGCGCCCATCAGCTCCATGGCGGCCTTGTGGTTCGCCACGAGACCGGCCGAGGAGTTCGCGCCCTCCTGCGGCGACGTGGTCAGGAAGCCCTTGTTGAACGGCTGCGTCCCGGCGAAGTCCTGCAGGTTCTTCGCCGCGGTCAGCCAGCACGGGTCGCTGAAGTCGGCCTTGACGGCCAGGTTCTGGATGAGATCCTGTCCGCAGGCGCGCAAGGCGAAGAAGTAGTACCAGTGCGCTGCGGGCCAGGCCGCCTTGGCGCCGAGGGCGATCGGCTCGATGCCGGCGCCCTTCAGCTTGCCGACGGCTGCCTCGAGCTCATCCATCGTCGTGGGCTCCGAGGTGATGCCGGCCTGCGTGAACAGGTCCTTGCTGTAGAAGAAGCCACCGGGGAGCACGGCGCTGGGCATGCCATAGATCTTGCCGTCGACCGTGAAGGCGCTAAACGGCGCGTCACCGAAGGCCTTCTTCACGTCCGGATCGACGAGCTTCGTGAGGTCCTTGACCTTGCCGGCTTTGACGATGTCGGCCAGCTTGCCGCCGCCGCGGGCCATGAAGATGTCGGGCATGTCGCCGGAGTTGACTGCGGTCTGCAGCTTGCCGTCCATGTCCTCGTTCTGAATGGAGGTGACCTTGATGGTCACGTCGGGGTTCTCCTTGGTGAAGGCCGCCGCCGCATCATTCCAGTACTGCTTGCCGGGGCCCGTGGTGGAGTTGTGCCACATCGTGAGCGTGGTCTTGCCGCTGTCGCTGGGGCCGTCGGAGCTGCTCGAGCAGCCCGCGAGTCCGAGCATCCCCAGCGTCGCCACGGCCGCCACAGTGGCGACCCATGCCTTGCCGATCTTCATGCCGTGTCTCCTCTTCGAGTTGTCACCGGTTCCGGCCACATTTGTTGCCGACTACACCGAATGTGCTCCGGCCACTCTGACACGGGAATGCGGTCCGTGTCAATCGTTATCGATAACGTTTTCCATCATTAGGGTGGAAGTCATGAACCGCCGCCCGACCATCAACGATGTCGCCCACGCCGCCGGAGTCTCCGTCGCCACGGTGTCCAAGGCCGTCAACGGCCGCGACGGCGTCGCCCCGGCCACGCTCGCGCACGTGATGAGCGTGGTCGATGAACTGGGCTACGCGAGCTCACTGGTGGCGACGTCGATGCGGCGGCGGCGCACCAATGTGATCGGCGTGCTGGTCGCGGAGTTCGAACCGTTCGCCCTGCAGCTGCTGCGCGGCGTCTCCACCGAGCTGCAGGGAACCCGGTTCGACGTGATGGCGTACGCCGGCAGCGTGTCGGCCGGCGAGCACCGCGGCTGGGAGCGCCGCTCGCTGTCCCGTCTGGCCGGAACGCTCATCGACGGCGCCATCGTGGTCACCCCCACCTCCACACCCGAGGCAGCGGTGCCGATCGTGGCCATCGACCCGCACGAGGGTCCGGACGGACCCGCCACCGTGAGCGTCATCAACGTCGACGGGGCCAGAGCCGCCACCGAGCACCTCATCTCGCTGGGGCACCGCCGCATCGGACACCTTCGCGGTCGCACCGACCTCATCTCCGCCCAGCAGCGTGAGCAGGGCTACCGCGAGGCACTGGATGCCGCCGGCATCCCCTTCGATCCCGCACTCATCGCCGACGGCGGATACCGCGCGGCTGATTCCACCGCCGGAGCGCACGCCCTGCTGGAGCGCGCGGACCGACCCACCGCGATCTTCGCCGCCAACGACCTGTCCGCCATCGAGCTGCTGCGGGTGGCCGCCGAGCGCGGACTGCGCGTGCCCGAGGACCTGTCCGTGATCGGCTTCGACGACATCTCCGAGGCCGCGGCGCACGTGCCCCAGCTGAGCACCGTGCGTCAGCCGTTGGCCGAGATGGGTGCCGCTGCGGTGCGGCTGCTGCTGCGAATGCTGGACGGCGGCGAGCGCGAGGACGTGCGGATGCCGGCGGAGCTGGTCGTGCGCGAGACGACGGCGCCGCCGAGACGCTGAGGCACCGGAACATCGGGGACTCCGGCATCGCCGAGACTCTGCCCCGTTGCATCCGCTCTCCCGACTTGATATGTTCTGCACTACAACATTTCATCGACGTCGCTGAAGGCGGATCATCATGTCACTCACCCCCACCAAGGCCGACAGGTTCTCGTTCGGCCTGTGGACCATCGGCTACAACGGCACCGACCCCTTCGGCGGTCCCACCAGGCCCCAGCTCGACGTCGTGCACGCCGTCGAGAAGCTCGCCGAGCTCGGCGCGTACGGACTCACCTTCCACGACGACGACCTGTTCGCGTTCGGATCGACGGATGCCGAGCGGCAGAAGCAGATCGACCGCCTCAAGGGCGCCCTGGCCGACACCGGCCTGATCGTGCCGATGGTCACCACCAATCTGTTCAGCGCGCCCGTCTTCAAGGACGGCGGCTTCACCTCCAACGACCGCCAGGTGCGTCGCTTCGCTCTGCGCAAGGTGCTGCGCCAGCTGGATCTGGGCGCCGAGCTGGGAGCTGCGACGTTCGTGATGTGGGGTGGCCGCGAGGGCGCCGAGTACGACTCCGCCAAGGACGTCCGCGCGGCGCTGGAGCGCTACCGCGAGGCCGTCAACCTGCTCGGCGACTACGTGACCGACAAGGGCTACGACATCCGGTTCGCCATCGAGCCCAAGCCCAACGAGCCCCGCGGCGACATCCTGCTGCCGACGCTCGGACACGCCCTCGCGTTCATCGAGTCCCTGGAGCGGCCCGAGCTGGTGGGCCTGAACCCCGAGGTCGGGCACGAGCAGATGGCGGGCCTGAACTTCGCCGCCGGCATCGCGCAGGCGCTGTACCACGGCAAGCTGTTCCACATCGACCTGAACGGCCAGCGCGGCATCAAGTACGACCAGGACCTGGTGTTCGGCCACGGCGACCTGCACAACGCGTTCGCCCTGGTGGACCTGCTGGAGAACGGCGGCCCCGGCGGAGTGCCGGCCTACGACGGCCCGCGCCACTTCGACTACAAGCCCAGCCGCACCGAGGACGAGTCGGGCGTGTGGGACTCCGCCGCCGCCAACATGCGGATGTACCTGCTGCTGAAGGAGCGCGCGGAGGCCTTCCGCGCCGACCCCGAGGTGCAGGAGGCGCTGGCCGCCGCGAAGGTCGCCGAGCTCTCGCAGCCGACGCTGAACGAGGGCGAGTCGTACGACGACCTGCTCGCCGACCGCAGCGCGTTCGAGGACTTCGACGCCTCGGCGTACTTCGGCGCCCGCGGCTTCGGCTTCGTGCGGCTGCAGCAGCTGGCATCCGAGCACCTGATGGGCGCCCGCTGAGCCCCACCCCTCTTCGCCGAGACCCCGGCTTGGCGCCGAGACCCCGCCCTGCGGGCGACCGCAAGGCGGGGTCTCGGTTGCATCCCGGGGTCTCGGCGACAGATCGAGCAGAGAGAATGACGCTATGGCACTGGTGATGGGGGTCGACTCGTCGACGCAGTCGTGCAAGGTCGTGATCGTGGATGCCTCGTCGGGCACAGTGGTGCGCACTGGGCGCGCGCCGCACCCGGACGGCACGTCCGTCGACCCCGAGGCGTGGTGGGATGCCCTGCAGCAGGCCATCGCGGATGCCGGCGGCATGGCGGACGTGCAGGCGTGGGCCATCGGCGGCCAGCAGCACGGCATGGTCGCGCTCGATGCATCCGGTGCTGTCATCCGCGACGCGCTCCTGTGGAACGACACCCGCTCGGCGGGGGCCGCCGTCGACCTGGTGGCCGAGTTCGGGGCATCCGTTCTGGCGGAGCGCACCGGGCTGGTGCCGGTGGCGTCGTTCACCATCACCAAGCTGCGCTGGCTGCGGGATGCCGAGCCCGAGAACGCGGAGCGGGTCGCGGCCGTCGCTCTCCCGCACGACTGGCTGACCTGGCGGCTGCGCGGGTTCGGTCCATCTGATCCTCGGCTGGACGAGCTGGTCACCGACCGATCGGATGCCAGTGGCACCGGCTACTGGAATCCCGCGACCGGCGGATACGACCGCGAGCTGCTGATCGCCGCGCTCGGGCACGACGCGGTGCTGCCGCGCGTGCTGGGGCCTGACGAGTGGGTCACGGATGCCGATCGCAGGCGCGTCGGGCCGGGCGCGGGCGACAACGCCGGAGCTGCACTCGGCGTCGGGGCTCTTCCTGGCGATGTGGTCGTGTCGATCGGCACGAGCGGCACGGTCTTCGCCGTCAGCGAGAAGCCCGTGCACGACGAGACCGGCACGATCGCGGGCTTCGCGGATGCCGACGGACGCTTCCTCCCGCTGGTCGCCACGCTCAACGCCGCCCGGGTGCTGGACGCCATCGCGCGCCTGCTGGGCGTGGACCATGACGAACTCTCCCGGCTGGCGCTGTCGGCTCCGGCAGGTGCCGGCGGCCTGCACCTGCAGCCCTACTTCGAGGGCGAGCGCACCCCGAACCTCCCCGATGCCACGGCCACCCTTTCGGGCATGACACTGGCCTCGACCACCCGCGAGAACCTCGCGCGTGCGGCCGTCGAGGGCATGCTGTCCGGTCTCGGCGCGGGACTCGATGCGCTGCGCGAGCGGGGCGTCCGACTCGACCGGGCCCTGCTGATCGGCGGCGGCGCGCAGTCGCAGGCCGTGCGCGAGATCGCCCCCGCCGTGCTGGGCATCCCCGTCGAGGTGCCGGAGCCGGCGGAGTACGTGGCACTCGGCGCGGCGCGGCAGGCGGCGCGGGTGCTCGGCGCCTGAGGCGGCAGGCTGTCATCGCGGCCCGTCTGCCGGCATCCGCTCGGAACAGGACGACAGCCCGGCAACAGGAGGATTCCCGACGAATCACCCTGTTGCGAGGTCGGTCTCCTGTTTTCGGCGTCGCCGACCGCCGCTCAGAAACCCTGCGCGAGCCGGTAGTACGCCTGGTTCCAGCGCACCTGCTTCTGGAACTCGGACAGGGTGGTCGCCTCGTCGATGACCAGCAGCTCGATACCAGCCATCTCGGCGAAGTCGCGGAACGCCTCGATCCCCACGGCCGTCGACATCACGGTGTGGTGCGCGGCGCCGGCGGTCAGCCAGGCCGCGGCGCTGGTGGTGAAGTCCGGTGCGGGCTTCCAGACCGCGCGACCCACGGGGAGCTTGGGCAGCGCGGCGCGCGGCTCGACGTTCTCGACCACGTTGGCGGTCAGGCGGAATCGGTCACGCATGTCGCTGAGCGCAACCACGACGGCGGGGCCCGGGTCGGCGGTGAACACCAGGCGCACCGGGTCGTCCTTGCCGCCGATGCCCAGCGGGTGCACTTCGAGCGTGGGCCGAGCGGTGGTCAGCGAGGGCGAGACCTCCAGCATGTGCGCCCCGAGGATCAGCTCGTCACCGGGCGTCATGTCGTAGGTGTAGTCCTCCATCAGGCTCGCCCCGCCCGGCAGCCCGGAACCCATGACGTTGGCGACCCGTACGAGGATCGCGGTCTTCCAGTCGCCCTCGGCGCCGAAGCCGTAGCCCTCGGCCATCAGCCGCTGCACGGCGAGCCCCGGCAGCTGCTTCAGCGCGCCGAGGTCCTCGAACGAGGTGGTGAAGGCGCCGAAGCCGCCCTCCTCCAGGAACGAGCGCAGCCCGATCTCGATGGCGGCGCCGTCGCGCAGCGACTGGTGCCGGTCTCCCCCGCGACGCAGCTCGGGGGCGACCTCGTACAGCTCCTCGTACTCCGCCACCAGCGCGTCGATGTCCGACGATGAGGCCACGGCCACGGCATCCGCCAGTTCGTTCACGCCCCAGGTGTTCACCTGCACGCCCAGCCGCAGCTCGGCCTCGGTCTTGTCGCCCTCGGTGACGGCGACGAAGCGCATGTTGTCGCCGAAGCGTGCGAGTTTCAACGAGCGCGATGCCGCGAGCCCCGCCGCTGCGCGCTGCCAGGTGCCCAGCTCCGCCCGCACGCGCGGGTCGGAGGCGTGCCCGACGATGGTCTTGCGCGGCACACCCAGCCGGGTCTGGATGTACCCGAACTCGCGGTCGCCGTGCGCGGCCTGGTTGAGGTTCATGAAGTCGAAGTCGATGTCGGCCCAGGGCAGCTCGACGTTGGCCTGCGTGTGCAGGTGCGCGAGAGGCTTCTGCAGCGCGTCCAGGCCGGAGATCCACATCTTCGCCGGGCTGAAGGTGTGCATCCAGGCGACGACACCGATCACGCGCTCGTCGGCGTTCGCCTCGAGCATGACCTTCTTGATGGCGGCGGAGTCGGTCAGCACGGGCTTCCAGACGATGCGCACCGGCACCTCGTCCGCGCCGTCGAGGGCGTCGGCGATGGCACGGGACTGCTCGGCGACCTGCGCGAGCGTCTCGGGCCCGTACAGGTGCTGGCTGCCGGTGAGGAACCAGACCTGGTAGCCGTCGAGGGCGGTGGTGAGCTTGGGCATGGATGCAGTCCTTAGAGGGAGTCGATGGCGGCGGCCTCGATGGCCAGACCCGCGCGGTAGCGGTCGAGGTAGGTGGTGAAGCCGATGACGTCTGTCGGGTCGGGGTCGACGACGGAGACGGAGGCCGTGGCGAACACGCGCTGGTCGAGATAGGCGTCCAGGCTGAGCTCGCCCGCCGCCGAGAGGTAGGACGCGAGCACCGCGATGCCCCATGCCCCGCCCTCGGATGCCGTCTCGCCGACCGCCACGGGGGCGTTCAGCGCCCCGGCCAGGAAGCGCTGTGCGACCCCGGCCGTGCGGAACATTCCGCCGTGGGCATACATCCGATCCAGCGCGGCGCCCTCGTCCGCCAGCACCTGCATGCCGAGGGCCAGCGTGCCGAAGACGCCGTACAGCTGCGCGCGCATGGCGTTGGCCAGCGTGAAGCGGCTGTCGGGCGTGCGCACGAACAGCGGGCGCCCCTCGTCCAGGCCCGCGATGGGCTCGCCGGCCAGATGGTTGTAGGCGATCAGCCCACCGGCATCCGCCTCTCCCTCCAGTGCCTCGCGGAACAGCGTCTCGAAGACGTCATCCGCAGAACCGCGGATGCCGGACGCCTCGGCGAACCGGGTGAACATCCCCACCCAGGCCGCCAGCTCGCTGGCGCCGTTGTTGCAGTGCACCATGGCCACGGCATCGCCGGCCGGAGTGGTGACCAGGTCGAGCTCGTGATGCACTTCGGCCAGGGGGCGCTCGAGCACGACCATCGCGAAGATGCTGGTGCCTGCGCTGACGTTGCCGGTGCGCGGGGCGACCGCGTTGGTCGCGACCATGCCTGTTCCGGCATCTCCCTCGGGCGGGCACAGCGGGATGCCGGGCTTCAGCGCACCGGACGGATCCAGCAGCCGGGCGCCCGCTGCGGTCAGGGATCCGGCATCCGCTCCCGCCACCAGCACCTCGGGCAGCAGCGCACGCAGGTCGCCGCCGGTGTGCGCGTCGTAGCGGGCGATGAGCCGCTGGTCGTAGTCACGGGCGGCGGAGTCGATGGGGAACATGCCCGAGGCGTCGCCGATGCCCAGCACCCGCCGGCCGGTGAGCTGCCAGTGCACATAGCCCGCCAGCGTGGTGAGGAAGCGCACGTCGGCGGCGTGCGGCTCAGCATCCCGCTGGGCCTGCCGCAGGTGCGCGACCGACCAGCGCAGCGGGATGTTCACGCCCAGCAGGTCGGTGAGCTCGGCAGCGGCCGGCCCCGTGTTGGTGTTGCGCCAGGTGCGGAACGGCGCCAGCAGCTCGCCTGCGCCGTCGAAGGCCAGGTAGCCGTGCATCATGGCGGAGACGCCGATGGCGCCGAAGGTGTCGGGGCGTACGCCGTATCGGTCATCCGCGTCGGCGACGAGGTCGGCGAACGCCGCCTGCAGGCCCGTCCACACGTCGTCGAGCGAGTAGGTCCACAGCCCGTCCTGCAGCCGGTTCTCCCACGAGAACGAGCCGGTGGCCAGCACGACGGAGGGCGTCGCGCCGATCAGGCACGCCTTGATGCGTGTGGAGCCCAGCTCGATGCCGAGGCTCGTCCGGCCGGCGAGGATGTCCTGCCTGGGTGACACCCCGGCCGCCGAACCCGCCTGGGCCGCCGAACCCGCCTGGGCCGCTGAACCCGCCTGGGCCGCTGAGCCCCCCTGCGTCGCCGAGCCTCCCTGGGCCGCTGAGCCCGTCGAAGCGTCGTCCCGTGGAGTGCTCATCGCCGAGTGTCCGAGTTCTGGCCGTACACGTTCTGGTACCGGTCGTACAGGCTGTCGATGGCCTCCTGGGGGATCGGCACCAGGGGCCCCGCCTCGCGGGCGAGATGCACGGAGCGCGCGACATCCTCGACCATGACGGCGGCCTTCACGGCATCCTTCGCATCGGCTCCGATCGTGAACGGACCGTGATTGGCCATGAGCACCGCGCGCGAGCGGTGGCCGCGCAGCGTCTCGACGATGCCGCGGCCGATGGAGTCGTCGCCGATGATGGCGAACGGCCCGACCGGCACCGGTCCGCCGAACTCGTCGGCCATCGCGGTGATCACGCAGGGGATCTCCTCGCGGCGCGCGGCCCAGGCCACGGCGTAGGTGGAGTGGGTGTGCACGACGCCGCCCACCTCGGGCATGTGCCGGTACACGTAGGCGTGCGCCGCGGTGTCGCTGGAGGGCGAGCGGTCGCTGCCGGGCGTACCCGGGATGACACTGCCGTCCAGGTCGCACAGGATCATGTTCGAGGGGGCGAGGTCGTCGTACGAGACGCCCGAGGGCTTGATGACGAACAGGTCCGCGCCGGGCACGCGACCCGAGACGTTGCCGCCGGTCCAGACCACCAGGCCGTTGCGGACGAGTTCGCCGTGCAGACGCGCGACATCGCGGCGCACAGCCTGGATGGATGCTTCGACCTCGGGGCTGAAGGGGGCTTCCTTGCTCACGGCACCTCACTGACTCGACGTGCTCACCGGTCAGTGTGACCGGTCACATGCTTCAGCATGACACGCCCTCACCGCCCCGTCAACACCCGGTCTCCCTCGTCGAGAGCACGACACCTCGGCGAGTGCACGGGAACTTCGCGCCGACAAGCCGCGCGATCGGCGAGGTCCCGTGCCCCCGGCGGAAGAGGAGGGGAGGGAAGGGCGCTCAGCGACGGGGCGGGGCGACGGAGTCGCGCCGCATCAGCGCGGGGGCGACGGGGAGCAGAGCGGATGCCGCAGCATCCGGCCCCGCGACCAGCGCGGCGACCGCGCGCCTGGCGAGCTCGGTGAAGTCCTGCCGGATCGTGGTCAGCCGCGGCCAGTAGAACGCGGCGTCGGGGATGTCGTCGAAGCCGACCACGCTGACATCGCCCGGCACTGCCAGACCCGCCTCGTGCAGGCCGCCCAGCAGCCCCAGCGCCATCTGGTCGTTGGCGCTGAACACGGCGGTCACGCCGGACTCGATCACGGCAGCGGTCGCGGCGTAGCCGGACGCCGCCGACCAGTCCCCCGCGATGACCGGCCCTGCAGGCAGGCCGCGGGCGGCCGTCTCGGCGGCGAACCCCTCGGCACGAGCCTCGGCCTCCAGCCAGTCCGCGGGCCCCGCGAGATGCGCGATGCGGGTGTGGCCGGCATCCGCCAGCGCCGCCGTGGCAAGACGGGCGCCGGCGGCCTGGTCGACCGACAGCCCGCGGGTGCCGCGGCCCGAGGAGTGCAGTGTGACGATGGGCACGTCGATGCGCAGGGCATCCAGCGCATCCAGGGTGCGGGCGTGCGGCGCGACCACGACGACGCCCTCCACGCCCTGCGAGATCAGGTGGTCGACCGCCGCGACCACGGCATCCGCGTCGCCCGCCTCGGCGAACGCGGCGCTGACCCAGTACCCGGCCGCGCGGGCCGACGCCTCGATGGCGGCGATGCTGCGCGACGGGCCGTACTGCTCGGCGTTCGAGGCCAGCACGCCCAGCGTGCGCGAGCGGCGGGTGCCCAGCGCGCGGGCCGCGTTGTTCACGCGGTAGCCGAGCTCGGCCATCGCCGCCATGACGCGCTCGCGAGTGGCCTCCGCCACCTCGGGATTGTCATTGAGCACGCGCGACACGGTCTGCCTGGACACCCCGGCGAGTGCGGCGACATCGCGCACGCCCACGGCGCGCACTCGCGTCCGGTTCGGCTGATCCACGAGCCCGAGTGTACGGCGAGCGCCTCAGGCGCTTCGCGTGCTGCTGCGCACCACCAGTTGCGGGACGCGGTGCTCGAGAACCGGCGAGGACTCGTCGTCCTTGATGACCTCGAGGGCTGCGCGGATCGCGTCCTGCCCGAGTGCCGTGAAGTCCTGCCGCACGGTGGTCAGCGGCGGTGAGAAGTGCGCGGCCTCCGGCAGGTCGTCGAAGCCCACCAGGCTCACGTCGCGCGGCACGCTCAGGCCCGCCTCGGCCGCTGCGTGCAGGAATCCCAGCGCCATCTGGTCGTTGCCGGCGAACACCGCATCCGGCACGCCGTCGGCCAGCATCCGCTCGGCGGCGCGGTGACCGGACTCGCTCGACCAGTCCCCGCGCAGCGGCTCCGCGGCGGCCAGGCCCGCGGCGTGGAGGGCGTCCTGCCACCCGCGGCGGCGCTCGGCGGCATCCATCGACGCGGCGGGGCCTGCGATGTGGCGGATGTCGATGTGCCCCAGGCCGATGAGGTAGGCGGTGGCCTGGCGTGCGCCCTCGTACTGGTCCAGCCCGACCCGCACGCCCGCCCGCGGCTCCGAGGCCACGGCGACCAGCGGGACGCCCAGCTCCACGCCGTTCAGCGCATCCGCCGCCTCGCGCTCCGCGGCGACCAGCACGATGGCCTCCACGCTCTGGCGGATCAGCATCTCCGCCGCGGAGCGCAGGGTCTGCTCGTCCACGCCGACCGGGTTCACGCCGATCACGGCGTAGCCCGCGGCCCGCGCCGAGCGGTTGACGCTGAGCACGATGCTGGACGGGCCGAAGTCCGGCAGCCCGGTCGCGATGAGGCCGATGGTGCGCGACCTGCGCGTCACCAGGGCGCGCGCAGCCTGCGAGGGCACGTAGTTCAGCTGCCGGATGGCCTGCTGCACGCGCTCGCGGGTTGCCGCCCGCACGTTGGGCAGCTCGTTGAGCACTCGCGACACCGTCTGGTGCGAGACGCCGGCGAGCCGCGCGACGTCGAAGATCGTCGGCGCGCGGTTCTGATCGTCCGCCATGCTCACCTGCTCGTCCTGGCTCCGGGAGCCGCGGTACGCGTCCCACCTGACATTATCCGGCTGAACAGCCCTTCGCCGATGTCAGCGCCACCGGGTGGAGAGCATCCGCTGCAGGCCGATGAAGACCAGCAGCAGCGCGCCGATGAAGATCTTCGTCCACCACGACGACAGCGTGCCCTCGAACGTGATGATGGTCTGGATGATCCCCAGCACCAGCACGCCCAGCACCGAACCGAGCACGTAGCCGTAGCCGCCAGTCAGCAGCGTGCCGCCGATCACCACCGCGGCGATGGCGTCCAGCTCGGTGCCGATGGCGGTGAGCGGGTACCCCGAGAGCGTGTAGAACGAGAACAGGATGCCCGCGATGCCCGAGCACAGGCCCGCGATCACGTACACCAGCACCTTCGTGCGCGCCACGGCCAGGCCCATCAGCAGAGCGCTGTGCTCGCTGCCGCCGAGTGCGTAGACCGTGCGGCCGAAGCGCGTGCACTGCAGCACCCACACGGCGACCGCCACCACGATGACCGCGATGACCACGCTCCAGGTGATCGACAGGCCGCCGCCCAACGGGATCCTCGTCACGGCCAGGGCGATGAACGTGGGGTCGGTGATGGAGATCGAGCTCTGGCTGATGATGTAGCAGAGGCCGCGGGCCAGGAACATCGCCGCCAGCGTGGCGATGAACGGCTGCACGTCGAAGTAGTGCACCATCACCCCGACCAGCAGCCCGAGGAAGCTCGTGGCCACGATGATGATGGGGATCACGACGCCCGCGCTCCAGCCGCTCTGCAGCATGCTGGCCGTCATCATGGTCGCCAGGGCGACGACCGCGCCGACCGAGAGGTCGATGCCGCCGGTGAGGATCACGAACGTCATCCCCACCGCCAGCACGATCAGGTAGGCGTTGTCGATGAGCAGGTTCAGCAGCACCTGGCCGCTGAAGAAGCCCCGGTAGCGCACCCCGCCCGCGAGGTAGATCGCGAGGAACAGCAGCGCCGTGATCAGCACGGGACCGTACTTGGGGCTGGAGAGGACGTTCCGGATGCTGCGGCGCACCCGGCTCGCGACGGACTCCTGCGCGGGGATGGCGACGCTCACGCGAGCACCTCCTTCTCAATGGAGCGCGACCGCAGGCGGCGGCGCATCGTGACGAGGGCCTGGTTGGTCCTGGGCGACTGCAGCAGGCACACCACGGTGACCACGGCGGCCTTGAAGACCATGGTCGCGATGGGCGGGATGCCCACGGTGTAGACGGTCGTGACGAGGGTCTGGATGACGAGCGCGCCCACCAGCGTGCCGGTCAGCGAGTATCGGCCGCCCATCAGCGAGGTGCCGCCGATGACGACGGCCAGGATGGCGTCCAGCTCGATGAACAGCGCGGTGTTGTTGGCATCCGCCGCCATCGTGTTGGCGGTGAGGATGAGCCCGGCGACCGCCGAGCAGATGCCGACGAAGATGTACACCGCGAACAGCAGTCCCCGCGCCCGCACGCCCGCCTGGCGCGCGGCCTCGGGGTTGATGCCGACGGACTCGATGAACAGTCCCAGCGCCGTGCGGCGGGTCAGCACGGCGGCGAGAACGAACACGCCCACCGCGATGTAGACGGCGATCGGGATGCCGAACAGGAAACCGGCACCCAGCGCCTTGAACGGCGCGCTGGTGACCGTGAGGATCTGACCCTCGGTGAGCAGCATCGCCGCACCGCGGCCGGCCGTCATCAGCACGAGCGTCGCGATGATCGGCTGGATGCCGAGCACCGCCACCAGGAAGCCGTTCCACACGCCCAGCACCAGGGAGATGAGCACCGCGACGATGATCGCCAGGGCGACCACGCCGGGGCTGCCCGGGTCGTCGGATCCCAGCAGGATGCTGCACGCGACGGCGCCGGCGATCGCGGCGATCGCCCCGACCGAGAGGTCGATGCCCTGGGTGGCGATCACCAGGGTCATGCCGATCGCGATGATGGTCATCGGGGCGCCGTTGCGCAGGATGTCGATGAGGCTGCCGTACAGGTTGCCGTCCCGCACGGTGATGGACAGGAAGCCGGGGAACGCGATCACGTTGATCGCGAACAGCACCAGCAGGAGCACCACCGGCCAGAACAGCCGGCTGGTGAACACACGGGCGAGCAGCGCGTTCACTGCGCACTCCCTTCGATCGGGGTCGCTCCCGCGGGAGCGGAGCGGGACTCGTCGGATCCGGCGCCGTCGGCGATCAGCGAGAGCAGACCGTCGAGGCCGATGCCGTCGTTCTCGAGCTCCGCGACCTTCTCGCGGTCCCGCATGACGACCACGCGGTGACTCAGCCGCAGCACCTCCTCGAGCTCGGCGCTGATGTACACGACGCTCATGCCGTTCTCGGCGAGGCTGATCACGAGCTTCTGGATCTCGGCCTTCGCGCCGACGTCGATCCCGCGGGTGGGCTCGTCGAGGATGAGCAGTCGCGGCGCGACCGCGAGCCACCGGCCCAGCAGGACCTTCTGCTGGTTGCCGCCGGACAGGTTGCGCACCACGGCATCCGGGTTCGCGGGGCGGATGTGCAGGGCCTCGATGTAGCTGCGCGCGAGCTCGTCCCGGCGCTTCCTCGGGATCGGGCGGAACCAGCCGCGGTCGGCCTGCAGCGCCAGCACGATGTTGTCCCGCACGGTCAGCTCGTCGATGATCCCCTCAGCGCGGCGGTCCTCGCTGGCGAACGCGATGCGCTGCGAGAGCGCCTGCCGGGGACTGCGCAGCCGCGACACCCGGCCGGACAGCGCGATCACGCCGCTGTCGGCCCGGTCGATGCCGCCGAGGAGCCTCGCCACTTCGGTGCGCCCGGAGCCGAGCAGCCCGGCGAAGCCGACGACCTCGCCCTCGTGGATGGTGATGTCGACGGGACCGACGACGCCCTTCCGGCCGACGCCCTCCGCCCGCAGCAGCACATCCGCCTCGTCGACCCCTGCATCCGCATCCTGCACGCGCTGCTGCAGATCGTCGAGGGTGGCGATCTCCTTGCCGATCATCTGCTGCACGAGATCGATGCGCAGCAGATCGTGGGTGAGGTGCTCGCCGACCAGGCGTCCGTTGCGCAGCACGGTGAGCCGGTCTGCGATCTCGTAGACCTGGTCGAGGAAGTGCGAGACGAACAGGATGGCGATGCCCGTCTCCTTCAGGGACCGGATGATGCGGAAGAGCTCCGCGACCTCATCGGCGTCCAGGCTGGAGGTGGGTTCATCGAGGATCAGCACCCTGGCGTCGACGTGCACCGCACGGGCGATCGACACCAGCTGCTGCACGGCCAGCGAGTGCGTTCCGAGCATGGAGTCGGGGTCGATGTCGAGCCCGATGGATGCGAGCACCTCGCGGCTGCGCGCCCGCATCGCCCCCCGGTCGATGGACCCCCAGCGACGCGGCTCCCTGCCCAGCAGGATGTTCTCGGCCACCGACAGGTTCGGCAGCAGGTTCACCTCCTGGTACACCGTGCTGATGCCGGCATCCTGTGCCTGTGCGGTGCCGCGGAACGACACCCGCCGCCCGTCGAGCAGGATGGATCCGGAGTCGATCGGGTAGACGCCGGTGAGCGCCTTGATCAGGGTCGACTTGCCGGCGCCGTTCTCGCCCATCAGCGAATGGACCTCGCCGGGGAACATCCGGAACGACACGTCATCGAGCGCCTTGACGCCCGGGAACGCGATGGTGATGCCGGTCATCTCCACGACCGGGGCCGTGACCCCGGCGGGCGCCGGCGGTCGCTCGTGCTCTGTCATGTCGCCTCCTCCTCGAGGTCCGGTGCCCCGGCGCGAGCCGGGGCACCGATGCCGATCAGTACTTGCGGTCGGGGAGCGCGGTGGCCGCCTGCTCCTGCGTGAAGGTGGTCTCCTCCGTCACGATGCGCTTCTCGACGGTGCCGCCCTCGTTGAGGGTCTTGATCACGTCGATCAGCTGCTTGCCCAGCAGCGGCGAGCACTCCACGATGAAGTTGATCTTGCCATCGGCCAGGGCCTGCATGCCGTCGTGCACCGCGTCGACGGTGACGATCTTGATGTCCTTGCCCGGCTTGAGGCCGGCGGCCTCGATGGCCTCGATGGCGCCCAGCCCCATGTCGTCGTTGTGCGCGTAGACCAGGTCGATGTGCGGCTGAGACTTCAGCAGCGCCTCCATCACCTGACGCCCGCCGGCCCGGGTGAAGTCGCCGGTCTGGCTGGCCACGATGTCGAACTTCTTATCACCCTTGATGACATCGGCGAAGCCCTCGGCGCGGTCGATGGCGGGAGCTGCACCCGTGGTGCCCTCCAGCTGCACGATCTTCACCGAGTCGGCGTCGGCGAATTCGGTCTTGACCCACTCGCCGGCCTTCTTGCCCTCGGCGACGAAGTCCGAACCGAGGAAGGTCTTGTACAGCGACTCGTCCTTGGAGTCCACCGCGCGGTCGGTGAGGATGACCGGGATGCCCGCGGCCTTGGCCTCGTTGAGCACGGCGTCCCAGCCGGTCTCGACGACGGGCGAGAAGGCGATGTAGTCCACCTTCTGCTGGATGTAGGAGCGGATGGCCTTGATCTGGTTCTCCTGCTTCTGCTGCGCGTCGGAGAACTTCAGCTCGATGCCGGCCTCCTTGAAGGAGTCCTGGATGTCCTTGGTGTTGGCCGTGCGCCATCCCGACTCCGCGCCGACCTGGGCGAACCCGACGACGAGATCCTTCAGGTCCTTCGCGGCGGGCGCGTCGCCGCCGGGCGCCGCGGGGGCCGACGAGCAGCCGGCCAGGCCGATGATGAGCGCGCCGACGGCTGCCAGCGCGATGAGCTTCTTCTTCACTGTGTGAACCTCCTTGTTCCTGCCGGACAGCGTGCGTTCCGGGGCGGGCCGCCATGGCCTCCGCGAGAAATGTTAGCGCTCACTGTTAGCGCTCACAATAGCGATTTCCGCCCCTCTGCAACGAGTCGGTAACGAACCCGTCGGGCGCACGCCCGCACCCGGACTAGGCTGGCCCGCATGAGCGCGTCGCCACCCCGTCGAGCGACGATGAAAGACGTCGCGGCTCTCGCCGGCGTCTCGCCGAAGACCGTGTCGAACGTCGTGACCGGCGCCTTCGCGGTCAACGAGGCCACCCGCACCCGCGTCGAGCAGGCCATGTCGCAGCTGGACTTCGTGCCCAACCTCAGCGCGCGGCGGATGCGCACCGGCCGCTCGGGCACCATCGCGGTGGCGCTGCCCGACCTCGCCACCGCGTACTCCGCCGAGCTCGTGCACAGCCTCGTGACCGCCGCCCACCAGCGGGGCCTGGCCGTGCAGTTCGAGGAGACCGCCCTGAGCCCCGAGCGTGAGAACGAGCTGCTGGCCCGCGCCCGCACCAGACTGGTCGACGGCCTGATCCTCAACCCGGTGCGGTTGGAGGACAGCGTGCTGCGCGACACCGCCGACCTGCCCCCGATCGTGGTGATCGGCGAGGTGGAGCAGAACCGCGCCGACCATGTGCTGATCGACAGCAGGACGGCGGCCGCCGAGGTCGCCCGGCATGTGCTGGGCCAGGGCGCGCGGCGCATCGCCGTGATCGGCGGGCACAGCGATCACGAGCTCGCGACGGCTACCAGCCGGCTGCGGCTGGAGGGCGTGCACGACGCGCTGCGGGAGGCGGGCATCGACCCCGATCCCCGGCTGGAGATCGACCGGCTGCCCTGGTCGATGGTCTCCGGCGCCGAGGCCATGACCGAGCTGCTGCAGCGCCGGCTCCCGTTCGACGCAGTGATCGCCTTCACGGACTCTCTGGCCTTCGGGGCGCTGCACACGCTGGCCGAGCACGGCATCCGCGTGCCCGACGACGTGCTGCTGACGGGATTCGACGACGTGGAGCTGTCGTCGTTCACCGCGCCAGCCCTGACCACCGTGGCCTTCGATCGCGACGCGCTGGCGGATGCCGCGCTGTCGCTGCTGACCTCGCGGATGGACGATCGCGAGGTGCCGCCGCGCGGCGTGACGCTGCCGCACCTGCTGCGCGTGCGCGCCAGCACCGCCGCCGCGCCCCGCGGCCTGCATCCGTGACGGTCTGATCTCCGGCATCCGAGAATCGACTCTTGCGCGTCGGATTACCACGATGTAATGATGGAGCCGTTCACGAAGGAGTGATTCATGACACCCCCGTTCGATCTCTCTCGCAGGCAGTTCCTCACCGCCGCATCCCTCACTGCGGGAGCGGCCCTCCTCACCGGCTGCGCCCCCGGCACGGCATCCGCTTCCACCGCGCAGACGCTGCAGTTCTGGCACCTGCTCTCCGGCGGCGACGGCGTGACCATGTCACAGCTGCTCGAACGGGTCAACAAGGCGCAGAGCGCCTACCGCATCCGCCCCACCGTGCTGGCCTGGGGCACCCCGTACTACACCAAACTCGCCATGGCCGGCGCGGGCGGGCGCGCCCCCGACGTCGCCATCATGCACGCCACGCGTGTGCCGGGTTGGGCGCCGGGCGGCCTGCTGGACAGCTGGGACCTGGACCGCCTCGCCGAACTGGGCGTGGACGAATCCACCTTCCCCGAACCGATCTGGAAGAAGGGCATCGTCGGCGGAAAGCGGTTCAGCGTCGCGCTCGACGCCCACCCGTTCGTGCTGATGTACAACACCGACATCTGCGGTGCCGCCGACCAGCTCGACTCCGACGGGCAGTTGAAGAAGACGTCCTCCCCCGACGAGTTCCTCGACCAGTTGAAGGCCGTCGGCGCGGTCGCGAAGGGCCACGCCCTCTCGTACGGCTACCTCGGCGACGGCGCGCAGATGTGGCGGCTCTTCTACGGGCTCTACGCCCAGCACGGCCTCGCCATCGAACTGCCGACCGGCGGGAGGATGGGCATCGACAAGGATGCCGCGGTCGAGACGCTGACGTTCATGAAGACCCTGCTCGACGGCAAGATCGCCGCAGCCCAGAACGACTACGGCACGGCCGTCGCGGAGTTCGCCACAGGCAAGAGCGGGATGCTGATGACCGGCGTCTGGGAGCTGCGCACCATGCAGAACGCCAAGCTCCCCTTCGACGCCACCATGATCCCGACGATCTACGGCACGCCCGCCGCGTACGCCGACTCGCACTCGTTCGTGCTGCCCCACCAGGCGCACGCCGACGAGAAGCGCCGTGCGCTGACGTACCAGTTCGTCGCCGACATGCTCAAGGGATCGTTCGGCTGGGCCGAGGCCGGGCACATTCCGGCGTACCTGCCCGTGACCACCTCACCCGAGTACGCCGACCTCCTGCCGCAGGCGCACTACGCCGAGGCCGCCGACCACGTGGTCTACGACCCCGAGGCCTGGTTCACCGGCTCCGGCTCCAACTTCCAAGGCGAGTTCGGCGCTGCCGTGCAGAACGTGCTCCTGCGCGGCGACGATCCCGGCGCCGCCGTCGACAGGTTCGAAAGACGCGTGAACACCCTGCTCACGCAGCCCAATCCCGCTGACCCCGAAGGGAAGTGGAAGTGATGACGACGACAGCCAGCACCCGCGCGGTCGTCACCGGCCGCAACAGCTCGGCGCCGTTCCGCACCGCGGGACCCCAGAAGCGCGAGCAGCTCGTCAGCTGGGCGTTCCTCGCCCCGTTCCTGATCGCCTTCGTGCTGTTCCTGGCCTGGCCCATCGTCCACGGCCTGTACCTGAGCTTCACCGACCAGTCGCTGACCGGCGCCGGCGGCGGCTTCGTCGGCTTCGCCAACTACGCCGAGGCGCTGGGCGACCCGGTCATGTGGCAGTCGCTGTGGAACACCGTGTGGTTCACGCTGCTGTCCACCGTGCCGCTGGTGGCGCTGGCGCTGCTCATGGCAGCACTGGTCGACCGCGGCCTTCCCGGCCAGTGGCTGTGGCGGCTGTCGTTCTTCATGCCGTACCTGCTGGCCTCCACGGTCATCTCGCAGATCTGGGTGTGGATCTTCAACCCCCAGATCGGCGCGGCCAACAACATCCTGAAGGCCATGGGGCTGGAGCCGATCGCCTGGCTGCAGAATCCCGACACCAACATGATCTCGATCGTGATCGCGACGGTCTGGTGGACAGTGGGCTTCAACTTCCTGCTGTACCTCGCCGCCATGCAGAACATCCCGTCGCAGCAGTACGAGGCGGCGTCGCTGGACGGCGCCGGCGGCTGGCGGCAGTTCTGGTCGATCACGCTCCCGCAGCTGGGACCGGCCACTGTGCTGATCCTGATCCTGCAGATCCTCGCATCCCTGAAGCTGTTCGACCAGGCGTACCAGATGCTCGGCGGCGTCGCCAGCGACACCACCCGCTCGATCGTGCAGTACATCTACGAGGCCGGCTTCGTGAACTACCGGTTCGGGTTCTCGGCCGCCATCTCCTACGTGTTCTTCGCCATCATCATCATCATCGGCGTGGCCCAGGCCGTCGTGACCCGCCGGAAGAAGGAGCTGTGATGTCCACCGCAACGCTCTCCCCCACCGAGGCCGTCACCGTCCCCGGCCGCGCCGATCGTCCCAAGCACACCCGCAAGCCCGGGCACCGGCCGTTCGGCCCGCTGCGCGTCGTGGCGTTCCTCGTGCTCGCGCTGATGGCCATCGGCTGGCTGCTGCCGTTCCTGTGGGCGGTGGCGACGGGCTTCAAGACCGAGACGGATGCCGCCTCCGGCGATCCCTCGTGGATCGGCGCATCGGGTCCGACGACCGACGCGTTCACAGCCATCCTGTCGCAGGGCAACGTGTACCTGTGGGCGTGGAACAGCCTACTGACCTCAGTGGCCATCACGGTCATCACCGTGGCCATCTCGGCACTGGCGGCCTACGCCTTCTCGCGGCTGGACTTCCGCGGCCGCCGCTGGCTGTTCGTCGCCATCATCGCCGCCATCGTGGTGCCGCCGCAGGTGCTGATCATCCCGCTGTTCTACGAGATGCTGGCGTTCGGCATGGTCGACACCTACTGGGGCCTGATCCTGCCGCAGGTCG
The DNA here is from genome assembly GCF_049650565.1 of Microbacterium sp. Classification (GTDB taxonomy): domain Bacteria; phylum Actinomycetota; class Actinomycetes; order Actinomycetales; family Microbacteriaceae; genus Microbacterium. Next base: position 20,443 of record NZ_JBASAK010000043.1, read on the forward strand.
TGGCGCCCGCGATGGTGTTCATCCTGAAGAAGTTCTTCGACGCCATACCCATCGAGCTGGAGGACGCCGCCCGCGTGGACGGCGCCAGCCGGTTCCGCATCTTCTGGTCGATCGTCCTGCCGCTGTCGCGCCCGATCCTGGCATCCGTCGCGATCTTCGTGTTCATCGGCGCGTGGAACAACTTCCTGTGGCCGTTCCTCGTGATCAACGACACCACGCTCATGACGCTGCCGGTGGGCCTGCAGACCGTGATCAGCGCCTACGGCGTGCAGTACGCCCAGGTGATGGCACAGGCCGTGCTCGCGGCACTGCCGCTGATCGCCGTGTTCATCGTGTTCCAGAAGCAGATCGTCAAGGGCGTCGCCACGAGCGGCTTCGGCGGCCAGTGACCCATCCCCATCCCCTCACCACAAGGAGACCCATGTCCCACGCCCGCATCACCATCGACCGCGACTTCACCATCGCCGACGTTCCCCGGCGCCTCTTCGGCTCCTTCGTCGAGCACATGGGGCGCTGCGTGTACACCGGCATCTTCGAGCCCGGGCATCCGCAGGCAGACGAGCGCGGCTTCCGCACCGACGTGCTGGAGCTGGTGCGGGAGATGGGGCCGACGGTCGTGCGGTACCCGGGCGGCAACTTCGTCTCGGGCTACCGGTGGGAGGACGGCGTGGGTCCGGTGGCCGACCGGCCGGTGCGCATCGACGGCGCCTGGCACACCATCGAGACCAACGCCTTCGGCCTGCACGAGTTCGTCGACTGGGCCCGCGATGCGGATGTCGAGGTGATGGAGGCCATCAACCTCGGCACGCGCGGCGTGGAGGAGGCGCGCGCCCTGGTGGAGTACGCCAACCATCCGGGTGGCACGTACTGGTCGGACCTGCGGCGTGCGAACGGCGCCTCCGACCCCTTCGACATCAGGCTGTGGTGCCTGGGTAACGAGCTGGACGGTCCGTGGCAGATCGGCCACAAGACCGCGCACGAGTACGGGCGGCTGGCGCAGGAGACGGCCAAGGCCATGAAGCTCGTCGACGACTCCATCGAACTGGTGGCTGTCGGATCGTCGAGCCGTGGGATGCCGACCTTCGGCACCTGGGAGCACACCGTGCTCACGCACGCCTACGACGAGGTGGACTACATCTCCATGCACGCGTACTACCAGGAGCACGACGGCGACGCCGAGTCGTTCCTGGCCGAGGCGGTGGAGATGGACGCCTTCATCGACGGCGTCGTGTCGACCATCGACGCGGTCAAGGCCGCGGGCAAGCACACCAAGCAGGTGGACATCTCGTTCGACGAGTGGAACGTCTGGTACCAGTCCGGCCTGGACACCGAGGACCAGCCGCACCAGGTCTCGAAGGCCTGGCGCAAGCATCCGCGTCTCATCGAGGACACCTACTCGGTGACGGATGCCGTGGTCGTCGGCACCTTCCTGAACAGCCTGCTGCGCCACGGAGACCGCGTGAAGATCGCCAATCAGGCGCAGCTGGTCAACGTGATCGCGCCGATCCGCTCCGAACAGGGCGGACCCGCCTGGCGGCAGACCAGCTTCTGGCCGTTCGAGCGCATGGCCCGGCTCGCCCGCGGCCGCATCCTGCGGCTGGCCGTGTCGGCATCGCAGGTCGCCACGAAGCGCTACGGCGATGTCGACTCCGTCGACGCCGCGGCGACCTGGGACGAGGAGACCGGGCGCGTGGTCGTGTTCGTCGCGAACCGTTCGCTGACGGAGGCGAACGACCTGACCGTCGACCTGCGCGGCTTCGGCGACCTGCGGGTGCATGCTGCGGAGACCCTGACGATCCCGGAGGGCGGCGACCGTCACACCGCCAACCTCGAGGCGACACCGGATGCCGTGCACATGGTGCCGCTGACAGGTGCCGAGGTCGTGGACGGCGCCGTGCGCGCGACGCTGCCGGCGCTGAGCTGGTCGGTGATCGAGCTGGGCTGAGGGGTTCAGGCCTCGGCGCCTGCGGCCCAGCGCAGCAGCGCCGCCCCGTGGGCGGGAAGGTCCAGACGAAGCGCTCGACTGCCGGGAGCCACACCGCGCGCGGCATCCGACTGCACCACGACCGACTCGAGCGCGACCGACTCACGCGACCACAGTTCGGTGACGGCGCCATCCGCGGGAAACGCCAGCGACCCCACGTCCACCACCAGCTCGCGCGGGTCGTCAGCGAGGTTGAAGACCGCGGCGTATCGAACCCCGCCGGGCCCTTCGGCGCCCCACAGCACGGTGTCCCCTTCGCGGAACAGCTCCCGGTTCCCCGTCGAGTCCGCATGCACGGCGAGCGCCTCGGCGTTCTGCAGCAGCGCGATGGTCGACGGATCGCTGCTGGGCAGATCACCGCCGACCATCAGCGGCGAGCGCGCGATGAACCACAGCGTCAGCATCGACATCCGCTCGGCAGGCGTCAGCCAGTCCTGGCGGGGCTCGCCGCGCTCAGCCCGGATGCCGATCCGACCCAGCGGCAGCATGTCGCCGTCGGGCCAGCCGTGCCCGGAGGCGAACGGGGCCCACCGGGCGAACCGGGCGAAGTTCGCCTCCACGTCCTCCCACCGGTCCCACAGGTCATCGCAGATGCGCCACATCGTGGCGTGCTCGCGCAGATGCTCCAGGTGCGCCAGCGACAGATCCCGCCCCGGCGACAGGCTCAGCTCCATCGCGCGCCCGCTGCGCTCGATGGCCAGCGCGTAGGCCTCGATATCGGCCGCCTGATACGGCCACAGCATGTCGTCCGCCTTGATGAAGTCGACGCCCCACTGCGCGTACAGCGCGAGCGTGCTGTCGTAGTACGTCTGCGCGGCAGGATGCCGATGGTCCAGCCCGACCATGTCGGGGTTCCACTCGCACGCGTTGGACGGATCGGCGATGTCGGCCGCCCTCGCATCCGTGCCGAGGACCACTGCGTCGGCGACCAGCGCCCGGCGCGGGATCCCGCGCATGGTGTGGATGCCGAACCGCAGGCCCAGTGCGTGGATCTCCGCGGCAAGCGGGGCGAAGCCGCGTCCGCCGGCAGAGCTCGGGAACCGCTCCGGATCGGGTATCAGGCGACCATGATCGTCCATGCACAGCGGAGCGCTGTCGTTGTACCCGTGGCTGCGGGCCGTCGGATCGGACCAGTCGATGTCCACGACGATCGTGTCCCAGCCGAACTCCCGCAGATGCTCCGACATGAATCGCGCGTTGGCGAGCACCTCGGCCTCGGTCACCGAGGTGCCGTAGCAGTCCCAGCTGTTCCAGCCCATCGGCGGGCGTGCGGAGATCGACGTGCGCATGGATGAGTGCTCCTTCGACTGTTCGGATCCGGTCGTGACGATTCAGCGCGCCGTGGACTCCCGCTCGACCAGACGCACCGGCCCGACGACCGTCCTGTAGTCGTCGTCGGCGCGGCTGCCCTCGATGCGGTCGATCAGCATCGTGACGGCGGCATCCGCCATGGCCGCATGGTCGGGGGCGATCGTCGTCAGCGAAGGTGTGAGGAAGGACGCCAGCGGGACGTCGTCGAAGCCGACGACCGCAACATCCTGGGGCATGCGCCGACCGGCATCCGCGAGCGCCCGCATCGCGCCGACCGCGATGAGATCTGTCGCGCAGAACACCCCGTCGACGTCGGGGAACTCCCCCAGCAGCTCCGTCATCGCCGAGCGGCCGCCCTCGAGCGTGTACGCCGTGGGACGCACCAGACGAGCATCCGGAGTGATGCCGCCGGAGACCAGCGCGCTCTCGAATCCGCGGACGCGCGATGTGGACACGTCCACCGCTCCGCTGTCGCTGTGATACCCGCCGAGCATCGCGATGGTCCGGCAGCCGCGGTCGACCAGGTGCGCGGCGGCGAGCGCAGCGCCCTCCTCGTTGGCCATGACGACGTGATCGAGGGGCCCGCTGAATCCTCTCTCGCCCAGGATCACCGTCGGGTAGTCGCCCCGCAGCAGCACGGCGTCGTCATCGTGCAGCTCGACAGCGCTGAGGATCAGGCCGTCGTAGTTTCGCAGTCGCGAGCGCGAGATGGCGTCCAGCTCCCGCTCGCGGCTGGCGGCGGTCTGCTCCACGACGAGCTCGAAGCCACGGGCGGCGGCGCGCTCGATGAGCAGGTTGGCCAGCAGCCCGAAGTAGGGACGATCGATCTCGGGCACAGCCAGGGCGATCACGCCGGTGCGCCCCTGTCGCAGGCTGCGTGCAGAGGTGTTGACGTGATAGCCGAGCTCGGTGATCGCGGCAGCCACCTTCTGGCGGGTGCTGTCGCGCACGTGCGGATGCTCGTTGATCACGTTCGACACGGTCATCACCGACACGCCCGCCAGCCTCGCCACATCCTGCATCGTCGTCATGTCGTCTCCTCGCCGCTGAACCTCGGGATCAGTCTGCGACAGTCAGGCGCACCGTGGCCACCGAGTGCGGCGGCAGGGTCGTCTTCACCGAGCGCCCCTGCACGGACACCGCGAGCTCGACCGGCACCACGGCCGACGGCACATCGAAGGTGTTGTGCGCCGTGGCGGATGCGCCGCCGAGCACCTCTGCGCGGAGCACTCCGGTGATGGTCGAGGGCAGTTCGAACGCCACCTCGAGTTCACGGTCCAGGGCGGTGCTGGTGATGCTCACCGTGTACGCGCCGTCCTTGAACGAGGCCGTCGCGTCCGCATCGGCGCCGAACGCGCCCACCGGCACGTCGACGTACTCGGCATCCTGATGATCCGTGTACAGGTCGAACACGTGGTAGGTCGGCGTGGTCAGCATCCGCTCGCCGTCGGTGAGGATCATGGCCTGCAGCACGTTCACCATCTGCGCGATGTTGGCCATCCGCACCCGGTCGGCGTGCCGGTGGAAGATGTTCAGCGTGATCGCCGCGACGGCGGCATCCCGCAGCGTGTTCTGCTGATACAGGAAACCGGGGTTCGTGCCCTGCTCCACGTCGTACCAGGTGCCCCACTCGTCCACGATCAGAGCGACGCGCCGGGACGGGTCGTACTTGTCCATGACGCGACCGTGTCGCGTGATCAGCTCGTCCATCCGACGCGCCTGGCGCAGCGTCTCATGCCACTCGAAGCCGGTGAAGTCGAGGGCGGCGCCCTTCTTCTCCCAGTCCGAGGTGGGCAGCGTATAGTAGTGCAGGCTGAGGCCGTCCATGTGCTCGGCGGCGCGCGCCATGAGCACCTCGGTCCACTCGTAGTCGTCGGAGTTCGCACCGCAGGCGATCTTCGAGATCGGATGCTCGCCGTACTTGCGCACGTAGGTCTGGAACTGCCGGTACTGGTTCGCGTAGTGCAGCGGGAGCATGTTGCCCCCGCAGCCCCAGCTCTCGTTCCCGACGCCGAAGAACTCCACCTTCCAGGGCTGCTCTCGGCCGTGCCGCTTGCGCAGCTCGGCCATCGGTGCCGTGGAGTCGAGTGTCATGTACTCGATCCAGTCCTGCATCTCGGCCACTGTGCCGCTGCCGACGTTCCCGTTGATGTACGCCTCGGCATCGAGCTGGTCCAGCAGCTCGAAGTACTCGTGCGTGCCGAACTCGTTCGATTCGACGACGCCGCCCCAGTGCGTGTTGACCATGGGCTGGCGCTCGGGCCCGACGCCCTTCAGCCAGTGGTACTCGTCGGCGAAGCATCCGCCGGGCCACCGGACCAGCGGCACTTTGATGCGCCGCAGCGCATCGATGACGTCGACCCGCAGCCCGTTGCGGTGGGGGATGGCGGAGTCGGCTCCCACCCAGACGCCCTCGTAGATGCAACGGCCGAGATGCTCGGCGAACTGGCCGTAGATGCGACGGTCGATGGTGGCGGCGCCTGCGGCGCGGGACAGAGTGATCATGCGCGTCCTCGATGGGGGGGGTGGATCGGTACCGGAATTGTAACGCTACAGTACTTGCATGGAGTTCCTGCCCCTGGACCGTGTCCGCCTGCTGGAGAGCCCGTTCGCACGCGCGGTGGAAACGGATCTGCAGTACGCCCTCGCCCTCGACCCCGACCGGCTTCTCTCTCCGTTCCGGCGGGAGGCGGGTCTGCCCGCCCGCGCGCCCGGCTACGGGAACTGGGAGGACTCCGGGCTGGACGGTCACATCGCAGGGCATCAGCTGTCCGCGCTCTCGTTCCTGTGGGCGGCGACGGGCGACGCCGAGGCACGGCGCAGACTCGATGCGATGATCGCCGACCTCGCGGAGTGCCAGCTCGCGAACGGCGGCGGCTACGTCGGCGGCATCCCGGGCGGGCAGGCACTGTTCGAGGCGCTGGCGACCGACGACGACGCCGCCGTCGCGAACCTGGGATCCAGTGAGCACTGGGTGCCCTGGTACAACCTGCACAAGACGTTCCAGGGCCTGATCGACGCGCACGCGGTGACCGGCGCCCAGGAGCCGCTGCGGATCGTGGCCGCGCTGGCCGACTGGTGGCTGCGCATCGCCGATCGGATCGACGATGCGACGTTCGAGCGGATGCTGGACACGGAGTTCGGCGGCATGAACGACGCCTTCGCACTGCTGGCGACACTGACTGGCCGTGCAGAATACGCCGCGCAGGCCGAGCGGTTCTCGCATCGCGCGGTGCTCGACCCGCTGCTGCGCGGGGAGGACGCGCTGACCGGGCTGCACGCGAACACCCAGATCCCCAAGGCCGTCGGCTACGCCAGCACGGCGCAGGCCACCGGCGACGACTCCTACCTGCGTGCGGCCGACACGTTCTGGCACCTGGTGGTCGAGCACCGCACCGTCGCGATCGGCGGCAACAGCGTGCGCGAGCACTTCCACGATGCGCGGGACTTCACCCCGATGATCGACGACCGCGAAGGGCCCGAGTTCTGCAACACGTACAACATGCTGAAGCTCACGCGGACCCTCGCCGAGCACGCGCTGCGCCCCGAGCTGCTCGACTACGCCGAGCGCGCGATCTTCAACCACGTGCTGGCCTCGCAGCATCCGCAGCACGGCGGCTTCGTCTACTTCACCTCGATGCGCCCGCGGCACTACCGGGTGTATTCGCAGGCGCAGCTGGGGTTCTGGTGCTGCGTGGGCACCGGGCTCGAGGCGCAGGCGCGCTCGGCCGCCGAGTGGGTCTTCGGCATCGAGGATGGCTCCCCGGCGGTGAATCTGTACCTGCCGGCGGAGACGGATGCCGCCCTGCCCGGAGTCCGCCTCCGAGTGCAGGCCGACCTGCCTCGCAGCGGCGACGTCGTCGTCAGCGTCGATCCGACGACCGCTCGAAGGTTCTCGCTGCGCCTGCGGGTGCCGGCCTGGGCCGGCGCCCTCATCGATCTGCAGGTCAACGGGCGGACCGTCCAGGCCTCCGACGCCGCAGGAGCCGTCGTGATCGAGCGCGACTGGCACCCCGGCGACCGGGTGACGTTCGGACTGCCGATCGAGGTGCGCGCAGAACGGCTGCCGGACGGCTCGCCGTGGCAGGCGTTCCTCGCGGGTCCCTCGGTGCTCGCCGCCCGCAGCGGCGAGGCGCATCTCGACGGGCTGCGCGCGGACGACAGCAGAATGGGCCACATCGCGCACGGCCCGCTGCTGCCCTTCGTCGACCTGCCGATCCTCTCCCCCGGCGAAGTGCCGGCGGGGCTGGAGCCGTTCGCGGACATCCACGACTCCCGGTACACGGTGTACTGGCCGACCGCGGACGGCGATGTCGCCACCCGTCGCGCGGAACTGCGCGACCTCGACGACGGTCTCGCGCTCGATGCCGCGACCGTCGATGCGGTGGCACTCGGCGAGCAGCAGCCGGAGTCCGACCACGCCTTCGCCGGTACGGGCTCGGAGGTGCTGACGATCGGCGATCGGCGGTGGCGCACGACCACGGAGCGCATGTCGGTGCGGATGCAGACGTCCGGTGCCCGCATCCTGCGGGTGCGGTACCTCACGCGATCGCAGTCGACGGCGGTCCTCGTGCATGTCGCTGACGTCCTCGTGGCCGAGGAGCGCTTCGCCGGCGGCGAAGGAGAGGTGCTCGACATCGACTACGAGCTCGGCGGCCAGGGCCCCACGACGGCGGAAGTGCGGTTCACCGCCGTCGCCGGGCTGCCCTCCCCTGCCGTCGGCACGCTGCGGATGCTGCGCTGAGAGCACCCGCTCAGCGCCCGCTCGGCTTCAGGGCTGCGCGGGCCACTCCGCCGTCGGCCAGCCGTCCTTCCAGACCAGCGGCAGGATGCCGAGGGTCGGCACGCCGTCTGCTGCTCCGTCGTACCAGTGGAAGGCCAGCATCCCGCCCGACACCGACTGGCCGCCGGGGCCGATGCGGTCGCCGTCGGTGGTCAGCAGGACCGTGCCGCCGTCCTCCCGCAGCTTCCCGCCGTCGGCATCCAGATACGGGCCTTCGACGGAGCGGGACCGGCCGACGATGATCTCATAGGTGCTGTCCGTGCCGCGGCAGCAGAAGCCCCGCGATGCGAGCAGGTAGAACCAGCCGTCGTGGCTGACGATGTAGGGCGCCTCGATGGCGTTCTCGACCAGACCGCGGTCGGCCAGGCGCAGCGGCTCGGCGTCGTCGGCGCGCAGCCCGCTGGGCCAGGTCAGCTTCACCATGCGGATGCCGGAGGAGAACGATCCGAACGCCATCCACGGTGTGCCGTCGGCGTCCTCGACGATGCCGGGGTCGATGGCGTTGAAGTCGGTGTCCGCGCTGCCGATCACCTCGCCGCGGTCCACCCATTCGAAGTCGGGATCGTCGGGATCCAGCGTGGTGCTGGTCGCCAGCGCGATCACTGAGCGGTTGCTGCCGAAGGTGGATGCCGCGTAGTAGAGGTACCAGGTGCCGTCGTGCTGGTACAGCTCGGGCGCCCACAGGTTGTCGACGCCGGGCACGGCATCCGCCAGCCACGCGGGCTTCTGCTTCCAGACCTCGCCGGCGTACTCCCAGTCCGCGCCGTCCTCGGAACGGCGGATCTGGATGTTCCCGTCGGCGATCTGCCCGTTGCCGGTGGAGTACACGAAGTCGCCGTGCTCGGTGTGCACGTAGGCGGGGTCGTGCACGAAGACGTCGCCGCTGAGCTGCGGTGCGGCGGGTGCCGACGGGGCGCACCCGGTCAGCGCGGCGGTCGTGGCCAGCACCGCGACGACCGCGCCGACCAGGCGCAGCAGATGGTGGCTCACGACAGCGCGACCGCCGACCACGACACCGGCGGCAGGGTGACGGTCAGCACGCCGTCGGCCAGTTCGACGCCCTCCAGCGTCTTCAGCCCGACGCGGTTCTGGTCGGCCAGCGTGTTCTTGGCGTACACGTCGTCGTCCCACAGCGTGACGGCCTCGTCGATACGGGTGGCGCCCAGCTCGGTCGTCCCGATGGTGACGGTGATGGACTCGGTGCGGCTGCGATTGACCAGGAACACCGCGGAGCCCGCACCGTCGGTGGTGACCACCGAGTCGACCAGCGGCGCATCGCCGTACTCAGCCGTGCTGTAGGTGCCGACCTCGATGCGCGGCTTGATGATCTCGCCCTTGGCCAGCCGCGAGGTCACCGAGAACGGGAAGAAGGTGGTCTGCCGCCAGGCGTCGCCGCCGGGCTCGGTCATGATCGGGGCGATCACGTTGACCAGCTGCGCGAGCGAGGCCGATGCCACGCGATCGTGGTTCTTCAGCAGGGTGATCAGCAGGTTGCCCAGCACCACGGCATCCGCCACCGAGTAGACGTCCTCCAGCTGGCGCGGCGCGTAGCGCCACTCGTCGTTGACCTCGTCGGACTCACGGTGCTCGTCGAGATACCAGATGTTCCACTCGTCGAAGGAGAGCTTGATCTTCTTGTCGCTCCCCCGCTTGTAGCCCACGTGGTCGGCGCTGGCGACGACGGTCTCGATGAAGTACTGCATGTTCAGCGAGGAGGCCAGATACGAGTCCAGGTCGCCGCCGCGCTCCTGGTAGTAGGCGTGGCAGGAGATGAAGTCCACGTGCTCGTAAGCGTGCTCGAGCACCGTGCGCTCCCAGTCGCCGAAGGTGGGCATCGACGACCCGGACGACCCGCACACGACGAGCTCCAGGTTGCGGTCGGCTGCCTTCATGGCCTGCGCGGTGCGGGCGGCGAGCTTGCCGTAGTCATCGGCGGTCATGTAGCCGGTCTGCCAGGGGCCGTCCATCTCGTTGCCCAGGCACCACATCCTGATGTCGTGCGGCTCGGGGGTGCCGTTGGCGATGCGCTGGTCGCTGAGCGCGGTGCCGGAGGGATGGTTGCAGTACTCCAGCAGGTCGAGGGCGGCCTGGATGCCGCGGGTGCCGAGGTTCACGGCCATCATCAGCTCGGAGCCGGTCAGCTTCAGCCAGCGCGAGAACTCGTCCACGCCCACCTGGTTGGTCTCCAGGGAGTGCCAGGCCAGATCGCGGCGCACCGGGCGGTTCTCGCGCGGTCCGACGGAGTCCTCCCAGCGGAAGCCCGAGACGAAGTTGCCGCCGGGGTAGCGGATGGTGCTCGAGCCGAGCTCGCGCACCAGGTCGACGACGTCCATCCGGAAGCCGTCCTCGTTCGCGGTGGGGTGGCCGGGCTCGTAGATGCCGTCGTAAACGCAGCGGCCGAGGTGCTCGACGAAGGAGCCGAAGATGCGCCGATCGATCGGGGCGACGACCGCCTCGCGGTCGATGGAGATGCGTGCCTGAGTCACGGTGTTCCTCTTTTTTCTGGGTGGGGTGGTCAACGGGTGAGCCGGCGGTCGATGAGACGCACGGCGACGGCCAGCGGGAGCGAGGCTCCCACCAGCGGAAGAAGGACGGGCAGGATGCCGGCGATGACGCCGAACGAGATCAGCACCAGCAGCACGCCGGCCGCGGTCAGCGGATAGGCCAGGGGCACCGTCACCGCGAAGCGCAGCACGGCGCGGGGGCCGTCGTCGTAGCGGACCAGCAGGGTGACCGCCACCAGCGCCGCCAGCAGCACCACGGCCGTGGCCACCAGAGTCAGGGCGCTCAGCGCCGCGGCCACCGGGCCCTGCAGGTGCGGGAGCACCACGGCATCCGCCGCCAGCAGTGTCCCCGCGACGAGGAACGGGATGCCGGTGAGGTTCGCCCGGCGGAACTCGGCCCGGTAGGTGCGCAGGAAGAGCCGTGACGTGCCGCCGGCGCTCTCGATGCCGTCGGCATCGCGCAGCAGCACGGATGCCGCGGCCGTGGCCGCCGGCATGATGCCCAGCACCACGAGCCCCGCCAGCACGCCGACGACGAACAGCAGGTTCACGAGCACCAGCGTCAGCACCGCGTTCAGCCACTGCATGACGCGTCCGGCCCAGCCCAGGGCGGGCTGCGCGTCGGCACGCACGATGCGGGTGTTCACGCCGTCACCGCCTTCGAGCCGCTCCAGACCACGCCATCCGGGTCGATGCCGCTGAACGCCAGCACCGTGCGCTGCGCGACCGGGTCCCGGGCGCCGAAGACCACGGCATCCAGGGGGCTGTCGTCGACGACGATCCGCTGCGCTGCCGGCGTCCCGTCCGAGAGCGCATCCGAGGCCACCGTGACTCGCTGCGCGTCCACGAGCGAGGCGACCTCGGGCGCGAAGCGCACGGCATCCCACTCCCCCGCGATCCGCTCGGCGGAGGCCAGCCGCTCGGTGTCCGCTCCCGCGTAGGGGTGCGGCGAGACCACCGGCCAGCCAGAGGGCGTCCAGTGCACGCGGCGCACCTGCGCCCGGTGCTGGGCCGGCGCATCCGCCAGGCGCACGTGGTGCACCATGAAGGTGTCGGAGCCCTCGGTGAACATCGAGTTGTGGCCGGGCGCGATCAGGCCGATGCCGCCGGGGAACCGCAGCCCGCCCAGCACCTTGGTGCCGGTGACCAGGGCGTCCTCGTCGGACGGCGATGTCATGGGTCGTCCCTGCTGGTCGACGTAGGGCCCGGTGATGGCGTCCGCGACGCCCACGCGCACACTGTAGGTGTCGGCCAGCGAGTCGTAGGAGACGAACAGGAAGTACCGCCCGTCGTGCTCGAGCACGTACGCGCCCTCGATGGCGCCGTCCACGCTGCGCGGGCGACGCGCGATCAGCACGCCGGGCTCATCGCGCACGCGCCTGCCGGTCTCGAGGGAGAGCGCCACGGCGTGGATGCCGCCGAAGAACGAGCCGTAGATCAGCCACGGTGCGCCGTCGCGGTCGAAGACCACCGCCGCGTCGATGGCGTTGACCTCGTCGCGATCGTGCCGCGTGGCGATCACGATGCCCCGGTCGGCCCAGGGGCCGGCGGGATCGGATGCCGTGGCCAGCCCGATCGCCGAGGTGCGGGAGCCGAACGTCGAGGCGGAGTAGTACATGTGCCAGCGCGGCTCGCCCGCGGCATCCGGCCATCGCACGACCTCGGGCGCCCACAGTCCGACGGCGCCCGACCATTCGGCGGCGGGTGCGGGCACGCCCGGCAGGGCGGTGCCGCGGAAGGTCCAGTCCACCAGGTCCGGCGAGGTGCGCACGTGCGCACCCGCCGGGACGTCGTCGACGCCGGCGGCGGCATCCGTGGAGAACATGTACCAGAGGCCGTCGTCGCCGCGGACGATCGTCGGATCGTGCGCGTTCCGGGCACCCCAAGCAGCGGTGTCGAGCTCGGTCATGATCAGCCCTTCGCACCCGTCAGGGCGACGGACTCGATGATCTGCTTCTGGAAGATGACGAACACCAGCAGCACCGGGATCAGCGCGATGAACGACGCCGCCATGATCAGCGGGTAGTCGCGCTGGGTCGCATAGGTCGAGTTGAAGGTGGCGATCACCACCTGCAGCGTCTGCTTCTCCGGGGTGTTCAGGTAGATGATCGGCGCGAGGTAGTCGTTCCACACCGCCATGAACCACAGGATGAACTGCGCGGCGATCGCGGGCCGGATCGCGGGGAAGATCAGCGTCGTGAAGATCCGCAGGTATCCGGCGCCGTCGAGCTTGGCCGCCTCGATGATCGAGTCCGGCACGGAGTCGAGGAACTGCTTCAGGAAGAAGACCATCACGATGTTGCCGAACAGCCCCGGCAGGATCAGCGGCCACAGCGTGTCCACCAGACCGGCATTCGCGAACATGATGAACTGCGGGATCATGATCGTCGGGAACGGGATCATGATCGCGCCGAGCAGCGAGAGGAAGATCGCGTTCTTGAACGGCAGGCGCATCTTCGCGAACGCGAAGGCGGCCAGCGCCGAGAACCCGGTGCCCACGACGGTCACGCTCACCGAGACGATGAGGCTGTTCATGATGCCGGCGGCGAGCGGGCCGGCCTCCCACACCCGCACGAAGTTGTCCCAGTGGATCGGGTCGGGGATCCACTGCAGCGGGTCGGTCAGGGCCGCCGTCTTGGACTTCAGCGCGGTGCTGAGGGTCCACACCAGCGGGGCGACCATGACGATCCCGCCGAGGGAGAGCACGATCGTCAGGATCACGTTGGTCAGCCGGCGACCGCGCCCGCGCGCGCCCTGACGTTCTCCTCCGCCGATCGAGTCGGGCAGGCGTCGTCGGTCCGCCGCGGACGGGACGACGGTGGCAACGGTGTCAAGTGCGTCGATGGTCATGGCTGCCTCACTCGATCGAGAACTGGGAGCGGCGGTTGATCTGGAACTGGATCGCCGTGACGACGAAGACCACGAGTCCGAGCACGACCGACATCGCCGTCGCATAGCCCATCTGCGAGTAGTTGAACGCCTTCTGCCAGATGTACCAGACGATGGATGCCGTGGAGAACTCGGGTCCTCCGGTCGGGGTCATGATGTTGATCTCGATGAAGATCTGGGATCCGCCGATGATGCTCGTGATGACCAGGAAGAAGGTCACCGGCTTCAGCATCGGGATCGTGATGTAGCGGAACTGGCGGAACGCGCCGGCGCCGTCGATGGCGGCGGCCTCATACAGGTGACGGGGCACGGACTGCAGTGCCGCCAGGTACAGCAGCATCGAGAAGCCGAGACCCTTCCAGATCGCCATGATGACGATGGCGGGCTTGGCCCAGAGCGGGTCCTGCAGCCAGTTCGGCCCATCGATGCCGACCAGCGCGAGCAGGTGGTTGATCAGCCCGACGTCGCCGTTGTACGCCAGCTGCCACAGGATGGCGACTGCGGCGAGCGAGGAGATGACCGGCACGTAGTAGACCGTGCGGAAGAAGGTGGTGCCGCGCATCCTGCGGTTCAGCGCCAGCGCGAGCAGGAGCGAGAGGATCAGTCCGATCGGAATGCCGATCATCATGAAGATCGTGTTCCCCATCGACTGCCAGAAGTACGGGTCGGCGATGATGTCGATGTAGTTCTGGATGCCGTTGGGCCGTGGCTGGGTGAGGCCGTTCCATTTCGTGAACGACACGTACACGGCGAAGAGCATCGGGAACGCGATGAACACGAGGAAGCCGATGACCGGCACGGCGATGAATGCGAGCGCGGTCAGGTGCTCTCGGCGATGCAGCGTGGAACGACGCGCGGTGAGCGGCAGTGCTGCCACGGTCCACCTCCAGGGGTGAGATGCGGGTCCGGACGAGCCGAAGGAGGGAGCGGGGGCGTCCGTCGCGGACGCCCCCGCGGGCAGGATCAGCCCAGCTTGGCGTCCTGGATGGCCTTGTCGAGGAGCTTCTGCATCGCAGGCTGCTCCTTCTTGACGTAGTCGGCGGCGGTGACCTTGCCGTCGAGCACCGGCTGGATGCCCTTCCAGAACTCGTCGTACCACTCGCCGCTGTAGGTGTTGTTGGCGGGCAGCGCACGGCCGGAGTCCTTGACGATGTCCAGGAACTCCTGCTTGTTGGCCGGCGGCAGGTCGGAGCTGGTCACCCAGGCGTCGGCCATGCTCTTGAGGTTCGGGATCTGCACGCCCACATCCACGAGCGACTGCTGCGCGGTCTTGTCGGTGCTGAGGTACAGCGCGAGCTTCGTCGCCAGGTCGGGGTTCTTCGTGCTGGCGCTCACGGCGATGCCGAGCGTGCCGATCCAGGTGGCGGTCTTGCCGGTGCTGCCGACCGGGTAGGGGATCAGATCCCAGTCGAATCCGAGCTTCTCGTAGGTGGGCACGTCCCACGGCCCGACCGGGAAGAAGCCGATCTCGCCCTTCATCCAGCGCTGATAGGTGTCCAGGCTCGCAGCCTCGGTCGCGGACGGGCTGACCGACCTCAGGTCGGCGAAGTTCTGCAGCGCCTCGGTGAACTCAGGAGTGTCGACGGTGACCTTGGTCTGGTCGTCGTTCAGCCAGGATCCGCCGTTCGACCACACCCACGACTGCAGGTTCCAGGTGACGTTCAGTCCGGTGCCCCAGTGGTCGAGCTCGCCGTCGCCGTCGGTGTCCTGCGTGAGCTTCTGGGCGACATCGGCGAACTCGGCCCAGGTGTAGGGCTTGTCCTTGTCGGGGAGTGGGATGCCGGCCTTCTCGAACATCGTCTTGTTGTAGCCGAACGAGAACGGGCCGAGGTCCTTCGGCACGGCGTAGATCTCGCCCTTGCCCTGCACGTTGCCGTCGTAGCGGTAGCTGTCGATGCCGTAGTCCCAGATGTCGTCGAAGTTCGGCGCGCTCTCGACCTGCTCGGTGATGTCGGTGATGACGCCCGACTTGGCGTAGGCCTGCACGTCACCGGGTCCGATGTAGAACACATCCGGCACCTTGTGCCCGGTGATGGCGGCCTTGAGCTTGGTGTTGTAGTCGTCTGCGGTGGTCATGATGATCTTGACCTTCGCGTCGTTGTCCTTCTCGAACTGCTTGATCGCAGCGGTGTAGGCCGCCTGCTCCGCGTCGTTGCCGCGGAACATGAACGTGAGCTCGTTGCTGCCGCCGCCGGAGGCATTCGCGCCCGCGCAGCCGGTGATTGCGGTGCCGGCGAGTGCGATCACGCCCACGACGGCCAGGATCCGGAACTTCATTGTGCTGGGTTCCTCTCGGAGTGATTTACAACGTTGTAGTCCAACGTTGTAAATGCATTATGACCCGAGCGGAGACGAGCTGTCAACGCCTTTTTCAGGACGGCCGGTCAGCCCGGTCGTGCCGACTCGACTCAGGCCGCGGGCGCGGACTCGCGCTCGAGGATGCGGAAGTCCGCCAGCAGCGTGCGCGGCGCGGCATCCGCCTGACCCGCGATGCGCTGCAGCAGCGTCGAGACGGCGGTCTTCGCGATCCAGTCCCGGCCCGGGTCGATCGTGGTCAGCGAGGGGATCGAGTACTGGGCCTCGTCGAGGCCGTCGAAGCCGATCACCGCGACATCGTCGGGAACCCTCCGGCCGGCCTCCTGCAGCACGCGCATGGCACCCAGTGCAAGTGTGTCGTTCAAGCCGAACACCGCGTCGAACTGCGCGCCGCGCGCCAGCATCTCCCGCATGGAGTCGGCGCCGTTGGCGCGATGCCACAGGGTCGTGTAACCGACGATGTCCTCGTCGTACGGGATGCCGGCGGCCTCCAGCGCCTCACGATACCCCTGCAGGCGCAGGGCCGCAGAGCCGAGCACCTCGCCCTCATGCGCGCCGACGACGGCGATGCGGCGGCGACCCAGCGCCAGCAGGTGCTCGGTGGCCGCGCGAGCGGCGTCGATGTTTCGCATGGTGACGTGATCGGCGGGGCCGTCGAAGATGCGCTCGCCCAGCAGCACCAGCGGGAACGACACGTCCAGCGCCGCGGCATCCTCCTGCCCCATGCCCAGTGGGCTGAAGATCAGACCGTCGGTGAGCTTGAGGCGGGGGCTGCGCAGCAGCTCCAGCTCGCGGTCGCGATCGGCGCCGGTCTGCTCGACCAGCACCACGACGCCGGCCGCCTCGGCCTCGCGAATGACCTGCGCGGCCAGCTCGCCGAAGTACGCCAAGCTCAGGTCGGGCAGGGCCAGTGCGATGGCGCCGGTACGCCCCGAGCGCAGGTTGCGAGCAGTGAGGTTGGGCGTGTAGCCCAGCTCGGCGATGGCCTGCTCGACCCGTTCGCGCGTGGCGGGGCGGATGTGCGGATAGTCGTTGATGACGTTCGAGACCGTCTTGATAGAGACGTTCGCGAGCCTCGCGACGTCGTGCAGCGTCACCGCCATGCCGTGCTCCCCCGTCTGCCGCTCACGTCAGTCACCCTATAACGTTGCAGAGCAGGCACCCGACGGAAGGACCTCCCCCATGCGCATCGCTCTCACCGGATCATCCGGCAAGCTCGGCACGGTCGTCGCCCGCGAGTTGCGGGCGCACGGCTGGGACGTGATCGGGATGGATGTCGTGGGCACCCGCGGCCCCGACTTCGTGCAGGTCGACCTCACCGACTACGGCCAGGTCGTGGATGCGCTCACCGCGGTCGGCGACACGCACGACGGGATCGACGCGGTCGTGCACCTCGGAGCGATCCCGGCACCCGGCATCCGCTCGGATGTCGCGACCTTCCACAACAACATGCCGGCGACGTTCAACGTGTTCTGGGCCGCCGTGCGGCTCGGCATCCGCCGGATCGTCTACGCGTCCAGCGAGACGGTCCTCGGCCTGCCGTTCGACGTGCCACCGCCCTACATCCCCGTCGACGAGGAGTACCCGGCCCGCCCGGAGTCGGTGTACTCGCTGGTGAAGACGCTCGAGGAGCAGCTGGCGCGCGAGCTGGTGCGCTGGCATCCGGATCTGTCGATCACGGCGCTGCGGTTCTCGAATGTCATGGTGCCGGAGGACTACGCGGAGTTCCCATCATTCGACGCCGACGCGATGCTACGCAAGTGGAACCTGTGGGGGTACATCGACGCACGAGACGGCGCCCAGGCCGTGGAGCGCGCCCTGCAGGTGGCGAAGCCCGGATTCGACCGTTTCATCATCGCGGCGGCCGACACGGTCATGAGCCGCCCCGACGACGAGCTGATCGCGGAGGTCTTCCCCGGCGTTCCGGTGACTCGCGAGGTCGGGCCGAACGAGACGCTGCTCTCGATCGACCACGCCCGCGAGGTGCTGGGCTTCGACCCGCAGCACTCCTGGCGCGACCACGTGTGAGACGACGGTCGCGCACCGCGTTCAGCGGTGCGCGATCGTGGAGCCGCGGATCGCCAGGCGCACGGGCAGGTACCGCACTCCCGAGCCGATGTCGGTGCCGTCGATGGCCTCGAACACCTTCTTCGCGGCCAGACGGCCGAGCTGCTGGAGGTTCGCGTCGATGCTGGTGAGCTCCGGCCGGGAGTTCTCGGCCAGCACCTCCCAGTTGTCGTAGCCGATCACGGCCAGGTCGTCCGGCACGGCGCGGCCGAGGTCTCGCGCGGAGTCCAGGGCGCCGCGGGCGATCTGATCGGAGCCGCAGAAGATCGCGTCGATCTCCGGATGCTGCTGCAGCAGCAGGGCGGTGGCATCCCGGCCCCAGTGCTCGGTCCATTCCGAGAACATCGGATCGCCGATGAGCTCGAGGCCGGCATCCGCCAGAGCCTGCCGCGCCCCGGTGAGCCGGTCCTGCGCGGCGGCGTAGGACGGGTCGCCGTTGACGTGCGCGATGCGGGTGCGCCCGCAGGAGAGCAGATGCTCGACCGCCAGCCTCCCGCCGGCGACGTTGTCCGGCGTGAGCGACAGGTCGCGCGGATCGTCCGAGGGCGCGTAGGCGTAGACCACCGGCACGGGGATGCTCTGCCCCAGTGAGCTGCGGGGATCGGTCTGCCTGCCCACGACGATGATGCCGTCGACGCGCCGGCTGAGCAACTCCCGCAGGTGGTGCTGCTCACGGATCGCATCTCCGCGCGCATCGCACAGGAAGACGTTGATGCGCCCCGCGCCGAAGGCGTCTTCCGCTCCCATCAGGATCGGCAGCATGAACCGGCCCTCGAGGTCGCTGGTGAGCAGTCCGACGGTTCCGGTGCGCCCGGCCAGCAGGCCCCTGGCCATGGCGTTCGGCGTGAAGGACAGCTCCTCGGCGACCGCCAGCACCCGAGCCCGCGTCTTCGCGGCCACATCGCCCCGATCGTTGAGCGCCTTCGACGCCGTGGCGATGGACACCCCAGCTCGTGCTGCGACCTCGCTGAGCGTCACGGCCTTCGTTGCGGTGATGTCTGTCATCCTGCTCCCCCTGAAAGGTTATCGCCTGACCTCTTGACGTGCGGCACGAACTCACGCTATACCTTTTCGAAAGGCTTTTCGTAATTTTCGAACCGCGCGAGAAGCCACCCGAGAAGTCCCCCTCTCGAAGAAGAGCCAAGGAGTCCCCATGCACAACACCCGACATCGCGCCGCGCTCCGCGTGGCCACCGCAGTCATCGCCGCCGGCACGCTGGTCGCCGGCCTCGCAGCCTGCGCACCGGCCGGCAACGGCACCCCCTCGGCCGGTCCCATCACCGCCAACGGCACGGACGACGGTGCAGAACTCACGCTCTGGACGCGCGCACCGCTGGAGAAGCAGGCGAAACTGCTCGTCGAGGCCTACAACAGCTCGCACAAGAACCAGGTGCAGCTGACCATCGTGCCCAACGACGACTACGTCGCCAAGGTCGGCGCGGCAGCCGGCTCGGGCGGACTGCCCGACCTGTTCGCCGCCGACATCGTCTACGTGCCCAATTGGGTGAAGCAGGGCCTGTTCACCGACATCACCAGACAGGTCGACGGCCTGGACTACAAGGACCAGATCAACCAGGGCCACCTGAGCGCAGGCACCCTCGACGGCAAGGAGCACGTGCTGCCGTTCGTGCTGGACCTGTCGATGCTGATGTGGAACAAGGAGCTGTTCACCGAGGCGGGACTGGACCCCGACAAGGCGCCCAGCACCCTGGCGGAGTTCGCCGACGCGGCCAAGAAGGTGCAGGCGCTGAACAAGCCCGACACCTACGGCACCGCCACCGGCCTGAACTGCGGCGGATGCCTGGTCTTCACCTGGTTCCCGTCGATCTGGGCATCCGGTGAGCAGGTGCTCAGCAAGGACGGCTCCAGCGCGCTGCTCGACGGCAAAGCCGCGACGGCCGTCTACGACACCTGGAAGGACCTCGAGTCCTCCGGCGCCGTGCTGCCCAGCTCCACCGACGAGACCGGCGCCACGTGGACCGCAGCCTTCAGCGAGGGCAAGGTCGGCGTGATGCCGTTCCCCGCCACGCTGATGTCCTCTCTCGACTTCGAGGCCGGCGTGGCCGGCATCCCCGGCGTCTCCGGCGGCGCCTCGACGTTCGTCGGCGGCGACGGCATCGGCATCTCGAAGGACTCCAAGAAGGCCGCACAGGCCTGGAACTTCCTCAGCTGGATGATGTCGGAGGACGCCCAGGTGGGCGTGCTCGCCAAGGACGACGACGCGGTCTCACGCGCCGACCTGGCCGACAACGAGTACGCGGCGAAGGATCCGCGCATGGTCACGATCAACAAGGTGGCCTCCGACGGCCAGACCCCGGTGGCGCTGAACTTCCAGCAGGCCTTCAACGCACCGGGCAGCCCGTGGCTGTCGCTCGTGCGCAACGCGGTGCTCAAGGGCGCCGACTCGGTGAAGGCCGACAACTCCGAGATCACGGCCGTCCTGGGCCAGTGACCTCAGCCCGGGGGCGGGCGACCGGGCCCGCCCCCGGCATCCGCTTCCGTCCCCGGCATCCGCTCGAAGGGAATCCGATGACCTCCACCGCAACCGCCCGACAGGTGGTGCCGCGAACCGTGCGCCGTCCGCGGCGCCGCCGCGGCGAGTCCCTGCGGGGCTGGCTGTACGCGTCGCCGACCGCGATCTTCGTCGCGTGCCTGTTCGTGATCCCCCTGCTTCTCGTGCTGCAGATGTCGGCGTCCGACTGGCCGCTGCTCGGCGGCAACCGCGGGATCAATCTCCCGAAGAACTTCTCGGATGCCGTCATGCACCGGCTGTTCTGGGACTCGGTGCGCTTCACCCTGATCTACACGGGGATCACCACCGTCATCCTCATCGCCCTCGGGCTGGGCCTGGCGCTGCTGGTGCAGGAGTCCACCCGGTGGAAGGGCTTCCTGCGCACGGCGTTCCTCATCCCCAGCGCGCTGGGCCTGGCATCCGCATCACTGCTGTTCTACGTGCTGTACTCCCCCATCGCCGGGCCCTTCGCCGATCTGATGAAGTCGTGGGGCATCACGTTCCTCGGCACGCCCACCGGCGCACTGTGGTCGACGATCTTCCTCATCGTCTGGCGCTATGCGGGGTTCTACATGCTGCTGATGCTGGTGGGCCTGCAGGGCATCCCCGACGACGTGTACGAGGCGGCCCGCATCGACGGCGCCGGCCGCTGGCAGACCTTCCGCGACATCACGGTGCCGCTGCTGCGGCCGACGTTCGCGCTCACCACCATCATGTGCGTGACCGGGTCGCTGCTGGCGTTCGAGCAGTTCTACATCCTCACCAAGGGCGGGCCCGACAACTCGACCATGACCGTCGTGCAGCTGATCTACAACGTCGCGTTCCAGGGGCAGAACAGCCTCGGCATCGCCGGCGCGCTGTCGGTGATCGTGCTGCTGGCCCTCGTCGTGATCAACATCTTCCAGCTGCGCGCGTTCCGACGCGGCGACGAGAACTGAGCGGAGTCCGATATGACCCTCACCGATGACCGCACGGACTCCACCGGCGCCATCGTCGCCCCCGGCGCCGTGCGCGCCCCCCACCGTCGAATGCCGCTGGCCTTCGGCATCCCCTATCGGGTCTTCACCGGCGCCCTGGCGCTGATCTTCCTGTACCCGCTGATCTGGACGGCGGTCTCCAGCGTGAGCCCGCACGCCGGCACCAGCCAGACCGACGGCTGGGGCTTCGGCAACTACGCCGCGCTCGGCGACTACCAGGCCGGCATCTGGGTGTACCTGTGGAACTCGACCGTAGTGTCGGTGCTCACGGTGGCCCTCACCCTGTTCATCTCCCTGCTGGGCGGCTACGCGTTCGCACGGTTCTCGTTCCCCGGCAAGAACGCGCTGTTCCTGCTGACGCTGGCGATCCTCATGGTGCCGTACGCCACGCTGCTGATCCCGCTGTACGTGATCCTGAACGCGGTGGGCCTGCAGAACTCCCTGGTGGGCGTCTCGCTGGTGATCACGATGTTCCAGCTGCCGTTCTCGATGTTCATGATGCGCATCTCGTTCGAGTCGATCCCCCGCGAGCTCGACGAGGCGGCTCTGGTGGACGGATGCTCCAGCTGGGGCGCGCTGTGGCGGGTGCTGCTGCCGGCCGTCAAGCCGGGGCTGGTCACCGTGGGGCTGTTCGCCTTCCTCACCGCGTGGAACGACTTCATGGCGCCGCTGATCCTCATCAACGACACCAACCGGATGACGCTGCCGCTGGCCGTCGCGAACCTCCGAGGCCAGGTGCAGGGCGTGGTCGACTACGGCGCCACCGAGGCCGGTGTCGTCGTGCTGGCGCTGCCGTGCATCCTGCTGTTCCTTCTTCTGCAGAGACACTACGTGCGCGGATTCATGTCCGGCGCCTTCAAGGGGTGAGTGATGACCGAGATCATGACGCCGGTGATTCCGGCACGCGGCCGACTGCGCCCGCTGGGGCTCTCCGAGGTGGTGCTGACCGACGGCTTCTGGGCCGAGCGGCAGCGCGTCAACGGCACCGCCACGCTTGCGCACGCCGAGGCCAAGCAGGAGACCGAGGGGTGGCTGGCGAACTTCGATCTGGCCGCGGCCGGAACGCTGCCGGAGGGCCGGCGCGGCAGGGAGTTCTCCGACTCCGAGGCCTACAAGCTGCTGGAGGGCATGGCGTGGGAGATCGCCCGCACCGACGACCCCGCGCTCGAGGCCCGGTTCCGCGCGATCGTGCGCCGGGTGGCCGCCGCGCAGGAGGCCGACGGCTACCTGAATACCATGTTCGGCAGGCCCGGGCAGCGCCCGCGCTGGTCGGATCTGCAGTGGGGACACGAGTTGTACTGCCTGGGCCACCTGTTCCAGGCGGCGGTCGCGCGCATCCGCACCAGGCCGGATGCCGACGACGGGCTGCGCGAGGTGGCGCTGCGCGCCGCCGACCTCGTGTGCCGCGAGTTCGGCCCCGACGGGCGGGACGCCATCTGCGGGCACGCCGAGGTGGAGGTCGGGCTGGCAGAGCTCGGCCGGGCCACCGGGCGCCGCGAGTACATCGACCAGGCGGCGCTGTTCATCGAGCGGCACGGCCGCGGGTCGCTCGGAGACATCGAGTACGGCCGGGAGTACTTCCAGGACGATGTGGCCGTGCGCGATGCCGAGGTGCTGCGCGGGCATGCGGTGCGCGCGAACTACCTGTCTGCCGCCGCCGTCGACGTGGCCGTCGAGAATCAGGATGCCGAGCTGATGAACGCCCTGCGCGCGCAGTGGGCGCGCACCGCAGAGCGCCGCACCTACATCACGGGCGGGCAGGGCTCGCATCACCAGGACGAGGCGTTCGGCGAGGACTGGGAGCTGCCGCCGGACCGGGCCTACTCCGAGACCTGCGCGGGGATCGGGTCGATCATGTTCTCGTGGCGGCTGCTGCTGGCCGACGGCGATGAACGCTATGCCGACCTCATCGAGCGCACCCTGTTCAACGTGGTCGCCACCTCGCCCGCCCCCGACGGCCGCGCCTTCTTCTACGCGAACACCCTGCACAAGCGCACCCCCACCACCGAGGTGGATTCCGAGGCCACCTCACCGCGGGCCTCGTCGGCCATGCGGGCGCCGTGGTTCGAGGTGTCCTGCTGCCCGAACAACCTCGCGCGCACCTTCGCCAGCCTGGCGGCGTACGTCGCGACCGCGGATGACGAGGGGGTGCAGGTGCACCAGTTCGCGCCCTGCACGGTGCGCACGACGCTGACCGACGGCACGCGCGTCGCGTTCGACGTGCAGACGACGTACCCGTCGCAGGGCACGGTGCAGGTGACGATCGCCGACGACGGCGAGTGGACGCTGAGCCTGCGCGTGCCCGCCTGGGCCGTCGGCGCCGACGCACGGTTCATCCGCGACGGCTCGGCAGAGGCCCTGGATGCCGCCCCCGGCGC
This sequence comes from Microbacterium sp., assembly GCF_049650565.1. Lineage (GTDB taxonomy): Bacteria > Actinomycetota > Actinomycetes > Actinomycetales > Microbacteriaceae > Microbacterium. Next base: position 44,164 of record NZ_JBASAK010000043.1, read on the forward strand.
GCTGCGCGTGCACCGGGCGTTCCGCGCCGGCGACGTCGTCGAGCTGGAGCTGCCCGTGACGCCGCGGATCACCGTGGCCGACCCTCATGTGGACGCGGTCCGCGGCTGCGTGGCGATCGAACGCGGCCCCGAGGTGATGGCACTGGAGTCGCCCGACTTCGGAACCGACGTCGGAGAGGCCGTCGCGGATGCGGCATCCGCTCCGTTCGAGCGCGACGGCGCCGTATGGGCGCGCATCGCCCGTCGCGGCGGCGAGGCGCACGACGTGCGGCTGATCCCGTACCACTCCTGGGCGCAGCGCGGCCCCTCGACCATGCGGGTCTGGCTGCCGACGAGCTGACGGCTCCCGCGCGCGCCGGTTGATATCGTGGCGAGGGCGAGGGGAGAACCTGTGGCATCTCGATCAGCCGACGCGCGCGTGTGGCGAGCGCCGTCGATCATCGACGTCGCCCGTGAGGCGGGCGTCTCCGCGCAGACCGTGTCGCGCGTGGCCAACGGCATGGACATCGTGCGGCCGTCCACCCGAGACAAGGTCCAGGCCGCGATGGACCGGCTGGGGTACCGCCCGAACTCCGCGGCGAGGGCCCTGAAGACGGGGAAGTTCCGCACGCTCGGCGTGATCATGTCGGGCCTGTCCAGCTACGGCAACATGCGCTCGCTGGAGGCCATCGCCAACGAGGCGGCGAAGGCCGGGTACTCGCTGGCGCTGACCCCCTTGTGGACCATCGCCCAGGCGGGGTTCTCGGGCGCCTTCGTCCGGCTCGCCGAGCAGGCCGTGGACGGCGTGCTGGTCGTGCTCGAGGCCCACGAGCTGGAGGCCTCCGACCTCGCGCACATCGCCGACATCCCCGCCGTCGTCGTGACCACCGGCGACTCGCACCCCTACCCCTCCATCGACATCGACCAGGCCCAGGGTGCACGCCTGGCCACCGAGCACCTTCTGAACCTCGGACACCGCACTGTGTCGCACATCAGCGGCCCCGGCGACTCGTTCTCCGCGCGCGATCGTGCGGCCTCCTGGGAGGCCACCCTGCGCGCGCACGGCCGCGAGGTGCCTCCGCTGCAGCACGGCGACTGGAGCACGGCATCCGGCTACGCGGCCGGACGCATCCTCGCCGCCGACCCGTCGGTCACCGCCGTGTTCGCCGCCAACGACGAGATGGCGCTGGGCGCCATGCGCGCGCTCCGCGACGCCGGGCGCACCGTGCCGGATGAGGTGAGCGTGGTCGGATTCGACGACATGGGCATGTCCGCGGACTTCCAGCCGCCGCTGACCACCGTCCACCAGTACTTCGACCGGGTCGGGGCCGCCGCCGTGAGCATGCTCATCGACCAGATCGAGCACCGGCCCGCGCAGAACCCGGGCCCGGTCGCCACCGAGCTCGTCGAACGCGCCAGCACGGCGCCGCCCCCGCCGTCCATGAGGACGACAGGGGCGACGAGGTAGATCGTCGGCGGATCAGATCCCCTGGAACGCGAAGCGCAGCTCGAGGTCGCCGGTGGGCAGCAGGTACCGCTCCAGCGGGCGCGCGCCCCACGAGTCGTCGCCGGCCACGCCGCGGCGCATGAGCGCCGGGCGCACGATCGTGCGATGGACGGGCGGCAGCTCGTGGGGATGCTGCGCGCTCTCGATCTCGGCCGGCGTCCAGCTCAGCGCCGAGAACTCCAGGGTCGGGTCGCCCTCGAAGCGCAGGCCGACACCGCGGGCATCCGTCACCTCCGCCCATCGCACGCCCGTGCGGCTGCCCGACTCCTGGGGCTTCAGGTACGCCGGGAGCATGTCGGCGACGCTGCGCTCGTAGACGCCCAGCCGCGCTCCCGCGCGCCGGTCGACGTAGCACTCCTCCGGCCCTTCGCCGTACCAGCGCACCCGGTCGTAGTCGGCGGGCATGGCCAGCATGGTCGCGAACTCCGGCATCTGCGGCAGGCCCTCCGGCACGTGCATCCGCTGCGTGACCTCCACCCGGCCGGAGCCGTCGACGAGGTAGCTGAGGTCGCAGTGCGTCACCGGGTTCGTCGGCAGCTCGTAGCGGTAGCCGATGCGCACGCCGGGCTCCTCCACCGAGACCGAGATGTCGGCCGGCTGGTGGTAGCCGCTGGCGCGGCCGTACCGGCTGGCCAGCAGCCACTGCCCCTCCTCGAACGGGCCGTTCCAGCCGCGCTCGTTCGACGTGGGCGCGTGCCAGAAGTTCGGCGTCACGACGCCCGAGAGCAGCTCCCGCCCGCCCATCCGCGAGCCGCCGAAGCGGTACGAGCTCAGCCCGTTGAAGATGCGCGAGAACAGCACATGGAACCCGGGCCCGTGCACGCCGATGCTCACCGTGCCCTCCACCACCTGCGGTGTGGGCGCCGAGACCCGCGTCGCGGGCGCGCCGACCGACACCACGTGCTCGCCCCAGGCGATCTCATACCCGACAGGCGCCCACTCGGTGGCCGCGCGCAGGTGCAGCGACACGACGATCGCGTACTCCCCCGGCACGTCCGGCACGGAGACGGGAAGCGGGTACGCCCCCGCAGCGCCCGGCGCGACATCGGTGTCGATGACTCCTGAGGCGACGACCCGTCCCTCGCGGGAGATCGTCGCGCGCGTCTCGTACGCGGAGGACGCCGTGAACAGCATCCGGTTCGTCAGCACGACCTCAGCGGGGGTGACGTCCACGACGAAGCCCTGGTAGAGCTTCTTCACCTCCTGCGCCTTCGGCGTGGGGGTGTGATCGGCGAAGAGGATGCCGTTGCCGCTGAAGTCGCCGTCGTGCGGCGCCTCGCCGTTGTCGCCGCCGTAGCCGAAGAACTCGCGCCCGTACCGGTCGCGCATGCGGATGGCCTGGTCGGCGAAGTCCCAGATAAACCCGCCCTGGAACAGCTCATCCCGGTAGGCGAGGTCGATGTAGTCCCCCACTCCGCCGAAGGAGTTGCCCATCGCGTGCGCGTACTCGCACAGCAGGAACGGCTTGTCGCGGTGCTCGCGCAGGTGCTGCTCCACGCCGGCCGCCGTGGTGTACATCTGGCTGGTGATGTCGGTGGTCTCGGGGTAGCGCGGATCCCAGTGCACGCCCTCGTAGTGCACGGGGCGGCCGTCGGCCGAGCGGAACCAGTCGGCGACGTCCCGCAGCACCGAGCCGCCGAACGACTCGTTGCCGCACGACCAGATCACGACGCTGGGGTGGTTGCGGTCGCGCCGCAGCATGCTGCGGGCGCGGTCCAGCACGGCGGGGCGCCACTCGTCGTGGTCGCCCGGCAGCGCAGCATCCAGCGACGCACCGCCCTCGCGGATGCTGGCCCAGCGGCCGTGCGTCTCCAGGTTCATCTCATCGATGACCAGCAGCCCGTACTCGTCGGCGAGCGCGTAGAACGCAGAGTCGTTCGGGTAATGGCTGGTGCGCACGGCGTTGACGCCCAGCGCCTTCATCGCCCGGATGTCGGACTCGGTCGTCGCCCGCGAGGGCACGCGGCCGTCCAGCGAGAACTCGTGGCGGTTGACGCCGTTGAAGACGACGCGGGCGCCGTTCAGGGACAGAACGCCGTTCTCGATGCCGAAGCGGCGGATGCCGACCCGCTGCGGGATGACCTCCGTCACCACCCCCGCCTCGTCGCGCACCTCGATGACGAGGTCGTGCAGGTGCGGGTCCTCCGTGCTCCACAGCCGCGGGTTCTCGACATGCAGCACCAGCGCGCCGTCCTCGCGCTCCGTCAGCTCGCCGAGGCCGTCGATGCGAGCGGATGCCGAACCCGCACCCGCCAGCTCGACCCGCAGCACCACGTCGGCCGAGGCCAGGTCGTCGGCGACGAGCGTGCTCAGGTGCAGGTCCTCGGCGTGCACGGCGGGGCGGCGGTACAGCACCACGTCGCGGAAGATGCCCGAGAAGCGGAAGAAGTCCTGGTCCTCCAGCCACGACCCGGCGCTGTAGCTGAACACCTGCGCGGCGATGCGGTTCTCCCCCTCGAGGAGGACGTCGGTCAGGTCGAACTCGCTGGGGGTGAAGCTGTCGGTGCTGTACCCGATGTACGTCCCGTTCAGCCACAGCGCGATGGCGCTCTCCGCGCCGTGGAAGCTCACGCTCAGCCGCTCGCCCTCGCGCAGCGGCGCATCGAGCGTGAAGGTGCGCGCGTAGCATCCGACGGGATTGTCGCGCTCGGGAACCTGACCGGGCTGGATGTCCTCCTGCCCGTCCCAGGCATAGCCCACGTTGACGTACTGCGGGCGGTCGTAGCCCTCCAGCTGCAGATGCGAGGGCACCCGGATCTCATCCCACGCCGACACGTCGTATCCGGCGTCGGTGAACCCGACGGGCACCTCGTGCTGGTTGCGGGCGCAGCGGAACGACCACCGCCCGTTCAGGGACTGCTCGAAGGAGCTGGCCCCCGTGCCGGCCTCAGCGGCGTCCGCGAACCAGCGATGGTCGGAGTGCGCGGGAACGCGGTTGTCGGAGAAGAACGCGGGGTCGGCGATGCGGTCGATGTCGAAAGTCACTTGATGGCTCCGGTGATCCCCTGAGCGAACGCGCGCTGCAGGATGAGGAAGATGGCGATGGTCGGAAGAGAGGTCAGCAGCACGGCCAGCATCAGCACGCCGTAATCGGTGACGTAGCCGGCCGTGAGGTTGGCTATGAGCATGGGCATGGTCTGCACGGCGTTGTCGAGCAGGATGACTCTCGGCCACAGGAAGTTGTTCCACGAGGCCATGAACGTGATCACGGCTGCCGCCGCGAACGTGGACTTCATGGTGGGCACGTAGATGCGCGCGAAGATCGACAGCTCCGTGAGCCCGTCGATGCGCGCGGCCTCGATGATCTCGTAGGGGAACGAGCGCGACGCCTGCCGGAACAGCAGGATCAGCAGCGGCACCGAGATCGACGGGATGATCACGGCGAACAGCGAGTTGACCATCCCGAACTGCGCGAACATGCGGAACAGCGGGATCATGATGGCCGCGAACGGGATCATCATGGCCAGCATGAGGATCGCCATCACGACGTCCTTGCCGCGGGAGTGGTAGATCTCGAACCCGTAGCCGGCGACGGCGCAGACGACCAGCGCCAGCACCGTCGTGCCGATGGCGATGAGGAACGAGCTGGTCATGGCCGCTCCGATGTCCTGCTGCTTCGTCAGAGCGACGAAGTTGTCCAGCAGGTGCCCTCCCGGCGTCATCCGCGATGCGATGACGTCCTGGGTGGAGTTGGTGGCGGAGACCACCATGAAGTACAGCGGGAAGACCGAGAACAGCGCGAACACGCTGAGGAACGCGTAGCCGGGCACGCGGCGCCAGTTGATCCGCCTGACGGGTCGGGTCCGCGCAGCCGCCGCTGCGGCATCCGTCGTGAGACTAGTCACGCCTGTCACCCACCTTCATCTGGATGAGCGCCAGCACGGCGACCATGATCAGGATCACGTACGAGATCGCGGAGGCGTACCCGACGTTGGGGTTCTTCAGGAACGCCAGTTCGTACAGGTAGTGCGACATCGACATCGAGTTGTACGACGGGCCGCCGTGGGTCAGCGCCCAGGACTCGTCGAACAGCTGCAGCGTGCCGTTGATCGACATGATCGCCGTCAGCACGATCATCGGCCGCAGCTGCGGCACCGTGACGAACCAGAAGGTCTTGAAGGCGCCTGCACCGTCGATGCGCGCGGCCTCGAGCGTGGACTGGTCCACGTTCTGCAGCGCCGCCAGGAAGAAGATCATGTTGTAGCCGGTCCACCGCCACAGCAGGCCGATCACGATCACGAACCGCGCCGTCCACGGCTCGCCGAGCCAGTTCAGCGGATCGTGCATGAGGCCCAGCCCCATCAGCATGTCGTTGACCAGCCCGTCGGTGGCGAACATGGTGCGGAACACCAGCGAGTACGCCACCAGCGACACCGCGCAGGGCAGGAAGATCATGGTGCGCCAGAACGCCTTGGCCCGCAGCTTGGGGTCGTTGAGCAGATTGGCGAGCACCATCGCCAGCACCAGCATGATCGGCACCTGCACCACCAGGTAGAACAGCGTGTTGAACATGGTGAGCTTGAAGATCTCGTCGTCCAGCAGCCGCGCGAAGTTCGACCACAGCGGCTCGGACCACGCCAGCCGCGCTCCGCGCCCGGTCTGCAGCGAGAGCAGGAAGGCCTGGATCATCGGCACGAAGCTCAGCAGCGTGATCAGCAGCGCGGCCGGTAGCAGGAAGCCCCACCCGGTCAGGCTGCGCCGCCGCCGAGTGTCCATCCACGGTCTGTCCCGCGGGGTGAAGTCCGGCGGAGGGCTGTTCCGCCGGCGGCGACGGCCGTCGCCGGCCGTCACGATCGCCTGAGTCGCCACGATGCGCTCGCTTTCCATGGAGGAGAAGGGGGATGCCCGGGCGGGGCTCTGTTCCCCGCCCGGGCGAAGGGGTGTCACTTCATCGCGAACTCGACGTTGGCCTGAGCCTCGGCGAGTGCGTCCTTGACACTTGTTCCACCGAGGATCTTGGTCATCGCGGCGCTGACCGCGTCTCGGCCCTCGTAGTAGTAGACGCCGGTGTTGTTGCTGGGCACCTGGGCGCCGAACTCGACGACCTTCTGGAAGATCGGCTGCCCCCCGAAGAACTCACTGGGCTCCGCGTAGACGCTGCTGTCGCCGGCGGGGATCCAGTTCGCCACGGCACCGGACTTCGGCAGGATCGTGTCGTACAGGGCCGCGGAGCCGGCGAACGTCGACTTCAGGAAGTCCTGGGCGAGCTCGGTGTTGCCGCTGGAACTGATCGCCCACGACGAGCCGCCGTTGGCGGAGTAGTTCGTGGCGTTCGCGGCGTCGTCGAGCTTGGGCAGGTTGGTGACCTGCCACTTGCCGGACTGGTCCTCGGCGGTCTGGATGGAGCCGGCGATCCAGATGCCGTTGATCGTGCCCGCCACCGAGCCGTTCACGAAGGTGCTGATGTACTCATCCCACGAGTTCACCTCGACGAGCACGCCGGACTTGACCAGCTCGACGTACTTGTTGATGGCGTCGATGAGCACGTCGTTGCCGGCGATGGTCGGCTCGCCCTTGGCGTCGAACAGGCTCGCGCCGGCGGACTGCAGCATCATCATCGGGATGTCGGCGGAACCGGCCTGGCCCGACAGCAGCGGCTTGCCGGTCTTGGCGAGCACGTCCTTGCCCTTGGCGAGGTAGTCGTCCCAGGTGATGTCCGTGAAGTCGTCGACGGTGTAGCCGGCCTGCTCGAGCACGTCGGTGCGCAGCGCGTCGACCGCGGTGCCGGAGTCGAACGGGATGCCGTAGTTGACGCCGTCGATCACGGAGTAGGCGGTGACGCCCTGGGGGAACTCCGAGAAGTCGATGCCGGAGTCCTTGTAGTCGGCGAACAGGTCCGGGTAGTTGATCGCGTTCTTCTGGAATGCGTTGTTCTGCATCAGGAAGATGTCGGGCAGTTCCTTGGTCTGCTGCGACTGGGCGATCGTGGTGAGCTTGGCCTGGAGGTCCTCCCACGGCGTCTCGACGATCTTGAGCGTGAAGTCGGGGTGATCCTTCTGGTAGATCTTCTCGGCCTCCTTCATCGCGTAGATGTTGAACGACGGATCCCACGCCCACACGGTCAGCGTGTTGCCGTCACCTGAACCGGCGTCGCCGTTGCCGCTGCCACCGGAGCAGGCGGTCAGTGCGAACAGCGGAAGGATCGCTGCGGTCGCCAGGGCCGCGAGCTTTGTCATGCGCTTCATCGAAGCATGTCCTCTCGGTGATTCTCCTGGCCGGAGGGTGATCCGCCGGCCCTGCCGGCGACGGTCGATGTCGCGGGCAACATCAGAATGATTACGTAAACATTTTGCCTCCTGCAAGCCCTGTTACGGGATCGTGACCTTGCCCGCGTCCCCTCCGGCAGAAAAGGCAACGGGCACGAGAACCACGCTCTCGCGTGATGCTCGTGCCCGAAGCGACGTCTCGAGGAGCGGATGCCGGTCAGCCGGCGGCCTCCTCCGGCCGCCGCTGCACGTCGATGGCCGCGGTGTCCGGCGCGTACCCGGCGACGTGGCGCTCATCGACGCCGTCGTACGCCGACAGCGGGCGGATCAGGGCGTTGCGGGACTGCTGCTCGAGGATGTGCGCGGTCCAGCCGGTGACGCGCGCCGCGATGAACAGCGGCGTGAACGTGAGCGTGTCGAAGCCGATCAGGTTGTACGCCGGGCCCGACGGATAGTCCAGGTTCGGGTAGATGCCCTTGCGCGAGACGAACTCGCTCTCCAGCGTCTCGTAGAGCGCCGCGAGATCCGGCCGGTCGTAGTGCGCGATCAGGGTGTCGAGTGCCGCCTTCATGGTGGGCACGCGAGAATCGCCGCGCTTGTAGACGCGGTGCCCGAAACCCATGATCTTGCGCTTGTTCGCCAGCGCGTCATCCAGCCATGCCTTCACGCGAGACGCCTCGCCGATCTCGTCGAAGATGTGCATGACGGCCTCGTTGGCTCCGCCGTGCAGCGGGCCCTTCAGCGCGCCGATGGCGCCGACCACGGCCGAGTACATGTCGCTGAGCGTGGAGGTGATGACGCGGGCGGTGAACGTGGATGCGTTGAAGGAGTGCTCGGCGTACAGGATCATCGAGCGGTTGAAGGCGTCGACGACCTGCGGCTCCGGCTCCGCGCCGAAGGTCAGCCAGAGGAAGTTCGCGGCGTAGTCGAGATCGTCGCGCGACTCGATCATCCCCTGCCCGCGACGACGACGCTGACCGTAGGCGACGATCGCCGGCAGCACGGCGAACAGCCGCAGGCTCCGGTCCAGGTTCTCGGCGGGCGTGCCGACGGCATCCAGCACGTTGCCGGTGCCCGCGGTCTCGAACGCGCCGATCACGCTGACCGCGGTGCGCACCTCGTCCATCGGATGCGAGTCCAGCGGCAGCGCGTCGATCGCGGCCTGCACGGCCGGGGTCAGCGCACGGTGCGCGCGTTCGGCAGTGCGGAAGGCCGCCAGCTGCGCGGCATCCGGAAGCTCGCCGTTCCACAGCAGGTAGGCCACCGCCTCGAACGGCTGAGTGGCCGCCAGCTCCTGCACCGGATAGCCGCGGTACAGCAGGCTGTTGGTCTCGGGGTTGACCTTGCTGATGGCCGTCACGTCAGCGACGACGCCGGCGAGGCCCTTCTTGATGTCCTCGGTCATTGCTCAGCCCTTCGTGACGGTGAAGTTGAAGACGCCGGAGTCGAAGTGGTTGTACGACTCGTAGTCGATGAGGTCATACAGGTCGGCGCGGTGCTGCATCTCGCCGAGCCTGGAGGTGAGATTCCCCTCCTCGATCAGCGTATCGAGTGCGCGGGCCGATGCGCCCATGGAGATGCGCAGCAGCGACACCGGCCAGATCACGATGTTCACGCCCACGTCGCGCAGCTGGTCGACGGTGAACAGGTCGCTCTTGCCGAACTCGGTCATATTGGCCAGGATCGGCACGTCCACGGCATCCCGCATGGCCGCGAACTCCGAAAGCGTCCGCATGGCCTCGGGGAAGATCGCGTCGGCGCCGGCATCCACCAGCGCCTTCGCGCGGTCCTTCGCGGCGTCGAGCCCGTCGACGGCGGCGATGTCGGTGCGCGCCATGATGAGGAAGTTCTCGTCGCGGCGTGCGTCGACGGCGGCGCGGATGCGCTTCAGCGCGGTCTGCTCGTCGACGACCTGCTTGCCGTCGAGGTGGCCGCAGCGCTTGGGGTTGACCTGGTCCTCGATGTGGGTGCCGGCGATCCCGACATCCTCCAGCGTCTGGATGGTGCGGGCGACGTTCATCGGCTCGCCGAACCCGGTGTCGGCGTCGATGATGGCCGGCAGCTCGGTCATCCGGGCGATCTGCGCGCCGCGGCCGGCCACCTCGGTGAGCGTGGTGAGGCCGATGTCGGGCAGGCCGAGGTCGGCGGAGAGCACGGCGCCGGAGATGTAGACGCCCTCGAAGCCCTTCTGCTCGATGAGCCGGGCCGACAGAGGGTTGAACGCACCGGGGAACCGCAGCAGTTCGCCGCTCGCGAGCCGCTCGCGGAACAGCCGGCGCTTCTCGTGCGCGGGTGTGGATGAGTACAGCATCAGAATCTCCTCGAATCGGACGGGCGACCCTTCGACAGGCTCAGGGATCCACCCCTGGGCTGCTGAGCCTGTCGAAGCATCAGCATCAGAACAGTCCCGTCGGCGCCTCGGGAGCGGATGCCAGGATGCCCGGCTTCGCGATGATGGACAGCTCGCCCACCTCGGCGGCGGTCAGCTCCGGCAGGCGCTGCACCAGCTCGAGGAAGCGATCGATCTCCGCCGCGTCCAGCACGGGCTCGGCGAGGATGCGGAACTTGCGGATGTACTGCTCGCGGCCGAATGGGCGGGCGCCCAGCGGATGCGCGTCGGCCACGGCGATCTCGTCGACGACCGTGGAGCCGTCGGCGAGGGTGATCTCCACACGGCCGCCGAAAGCCTTCTCCGCCGGGTCGATGGAGTGATAGCGACGCGTCCACTCCGGGTCCTCGGCCGTGGTCACCTTGTGCCACAGCTCGACGGTGTCCGGCCGCGCCGCACGAGACGGCAGGTACGAATCGACATGGTGCCAGGTGCCGTCCTGCAGCGCGACCGTGAAGATGTACGGCACCGAGTGGTCGAGCGTCTCGCGCGACGCGGTCGGGTCGTACTTCTGCGGGTCGTTGGCGCCGGAGCCGATGACGTTGTGCGTGTGGTGGCTGGTGTGGATGACGATCGACGCGATGTTCGCAGGGTCGCGCAGCTCGGGGCGGGCGACGCCCAGTCGGCGGGCCAGATCGATGATGGCCTGCGCCTGGTACTCGGCGGAGTGCTCCTTGGTGTAGGTGTCCAGGATCGCGCGCTTGGCCTCGCCGGGAGCGGGCAGCGGCACGTCGTACGAGGCGTCGGGTCCGTCGAGCATCCAGGCGATCACGCCGTCCTCGCCCTCGTAGATCGGGCTGGGCGACGTCTGGCCCCGCATGGCGCGGTCGACGGCTTCGACGGCCATCTTGCCGGCGAACGCCGGGGCGTGCGCCTTCCACGTGGAGATCTCGCCCTTGCGGCTCTGCCGGGTGGCGGTGGTCACGTGCAGCGCCTGGCCGACGGCCTGGTAGATGGTCTCGGCAGGGAGGTTCAGCATGGTGCCGATGCCGGCCGCGGCCGAGGGGCCGAGGTGGGCGACGTGGTCGATCTTGTGCGCGTGCAGCGAGATGGCGCGGACCAGGTCGACCTGGATCTCATAACCGGTGGCGATGCCGCGCACCAGCGCGCGTCCATCGCAGCCTGCGTGCTGGGCGACGGCGAGGATGGGCGGGATGTTGTCACCGGGGTGCGAGTACTCGGCTGCCAGGAACGTGTCGTGGTAGTCCAGTTCGCGCACGGCGACGCCGTTGGCCCACGCCGCCCATTCCGGGCTGGTGCGGTGGTCGAGCTCGGCGCCGAAGATCGTCGACCCCGCTCCCCCGGTCGAGACCGGGTGGCTGAAGGCCTGCGCACGGGCGGCGATGATCGGTCCGCGGGTGAGCGATGCCGCTGCGACCGAGGCGTTGTCGATGATGCGGTTGATGATCATCTCGACGACCTCGGGCAGGGCCTCCACGGGGTCGGTGGCGACTTCGGCGATCTTCCAGGCCAGCTGCTCCTCACGGGGCAGCTCCTCCTCGGAGCGATGGACGCGGACGTGGTGGGTGACGGTCATGGGGTTCCTTCGTTCTGAAGCGATTCGAGGATGCCGGTGAGGGCGTTGTGCAGGTGGACGTGGGTGGCGTGCGCGGCGAGCTCGGCATCGCCCGATGCCAGGGCGCGGGCGATCAGGAGATGCTCGGATGCCGAGGCGGCCAGCCGCTCGGGCTTGTCCCGCGCCATGCGGCGCACGCGCACGAGGTGGGTGCGGACGGTGCGCAGGGCGGAGGTGAGGTAGTCGTTGCCGTGCGAGGCGTCGATCTCGGCATCCAGTCGCGCGATGAGCGCGTAGTAGGCGTCGCGGCCGTCGTCTCCCGCCAGGTCGACGTGCGAGAACTCTGCCGCGAGCGCGGCGAACGCACCCCGGTCCCCGCGCTGGGCGGCCAGTCGGGCGGCGGTCTCCTCCAGCGCGCGGCGGATCTCGAACAGGGAGCGGATGTCGTCGGCATCCAGCGCCGCGACGACCGTGACCCGCGGAGACTGCTGCACGGCGAGGCCGTCAGCGACGAGTCGGCGCAGTGCCTCGCGCAGGGGTGTGCGGCTCACTCCGAAGCGCTCGGCCTGCTCGGCCTCGGCCAGGACGGCGCCGGCCGGCAGCACGCCCGACTGGATCTCCTCGAGCAGCGCCGCGTAGGCGCGTTCACTGGCGCGCGGAGACTCGACGGTGATGCTCATATCGCTCATCGTATACACAAAAGAGTCCTAACGCCAATATTTGCTGGATTGAACCGTTCTGCGTATACATAAAATTCCTCTTGCATTCTCAGTACTCGGCGTTACTATGTACTGGTAGTCAATGACACTGAGTAGCAAGGAGCACCCGATGGGCAGGCAGCTGACCGAGATGCTCAAGGGCACGCTCGAGGGCATCGTGCTGGCGCTGCTGGCCGACCGGCCGGCGTACGGGTACGAGATCACCGCGCAACTGCGGGACCGCGGCTTCGAGGACATCGCCGAGGGCACCGTGTACGCACTGCTGGTGCGCATCGAGCAGAAGAAGCTCGTCGACGTCGAGAAGGTGCCCAGCGAGAAGGGCCCGCCGCGCAAGGTCTTCACGCTCAACGCCCGGGGCTCGCAGGAGCTCGCCGAGTTCTGGAGGACCTGGAGTTCCCTCGCAGAACGCATCGAAGAACTGAACCCGAAGAACAGGGAGAACTGACATGGCAATGAAGTGGATCGAGGCGGTCACGGGATCGCTCGAGCAGAAGAAGCAGTACAAGCAGGACAAGGCCCGCATCGACGGCCTGCCGGAACCGTACGGGACCGCCGCGAAGGCGATGCACCGCTATCTGCTGAACACCAGCGGCATCGTCGACGGCGACGTCATCATCCGCATGCTCACCGACCTGGCCGACCTCTGGGAGGCGGCCGCCGTCGACGGCACGCCGGTGCGAGGCATCGTCGGCGACGATCCGGTCGACTTCGCGGAGACGTTCGCCAAGGCGTACGCCGCGAAGGAGTGGCAGGACAAGGAGCGCGCGCGCTTCACGAAGGCCATCGAGGACGCCGAGAAGGGAGCGGGATCATGAACGAGGCCATCACCGTCCGCGGCGTGCAGAAGTCCTTCACCGACCTGCACGTGCTGCGGGGCGTGGACTTCACCGTCGAGCGCGGCAGCATCTTCGCGCTGCTGGGCTCGAACGGGGCAGGCAAGACGACGCTGGTGCGCATCCTCTCGACGCTGTCACGGGCGGATGCCGGTGGCGCGACCGTGAACGGCTTCGACGTCGCGGCCCGGCCGCTCGACGTGCGCCGGTCGATCAGCCTGACCGGGCAGTTCGCCGCGGTCGACGAGATTCTCACCGGGCGCGAGAACCTCGTGCTGGTCGGGAAGCTCCGGCATCTTCCGGATCCGGGAGCGGCGGCGGATGCCCTGCTGGCCCGGTTCCGGCTGACGGATGCCGCCGCCAGACGAGCCGGGACGTATTCGGGCGGCATGCGCCGGCGGCTCGACATCGCGATGAGCCTGGTCGGCGACCCCGAGGTCATCTACCTCGACGAGCCCACCACGGGACTGGACCCCGAGGCGCGCATCGAGGTGTGGAACGTGGTGAAGGAGCTCGCGGACTCCGGCCGCACGGTGCTGCTGACCACGCAGTACCTGGACGAGGCCGAGCACCTCGCCGACCGCATCGCGATCCTGCACGAAGGGCGCATCATCGCGAACGGCACACTGGAGGAGTTGAAGCAGCTGCTGCCCGCCGCAACCGTCGAGTACGTCGAGAAGCAGCCCACGCTCGAGGAGATCTTCCTGAGCCTGGTCGGACCTTCGACGGGCTCAGGAACCCAGGGCTCGGTTGCTGAGCCTGTCGAAGCACCCCACAGGGAGGACGCAGCATGACCATGCACTTCGTGGCCGACACCGCCACCCTCACCGGCCGCTCGATGCGGCACATCCTCCGCAGCGCGGACACCATCATCACCACGGCGGTCACCCCGATCGCGCTGATGCTGCTGTTCGTGTACGTGTTCGGCGGGGCGCTGCGGCAGAGCATCGGGGCGGAGAGCTACGTGAACTACCTGCTCCCCGGCATCCTGCTCATCGCCATCGCATCGGGCATCGCCTACACGGCGTTCCGGCTGTTCACCGACCTGCAGAGCGGCATCTTCGAGCGGTTCCACTCCATGCCGATCTCACGGTCGAGCATCCTGTGGGCGCACGTGCTGACCTCGCTGGCGGCGAACGGGATCACCCTGGTGATCATCTTCGCGGTCGGATTCCTGACCGGCTTCCGGACGGGCGCGAGCGTGTGGGCCTGGCTGGGAGTGATCGGCATCCTGGCGCTGTTCACCCTGGCGCTGACGTGGCTGGCGGTGATCGCGGGCCTGTCGGCGAAGACCGTCGACGGCGCGAGCGCGTTCAGCTACCCGCTGATCTTCCTGCCGTTCATCAGCTCGGCGTTCGTGCCGACCGGCACCATGCCCGGTCCGGTGCGCTGGTTCGCCGAGAACCAGCCGGTGACGTCGATCGTGAACTCGATCCAGGCGCTGTTCGCAGGACAGCCCGTGGGCTCATCGATCTGGGTCGCGCTGGCCTGGTGCGTCGGCATCCTGGTCATCGCGTACGTCTTCGCGATGCGCGCGTACCGCCGGCGGATCGGTTAGGTCCGCGTCCTCTTCCCGGGGATCGGCACGGGTGCACGTCACTCGATCAGGACCGGCTCCACCGCAGCCGATGCCTCCGCCGCCGCGGGCTCGCCGAGCTTGACGACCACGACACCGGCCATCACCAGCAGGGCACCGAGCAGCTGGACCGGCTCGGGCAGCTGGCCCACCAGCATCCAGCCGAACAGCAGCGCGGCGATCACCTCGGCCAGTGCGACGAAGGAGGCCAGCCGCGAGCCCAGCATCCGCGTCGAGGCGATTCCGAGCACGTAGGCGAGCGCCGTCGCGAACAGGCCGATCGCGAGCACGGGCACGAACCAGGGCACTGAGCCGAACCGGTAGGCGACGTCGCCGAAGGTGAACGCCATCGGCAGCACGCCGATCAGCCCCGCGACCGTCAGCCCGAGCGCGCCCAGCAGCAGTCCGACCCCGGCCAGGGCGATGGGCGGCATCCCGGTGTCCTCGCGGGCCGACAGCACGAAGTAGGTCGCGGCGCCCACCATCGCGGCGAGCGCCCACAGGATGCCGCCGGCATCGACGCGCGCGCCGGTGAGGATGTCGAGCATGAGGATGAGGCCCCCGAAGGCGATCACCGCGCCCAGGATGCTGCGGCCAGTGGGCTTCTCGCCGCGGCGCAGCCACAGCCACAGCACCACGGCGACCGGCGCGGTGTACTCGATGAGCAGGGCGATGCCGACATCCATGACCGCGACGGCCTGGAAGTAGCAGAGCTGGGTGGCGGTGACCGCCAGCAGGCCGTAGGCGATGATCATGCCGGCGTTGCGGCGCAGCACGTGCCAGTGGCCGCGCAGGGCGAGGATCGTGGGAACCAGCAGCACGAGCGCCGCCACCCAGACGCGCGCGGTGACAGCCGCTCCGGGCGTCCAGCCCGCGTCGATGAGTCCGCGCGCCCAGGCACCGGACATGCCGAACGAGAACGCCGCGCCCAGCGCGACCAGCAGACCCGCGCCGACGCCCGTGGGCGCCCGTGTGTCATGTGCAACAAGCCCCATGAGTGATGACACTATTCCTCCGCGATGTAAGATGTCAACATGATCTTCACCAGTGACACGGAAGAGGCGCTGCGCGCCGCCGTCAGCCTGGTCAACTCCGCCGAGGAGCCCGACGCGCTGGCGACCGCCGACGACTTCGCCGCCTTCCTGGCCGAGTACCCGTACACCGGTCGCATCGACCGCGACGACCCCGAGCTGCAGGCGCTGCGCTCCCTGCGCCCCCGACTGCGCACCATGCTCCTCGCCCCTCGTGACGAGATGGTCGAGCACGTCAACGCCGCACTCGCGGATGCCACACTCACCCCGCGCCTGACCCGGCACGATGCGGCCGACTGGCACCTGCACGCCGTCGCCGACGACCATCCGCTGCCCGAGCGCATCCTCGTCGAGACCGCCATGGCCCTGATCGACGTCATCCGCGCCGACGAGGGCAGCCGGCTGGAGGTCTGCGCGGATGCCGACTGCCAAGCCATCGCACTGGACCTGAGCCGCAACCGTTCCAAGCGCTACTGCTCCACCACCTGCGCGAACCGCAATGCGGTGGCCGCGTACCGGGCACGGCAGGCGAAGGACTGAGTCTCGCGCCGAGTACGCTCGGAGCATGAGTGAATGGGTCAGTTCCGCCATCCGAGTGCTGGAGGCGGACGCCAACCGCTCCGCCGACACGCACCTGCACCTGTTCCCGCTGCCCGCCGAGTGGGGCATCGACCTGTACCTGAAGGACGAGTCCGTGCACCCCACCGGCTCGCTCAAGCACCGGCTGGCGCGCTCGCTGATCCTGTACGGGCTGGTCAACGGCCTCATCGACGAGGGCACGACGCTCGTGGAGTCCTCCAGCGGGTCGACCGCCGTGTCAGAGGCGTACTTCGCCCGGATGCTGGGTCTGGACTTCGTCACGGTGGTGCCGAGCTCCACCAGCCAGGAGAAGATCGACCTCATCGAGTTCTACGCCGGCAGCTGCCACCTCGTCGAGCACGCCTCGGAGATCTCCGCGGAGGCCCGCCGACTGGCATCCGAGTGCGGCGGCCACTACCTCGACCAGTTCACCTACGCCGAGCGTGCCACCGACTGGCGCGGCAACAACAACATCGCCGAGAGCGTGTTCAGCCAGCTGGCGCAGGAGCGGCATCCGATCCCCCGCTGGATCGTCGTCGGCGCCGGAACCGGCGGCACCAGCGCCACCTTCGGCCGCTATGTGCGCTACCGCCGGCACCCCACTCAGGTGGCCGTGGTCGACCCTGAGGGCTCCGCGTTCTACGCCGGGTGGAGGGGCGACGCGGATGCCGTGGGCAGCCCCTCCCGCATCGAGGGCATCGGCCGCCCGCGCGTGGAGGCGTCGTTCGTGCCGAGCGTGATCGACGAGATGATCCAGGTGCCGGATGCCGCGTCCATCGCCGCCATCCGTCTGCTGCGCGAGCGCACCCTGCACTGGGCGGGCGGCTCGACGGGCACCAACCTGTACGGCGCGTTCGAGCTGATCTCGCGCATGCGGGATGCCGGCGAGACCGGCAGCGTGGTCACTCTGATCTGCGACGGCGGCGCGCGCTATGCCGAGACCTACTACTCCGACGAGTGGGTGGCCTCGCAGGGCTGGGATCTGGCCCCGCACCGCGCGCGCATGGAGCGGTTCCTGGCCGGCGGCGCGTGGAGCCAGCTACGCTGAGCGCATGACCACGCTCATCCTCACGGTCGCGGGAGCGGATCGCCCCGGACTCGTCTCCGCCGTCGCGGAGCTCACGGGCGCCTATGGGTGCAACTGGGAGAACAGCAGCCTCGCCGAGCTCGCGGGCACGTTCGCGGGCGTCATCCAGCTGACCGTCGCCGACGACCGCGTCGACGAGCTGCGCGAGGCGCTGCGCGGGCTGGAAGGCATGCTGGCGGTCACCGTCAGCACCGGCGCCGACACCGCTTCTCCCGCCGGGGACCGCCGCGTCTCGGTGACCGTGCTGGGCGACGACCGGCCGGGAATCGTGCGCGAGGTCACCGGCGTGCTCAGCAGCCATGCGCTGAGCATCCAGAGCATGACCACGCAGACGCGGGACGCCGCGATGGCCGGCGGCCGGCTGTTCGAGTCCGCCGTCACGGCGACCGTGCCGGCATCCGTCGATCTGGATGCGCTGCGCGCCGACATCGAGCAGCTCACGCACGATCTGCAGGTGGACATCGTCGCGCTGTAGCCGGTCCGAGCATTCACCCGGATATCGCCCCGGCCGAGCTTCCCGGCATCCGGCCCCGGTGTGCCACAGTGGACGGAGCGCTGTCTCAGCCGGCAGCCGGAATGCCGAGGTTGCCCATGCCCATCGACCGCGACGAAGCCGTCATCGCAGACCT
Source organism: Microbacterium sp. (assembly GCF_049650565.1). Lineage (GTDB taxonomy): Bacteria > Actinomycetota > Actinomycetes > Actinomycetales > Microbacteriaceae > Microbacterium. Next base: position 62,215 of record NZ_JBASAK010000043.1, read on the forward strand.
GATCGCGGCCCTTCCCGAGGGCTCGGTCATCACCGATCCCGACTCGCTTGAGGCCTATCGACGCGACCGCGCCGAGGATCCGGATGCCGGCACGCCGCTCGCCGTGGTGCGCGCGACCAGCACGGAGGACGTGCAGGCCGCCGTGCGCATCGCCGCACGGGAGGGCGTGGGGATCGTGCCACGCGGAGCGGGGTCGGGCCTGTCCGGCGGCTCCTCGGCCGTGGACGGCGCGATCGTGATCTCTCTGGAGCGGATGCGCGAGATCCGCATCGACCCCGCGCTGCAGATGGCCATCGTGCAGCCTGGTGCGTTCAACGCGGAGGTGAAGGCCGCGGCATCCGAGCACGGCCTCTGGTACCCGCCCGACCCGTCGTCGCAGGCGTTCTGCTCGATCGGCGGCAACATCGCCACCAACGCCGGAGGCCTGTGCTGCGTGAAGTACGGCGTGACCACCGACTATGTGCTGGGCCTGAAGGTGGTGCTGGCCGACGGCCGCGCCATCACGCTCGGCGGGCCGCGTCTGAAGGACGTCGCAGGACTGTCGCTCACCAAGCTGTTCGTGGGCAGCGAGGGCACGCTCGGTATCGTCACCGAGGCCACGCTTCGCCTGGTGCCCGCGCAGCGCACGCCCACCACCCTGGTCGCGGTGTTCCCCACCGTGGCCGGCGCGATCCAGGCGGTCGTCGACATCAAGGCCGCCATGCGCCCGTCGATGCTGGAGTTCATGGACCAGATCACCATCAACGCGGTCGAGGACATGCTGCGGATGGATCTGGACCGGGATGCCGCGGCCATGCTCATCGTGCAGTCCGACGAGCCGGCCGAGGTGGCCGAGGCGCAGATCGCGACCATCGAGCAGACCTGCGGGCTGCACGGCGCCACCGAGGTGTACGCCACCAGCGACCCCGACGAGAGCGAGGCGCTCGTCGAGGCACGGCGCCAGGCCATCCCCGCGATGGAGAGGCGCGGCGCGATGCTGCTGGAGGACGTCGGCGTGCCGCTCCCCCGACTCGGCGACCTGATCGAGGGCATGCGGGCGATCGCCGAGCAGCGCGGCATCGAGATCGCCGTGGTCGCGCACGCCGGCGACGGCAACACGCATCCGCTGATCGTGCTGGACCCTGAGGATGCCGCCCAGCGCGCGAGCGCGGATCTGGCGTTCGGCGAGGTGATGACGCTGGCCATCGGCCTGGGCGGCACGATCACCGGAGAGCACGGCGTGGGGCGTCTGAAGCAGCCCTGGCTGGCGGACTACCTCGGCGACGATGTGCTGGAGCTGAACCTGCGCATCAAGAAGGCCCTCGACCCGCAGAACATCCTGAACCCCGGGGCGATGTTCGGTCGGGGCTGACCGCGGTCAGCCCCGACCGAGCACTCAGACCAGGCGCGTCCTCGGCGACACGGAGTAGGTGTCCTCGACATCGGTGTTGGCGACGCCGGCGAGGGCGGCATCGATGGCGGCCATGACGTCGGCGTCCAGCGTCACGCCCGAGGCCTTGACGGTCTCGGCCAGCTGCTCCGGGCGCGAGGCGCCGACCAGCGCCGCGGCGACGTTCGGGTTCTGCAGCACCCAGGCGATGGCCAGCTGCGGCATCGTCAGGCCCGCCTCGGCGGCGATGGGCTTGAGCTTCTGAACGGCCGTGAGGATGTCATCCTTCAGCAGCCGCTCGATGAAGTGCGCGCCCGAGTGCGGGTCGGTCGCGCGCGAGCCGTCGGGCACCGGCTGACCCGGAAGGTACTTGCCGCTGAGCACGCCCTGCGCCATGGGCGACCAGACGATCTGCGAGATGCCGAGCGACTGGGAGGTCGGGACGACCTTGCCCTCGATCACGCGGTGCAGCATGGAGTACTGCGGCTGGTTCGACACGAGCTGGATGCCCAGCTGCACGGCCAGGTCATGGCCGGCGCGCAACTGCTCTGCAGTCCACTCCGAGACGCCGATGTACAGCGCTTTGCCCTGCCGGACCACGTCGGCGAAGGCCTGCATGGTCTCCTCGAGCGGGGTCTCGTAGTCGTAGCGGTGCGCCTGGTACAGGTCGACGTACTCCACCCCGAGGCGCGTGAGCGAGCCGTCGATGGACTCGCGGATGTGCTTGCGGCTCAGGCCGGTGTCGTTGGGGCCCTTCGGGCCGGTCGGAAAGTAGACCTTCGTGAAGATCTCCAGGCCGGCGCGGCGCTGGCCGGCGAGAGCCTTGCCGAGCACGACCTCGGCCGCGGTGTTGGCATAGGTGTCGGCGGTGTCGAAGGTGGTGATGCCGGCATCCAGGGCCGCGTGCACCGTCGAGATCGCCGCCGAGTCGTCGATCTGCGACGCGTGCGTCACCCAGTTGCCGTAGGTGATCTCAGAGACCTTGAGACCGCTGTTGCCGAGGTAGCGATAGTTGACCATGGTCCAACGCTATCGGCTCACAGCCGGGATGGTCTGACCGTCTCAGACCGAGACGGACTCGCGGATGTCGGCACGGGTCAGCGGCTCGGTCGGGGCATCGCCTGCAGGTTGCACTGCCGAAGGCGGAGCGGATGCCGGGGCCCCGGCTCCCGCCGACACGATCGCCGCGCGGTCGCGGAAGCCCTCGGCGCTGACGCGATCCAGCTCGACCTGCTTGCGGATGGCGGCGGTCTTCTCGTACAGCGACTCGTCGCCGTAGCTGGTGAGCACCTTCACCAGCACCGGCAGCAGCTCGATCATGAAGAACAGCGCGGCGATCAGCCAGTGCGCCCAGAGGATCGTCGGCTCCTTGTCGGAGAGCCGGTTGAGCCCGGAGATCTGACTGAGCAGCCCCACTGCGCCGGCGTTGCCGGCGGCGACCGCGTCAGCGCGGGCGTTGTAGGCGGCCAACGCCTGATCGTAGGTCTTCTTGGCCGTCGGCAGCTGGTCCTTCGCCTGCTGGCGGTTGGTGGTCTCGGATGCCGTGGCGTTCTGCTTCGCAGCGCCCTCGGCGGTGTTCAGGTCGGCATTGGCCGAGCGCAGCTGAGCGGCCAGCGCGTCGTAGGTCTGCTGGGCGGCGGCCAGCTGCGCCTTCGCGGCATTCGAGCTGGAGCCCTGACCGTTCACGCCCGTGCAGCCGGGGACGGTGCCGGCGCCCTCGCCGGTCAGCTCGCACTGGTACAGCGTGCGCGCGGTGTCGATGACCTTCTGCTGCTCGGCCATCTTGGTGGTGATGTCGTCGACGGTGGACTGCGCGGCAGCGGTCGAGGCGGAACCGGATGCCGTCCCCGCGACGATTCCGGTGGCGGCCTGGTTCTCCAGGGCGGAGACGCGCTTGGTCGCGGCATCCAGTGCCTTCTTCTCAGGCCCCTTCTCCAGCGCGTTCTGATCGGACTGCGACTGCGTGATGTTGGTGGAGGCCACCTCGCGGGCGATGTCGTTGTGGAACACCTGCAGCACGAGCGGCTCGGCGACGAGGAATCCGATCAGCGCGGCCATGGCCACGCGTGGCAGCGCCAGCGCGATGAGCTTGCCGACGCTGCGGGTCGACGACATGGTCGCGGTGAGGAACCGGTCGAGGTTGAAGATCAGCGCCATCCACACCAGCGCCAGCGGCAGGGCCAGCCAGGCGATCAGCTGCACGCCGGTGGTCAGCGCGAAGAACATCGAGATGGCGGAGACCAGCGCGGTGCCCAGCAGCACGAAGAACATCTGCACGAAGCGCGGCGTCTCTCCGGGCACACGATCGAGGATCGCGCCCTCGGCGCCGCCGAGGATGGCCATCGTGCGCAGCCGCGAGCCGGGCGTGCGCTCGCGCCTCGGGCGGTCAATCCGCGGCAGCTTCCTGGCCTCACGGGGCCGTGAAGCCTCGCCGGGTCCCTGAGCCCGTCGAAGGGTCGAGTCAGGCTCGATCACCTCGGTCGGCTCGTCCACGGCATCCGCTTCCGCCTCCGCGTTCCCGCGCGGCTCGAAGCTGCGCAGGAAGTCGAGGTCGTCGTCGCTCACCGACCCGTCGGGGCCGTCGGCTTCGAACGAGATCCGCCCCTGCGAATCCATCCGGCCGGGGCGATGCGCGGAGTAGGACATCCTTCGAGACTAGGAAACGGCGGCTGAGCGCCCGGTGGGCGATCCCTGCGAACGGCTCTCAGGAAGTGGAGGCAGTGGGCAGCATCCGCCGCAGGCCCGACGCGCAGGACACCAGCGCCGCGTCCAGCGGGAAGTGACCCGCGGCGGAGAGCGTGCCGAGTCCGTGCACGAGCCCCCACACCGCCGTGACGTCGCCCTGATCCAGTCCCGCACCGGTGGCGGCATCCGCCAGCAGCGTCTCCAGCTCGTCGATGAGCGGAGCCATGGTCTCGGTCGGCGAACCGGGCACGCAGACCGTCGGGTCGTAGACCACGTCGAAGGCGTTCGGCCGCTCCACGGCGAACCTCACATAGGCCTGCCCGCCGGCGACGAGCGCCGAGACGGGGTCGGATGCGGCCGAGATGGCGGTGCGCACTGCGACGACGAGGTCGGCCATGCTGCGCTCGGCGAGCGTCTTCAGCAGCCCGCGCCTGTCGGCGAAGTGGTGATAGGGGGCGTTGTGGCTCACGTCGGCCGCTCGGGCGACCTCGCGCAGGCTGATCTGCTGCGCGGGCTTGGCCGCCAGCAGCTGCATCGCCGCAATCTCCAGCGCATGCGCGAGATCGCCGTGATGGTATGCGGAACGCGAACTTGACATGAGCAACATCGTCTCCTATCTTGACACTGTCCACCTAATGGACAGTGTCAAGATAGGAGACCTCATGTCCACCGCACTCGTCATCGACGGCCATCCGGACGCCCAGTCGCTCACTGCGGAACTCGTCCGCCGCTACGCCGCCGCGCACGGCGACGCCCGTGTGCTCGCGCTGCGCGACCTGGAGTACGACCCGCACCTGCGCTTCGGCTATCGGGAGCGGATGCCGCTCGAGCCCGACCTCGCCGAGGCCAAGGCCGCACTGAAGGACGCTGTGAACGTGGTCGTCGCCACCCCGCTGTGGTGGGGGTCCGTGCCCGCCCTGCTGAAGGGCTTCTTCGATCGCGCCCTGCTCCCGCAGCAGGAGTACCGGTACACCGACGCCGGCATCCCGGTCGGGCTCCTCTCCGCGCCGCACGGCCGCCTGCTGCTCCTCGCAGACACGCCCTGGTACTTCGCGCCGCTCACCGGACTGCCTGCACAGACCCACGTCGCCCGGAACACGCTGCGGCTGTGCGGCATCAGATCCGTTCGCACTCACCGGATGCTGGGCGTCAGGAACGCGCCCGAATCGAGGATCCAGGCGTGGCTGGAACGCGCCGAGCGGCTCGGCGCGTCCGACGGGGACCGGGATCGCCGCTCCCGGGCATCCGCACCACTCGCCGCCGCGCGGGCGTGAGTGCGGCGGATCAGACCATCGCGGCTGCGGCGACCTCGTCGTCGGTGGTGGCGACCAGCTGGCCGCAGGCCCCGTCGATCTCCTTGCCGCGCGTGTCGCGCAGGGTGGTCGGGATGCCTGCGTCGTTGAGCCTGCGCACGAACTCGTTCTGCACGTCGACGTCGGATGCGGTCCACACCGATTCGGGCGTCGGGTTCAGCGGAATCGGGTTCACGTGCACCCAGCCGCGACCGCGGGCATTGAGCTTCTCAGCCAGCAGGTCGGCGCGCCAGGCGTGATCGTTCATGTCCTTGATGAGCGCGTACTCGATGGACACGCGGCGCCCGGTCTTCTCGAAGTAGTCGCGGGCGGCATCCAGCGCCTCGTCGACCTTCCAGCGGGAGTTGACGGGGATCAGCTCGTCGCGCAGCTGGTCGTCGGGGGCGTGCAGCGACAGCGCGAAGGTCACCGGGATGTGCTCGTCGGCGAGCTTGCGGATGGCGGGCACCAGGCCCACCGTGGAGACCGTGATGCCGCGGGCGCTCATGCCCAGGCCGTTCGGCTGCGGCTCGACCATCACGCGCACGGCGTCCATCACGCGCTTGTAGTTGGCCAGCGGCTCGCCCATGCCCATGAACACGATGTTGCTCACGCGCTCCATCGAGTGGTCGCTGGAGCGCTTGCCGCCCAGCTCGCCGTTCGCGATCACCCGGTTGGCCCGCACGACCTGCTCGATGATCTCGGCGGTGGACATGTTGCGGGTCAGGCCCGCCTGACCGGTGGCGCAGAACGGGCAGTTCATGCCGCAGCCGGCCTGGCTCGACACGCACAGCGTGATGCGGCCCGGGTAGCGCATGAGCACCGACTCGACCAGCGCGCCGTCATGCAGACGCCACAGGAACTTGATGGTGTCGCCCCGGTCGGTCGTGAGCCGTCGCACCTCGGTCATCAGCGGCGGCAGCATGCTGGCGACGAACTCCTCGCGCTGCTCGGCCGGAAGATCGGTCATCCGCGCGGGATCGGACGTGTAGTGCGTGAAGTAATGGGTGGAGAGCTGCTTGGCGCGGAACCCGGGCATGCCCAGCTCCTTCACCTTCTCCACGCGCTGCTCGGGCGTCAGATCTGCCAGGTGCACAGGCGGCTTGCCGCGCTTGGGGCTGGCGAACTGCAGCAGCGGGCGCCCCTCGGCATCCTTCTTCTGGGTCCACCCCTCCGTTTTCGGGCGCGTCTGGCGGACCCCGGTGGTCGCAGGGCGCGCAGGAGAAGTCTCGGTCATTGTTCCAGGGTACGGGCTGACGGGTGGGAGGAGGCTGGGGCGGCGGTCGCCCACCGCAGTCGCAGCAGCGTGGACTCGCCCGCGCGGAGAACCCGCTCAGGTCCGCCGTCAACGGTGAACACCCGCGGACAGCGCACGACCATCCGACCTTCGGGGTTCAGCCAGACCGCCTCGGCGAGCCGCCGCACCTCAATGGTGCACCCCGCCTCGTCCCAGGCCAGCCGGTCGACGACGATTCCGGCCCGGCCGCGCAGACCGGTGATCGCCCCCGACGGCCACGCGTCCGGCAGCGCCGGGAGCAGGGTGAGGCTGTCGGAAGTGGAGGACAGCAGCATCGCTGCGACGACGGCGGGCAGCCCGCCGCTGGCGTCGAGATTGAAGATGCGGCCCGCGTCGTGCCTGCTGGTCAGTGCCGGACTCCAGTGGTCGATGGCCAGCCATTCCGCGCAGGTGAGCGCAGAGTCCGCATCCCCCAGCGCAGCGGCCGCCAAGCCCAGCTGCACCAGCCCGAAGGCCATCTCCATGCGGCCCGGCGGCGGCGTCGGATCCTCGGCCCGCCAGGCGATCCTGGTGCGGATGGTCTCCTGCGCGGCGGCGCGCAGCGCCTGCGCGCGGGCGTCATCGCCCGAGAACGCCGCATCCGGCTCGTACCAGAGCGGGTACAGCTGCGACAGGTGCCGGTGCGCGCCGTTCTGCGCCCAGCCGTCGCCCCATTCGGCGAGCGTGCCGTCGGCGGCTATCCCGTAGTCGGGCAGCGCGGCGGCCAGCGCCTGCCAGCGCGCGTCGAGGGAGTCGTCGCCGCGCGCGCGGCCGAGCACACGTCCTGCCCGCGCCGCGTCGCGGAGGATCGCGAGATCGATCGTGCTGTCTGTGGCCAGCGGCGAGGAGGCTCCCGCGGGGGTGTTCTCCGGCGAGTAGCTGGGGATCAGATGTCGGACGCCGTCCCGGACGACGGTCGCCGTCTCGCCGAAGCGCAGCACGCCGTCGACCAGCTCCCACAGCCGGTCATCGACCAGCGAGGCGTCCCCGGTCGCGGACACGATGTCAGCGGCGACGCGCAGCACCCAGCCGCCGCAGCCGACCCAGAACAGGTGCGGGAAGTCGATGTTGAAATGCGAGGCTCGGCCGTGGGTCGACATCCGCGACGGCAGCAGCATCCCGTCCGCGTCGTAGATCAGGCGGGCGTTCTCGCGGTAATCGGCCAGGTGAGGCAGCACCAGCTCGAACAGCGAGCGGGCCAGCTCGGGGGTCCCCGTGGGGATCATCCCCGCCATCGCCCCGTTCTGCACGTTGCCGTTGAGCGTGTAGTCGGCCGACCAGGCGGGCTTCCAGGTGCCCTGCCACACGCCCTGCAGGGTGGGCGGCAGCTCGCCGGTCGATGCGATGATGTGGGCGCGGCCGGAAACGTAGGCGATCTCCATGGCACGGCGCCGGGCGTCGGGGTCACCGGCACGCGCGGATGCCCAGAGCTCGTCGACGTCGTCGGTCTCGACGGGCGCACCTCCCAGATCGAGAAGCGATCGGGCGACGAGGTCGTGATGCGGGGTGGTCTGCTCGCGGAGGATCGTCGCCCAGTCCGCTTCCGGAGCGGGGTTCGTCGGGTGCCCGGCCACGGAGAGGTCGAACCGCAGCATCCGCTGCCCCTCCGTCGGGATCTCAAGCACCGTGGTCAGCGCCTCGGCGCGGGCCGAACGGGACCAGGGTGCGCCCGATCGGGCGTGCACCTCGGCGAGAATGTGCCCCTCGTGATCCCGCACCTCGAGACGCCCGGCGTCTCCGCCGTGCACGGCGGCCTCGACCGCACCGGAGTAATCGGGGGCGAAGGATGCCGCCTGGTCATCCGCACCGTCATCCAGCCCCATCCGCACCTCGGCGCGCGTCGCGGCATCCGACTCCACGGCGACCCGGATCGAATCGGTGCCGCGCGGAGCCGCCACGCGCACACGGTGCCCGTGTCCGGCGTCGTCCTGCCACGCGACGGTCACGACACCGCGGGCGAGGTCCGTCGTGCGGGAGAACGACGCGACTCCACCGGGCGTGACCAGCGACAGCGTCGCGCACATGCCGAGCGGATCAGTCCATACCAGCCCGTCGTACCCCGCCTCGTGTGCGGTGCGATCCAGCACCTCTGAAGCCGCCGCGCCGTCTCCCACCTCCAGACGCGCGCGCATCTCGGGAAGGACGGCACGGAGGTCGGGCGCGCTGGGCCTCGGGTTGGCGGGTAGGAAGAACCGCTCGTGGGCGAGCGAGATCAGTAGCCGATCAGGCCTGCCATACACCACGGCCCCCGCCCGGCCGCTGCCGACGACGAGGCCGTCCTCCCACGTGGCGGCCGGCGTGCGCGTGGTGAAACACAGGTCACCGATCTTCTGGTCGGGCACGGGCTCAGAGCGACTCCCGACGCACGAGGGTCGTCGGCAGGATGTGGACCTTCTCCACCGGTCGCCCGTGGATCTGCGCGATGAGCACCTCGGCCGCCAGCCGGCCCATCTCCTCGAGCGGCTGACGCACCGTCGTGAGCGGAGGCTCGGAGGTCGTGGCGATCAGCACGTCGTCGAAGCCGACCAGCGACACGTCCAGCGGCACACGGCGTCCGGCAGCCTGCAGCACACGCAGCGCGCCGGTCGCCATCAGGTCGGACGACGCGAACACCCCGTCGAGGTCGGGCGCGCGCTGCAGCAGTCGCGTCATCGCCGCCATGCCGCTGTCGACGGTGAAATCGCCGTGCACGACGGGCCCGGGAACGATGCCGGATCGGGTGAGCTCCTCGGCCCATCCACGGGACCGGTCGTTGGCCTGTTCCATATCAGGGGGCCCGGTGATGATTCCGATCCTGCGTCGGCCGGCTTCGGTCAGCGCACGCGCGGCGAGCACTCCGCCTGCATGGTTGTCGGTGTCGACAATGATCGAGTCCGGATCGATCTCGCCGTGCGGACGCCCCACCCAGGCGATCGGCACGGGAGAGTCTGCCAGCGACCGGACGAGATGGGTGATCTCGTGCTGCAGGATCACGATGGCCCCGTCGACCGCGCCGGAGCGCAGGAACTTCGGGATCTTGTCATGGTCTTCGTCGTCAGCCGGCAGCAGGACGGGCTGCACGTCTCCGGCTGCGAGTCCCTTGGCAGCGCCCTTCATCGCCGTGGCGAAGAACGAGCCGTTCAGGCTGCCGATCTCGTTGAAGGCGACGACCAATCCGATCGCCCCGGCCCTGCCGCCGCGCAGCTTGCGTGCGGCGAAGTTCGTCTCGTAACCGAGATCGGATGCGGCGCGCTCGACGGCGGCGGTCATCACGGGGTCGACGTTGGTCGCACCAGCCAGCACCCGAGCTGCGGTGGCGCGGGACACGCCGGCGGCCTGGGCGACATCGACGATGGTGGGTCGGGCCATGGGCTCCCTCTCCGGAGTGGTGTTCAGAGACCGAGGGATCGATCTCTCAAACTCTTGTCACTGCATCCTTGCACATCGTCCCGCCGCGTATCCACCTGAGCTCGCGGAACGGGCCGACCCAGCGAGAGATCAGGAAACAAGGGTTGCCAAACCCTGAACCACGTGGTTATCGTGTGGCGATGAGAGATCGATCTCTTACCGGGAGGCCCTCTGCGTGCGCCTCCTCGCGATCAACTGTCCCCGAAGAAGAGGAACCACCGTGAATCGTCGCAAGATCTTCCTGCCCATCGCGTTGATAGGAGCCGCCGCACTCGCGATCTCCGGATGCTCCGCGGGGGGTGGTTCGCAAGCGGGGTCGGGAGACGCGAACGCCGAGTTCGAGTTCTGGTCGTTCACCGGAATCGGTCAGAAGGACTCCGTCGCGGAGTACCTGAAGAAGAACCCCGAGGCGAAGGTCAAGCTCTCCGAGGTCGGCAGCACGACCGAGACCGCGACCGCGCTCACCGCAGCGCTGGCCGGAGGCCGCGTGCCCGACCTGGTCATGATCCAGACCGACGACCTGCCGAAGTTCCTCGCCAACCCGAAGAACTTCCTCGACCTGCGCACGCTCGGCGGCGAGGACATCGGCGACGACTACCTCGACTGGGCCATCGGCGAGGCGACCGCCGAAGACGGCTCCGTCATCGGCATCCCCACCGATGTCGGCGGACTGAGCTTCGCCTACCGCGCCGACCTGTTCGAGCAGGCAGGGCTGCCGACCGAACCTGACAAGGTCGCCGAGATGTGGTCGAGCTGGGACGACTTCATCGACATGGGCAAGAAGTACACCGAGGCCACCGGCGAGCCGTTCGTCGACAATGTCGAAACCAGCGTGTTCTTCTCGACCGTGAACCAGGTGACCGAGAAGTACTACACACCTGACGGCGATCTCGTCTATGACACCAATCCGCAGGTGAAGGACGCCTACGACGTGGCGGTGCGCGCCTACGAAGCGGGCATCAGCGCCAACATCGCCGCCTGGTCCTCCGGCTGGGCGCCGGGCAAGGCGAACGGATCGTTCGCGGTCACCACCGCGCCGTCCTGGATGCTGTCCGGCATCAAGAACGACGCCCCCGACACCTCGGGCAAATGGCGCATCGCGTCGATCCCCGGCGTGGGCGGTAACTGGGGCGGCAGCGTGATCGCGATCCCCGCCCGAGCCAAGCATCCCGAGGCGGCCTGGCAGTACATCGAGACGATGCTCTCTCCCGAGGGCCAGACCGAGCACTTCGCGCAGACCGGAACCTTCCCGGCCGCAAAGGATGCGCTGAAGAGCGACGACGTACTCAGCTACACCGACTCGTTCTACGGAGACTCTCCCGTCGGCAAGGTCATCAGCGACTCGGTGCTGAAGTTCAACTCCTTCCACAACGGTCCCGACACCAGTGCGATCGGTGCGGGTCTGCTGAACTCCCTGGTCGAGATGCAGGCAGGCAACATCGCTCCCGACAAGGCGTGGAAGACCGGCGTCGCCAACGTCAAGGCAGCTCTCGGCTGATCCGATTCTCACTGGTGGTGTGGGGGGG
>NZ_JBASAK010000044.1:0-11239 GCF_049650565.1 Microbacterium sp.
CCACGACGCTGGCGGGCTGGGGAGCGCTGCTCATGATCGCCGCATCCGTCGGATCGCTGGGCGCCCTGCTGCTGGTGCGGATGAACCGCCTGCCCTCGGAGTGGCTGCTGATCGGGCCGTTCGCGGCCCGCGAGGCGACTTCGGCCCCGGCGCGGACGCACCTGCTGCGCACCGGCGTGCAGATCGTGGTGTTCTGGGGCGTCTGCCTGGCCGTCATCCCTGCGGTCATCGCCGTTGTCGAGTGGCGCTGGGGACTGCGGATGCCGGTCGTGCCGGCCGCAGCGATCCTCGGCGTCGTGCTTCTGACGTCCGCCACCGCGCTCGGCCTCTGGTCAGCCTCCACGATGGCCGGTCACGGCGACGGCACCCCGCTCCCGGCGGCCACCGCCCGCCTGCTGGTGGTCAGCGGACCGTACCGGATCATCCGCAACCCGATGGCCGTCGCGGGTATCGCCCAGGGCGTGGCCGTCGGCCTGATGTGCGGCTCCTGGCTGGTGGTGGTGTACGCGCTGTGCGGATCGCTGGTCTGGAACGACGTGATCCGGCCGTGGGAGGAGAAGGATCTCGTCGCCCGCTTCGTCGCTCCGTACGAGGCCTACCGCGACCGGGTCTCGTGCTGGATCCCGCGCCGGCCGCCTCGCCCGAATCCCGGATCCGCTCGGGAGCCTCTCGTATACTGACCCGGATGTCTGAGCACACTGATCACGCCGCGTCCCCCGCGCCGGCCACCCGCGCCGAAGCCCGCCGGAAGGCCGGGAACGGCGCCGACATCAGCCGCGCTCTGGATCGTCACGACCGGCGCATCGGATGGATGGATCTGCTGCGCGGATCCTCCATCATCCTGGTGATCCTGCTGCACAGCACCGAGATCGTCGCGGCCCGCGTCGGCGACGTTCCCGCGTTCTTCGAATTCCTCAGCAACTTCTTCGCGCCGTTCCGGATGCCGATGCTGATGTTCCTGTCCGGACTGCTGGTCGCCGGCTCTCTGCATGCGCCGACGGGCAAGTACGTGTGGGGCAAGGTGCGCCGCATCGTCTGGCCGATCGTGGTGTGGACCTTCATCTACGCCGCCGGTCAGTACATGGTGGGCAAGGGCGAGTTCATGCCCTGGGAGTGGGGCTTCTGGAACACCTACCTGTGGTTCATGCAGTTCATCTTCGCGTACTACATCCTGGCGCTGCTGATGAAGTGGGTGCCGATCTGGGTACTGTTCGGCGTGCCGTTCATGCTGATGTTCATCGTGTCCCCCGAGCTCGTGCTGCTGCAGCGCTTCTTCTACCTGATGCCGTTCTTCTTCCTGGGCGCGTTCATCGAGAAGCACTGGGATCAGTTCGCCCGGCTCCTGAGCGTGCGCTGGGCCGCGGTGCTGTCCGTCATCCCCCTGGGACTCGGGCTGTTCTCGGGCCTGGTGGATCCGCTCTGGTACGTGCCGCTGTCGGTGGTGCCGGCGCTGCTGGGCATCATGATCCTGGTGCGACTGACGGCAGTCGCGCCCGACGTGCGCTGGCTGGCGCCGGTGCGCTTCGTGGGCCAGTACTCGCTGATCTACTACGTGTCCCACTACCCCGTCTTCGCGGCGCTGGGATGGCTCGCGCTGAAGGCAGGCATCACGAACTCCAGCGCGGCGCTCGTGGTGGTGTTCATCGTGACGATGGGAGTCGCCACCGTGTTCGCCCTGCTGGGCCGGCGGATGCCGGTGAGCCTGCTCTTCGAGCTGCCGCGGCGCATGTGGCCGGCCAAGAAGGCCGCGCTGGCCTGAATGAGCCTCGTCGAATACGCTGCGATCCTGGGCGCGGGCATCCTGGCAGGGATCATCAACGTCGTGGCGGGCGCGGGCACGCTGATCACCTTTCCGACCCTGCTCGCGCTGGGCGTCCCACCCGTCGTCGCGAACGTCTCGAACACCGTGGGCCTGGTCCCGGCCTCGGTCACCGGAGCCTTCGGCTACCGGCGTGAACTGCGCGGGCAGTGGCGCGCCGTCGCAGTCATGGCGGCGTTCTCGGCTGTGGGCGGGATCATCGGCGGCATCCTGCTGCTCGCGCTGCCGGCGACGAGCTTCTCGTTCATCGTCCCGTTCCTGCTCGTCATCGCCGCCGTGATGGCCGCCGTCCAGCCGCGCGTGGCCAGGTACGTCCGTCGCAACGCCGCCGCTCATGAGCAGGCCGACGACAGCACGAGGGCGGTCACCTTCGGTCTGATCCTCGGCGTGCTGGCCACCGGCGTGTACGGTGGCTACTTCGGCGCCGCCCAGGGCGTCGTGCTGCTCGCGATGCTCGGCATCCTGTGGTCGACGGACATGAACCGTGCGAACGGCGCCAAGAACGTGCTGGCAGGCACCGCCAACGTCGTCTCCGCGATCATCTTCATCTCGAGCGGCACCGTCGATTGGCGCATCGCCGTGCTCGTCGGCATCGGCTCCGCGATCGGCGGGGTGATCGGCGCGCGGATCGGCCGCCGCCTTCCGGCGCCCGTGCTGCGTGCGATCCTCGTCATCGTGGCACTCACCGCGGCGGTGATCCTCTTCGTCGAGTAGGCGCACAGCCATCTGCACGGTGGGCCCTGCCGGGATCGAACCGACGACATCCACGGTGTAAACGTGGCGCTCTACCAGCTGAGCTAAAGGCCCTGAGCGTGCAAGTCTACCGGGAGACGCCCGGCTGTCCGGATGCGGCATCCGACTCCCGAACGGATATAGGCTGAGCACAGCGCGTGTTGTGCCGAGCCGACAAGGCTCCCCCGCGTCGCATCCCGTTTCCTTGGCAAGACCTGCCAGTAAGACGAAAGGCTCCACGTGACTGTTCACGATCAGGATCCGTACTCCCAGGGCCCCCTCGACAGCGATCCGGAGGAGACCGGCGAGTGGCAGCAGTCGCTCGACGAGCTGGTCGACGCGAAGGGCCACGGCCGTGGTCGCGAGATCATGCTCAGCCTGCTGAAGCGCTCGAAGGATCTGCACCTCGGCGTGCCGATGGTCCCCACCACGGACTACATCAACACCATCGCGCCGGAGAACGAGCCGGCGTTCGGCGGCGATGAGGAGATCGAGCGCCGCTACCGGCACTGGATCCGCTGGAACGCCGCTATCACCGTGCACCGCGCCCAGCGCCCCGGCATCGGCGTCGGCGGTCACATCTCCACCTACGCGGGCGCAGCCTCGCTGTACGAGGTCGGCTTCAACCACTTCTTCCGCGGTCAGGACGCACCCGGCGGCGGGGACCAGATCTTCATCCAGGGCCACGCCTCCCCCGGCATCTACGCCCGCTCGTTCCTCGAGGGACGCCTGACCGAGGCCGACATGGACGGCTTCCGCCAGGAGAAGTCCCACCTCGGCCACGCGCTGCCCTCGTATCCGCATCCGCACTCGATGCCGGACTACTGGCAGTTCCCGACCGTGTCGATGGGCATCGGCCCGATCAACGCGATCTACCAGGCGCAGTCCAACAAGTACCTCGCCAACCGCGGCATCAAGGACACCAGCGACCAGCACGTCTGGGCGTTTCTCGGCGACGGCGAGATGGACGAGGTCGAGAGCCGCGGCCAGCTGCAGGTCGCCGCGAACGAGGGTCTGGACAACCTCACCTTCGTGATCAACTGCAACCTGCAGCGCCTGGACGGTCCCGTCCGCGGCAACGGCAAGATCATCCAGGAGCTGGAGTCGTTCTTCCGCGGTGCGGGCTGGAACGTCATCAAGGTCATCTGGGGTCGCGAGTGGGACGATCTGCTCGCCCGCGACACCGAGGGCGCGCTGCTGAACATCATGAACACCACGCCCGACGGCGACTACCAGACGTACAAGGCCGAGTCCGGTGCGTACATCCGCGAGCACTTCTTCGGCAAGGACGAGCGCGCCGCGGCCCTGGTCAAGGACTACACCGACGAGCAGATCTGGCAGCTGCGCCGCGGCGGCCACGACTACCGCAAGGTGTATGCGGCCTACAAGGCGGCGCTGGAGCACAAGGGCCAGCCCAC
Organism: Microbacterium sp.; assembly: GCF_049650565.1. Taxonomy (GTDB): domain Bacteria; phylum Actinomycetota; class Actinomycetes; order Actinomycetales; family Microbacteriaceae; genus Microbacterium. Next base: position 3,970 of record NZ_JBASAK010000044.1, read on the forward strand.
CGTGATCCTCGCCAAGACCGTCAAGGGCTACGGCCTGGGTCCGCACTTCGAGGGCCGCAACGCGACCCACCAGATGAAGAAGATGACGCTGGAGAACCTGAAGACCTTCCGCGACACCATGCAGATCCCGATCACGGATGCGCAGCTCGAGGCCGACCCGTACCTGCCGCCGTACTACCACCCGGGTGAGAACGACGAGACGATCCAGTACATGCTGGAGCGCCGCCGCGCCCTGGGCGGATTCATCCCGGAGCGCCGCACCAAGCACACCGAGATCACGCTTCCCGAGGACAAGACCTACGCGCTGCCCAAGAAGGGATCCGGCACGCAGGAGGTCGCCACGACCCAGGTGCTGGTCCGCATGATGCGCGACCTGCTGCGCTCGAAGAACTTCGGTGAGCGCATCGTCCCGATCATCCCCGACGAGGCCCGCACGTTCGGCATCGACGCCTACTTCCCGACGGCGAAGATCTACAACCCGAACGGGCAGCACTACACCTCCGTCGACCGCGAGCTGCTGCTGGCGTACAAGGAGAGCCCGCAGGGGCAGATCGTGCACGTCGGAATCAACGAGGCCGGCGCCGTCGCGGCGTTCACGGCCGCCGCCACCTCGTACTCCACGCAGGGCGAGCCGCTGATCCCGATCTACATCTTCTACTCGATGTTCGGCTACCAGCGCACGGGCGACGCCCTGTGGGCTGCCGGCGACCAGATGGCGCGCGGCTTCGTGATCGGCGCCACCGCCGGTCGCACCACGCTCACCGGTGAGGGCCTGCAGCACGCCGACGGGCACTCACCGCTGCTGGCGTCCACCAACCCGGGCACCGTCTCGTACGACCCCGCCTACGGCTACGAGATCGCGCACATCATGCAGTCCGGGCTGGAGCGCATGTACGGCGGCAACCACCCGCACCCCGACGTCATGTACTACATCACGGTCTACAACGAGCCGATGGTGCAGCCGGCGGAGCCGGAGGATGTCGACGTGGAGGGCATCATCAAGGGCATCCACCGCGTCTCGGTCGACTCCGGCGAGGGCCACAAGACCCAGCTGTTCGCATCGGGTGTCGGGATGCCGTGGGCGCTCGAAGCCCAGGAGCTGCTGCGCAAGGACTGGAACGTGAGCGCCGACGTGTGGTCGGTCACCTCGTGGGGTGAGCTGCGCACCGACGGTCTGGCCGCCGATGAGCACAACTTCCTGCACCCGGAGGAGGAGCCGCAGACCGCGTACCTCACCCAGAAGCTGCAGGGTGTGGACGGCCCCGTGGTCGCCGTCAGCGACTTCATGCATGCGGTGCAGGACCAGATCCGCCAGTGGGTGCCGAACCCCTATTACACCCTCGGCACCGATGGCTTCGGCTTCTCGGACACCCGCGCCGCGGCCCGTCGCTTCTTCAAGATCGACGGCCCGTCCATCGCGGTCCGCGCCCTGCAGGCGCTGGCCGACGAGGGCAAGGTCGAGCGCTCGGTGGTCGGCGAAGCCATCCGCAAGTACTCGCTGCACGACGTGAACGCGGGCGCCAGCGGGAACGCAGGCGGCGAGAGCTGAGCCTGTGACCGGTTCCCCCAAGCCGGCCATGGACAAGGCCGCGACCCTCGCCTGGCTGCGCCGGATCTCCGGCGACATCGCCACGGTGACGATCAAGCGGCTCGAGGACACCCTCCCCTGGTACGCCGACATGCCACCTGCCCGACGGTCCGCCGTCGGGCTGGTGGCCCAGGCGGGCATCACCTCGTTCATCCAGTGGTACGACGACCCGTCCTCGACGCCCTGGATCGCGGCGGACATCTTCGCCGCCGCACCTCGCGAGCTGCTGCGCAGCGTGAGTCTGCAGCAGACGCTGCAGCTGATCCGCGTCACCGTCGAGGTGACCGAGGAGCGCGTCGCCGGCCGCGGCGACGACCTGCGCGAGGCCATCCTGCTGTACTCGCGCGACGTCGCGTTCGCGTCGGCTGACGTCTACGCGCGCGCGGCAGAGGCCCGGGGGCTGTGGGATGCCCGCCTCGAGGCCCTCGTGGTGGACTCCATCCTCACCGGCGAGGCCGACGAGGAGCTGCCCAGCCGCATCGCGGCCCTGGGCTGGCACGGGCACGGGGAGGTGTGCGTGGTCGTCGGCACGACCCCGCCGCAGTTCGACGTCGATCTGGTGCGTCGTACCGCCCGCCGACTGTCGGTGGACGTACTCATCGGCGTGCAGGGCTCCCGTCTGGTGCTCGTCGTCGGTCGGTCGCACGCCACGGGCAAGGACCAGTCCGAGGGCGAGGAGCTGCCGTTCGCCGAGATCGCGCAGCGCCTGGAGCCGTCGTTCGGCCCCGGCTACGTCGTGGTCGGACCGCCCGTCGCCGCGCTGGTGGATGCGGGCCAGAGCGCCCGCGCGGCTCTCGCGGGCTTCGCAGTGGCTCGCGCCTGGCGCGGCGCTCCGCGCCCCGTCGAGGCCGATGATCTCCTTCCCGAGCGCGCGCTGGCCGGGGACTCGCTGGCCAAGCAGACGCTCATCGAGCGGATCTACCGTCCGCTGCAGGCGCACTCCCCTGACCTCGTGACCACGCTGTGGAGCTACCTCGACAACGGCCGGTCGCTGGAGGCCACTGCCCGCGAGCTGTTCGTGCACCCCAACACCGTGCGGTACCGCCTCAAGCGGGTCAGCGAGGTCATCGGCTGGGACGCCACCGGCCCGCGGGAGGCGCTGATCCTGCAGACCGCCCTCATCCTGGGGTCCATCGGCACGGTCGAGCCCGCCCGCCGCCGCGCGCTCCCCCGTCGCCGCTGAGTCCCGACGGGCTGAGTCCCGACGGGCCCTGTCGGGTTCGGTCTGTGCGCCACGCACAAGTGAATCCGGAATTCTTGTGATGAACCATCCACCGCGAGCGGGCGAACGTTGGCAGAATGGATGGGTGATCGTCGTCGCCTGCCCTGGACAGGGCTCCCAGACCCCCGGATTCCTCACACCCTGGCTGGAGTTGGACGGCGTAGCCGACCAACTGGCCGCGTACTCCGAGGCCGCTGAGGTCGACCTGGTCGCGCACGGCACCGAATCCGATGCCGACACCATCCGCGACACACGTGTCGCGCAGCCGCTGATCGTCGCGGCGTCGATGATCGCCGCACAGCAGCTGGTCGCGCGGGCAGGGCGCACGGCAGACGGCCTGGCGGGTCATTCCGTGGGCGAACTGGCAGCCCTGAGCGCAGCCGGCGTCATCAGCGCCGACGACGCCGTCCGGCTGGTCGGCATCCGCGGTCGCGCGATGGCGGATGCCGCGGCGCACGCCCCCACCGGCATGAGCGCCGTACTGGGCGGAGATGCGGATGCCGTGCTCGCGCTGCTCGCCGAACTGGACTTGACCCCGGCCAACTACAACGTCGCAGGTCAGATCGTCGCCGCCGGCACCCTGGAGAACCTGGCCAAGCTGGCAGAGAACGCACCCCGCGGCGTCCGCGTGGTCGCCCTGCAGGTCGCCGGCGCCTTCCACACCTCGTACATGGCCTCCGCCGTCGACACCCTGCGCACCGCGATCGCAGAAGTCGAACATCACGACCCCGCCATCACGCTGTGGTCGAACCGCGACGGCGCCGTCGTCACATCCGGACAGGACGCCCTGGACCGCATCGTCACGCAGGTGTCCTCGCCGGTCCGCTGGGACCTGTGCATGGACTCCTTCCTGGCCGCCGGGATCACCGGGTTCATCGAAGTCGCCCCTGCGGGCGCCCTCGTCGGCCTGGCCAAGCGCGGCATGCGCGGCATCCCGAATGTCGCGGTGAAGACCCCCGATGATCTCGACGCAGCGGTGGAGCTGCTGAACGGAGCAGCAGCATGACCACGCTCAAGCAGGCCACCGGCGCGCAGTACACGCGCATCTACTCCGTCGGCGCATCGCGCGGCGAGAATGCGGTGCCGAACGACGACCTGATCGGCCCGATCGACTCCAGCGACGAGTGGATCCGTCAGCGCACCGGCATCATCACCCGGGCACGCGCCGTGCCGGAGACCGACGCCATCGATCTGTCCTCCGCAGCCGCAGCCGAGGCCGTGCAGCGCTCGGGCGTCGACCCGGCCGCGATCGACCTGGTCATCGTCGCCACCATCAGCAACCCCAAGCAGACCCCTTCGGTCTCCGCCATCGTCGCCGACAGGATCGGTGCGAACCCCGCAGCGGCGTACGACATCAACGCGGCCTGCGCGGGCTACGCCTACGCCGTCGCGCAGGCCGACGCGCTGATCCGTGCGGGCGCGGCGCACTACGCGGTGGTCGTCGGTGCCGAGAAGCTCTCCGACATCGTCGACCCGACCGACCGCTCCATCTCGTTCCTGCTGGGCGACGGCGCGGGCGCGGTGGTGATCGGTCCGAGCGACGCTCCGGGCATCTCCGCGACCGTCTGGGGCTCCGACGGCTCCAAGGCCGACCTCGTGGGCATGAACCACACCCTCACCGAATTCCGCGATGGCAAGGCCCCGTGGCCCACACTGCGCCAGGAGGGTCCGCGGGTGTTCCGCTGGGCCGTGTGGGAGATGGCCAAGGTCGCCCGCGAGGCTCTCGAACGCGCCGGCATCGAGGCATCCGACCTGAACGCGTTCATCCCGCACCAGGCCAACATGCGCATCGTCGAGGAGTTCGCCAAGCAGCTGAAGCTCCCCGAGACCACCGTCATCGCCCGCGACATCGAGACCACCGGCAATACGTCGGCGGCCTCGATCCCGCTCGCCACGCACCGTCTGCTCGAGGAGCACCCCGAGCTCAGCGGCGGGCTCGCGCTGCAGATCGGCTTCGGCGCGGGGCTCGTCTTCGGCGCGCAGGTGGTCGTGCTCCCCTGATCGGGGCGCCGCATCCCTAGACTGTTCACCGGTTCAGAAACCACTCCAGAAAGAGGAAACACCATGGCTCTCAGCACCGACGAGGTCCTCGCAGGCCTTGCAGAACTGGTCACCGACGAGACCGGCATCGACGCATCCGAGGTCTTGATGGAGAAGTCGTTCACAGACGACCTCGACATCGACTCGATCTCGATGATGACGATCGTCGTCAACGCCGAAGAGAAGTTCGGCGTGACCATCCCCGACGACGAGGTCAAGAACCTCAAGACCGTCGCCGACGCCGTCAACTTCATCGTCGCCGGCCAGGAGTGACCCTGCGGATGCCACCCCTGCGGACCGCGGGGAGTGGCATCCTCCTTCCCTGAACCACCTCCCCACGAAGGACCCTCAATGACCAAGCGCATCGTCGTCACCGGCATCGGCGCCACGTCGGCTCTGGGCGGCACGGCCCCCGAGAACTGGACGAACCTGCTCGCCGGAATGTCCGGCACACGCACGCTGACGCACGAATGGGTCGAGAAGTACCAGATCCCCGTGCACTTCGCCGCCGAGGCCATCGTCCGCCCCGAGGAGGTGCTGCCCCGCCACGAGGCCAAGCGCCTCGACCCCTCCACCCAGTTCGCGCTGATCGCCGCTCGCGAGGCGTGGGAGGACGCCGGATCACCCGAGGTCGAGCCCGAGCGCCTCGGCATCGACTGGGCCACCGGCATCGGCGGGGTGTGGACCCTGCTGGACGCCTGGGACACCCTGCGAGAGAAGGGCCCGCGTCGCGTCATGCCGCTGACTGTGCCCATGCTCATGCCGAATGCCGGCGCCGGCAACCTGTCGCTGCATTTCAACGCCCGCGCCTTCGCGCGCACGGTCGTCAGCGCGTGCGCCTCGAGCACGGAGTCCATCGCCAACGCCTACGAGCACCTGCAGGATGGCCTGGCCGACGTGGTCATCGCCGGTGGTGCGGAATCCGCGATCCACCCGATCACGATGGCGTCCTTCGCCTCGGCCCAGGCGCTCTCGCGACGCAACGATGACCCGGCCACGGCATCGCGCCCCGGCGCCATCGACCGCGACGGTTTCGTCATGGGCGAGGGCGGCGCGGCTCTGGTCCTCGAGACCGAGGAGCACGCCAAGGCCCGCGGCGCCAAGATCTACGCCTACCTCGTGGGCGGCGGCGTCACCGCCGACTCGTACCACATCACCGGCAACGACCCGACCGGCGCCGGCGCCGCCCGCGCCGTCGAGGCCGCGCTCGCGCAGGCCGGGGCCACCCCCGACGAGGTGTCGCACATCAACGCGCACGCCACCTCCACACCGGTCGGCGACCCCAACGAGTACGAGGCGCTCAAGCGCGTGTTCGGCAGCCGGATCGATGACATCCCGGTCTCCGCCACCAAGGCGTCCACGGGCCACCTGCTGGGCGGCACCGGCGCACTGGAGGCCGTGTACACCGTGCTGGCGCTGCGCGACCGCGTCGCTCCCCCGACGATCAACATGACCGAGCCGGACCCGGCCGTCCCCTTCAAGCTCTCGGGCGAGGCGCAGCCTCTCGGCGACGGCGACCTCCTGGGCATCAGCAACTCGTTCGGCTTCGGCGGTCACAACGCCGTCGTCGCATTCCGCAACGCCTGACCTCCGGTACGACGAAGCCCCCTGCTTCCCCGCAGGGGGCTTCTGCCCTGCTGCGGGAGATTCGATTTCTCGGGATCCGGGAGCTGATCACCGGATGCCGTTACTCGCGCCTCTCCCGCAGGCCTGTCTCGCACAGCCTCTGGGCTGGATCCCTGAGCCTGTCGAAGGGTCGGGCTACCCGACCTTGTGCAGCCAGACCACGCGCGCGTCATCGCCGGCGTGCCGGAACGGCTCCAGCTCCTCGTCCCACGCGACTCCCAGGGCGACGTCGAGCTCGCGCTGCAGCTCGGTCATGCTGCCCTCGGCGATCTCCATCGCATACCGGATGCGGTCCTCGCCGATGACGACGTTCCCGGCGCTGTCGGTCTGGGCGTAGTGGATGCCGAGGTCGGGCGTGTGCATCCAGCGTCCGCCGTCATTGCCGGCCGTCGGGTCCTCGGACACCTCGAAGCGCAGATGCTCCCAGCCGCGGATGGCTGTGGCCAGAGCAGAGCCGGTGCCCACCGGCCCATCCCAGTAGAACTCCGCACGTCGTGTGCCCGGCTGCACCGGCTGATCGCTCCAGTCGAAGTTCACGGCTCGACCGATAGCGCGTCCGACCGCCCATTCGAGGTGCGGGCAGAGCGCGCGTGGCGCCGAGTGGATGAACACCACTCCGCGTGCGTATCCCGTCGCCATGATCTCTCCGTTTCTTCAGGTGCGTCTTCCCCAACGACCTGATCCGAAGAATATGGCGAACTATGCGGTTGTACGGCGATTATCGCCCAGATCCCGAGGAATCACAAGCATGTGATTCCGGATGCAGCGGTGGCCCCGGTCCGAGGACCGGGGCC
>NZ_JBASAK010000045.1:0-105084 GCF_049650565.1 Microbacterium sp.
CGCGGCGTCTCTCGGACAGGCGCATCGCGCGACCCTCAGCGAGGCGGATGCCGCCGGGACCGGCCTCTCGAACGTCGTCGTCAAGGTGCAGCGACCCGGCATCGACGAGATCGTCGCGGTCGACCTGTCAGCCCTGCGCCGGGTGGCCCGCTGGGCGGCGCGCGTGCGTGTGGTGCGCGACCGCGTGGACGCTCCCGCACTCGTGGAGGAGTTCGCGCAGACCTGCCACGAGGAGATCGACTACTTGCACGAGGCTGCGAACGCCGAACGCTTCGCCGCTTGCTTCGCCGATGACCCGCGCGTCGCCGCGCCCGCGGTCGTCTGGGAGCGCACCACGCGCAAGGTGCTGACCCTCGAGGACGTCACGGCCATCAAGATCAACGATGTCGCAGCGCTGAGGGATGCCGGAATCGACCCCGCCGAGGTCGCCGCGGTGTTCGGGGACGTGATGCTCGACCAGGTGTTCACGCACTCGTTCGTGCATGCCGACCCGCACCCGGGGAACATCTTCGTGACGCCGGGCTCGGACCACTGGCGTCTCACGTTCATCGACTTCGGCATGATGGCCGAGGTTCCCGACGGCATCCGCGCAGGACTCCGCACCCTGGTGATCGCCGTCGCCTCGCGCGACAGCCACGGCCTGGTCACGGCCGCTCAGCAGATCGGCATCCTGCTGCCCTCGGCCCGCACCACCGAACTCGAGCGGGCGCTCACCGTGCTGTTCGCACGCTTCGGCGGCATGGGCTTCAACGAGCTGCGCGACGTCGACCCGCGCGAGCTGGCCGACTTCGGCACCGAGTTCGGCGAGACCATGCGGTCGCTGCCGGTGCAGTTCCCCGAGCGGATGCTGCTGCTTATCCGCGCCGTGTCGCTGACTTCCGGGCTGTGCAGCGCGCTGGATCCGACGTTCAACATCTGGGAGCCCGTCGAGCCGTACGCGGACCGGCTGGTCAAGGACCAGAGCGCCGGTCTGCTGACCGACCTCGGCAAGCAGACCGTGTCGAACATCGGCACGCTGTGGCGGTTGCCGGCGCGGGTGGATTCCACGCTCGACAGGCTGGATGCCGGCGCCCTGACCTTCGACGTCTCCAGCCTGGAGCACCGGCTCGACCGCATCATCCGCGTCGCGTACCGGGCGGTGTCGGCGGTGCTGTTCGGAGGCCTGCTGATCGGCGGCATCCTGCTGCTGGGTCCGGCCGCCCCGCTGGGAATCGTGTTGATGTGCGTCTCGGTCGTGCCGCTGCTGCACGCCGTGTTCGGGCGGCGCTGAGGGCGGCGTCAGGCAGTTGTACCCAGGCCCCGCGCGTCAGATCAGGCGTCTGAGCCTGGCCTGGGCGGCAGCATCCGACCGATTGTCGACCCCGAGTTTGCGGTACACCGATCGCACCTGCGTCTTCACGGTGTTCTTGGATACCGACAGCGACTGCGCCGTCTCGGCGACGGTCATCCCTTCCAGGAGGTGGTTGAGCACGACGCTCTCCCGCGGGGTGAGAGACACCGACGGCGAGGCACCGCTGGGGTAGCAGCGAAGTTCACGCAGTGCGGCGACGAGCTCCGGAGCAGAGGATGCCACCGCCAGTGCTTCGTCGTGCGGCACGGTCGCGAAGGGCAGCAGCAGACCATGCTGCTGTGCGAGGACGACTGCGGCGTTCCGGTGAGCTGCCGCCTGCGCGTCGTCACCGACGCGCTGCGTCGCGGTGGCAGCGAGAACCAAGAGCGCCAGATGCTCACGTGGGGACGGAGCCGCATTGAGCGCGGCGAGCGCTATGACACTGGCGCGCTCCGGTTCGCCCGCGAGGAGTTCGAGGTGCGCACGCGTCGATGACCAGCGCTGCGATCGCGCATGCGGGGCGTCGGCGAGCGCCGACCGTGCTTCCGCATACCGGCCCATCGACAGCAGAAGCCTCACCCGCAGGGTGATCACGGTGTGCACGGCGAACGGCCCGTGCGCCGAACGGCCGCGGGTGTGGGAGCCCGCGAGGCGCTCGAGCAGCAGGAGCGCTTCCGGTGCCCCCTTTCGTTCCCAGGCGATGAGAACGCGCGCCCGCAGGAGCAACGGCCACATCTCGGTGGTGGCGGCGTGCGAGTCCGTGCGGCTGAGGAAGCCTTCGGCGGTGTCGAGCTCGCCGCGTTCGATGTTGACGAGCGCGTGGGCGACCATGGCGGCGAACGCCGTGTACGTCGTGTCGAAGTGCACCGGGAGGCTCAGTAGGTCGTGCGCCGCGAGGGACGCCTCCGCCGCGCGGACGTCGCCGCGCAGCGCGCTGACCAGTGCGCGCATCCCCAGGACGCGCGCGCGTTCGATGTCGGGCCGGTTCGGCAGGGGGTCCGCTCCTGCTTCATCGAGCAGCTCGGCGGCCTCCTGCAGATGTCCGGCGAGCATGAGCGTGGTCGCCCCGTCGCGGATCAGCACCGAGCGCGCCTCATCGACCTCGCCCTCGGGGTCCGGCGTGTGGGCGATCATCCGCTCCAGCCGGCGCAGTCCCGTGCGCGCCAGCTCGTATCTGCCGAGCAGCCGCAGACTCGTCACCACCAGCGCCTGAAGCCAGATGTCGTCCAGCGTGCCGTTCCGCCGCATCAGATGCCGGCCTTCGGTGACAGCGAGCAGCGTGGTCAGCCCCTGGACGGCGCGCGCCCTGCGCCCGTTTGAGTAGTCGTCGAGTGCGACCATGAACCGCAGGATCGGGTAGTCGCGCTGTGCGCGGGGCGGGATGCCGACGGTCGACAGGGCTGTCCCTCCGACCCGTTGTGTGACGGAGAGCAGGTGGCGGCGGCTGATCCGCGCCGTCAGTTCCCAGTCCCCGGACTCGATCGCGTGCGCGAGCGCGACGCTCGTATCCTGTGCGAGGTGACGCACGGCGAGTTCGCGATGGGCGTCGCGTTTGCCCTGAGGGTCGGATGCCGCGAACTCGGCCCGCAGCGCGTCACGCGCGGCGGGCAGCAGTCGGAAGGTGCGCTGCGACGAGTCGTCCCAGAAGCCGAGCCCGGTGCGAGCGAGACGCTCCAGCAGCGGAGCCACGGGGGCCGCCGAGTCGAGACGGTCGATGTCATCGCGGTGCACGACGTCGGAGAGTGAGGCGACCAGCAACCCGTCGTATCCAGGGTCGGCGCGGACGGACTCGATGATCTGCGCGGCGAACGGCATCGCACCGTTGAGCCCACGATTCTGACTCGGGTCGAGCACGCTGCGCACGGCGGAGGGCCATCCGGCGGTGGAATCGTGGAGGCTCCGCGCCTCATCGCCGGTGAGCTCGATGCCGAGGCGCCGCGCCGATGCGGTGATCTCCTGCACGGTGAAGAGCAGGTCGGCAGAGGGGAACTGCACGATGTGGTCCGGGGCCAACGAGTCTCCGATCAGCTCCTGAGTGCTGTCCCGGGAGGCGATGACGATCTGGACGGAGTCCACCTGCGTGGCCAGCCGCAGCAGGTCGGCGATCACGGCCGGCTCCGGGCGCTGGGCGCCGGCGTCGACGACGATGACCAGCGGGCTCACGGCCTCGAGCTGTGCGGCCAGCAGTGCGGGGAGGAACGGCGTCCCCTCGCGCGGTTGACGCAGCGCATCCACGAGATCCTCGTGCATGGAGAGTCCGGCGGAGCGGAGCTGGTGCAGCGTCAGCGCCCAGAAGGCGATGCGGTCGACGACGGTCTCATCGAGGGGGATCCAGACCGCGCGGTTCGAGCTCGTCGCGGATCCGAGCCACCCGAGAAGTGCGCTGGTCTTGCCGTAGCCCGCCGGGGCGCTGATGATCCTGACGGGAGCCGAGTCGTTCGCCGCCATCCATTCGAGGAGAGCCCGGCGGACGATCTGCGTGGCGCTGATCGGCGGTGAACCCCAAGCCGGTCGGTGCAGAACTGGGAACTTCTCCGCCGTGGGATCACGGAACGGCGCCATCACGCATCACCCTCTCGTCTGATTTCCCAGGCGTAAGCCCGTCCCCCCCCACCGAGCATAGCGATGAGCCGGGTCGCACCGGCAAAGCCGCCGTGAGTCCGGAGTGAAGGGGGTGAAGGCCCGGGTGAAAACGATCGCACTCATCGAAACCGGCGCGAAGCGACTGTTTGACTGTGAGTTGGCTGTGCGTTTTCGCTCGGTCATCGTGATGCAGTCCGGGAAGGGAACCCATGTTCGGCAGGTCCTCACACGCGCACACCCGTCGGAACTCGATTGCGGCGTCTCTGGCTTCCCTGGCGGTCGTCGTCGCGTCTCTGGTGACCCCGGTGGCGGCGTCGGCGGCGGGGCCCGCTGCGCCGCTCGCGGTGCCAGGAGGGACCGCGACGGTGTCGACCAGCGTCGACTACGTCTCGGGCCTGGATCTGTCCACCCCGATCACGGAGCTGAAGGCGACCTACGGATCGACCGCGCCCACGCAGTACTTCGCGCTGAACATCGGATACACGTGCGGGTCGGCGAGTGACTGCACCGACGTCAGCATCGCCATCGCGCCGCAGCAGCTGGACAGCATCTACGGTCAGTACCGATTCGCCCGCTACAGTTCGAGCACGCTCCCCACGGGTGCCTCGATCAGCGGGTCCGCCGCCGCCGGATACGTCGTGCGCCTGGGTGACCTGGCGGCCGGCGCGACCGGGGCGTTCACCGTCGTGTACGTCTGGCAGGATCGCGGCCTGAGCGTGGCCCCGCAATCGTTCTTCCTGGATGGCGAGAAGATCCGGAACACGGTGACGATCGACGCGGCGAACGTGGGCGCCACCGCCACGGCGTTCGACGAGATCACCTGGCACATCGACACCATGGCTCCGCAGGTCTCGTTCGCCACGCAGGGTCTCGCTCGCGCGGGCGAGAACTACGACTACGTCCTGCGGATGGGGTCGGATTGCATGTGGTACCGCTCCACGGCGAACCACGGCGAGCCGTCCAAGCTCTGCGCCGCCTCCTACACGAACACGTTCCACCTGCCCGAGGGCGCTGAATACGTCGGCACCTCCCCGGACGGCACCTATGACGCGGCGGCACGCACCGTCACCTGGACCGCCAGCGGGCCGACGGCGGCCACCGGTTGGGGATCAGCGAACGGCTTCAGCATCGCCCGCACCGTGACCGTGAAGTTTCCGGAAGCGCTCTTCGCCGATCCGTGCACGGCATCCGTCACCGCATCGTTCGACGCCGACGTCGTCTATCTGGACGGTCAGCAGAAGCAGGCGCAGACCGAGGTCACGCACGAGGTCACCGCCTGCGCCCCATTCGCTCTCGCCACGCCCGTGGAGAAGACTGCGTCCAGGCAGCTCAACCCCAACATCGTCTGGGACAACGGCGCCGGCAACTCGTACGACATCCGCGTGGGGAACAAGGCGAACGTCCCCGGCGTCGCCGTCATCACCGATGACAAGATCGGCGCCGACCACATCCGCGCCTACGAGGTCAACGCCGTCGGCGCCCAGATCGCCTATGTCCTGGATGATGGCACCACGGGCACCGCGACGGAGAGATACGTCGCTCCGAGTGCACGCCGGATCGTCTCGGTCGTGGTGACCACGCCGGAGCTCGCAGGGCCGAACAAGGATCAGTCGGCGACGCCGCTCACCGAGTACTACACCATGAGGGTGAAGTACGTCACCGTCGGGAAGGCACCCGACGAGGGGTGGCCGCTCACGAACACCGCATCCGCTGTCATGACTTACCCGGGTACGACCCTCGCCGATTACGACGAGGGCTCCGACACCACGGACATGGTCATCACGCCGCGACCGGCGAACTTCAACAGTGCCATCTCCGCGGCCTCGTCGACCCCGGGCGACCCGGTCATCGGCACTCCCGTCAATTACACGGTCTACGGCGTGACGTCCTCGATGGAGCCCACCGACACCGTCGAGCCGCAGTACGTGTTCCTCGCCCCGGCGAACTGGGAGATCATCGCCGACTCGTGGAGCCTCGCCGCCGGAGCGCCCGACGGCGCGATCTTCGAACGCAAGACCGTCACGGTCTCCGGCGTCGAGCGCGATGCGCTCTACGTGCACTGGCCGGCGGGCACCGTGTGGGGTGTGAATGCGACCTGGCCGAAACTGAGCGTCCAGGCGACGCCGACCGCCGCTGCCACTCCCGGCAGTGTAGGAGTCGCAAACGGTCTCGTGGGCGACGCATCGCACTCCTTCCCCGGTTACGCCTCGACCTGGGGCGGCAACAACAACGGCCAGCGCTGGACAGACCAGGCGGACCTGGACGGGGACGGCATCACCACCGAGAACTTCGCATCGGCGAACGCATCGGCGATCCGAGTGGGCTCTGCGGCGGCGCTGGGCAGCACGAAGGAGATCTGCCTGCCCGATCCGGCGGCCGCCGACGGCTGCGACTGGGTCTCCGACTCCACGCAGGCTGCGCCGATCTCTCCCGTGGCGACGGACATCACCTACCGGGTGACCCTGCGCAACGACGGCAACTCGGCGCTGTCGTCCGTCGTCGCCTACGACGTGCTGCCCCACGTCGGTGACACCGGCGTCAGCAGTGGCAGCGCCTCGATTCCGCGCAACTCCGACTTCGCGGAGTCGGTGAGCACCGTCAGCAGCATCTCGCCGAGCGTGACGCTGGCCTATTCGGACTCCACCGATCCATGCCGTCCGCAGGTGTACGCGGGCGGTCCGACCGGCTGCACCGACGACTGGGACTCCTCGGCGGCCGACTCCGTCGCGATCCGCGCCGAGGTCGCCGGCGGGCTGTCCGCGGGCGAGTCCGTGTCCTTCGTCTACACGGCAAAAGTACTCGGCTCCCCCGCAGCCGGTGAGCAGGCGTGCAACTCGATCGCGACGAGCGCGAGCGGCGTGCCCGTCAGCGAGCCCAGCCCGGTCTGCGTCGTCGTCCAGGCCGCAGACCTCGCCGTCACCGCCGGCGACCCGGGGCAGCTTCAGCTCGGCCGCCCCGGAGTGCTGCCCTTCACCGTCAGCAACGAGTCCGGCACGGATGCCGAGACGACCGTGACGGTCGACATCCCGGCCGGGGTCCAGGTGACCGACCTCGCCGTCGGCGACTGGACCTGCACGGCAGGCACCGCCACCGCCCCGGTGGACGGGCCTGCAGTGCTCACCTGCACGTCCCCGACGATGCTGGCCGACGGCGACACCGTGCCGCTGAACGTTCCCGTGATCATCACCAGCACTGGCGGCGCGGTGACGGCGACGGCGGGTAGCGACCTGTTCGACCCGGTACCCGGCAACAACAGCGATTCGCTCGTGCCGACCGTCGCGGACGCCGCGACCACCGGGCTGACCGTCAGTAAGGACGACGGCCTTCCGGCCGTCGTCGCCGGGCAGCAGAGCACTTACACGATTCGCGTCGGCAATCAGCTCGTCGGCGAAGACATCAGCAACGTCGAGATCGTGGACACGCTGCCGGCCGGAGTCGCGTTCGTCTCGGCATCCGACGGCGGCACGCACGACGCGGGAGTCGTCACCTGGAACTTGTCGAGTCTCGCCGCTGCCGGCACCGCGGAGGTGACCGTCACCGTGCGCGTTCCTGACGACGCGACCGGCACGATGCTGACCAACGCGGTCAGCGCGACGGCCGCAGACCCGGCGTTCCCTGGCCTCACCCTCACCGGGTCGGCCAGCGACGTCGACCACCTCGACCGCATCTCGCTGACGAAGTCGGTGGCGATGCGCGCCCCCGGCGACGCGCTCGATCCGCGGTCGGGTGACGTCCTCGAGTACACGTTCGTCATCGCCAACATCGGCGGAGGCGAGCTGACGGACATCGTGCTCACGGACGCGAAGCCGGGACTCTCGGCCATCACCTTCCCCGATGGATGGCCCACCACCGAGGGAACCCTCAGTGCGGGTGAGAGCGTCACGGCGGTGGCGACGTACACGCTGATGTCGGCCGACATCGATGCGGGCATCACCTCGAACACGGCGAGCGTCGTCGGTCTGTCGGCCGGCGGGGAGCAGGCGCGCGCTGAGTCCGGTGTGGATCTGGACCTCCCCCAGACCGGGGGGATCGTGCTGACGAAGGACGCGCACCTCGACCTGTCCGACACGGTGCGGGCCGGCGATGAGGTCGACTACTCGTTCACGATCACGAACACCGGCAACGTCACGCTCCACGACGTGGACATCGCCGATCCGCTGCCCGGACTGTCGACGATCGCGTATGAGTGGCCGGGCGCGGCCGGTGTCCTCACCGCAGGCGCTCCGGCGACAGCCACGGCGACGTACACGCTGACCCAGGCGGATGTCGATGCGGGCAGAGTGTCGAACACGGCGACCGCGTCGGCGCGCGACGTCGATGACGCCGAGGTCACTTCGTCCGCGCAGGCGGAGGTCGTCATCCCGGCCGTCGCGACCGCGACGTTCACGAAGCAGGGTGAACTCGCCACGACCGGCGCCGATCCCGTGGCCGGTGACAAGGCGGAGTTCTCCTTCGAGATCGAGAACACCGGGAACGTGACGATCAACGCGATCGAGATCGTCGACCACCTCGCCGGCGTCTCAACGATCTCCTTCGATGACTGGCCGGCCGTTGCCGGACAACTCGCGCCCGGCGAGAAGATCGCCGCGACCGCGGGGTACAGCCTGACGCAGAAGGACATCGACGCGGGCGCGGTCAAGAACACGGCCACGCTCCTCGCGACCCCGGCGCGCGGCGACGCGGTGAGTGAAGACGCGGATGCCGTGGTGAAGCTCACGCAGGCGCCCGGGCTGAAGATCACGAAGGCGGCGGAACTGCTCGATGGCAACGGAGACGGCCAGGCCAACCCGGGCGAGCGGATCCGATACTCGTTCCAGCTCGAGAACACCGGAAACGTGACCCTCACGGATGTCACGGTCGATGACCCGATGGTCAGCGGCACGCCCGTCACGGCACAGCTGGCGCCGGGGCAGGTCGCCGTCGTGTTCGCCGCCGCGTACACCGTGACCTCGGCGGATGCCGCAGCGGGAAGCGTGCGAAACACGGCCACCGCCACCGCGACCGCACCGGGTGGAAAGGACGTCACTTCAGACCCGTCGTCGACGGTGACCAGCGCGAAGGCGCTCGGCGGACTCGCGACGACCGGTGGTGAACTCGGGCCGCTCATCGGTTGGGCTGCGGGAGTGCTCGTCGGCACGGGAGCTCTGCTGATGCTCCTGGCCATGCGCCGCAGAAAGCGCGCGCGGGCCTGATCTGTCCGGCCGGGCGCTGGGGCGCCCGGCCGGACAGCCTTCGCCGGATGCCGGCGAGGGGTCTCGACGAAGAACCTCTTGACACCGGCATCCGCCTCGCATAACGTACAACCAAATGGTTGTACAAGGTGAACTCAGCGAAGCGGAGATCGACCGTGTATTCCACGCACTGGCGACGTCGACCCGGCGCGACATACTGCGCCGGACCATCGAGCGCGAGCAGTCGGTCTCAGCCCTGGCCCGCGACTACGACATGTCGTTCGCCGCGGTGCAGAAGCACGTCTCCGTGCTCGAAGAGGCGCACCTCATCGTCAAGCGCGCCGAGGGACGCGAGCGGCTCGTCCGCGCCGATCCTGAGATGATCGCCCGCGCGCGGGTGCTCCTCGCCCGCTACGAAGAGCTGTGGCGTGCGCGCGTCGCCCGGCTCGACGATCTGCTGGCCGCGCCACCGGCATCCGACGCTTCGACGGGCTCAGCGACCCAAGCTGAGCCCCAGACTTCCGAACCCCAAGGAGACTGACATGCCCGTCATCGACATCAACGCCGACACCGAGAACCTCACCCTCACCGTCACGGCCGAGTTCGCCGCGCCGATCGAGCGCGTCTGGGCCGCCTACAGCGACCCGCGCCAGCTCGAGCGGTTCTGGGGTCCTCCCGGCTGGCCGGCCACATTCTTCACCTGGGATCACACCGTGGGTGGCCGAGCCGACTACGGCATGACCGGCCCGCACGGCGACAGCCATCGCGCGTACTGGGAGTTCCTCGAGATCGACGAGCCGCGCGCCTTCAGCGTGCTCGACGGTTTCAGCGACGAGCACGGCAACCCCAACCCGGGCATGCCCGCAATGCGCATGGACTTCACCTTCGCGTCAACTGAGGGCGGCACGCGCATGATCACCTCCAGCCGGTTCGACTCCATCGAGGCGCTGCAGACCGTGCTCGACATGGGCGTCGTCGAGGGCACCCGCATGGCGATGTCGCAGATCGACGCCGTGCTGCGCGACCTGCGCGAGTACGCCGAGGGCAAGGGCACCCAGGTCGAGTTGCTGGACGACACGCACGTGCGCATCACCCGGCTGGTGAACGGCCCGCGCGAACTGGTCTGGCGCGCCTACACCGAGCCCGACCTGATCCGGCAGTGGATGCTGGGCCCCGACGGCTGGGAGATGACGGAGTGCGAGGTCGGCCTTGCGGCCGGCGACCGCTACCGCACCTCGTGGGCCCCGGTCGGCGACACCGAGGGCGAGCCGTTCGGCTTCGAAGGCGAGATGCTCGTCGTCGACGCGCCCCGCCGGGCCGTGCAGTCGGAGCGGATGCAGGGCACAGACGGCCCCGACATCCTCGACGACGTGAACTTCTACGAGGAGGAAGGCGCCACCCTCATCACGGTCCTCATGGAGTTCCCCGACCTGGAGACCCGCGACGCGATCCTCGCCACCGGCATGGCAGATGGCATGGAGGAGTCGTACAAGCGCCTGGAGTCGACCGTGCTCGCCTGACCCTCAGCGCCACAACTCCGGAGAACCGGGGCCATTCAGCGTGGATGGCCCCGGTTCTGCTGTTTCCAGCGCGGATCTCCGGAGTTATGAACGGCGGAGGTCGGGCTCCAGCTGCTCAGTCGTCGCTGGAGCTCAGACCCCGATGCGCGGACAGCAGCGTGATCTCGGGATGCTGGTCGACCAGCATCCGCTCCGCCTGATCCAGCACCTCGTGCACGTGACCGGCGTGCGCGGCCACGACGGATATCCCGATGCGCGTTCGGCGATGCAGGTCCTGCGCGCCGACCTCGGCGGCGGCCGCCTCGGTGCGCCGGCTGAGGTCGGCGATGATCGGCCTGATCACGCCGCGCTTCTCCTTGAGGGAGCGCACGTCACCGAGCAGGATGTCGAACTCGACCCAGCCGATCCACATGCGGTCAGTCTGGCACCGTTCAGATCAGCCGGCGCAGCGCCTCCGCGAGCGAGACGCCCTGCGCCTCGGCGCGGTCACGCAGCCGGGCGTGCTCCGCGCCGGTCAGCGAGACGGTCAGGTCGATGGGATCGGGTATCGGCTGGTCGTCGAGTCCGTCGAGCAGATCGGATGCCTCGGCCCAGAGCTGCGCGGGAGTGGGGGTCTTCGGAACTGGAGCCTTCGACGCTTCGACGGGCTCAGCGACCCAGGACGGTTGGGTCTCCGATTCTTTCTGGGCCCCTGAGCTTGTCGAAGGGTCATGCTTCGCGACCCCCGCGTAGCCCGGCCCGCGCTTCGGCTCCTGCCTGTTCTTGTACGCCGTGGCGGCCGCATTGGCGCGCTCGTCGGCGGCCTCGTTCAGAGGATGCCCGGCATGCCCCTTCACCCAGGAGAACTCCACGTCGCGCCCCTGCATGGCCTCGTCGATGCTCTGCAGAAGATCGCGGTTCAGCACCGGAGCGCCGTCGGACTTGCGCCAGCCGCGCCGCTTCCACCCCGGCATCCACTTGGTCACCGAATCGATCACGTACCGGCTGTCGCAGTGGATCAGCAGCTTCTCGTCGGTGCCGGCGGTGGCGCGCAGCAGCTGCAGCACCGCCTGCAGCTCGCCCTGGTTGTTCGTGCCGTGCGGGGACCCGCCGGCGGCCCAGTGCTGGTCGTCGATGTACCAGGCCCAGCCGTTCGGGCCGGGATTCCCGAGAGCGGAGCCGTCTGCAGCGGCGGTGATCGTCATCCTTCCACCGTAGGGCGTCGGCCCGACACCACCCGACAGTCGGTATCGTCGAGGGGTGTCCGGGTTCGTCGCCAAAGCCGTGATCATCGCGATCGTGATCGCGCTGGTCATCGTGGTCGTCGCCCGGTTCTTCCGGCGCGTGACGCCCGCGAAGCAGGTCGGGAAGAGGCAGCGGATGCCTCTGCTGGTCGTGCTGGCAGGAGCCGTGCTGCTGATCGCCGGGGCTGTGCTCGGCGTGGTGACGTTCGCCGCCCGCTTCACCGCGGAGCTGCTGCCGGCGCGCATCGCCTCGGTCGTGGTGGTCCTGCTCGGACTGGGACTGATCCTCGCGTACCGCAACTGGTTTCTCGAGGTGCGAGCGGATGCCGTGCGCTTCCGCACCGTGCTCGGGCGGGAGAAGCACATCGCCTATCGGGACATCGCATCGTTCCGCATGGTGAGCTCAGGCCTGCGCACTCGCGTGCGCGTGCGCTCGAACGACGGCGTGAAGCTGTCCGTCGACACCGGCCGCTACGCCCTGGGCCCGCTCATCGAGGCCGGCCGCAGCGCAGCATCCTGATCAGTCGTCGGCGTCGGCCTCGTCGCCATCGGACACAGCGCCGGATGCCTCGGACTCGGCGCCCGGGATCGTGATCACGGTACTCGTCCCGCCCAGGCCCAGCCCCAGCAGATCGACCGGCGGAGCCTCGTCGAGGCGCTCGTTGGGGTTGGTCTCATCGAGCGGTTCGCCCGGCAGAGCCGCCCACGCGGCCGGATCCTGCTGCTTCTGCGAGAAGAGTCCCATGGCTCCATTGTCACCCCTGTTCGCTCCGAGGTGTCAGAAGTCCGCGATCACCAGCTTCTTCATCTCCAGCATCCGGTCGTAGGCACCAGGACGCTTCAGCAGCTCACCCATGTTCTCGGGCACCACCTGCCAGCTCACGCCGAAGCGGTCGACCAGCCAGCCGCACTGCTCGGCATCAGGGACGGCCGACAGCGCCTCCCACAGCCGGTCGATCTCGACCTGGTCCGTGCAGCACACCTCCAGTGAGACCCCGGGCGTGAAGCCGAACTCGTGCGCGACGTCGGAGTCCATGATCGAGAACCACTGCTCCCCGACGTGGAACTCGCCGAACATCACGCCGCCGGTCGGTCGCGGGATCACGGTGCCGAGTCCCGCATCATCGAACAGCGACGTGTAGAACTCGGCCGCCTCGCGGGCGCGACCCTCGACGTCGTTCGCGAACATGAGCTGCGGGATGACGAACGGACGCGGTTCGCCTTGGGGATTCGTCAGCATGAGCTGCCAGCTGACCCCGTACCGGTCCTGCACCCAGCCGTAGTGCGGGCTGAACGGGTACTCGCCGAGCTCCATCAGCGCGGTGCCGCCGTCGGACAGCGCCTCCCACGCGGCATCGAGCGCCACGCGCGCGGCCTCGGCCGAGCCGCTGAACAGCAGCGGGTCGAAGTTCAGGATGAGCGAGAGCGCCGGAGTCGGCCGGAACGTGTCGTCGGAGTTGATCAGCGTGAGGTGGAACCCGTCGACGTCGACGTCGACAACGAGCGGCCGACCCTCGAGCCCCTTCTGGAACTCCGGCACCTCCTGCGGATACCGCATGACGATGTTCGCCTTCGTCCTCGGCAGCGCCGCGGCATAGAACTCTCCGGCTTCGCCGGCATCGCGGTCGTACCACAGGTTGGGGACGATCTTCTGGGTCATGCGCTCGGCTCCTTCATGGCGTGCGGACCGTGGGCGTGGTCAATCCGAGTCGGCGGCGCGGACGGCATCCACCAGCTCTCGCCAGGCGCCCTGCAGCAGGGCATCCGGCACCACCTGCTCGCGCTGCTCGTCGGGGAGGACGGCGTGGATGCTCCACACATAGCGATCTGCGCCGGTCTGCTCACCGGCATCCATTCGCTGGTCCCACGGACAGCGCTCGACGAGCGCGACCCACTCGGGGGCCTCCTCCGGTTCCCGTTCCACGCGCCAGCGCCGCCGCAGGCCGGCGATGCCGCCGGTGCGCACCACGGCGATGACGATACGGGGGGCCGCGTCGCCGTTGCGGGAGGTGATGGCATCCGATCCATCACCGGGGGTCTCGTACCTGGGCATCCTCGATCACTCCGACGGTGATCCACGCATCGCGAACCGCCTTCTCCACGCTATCCCCGATGTCTGTGGCGGCGGCGATTGTCTGCTCGGCGAACTCTGTGAATGTCGCCGTCTTGGACACTCCGTCGGTCAGCGCGCGGTACCAGACCAGGCCCGCGCCCTCCCAGGCCCTGCCCCCGATCGCCGTCGCGGCCAGGGCGAACGCGCGGTTCGGGATGCCGGAGTTGATGTGCACGCCTCCGTTGTCCTCAGTGGTGGTGACATAGTGCGCCATGTCGGCGGGCTGCGGGTCCTTGCCGAGTTCGTCGTCGTCGTAGGCGGTGCCGGGGTGCATCATGTCACGCAGCGCCCTGCCCTGCACCTGCGGGGTGAAGATGCCCTCGCCGATCAGCCAGGTGGCCCGGTCGACGGTCTGATTCAGCGTGAACTGCTCGGTGAGCGCACCGAACACGTCGGCGCAGGACTCGTTGAGCGCACCGGACTGGCCCTGGTACTCCAGGCCCGCAGTGGTCTGGATCACGCCGTGGCCCAGCTCGTGCCCGATCACCGTGACCGAACTCGTGAAGCCGGTGAACACCTCGCCGTCGCCGTCGCCGAACACCATCTGCGAGCCGTTCCAGAACGCGTTGTCGTACTTCTCGCCGTAGTGCACGGTGGCGTCGAGCGGCGCACCCTTGCCGTCGAGGGAATCGCGCTGGAACGCCTGCAGCAGCAGCTGGAACGTGTCCCCCAGTCCGTCGAACGCCTGGTCGACCGCCGTGTCGGCCACCTCGGGATCGTCCTCGCCCCGGACCTTGTCTCCAGGCAGCTGCTCGGTGTTGTGCGTGTCGTAGATGGTGCGGGTGGGCGCCGCCTGCACGTCGGCGATCAGATCGCCGTTCTCATCGACCGACAGCTGGAGCGTGGAGTGGTACTCCGGACGTCCCTTGATGAGGGTTTGCCTGGCGGCCTCGGCAGCGCGCGTGTACTGGCTCGATCGCGCCAGCTTCGCCAGCAGGTAGCCGGGCACGATCCCCTGGTGGATGGACGCTTCGACGACTCCGGTGGTGCTCATGTGGCCGACCCTACGCCGGGGTCCCGACAATGGTCAGTCCCACTCCGGAACGCCCAGGTCTGGCCGGTAGAATCGGCCCAATGAGCGAGCTCCCGGCATCCGGCATCGACCCCGACGATCTCGCCACCACCATCCGGGTGCTCGCCGAACTCGATCGGGTGGATCAGCAGCATCCGGACTACCTCGCCGTCCGACGCGCCACCTCGAACATGTTCAAGGCCGTCAAGCGCGCACGCCGCAAGGAGATCCGGGATGCCGTGGCCGAGGCCGACAAGGCCGTCGTCGCGCGCACGGCCACCGGCGCCCCCGACCGCATCGACGACGAGACTCGCGGGATCGACCTGGCCACGAGCGTCGTCGACGCACCCATCGCCGGGGAGCTGCTCAAGCCGCGCAACTGCTACATCTGCAAGAAGCCCTACACGCTCGTCGACGCCTTCTACCACCAGCTCTGCCCGGAGTGCGCGAGGTTCAGCCACGCCAAGCGCGACGCCCACGCCGACCTCGTCGGCAGGCGCGCGCTGCTCACCGGCGGGCGTGCCAAGATCGGCATGCACATCGCCCTGCGCCTGCTGCGCGACGGCGCGCACCTGACCATCACCACCCGCTTCCCGCGGGATGCCGTGCGGCGCTTCTCGTCGCTGCCGGACTCGGGCGAGTGGCTGCACCGACTGCGGGTGGTCGGCATCGATCTGCGCGACCCGGCGCAGGTGATCGCACTGGCCGACTCCGTCGCCGCGCAGGGCCCGCTGGACATCCTCATCAACAACGCCGCGCAGACCGTGCGGCGCTCGCCGGGCGCGTATTCCCTGCTGACGGATGCCGAGCTGCAGCCGCTTCCGGATGGCCCGCTGCCCGAGGTGGAGACCTTCGGTCACACCGCCGACCCCCACCCCGAGGCGCTGCAGGCGTCGGTGCACGCCAACCCGCTGCTCTCTGTCGCGGCGCTCGCCGGCACCGTGGCGGAGCGCGGCGGGCAGGCGCTGACTGCCGACGAGCTGACCCGGCTGTCGATGGCGGCGGGTTCGTCGTCGCTGGCGAAGCACGCCGACGGCACCGCCATCGACGCGGGTGGCCTGGTGCCCGACGTCAAGCGCGTGAACAGCTGGGTGCAGTCGGTCGACCAGGTCGACCCTCTGGAGATGCTCGAGGTGCAGCTGTGCAACACCACGGCGCCGTTCCTGCTGATCAGCCGGCTGCGGCCCGCGATGGCGGCATCCGGCGCGCGGCGCAAGTACATCGTGAACGTGTCCGCCATGGAGGGACAGTTCGGTCGCAGGTACAAGGGCCCTGGGCACCCGCACACCAACATGGCCAAGGCCGCGCTGAACATGCTCACCCGCACCAGCGCCGGCGAGATGCTCGAGACCGACGGCATCCTGATGACCGCCGTCGACACCGGATGGATCACCGACGAGCGCCCGCACTACACGAAGGTGCGCCTGGCCGAGGAGGGCTTCCACGCCCCGCTCGACCTGGTCGACGGCGCCGCCCGCGTGTACGACCCGATCGTGCAGGGCGAGGCGGGCGTCGACCTGCACGGCGTGTTCCTGAAGGACTACAAGCCGAGCCCGTGGTGAGCATCCGCGTCGCACGTGCACAGTCTGGGGGCCGACACGCCAGTTCGGTGGATGCTTTGCGGTGATCCATCCTGCAGAGTGGCGTGTCGGCCCCCGAACTGTGCCGATGTTGCGCGGGATGCTGCAGGCCGACCGATCAGCGTGATCGTGGGCCGGCCGGTAAGGCGGGCTCGACGGAGCTCGTCAGTGCGCGGGCAGCTCGAGGTTGGCCGACGCCCACTCCCCGAGCTGGCCGAGGATCGGGAGAAGTCTCCGTCCGCTGCCGGTCAGTGAGTAGGACACCGCGATCGGGGGACCGGCATCGACGGAGCGCGAGACGAGCCCGGTCTGGGCCAGCTCGGTGAGGCGGTCGGAGAGCACGGTGTCGCTGATGCCGCTCACTGCGCGGCGCAAAGACACGAAACTCGCCGGACCCGCGCCCAGGGACGACACGATCATCCCGTTCCAGCGCTTTCCGAGCACGCTGAAGGCCAGCGTGACGGCGGCGTCACACAACTGGATCTCTTGGTCGGCATCCGCCATGGCACCATCATACCGGTGCTACGTTAACGCTTGCCGCTACGAAAAACAAAGCGACAGCGGAAAACGAAAGGTGTTTCATGTCTCTGTTCCGTCTGGATGCCAGCATCCTCCCTGCGACGTCTGCCAGCCACTCGCTCGCCGATCTCGTCGAAGCCGAGTGGACGAGTTCCCACCCGGACTCGACGGTGACCCGACGCGACCTCTCGGTCGACCCCGTTCCGGCGACGACGTGGGCGGCGGCCGTCACCGCGAAGTTCGTCTCGCCAGAGGACCGCTCCGACGAGCAGAGGCGGGCGCAGGCGCTGGCGAGCACGTTCGCCGACGAGATGCTCCAGGCGGATGCGCTGCTGTTCGCCGTCCCGCTCTACAACTACGGCGTCTCCCAGCACTTCAAGACCTGGTTCGATCTCGCGTACACCGAGCCGCGCATCGACCCGCAGGGGACGGCCCTTCGCGGCAAGCCGGCGACGCTGGTCACCGTGCTCGGCGGCAACTACTCGCCCGGGACGCCGAAGGAGGGCTGGGACCACTCCACGGGGTGGTTGCGCCGCGTGCTGGAGGACGTCTGGGGTCTGGACCTGCGGATCGTGCAGCGGCCGTTCACGCTGGTGGGCGTCAATCCCGCGCTGGATGCGTTCACCGAGGTCGCCAACGAGCTGAAGCAGCAGGCCGAGGAGTCGGCGCGCACGTACGGACGGGAGCTCGCCGCGACGCGGCAGAAGCGTGCGGCCTGATCCGACTGCGCTTGCGCTTCGGGGGCCGACACGCCGGATGCCGGACGGAATCGCGGTAATCGTCCGCGATGTGGCGTGTCGGCCCCCGATCTGAAACGAGGACGGATGCCGGTGATCCGGCCCTACAGGCGGTCCACACCCGTCACGCGAATGACAGCGGCACCCTCCTCGTCGGAGGCTGTCAGGTCAACCGTGGCTGAGATGCCCCAGTCGTGGTCGGCGGCGGGGTCATCGAGGATCTGGCGGACGGTCCACTCCGCTGCGCCCTCCTCGATGATCAGCAGCGCCGAGCTGCGAGCATCCGCGCCGGTGAGGATCTCGTCGTGCTCGGCGTAGTACGCATCCAGCGCCGCGTCCCAGCCGGTGAAGCCGGGGTCGAGGGATGCCAGCGACTCCACGTCCTCACGGGCCGCCAGCTGCACTCGGCGGAACAGCTCGTTGCGCACCAGCACGCGGAACGCACGGGTGTTGCCGGTCAGGCGCTTCGGCGCGGGAGGCACGACGGGCTCGTCACCCTTCGTCAGCGAGCCGGTGTCCGAGCCGCTGATCAATTCCGACCACTCATCCAGCAGGCTCGAATCGACTTGGCGCACCAGTTCGCCCAGCCACTCGATGAGGTCATGCAGCTCCTCGGTCTTCAGATGCTCGGGGATGGTCTGCGACGCCGCGCGATAGGCATCCGAGAGGTACCGCAGCACCACGCCCTCTGAGCGGGCGGTCTTGTAGAACGCAACATATTCCCCGAACGACATGGCTCGTTCGTACATGTCGCGCACGACGGACTTCGGATGCAGTTCGAAGTCACGGATCCACGGCTGCGCAGCGCTGAACGTGCTGAACGCAGCCGACAGGAGCTCCTCCAGTGGCTTGGGCCAGGTGATCTGCTCGAGCAGCTCCATGCGCTCGTCGTACTCGATGCCCTCTGCCTTCATCGCCGCCACCGCCTCGCCGCGGGCGACGAACTCCTGCTGCGAGAGGATCGCGCGCGGGTCGTCCAGCGTCGACTCCACGATCGAGATCATGTCCAGCGCGAAGCTGGGCGACTCGGGGTCGAGCAGCTCGAACGCCGCCAGGGCGAAGGGGGACAGCGGCTGGTTCAGCGCGAAATTCGGCTGCAGGTCGACGGTCAGGCGGATGCCCTTCGACAGGCTCAGGGAACCATCGTCCCGGGACCCATTCCCCTGCGGCGCTGAGCCTGTCGAAGGGTCGTCGTCGAACGTCTCCACGACCCCGGATTCGCGCAGCGTCCGGTAGATCCCGAGCGCACGCAGCGCCAGCATCCGCTGCCTGTCCCGAGGCTCATGGTTGTCATATACCAGTGCACGCATATTCGCGAACGCGTCGCCGCCGCGGGCGATGACGTTCAGCATCATGGCGCTGGTGATCTGCATGTGCGAGGTGAGCGTCTCGGGCTCCGAGTCGATGAGCTTGCGGAACGACG
The DNA here is from genome assembly GCF_049650565.1 of Microbacterium sp. Taxonomy (GTDB): domain Bacteria; phylum Actinomycetota; class Actinomycetes; order Actinomycetales; family Microbacteriaceae; genus Microbacterium. Next base: position 19,212 of record NZ_JBASAK010000045.1, read on the forward strand.
GCTCGCCCCACGACACGAATCCCTCCGGCGCCTTCTTGCGGATGATCTTGCGCTTCTTCTTCGGGTCGTCGCCGGCCTTGCGGATCGCCGCGAGGTTCTCGGTCTCGTGCTCCGGCGCCTGCGCGACCACGGTCCCCGTGGTGTCGTAGCCGGCGCGGCCGGCCCGCCCCGCGATCTGGTGGAACTCGCGGGCGTTCAGCTGCCGCATCCGCTGCCCGTCGAACTTCGTCAGCGCCGTCAGCAGCACCGTCCGGATGGGCACGTTGATGCCGACGCCGAGGGTGTCGGTGCCGCAGATCACCCGCAGCATGCCGCGCTGTGCGAGCTGCTCCACCAGCCGGCGGTACTTCGGAAGCATGCCCGCGTGGTGCACGCCGATGCCCATCCGCAGCAGCCGCGAGAGCGTCCGCCCGAACGCGGTCGTGAAACGGAACCCGCCGATCAGCTCCGCGATCGCATCGCGCTGCTCGCGGGTGGAGACCTTCGCGCTGGCGAGCGCCTGCGCGCGCTCCATGGCCGCGGCCTGCGAGAAATGCACGATGTACACCGGTGCGCGATCCGTGTGCAGCAGATCCTCGATGGTCTCGTGGATGGGCGTCGTCTCGTAGAAGAAGTGCAGCGGCACGGGTCGTTCCACTCCGGTCACGACCGCCGTCTCGCGCGCGGTGCGGTGCGTCAGATCGGATGCCAGTGACGTGACGTCTCCGAGCGTCGCGGACATCAGGACGAACTGCGTCTGCGGCAGCGTGAGCAGCGGCACCTGCCAGGCCCAGCCCCGGTCGGGGTCGCCGTAGAAGTGGAACTCGTCCATCACGACCTGGCCGACGTCGGCACCCGACCCTTCCCGCAGTGCGAGGTTGGCGAGGATCTCGGCCGTGCAGCACACGATGGGGGCATCCGCGTTGACCGATGAATCTCCGGTGACCATGCCCACATTCGCCGCGCCGAAGATGTCGACCAGGCTGAAGAACTTCTCGCTCACCAGGGCCTTGATGGGTGCCGTGTAGTACGTGCGGCGACCGGAGGCCAGCGCGGCGAAGTGCGCCCCGACGGCCACCAACGACTTTCCCGTGCCGGTCGGCGTGGACAGGATCAGGTTCTGGCCGGAGACGATCTCGATGACCGCCTCGTCCTGCGCAGGGTACAGGCTGATGCCCGTGGACTCCGCCCACTCGACGAACGCCGTGTACACGGCATCCGCATCGGCGTCGCGGACGGGAGCGGGATCGAGAAGCATGATGTCTCGATCCTTCCACCTCGGCTCGAAGCGTCGACCCGTGGAGGTCGAACACGCCAACCCTTCGAAGCTGCACGCGATGTGCACAGGAGACTCACGTCGGAATGTCGGCTTGCGCTCAGGATATGCATAGGGCCAATATGAGCGTGTCGGTCCACCCAGCCGACGAGGCCTCATCGGAGGGGTGAGGCGAGGGGGGTCACAGGAGACGCTTTGAAGAAGCTCACTGCGTGCACAGCCGCGTTCGCGACTGTCGCGGCGATGTCGTTCGTATTCATTCCACCCGCCTCGGCGGACACCGGCGACGGGACGATCACGGTCTCCGTGGTCAAAGACGTCAACGTGTCGAGCACCCGCGATGCCGCGGATGCGCCGATCAACGGCGTGACCGTGCGTATCTCAGATGCGTCGGGTCACACCATCACGCGCTCGACGAACGCCGGCGGTCAGGTCGTGCTCGCGGCGACTGACGCGGGCAACACGCTCGTGGGCAGCAAGTACCGCGTCGATGTGGTCAACCCCAACGCGGGTGTCTACTCCGAGGCGACGATCCTCGACGGGCATGCCGAGCCGCAGTTCGCGCCGACGACGTCCTTCGTCGACGTGTCCGCCGGCGCAGATGCGACACTCTCCGTCGGGTACGTCGACCGCAGTACCCTGGGGGCGTCGAACGCCACGATCTACTCGGCCCTGCAGCCGGACAGCATCTGGCCCGGTGCTACAGAGAATAAGGAGATCTACTCGGTGCCGTATCGGCTCAACAAGCCGCCGGCCGCCGTCACGCAGCGCGTCACCACGGGATCGGTCTACGGCATCGGACTGGATCAGAAGGCGCAGAAGATCTACGCCGGAGCGTACGCCAAGCGCGGCTCGACGTATGGTCCAGGCGGTCCCGGCGCGATCTACCGAGTCGACCCGTTCACCGGCGCGACCGAGGTCTACGCCACGGTTGCGGATGCCGGCACCACAGCGCACGACATGACCGAAACCAACTTGGCTGGCCAACAGCTGCAGGACTACTCGTTCCGCACGGCCGTCGGCCGCGAGTCTCTAGGCGACGTCGAGGTCACCGAGGACTCCAAGTTCCTGCTGGCCGTCAACATGCACACCGACTCGGTGGTGGTCTATCCCGTGCAGGGTGCGGTGGACCCGGCTCCGACGCAGACGCTGGCCATTCCCGCGGTGAACTGCGCCGCGGATGAGGACTGGGCGCCCATGGCCATCGGACAGAACGACGGCAAGATCTACATCGGCGCCACCTGTGGTGCGACGTCCGAGGCCACGGTGATCGAGTACACGATCTCCGCGCAGGGCATTCTCGCCCCGACGGGTACGGTTCTCTCCGGCGACCCGACGACCGCACCGGGGCACAGCGGCGTCGCGTCCGGCAACATCCCCGTGAGCGCCGTCTGCCAGCCGGTGGACTGGCGGCCGTGGGGCGATGATGTTCCACAGGCCTGCATCGATGGCTCCATCATTACGTCGCCGCCGGATCCTGCCGGGCAGGGCCTTTCCGGACAGTTCTCGGTGCCGCAGCCCATGCTCTCCGACATCGAGTTCACCCAGCCAGGCGGGATGATCCTCGCCTTCCGCGACCGTGGCGGCGACCAGTACAGCTCGATGCTGTACTACGGTCAGCAGACCGATGGCGACAGTGCGTACGCGAACTACATCGCCACTGGTGACATCGTCGGCGTATGCGCCTCGGGCTCGACGCTGGACTTCAACTGCCGAACCACGCTGAACCGCAGCGGTGACTTCGATGACTTCGGCGGATTCCACAACGAGGCGGCCTTCGGCGGAATGGTCGCCGTCCCGGGCACCGACCGGCTGGTGATCAACCAGATGGATGCCACCGAGCTGTGGTCCAACGGACTGCGCGCGTTCAACCCGGCCACGGGTGATAGGGCCGCCGGCTCCACTGGATCCACCGACGTCCTGGTCACCAATGACTTCCAGAAGGCGCAGGGCCTCGCCGACATGGAGGCGCTGGTTCTGAACGCCACCCAGCAGATCGGCAACCGCATCTGGCTGGACACCGACAAGGACGGCATCCAGGATCCGGACGAGCCGATCGCCGCGGGCGTGCAGGTGTCGCTGTACGACACGGCGGGCACCCTGGTCGCAACGACCGAGACCGACGAGAACGGCGAGTACTACTTCTCGACCTCCGATGGGCTGCAGCCGGCCACGGACTACCAGATCCGCTTGGATCGCCCGGCCGACTTTGCCGCCGGCGGTCCCCTGGCGGGCACCGATCCCACGCTCACCGCAGCGGGCGGGGACCGCGGAATCGACAGCAACGGTGCCACGGCCGATGTGGGCGGAACGCCGACGGTGGTCGCGAACATCACATCTCCGGCGGCCAACGTCAACGACCACTCGATCGACTTCGGCTTCGCGCCCAAGCCGGTCTCCATCGGCGACTACGTCTGGATCGATGCGGACAACGACGGCCAGCAGGATGCCGGTGAGGCTCCGGTGCCCGGTGCGACTGTGACGCTGCTCGACAGCACAGGCGCGACGGTCGCTACCACGACCACCGACGCCGACGGGTACTACTCGTTCACCGATCTGCGAGCCAGCAGTGACTACACGGTGGTCTTCCCGACCACGGTGACGGTCAACGGGCGCACGTACGGCCTGACCGGGCCGACGCGCGGAGACACCGCAACCGATTCCAACCCGGCCACGGACACCGGCAGGGCGCCGGTGACCACTCCGGCGTCGGGGAGCAACCTGAGCACGCCGGGCGATGCCGACGACCCCACCATCGACGCGGGCTACGTGCCGCTGGTCTCGATCGGCGACTACGTGTGGATCGATCAGGACGGCGATGGCATCCAGGATGCCGGAGAGCCCCCGGTGCCCGGAGCGACGGTCAATCTGCTGGCGCCCGACGGAACGGTGCTCGACACGACCACGACCGACGCGAACGGCTACTACGCGTTCGGCAGCCTTCCCGCGCTGACGGACTACATCGTCGAGTTCCCGACATCCGTGAACGTGAACGGCACGAATGTGACGCTCACGACGCCTGGTGCAGGCGGCGACCGCGGCGCGGACTCGAACCCCGCGGTGGCCACGGGTCGTGCGCCGGTGACCACTCCCGCCACGGGTGTGAACTCCACCGAACCCGGTGAGGCGGACGATCCCACCATCGACGCGGGCTACATCGTGCCGCCGGTCTCGATCGGCGACTACGTCTGGATCGATGCGGACCGTGACGGCGTTCAGGATGCCGGCGAGAAGCCGGTTCCGGGTGCGACGGTGAGGCTGCTCACACCCGGTGGCACAGAGGTCGCGACCACGACCACCGACGCGGACGGCTACTACGCGTTCACCGATCTCGCTCCGGGGACGGACTACATCGTGGAGTTCCCGAATGCGGTCGTCGTGGACGGCGTGAACTATTCGTTGACCACGCCGACGCAGGGCGATGCCACGACGGACTCCAACCCTGCAGTGGACACCGGCCGCGCGTCTGTGACCACGCCGCTGAACGGCAGCAACTCGGCCGAGCCCGGCCAGGCAGACGATCCGACGATCGATGCGGGCTACGTGGTGGATCTGGTCTCGGTCGGCGACTACGTGTGGGTCGACGCCGACGGCGATGGCATTCAGGATGCGGGCGAGAAGCCGGTGCCCGGTGCCACGGTGACGCTGCTGAACCCCGACGGCACCGTGGCCGCGACGACCACGACCGACGCGAACGGGTACTACGTCTTCACCGACCTGCCCAACTCGACTCCCTACGTGGTGGAGTTCCCGACGACGGTGACCATCGATGGCACGGTGATGCCGCTGACCCAGCGCGCCGCCGGCGACGACCGCTCCGTGGACTCGAACCCCATCCCGGAGACGGGCCGCGCGGCGGTCACCACGCCGGCGAGCGGGTCGAACTCGGCGCAGCCCGGCCAGGCCGATGACCCGACCATCGACGCGGGCTACATCGTGCCGCCGGTCTCCATCGGCGACTATGTCTGGATCGATGCGGATCGCGACGGCGTGCAGGATGCCGGTGAGAAGCCGGTTCCCGATGCGACGGTGACGCTGCTGAACCCCGACGGCACCGTGGTCGCGACCACGACCACCGACGCGGACGGCTACTACGCGTTCACGGATCTGACTCCGAACACGCAATACGTGGTGGAGTTCCCGACGACGGTCACCGTCGACGGCGTCAACCATGAGCTGACGACTCCCGGACAGGGTGACGGCGCGACCGATTCGAACCCGGCGGTCGACACCGGCCGCACGACGGTGACGACGCCGGCGAATGGCACGAACTCGTCCGAGCCTGGCCAGACCGACGTGCCGAACGTCGATGCCGGCTATGTGCCGGTGCTGGTCTCGGTCGGCGACTACGTGTGGCTCGATCAGGACGGCGACGGCATGCAGGACGCCGGTGAGAAGCCGGTTCCCGGTGCGACGGTGAAGCTGCTGAACCCCGACGGTACCGTGGTCGCGACGACCACGACCGACGCGGACGGCTACTACGTCTTCACGGACCTGCCCAACTCGACGGACTACATCGTCGAATTCCCGACGACGGTCACGGACGATGGTGTGCCGCAGCAGCTCACCACGCCCCGGGCGGGCGGTGACACGGCAGCCGACTCCAACCCGGCTGTCGCCACCGGACGCGCACCGATCACCACCCCTGCCGACGGAAACAACTCCGCGGTTCCGGGCGAGGCGGATGATCCGACGATCGATGCCGGGTACACGCCGATCCTGGTCTCGGTGGGCGACTACGTGTGGTTCGACGCCGACCGTGACGGCGTGCAGGATTCCGGTGAGACGCCTCTCGGGGATGTCACCGTGAAGCTGTACGACGAGGACGGCACGCTGGTCGCCACGACGAAGACCGATGAGCACGGGTACTACGCGTTCACGGATCTGAAGCCGTCCACGCAGTACACGGTCGAGTTCCCGAAGAGCGTGATGGTGAAGGGCAAGACCGTTCCGCTGACCTCGGCGAACCGTGGCGGCGACGACGCGCGGGACTCCGATGCGAACCCGAGCACGGGCCGCATCACGTTCACGACGCCGGCTACGGGGTCGAACTCCGCGGATCCCGGCAAGGCCGATCTGCCGACGCTGGATGCCGGTTACGCTCCGGAGCCCGTGCCGTTGGCGATCACCGGTGGCGCCATGCCGTGGGCTCTGGGCGGCGTGGCCATGCTGCTGCTGATGATCGGCGCCGGGCTGGTGCTCGTCCGCCGTCGCCGCACGGCATCCGCCGAGGGGAACACGGATACCGCCGGTAACCTGTTCTCGTGAGCAATGCGCTGCTGAGGGCCACCGCGATCGTCGCGGTGGCCCTCGGCCTGCTCTCCGCGACCGGCTGCGGTCCGGGGCCCTCCGAGCAGCCCACGCAGAAGGTCGTGCACGTGCCGGCCGACGCCACGCTGTCGAAGGCCGGGGCCATGGTGGCCGACGGCGGCATCATCCTGATCGCCCCCGGCACGTACACCGAGTCGCTGGATGTCCGCGCCGATGACGTGACCGTGCGCGGTGAGGACCGCAACAAGGTCATCATCGACGGCGAGCTCACGCGCAGCAACGGCGTGGTGGCGACGGGCGAGCGCATCACGGTCGAGAACCTCACGGTGCGCAATCACCTGCAGAACGGCGTGCTGATCACGGGCGCCACCGACAAGAACGGCGCGGGGGTCGCGCGCGGTCCGGACGGCTACCTGCCATCCGACGTGCCGCCGCCCGTGCCCGGCTACCTGGTGCAGGACGTCACTGCGAACAACAACGGCCTGTACGGCATCTACGCGTTCAACCGCACCGACGGCGTCATCCGCGACAACCTCGCCAGCGGCGGTTCGGACTCCGGGATCTACGTCGGCCAGTGCGCAGAGTGCAATGCCGTCGTGCAGGACAACGTCATCACGCTCAACGCCTCGGGCCTCGAGCTGGCCAACGCCTCGCATGTGGTGGTCACCGGCAATCGCATCGTCGGCAACCGCATCGGGGTCAGCGTGCTCAGCAACTACCTCGAGGCGCACGGGCCGAGCACCGCGGTGCGCGTCGTCGGCAACGTGATCTCGGACAACGACGAGCCCGCCACACCCGCGCAGGCGACAGGTGCGTTCGGCGTCGGCATCGGGCTCGGCGGAACAGTGGATGCCGAGGTGCGGGCCAACACGATCAGCGGCAACACGTCGGTGGGCGTCTGGATCGTGTCCGCGGACGACTTCGCGCCCACGGGCACACGGGTGTCCGACAACGCGTGGTCGGGCAATGCGCTGGACGTCGCGTTCGCCGCATCCGCCACCGCTCCCGGGACGGACAACTGCTTCGTGCTGCCGGCTACGGCGCTCACATCGCCTGCGGGTCTCAGCGGCTGCAACGCGATCGGGGTGCCCTTCGCGCAGCCGGCTGCCCCGAAGGGGCTGGCGTTCTCCAAGGTGGCGCTGCCACCGGAGCGTCCGGGGCTGTCGAAGACGGACACGGCTCCGCGCACTCTGCCGAAGACGATCGAGCTGCCGGCGCTGGACGGCATCGTCCCTCCTGCTGCGGACCTGCTCGCGAAGGCGGTCTCGTGAGGCGATGGCGTGCTGCCGTTCTGGCCGTGTGCACCGCGCTGCTGCTCTCCGGCTGCAGCGCGGGCCTGTCGGATTCCGGTCAGCCGTTGACCATCGAGCAGGCTGACACGCTCGCTCAGGTCAGGTTCCGGCTTGCTGCGGGCGGAGACGCCGTCGTCGCGCTGACGGCGGGCAAGACGGACTCCGTGGATCACGTCTCCGCGACGCTCACTGTCGACTTCGACGACGGCATCGCCTGGGGTGAGGTGAAGCGCGGGCCCGAGGGCATCGCGGTCACCGAGCACCTGGCGTTCAACCCGAAGGTGTGCCTGGTCGAGAAGGACGGTGTCTGGCAGCAGGAGAGCAGTCCGTCGCCCATCATGGCCGTCGTCTTCGGCATGGGTGCCGACCGGCCCGAGAACTCCACGCTGCTGCGGCAGTCGGACGCCCGCTATCTCGGTCAGGCCGACGACGACGGGGTGGAGCTGCAGGTGTTCCGCTCGCCGAGTGTCGACGGACAGAAGGCGCGCACCAGGCTGTGGGTCGATGAGCACGGCGCGCTCAGACGGCTGGATGCCGGAGATGACGACGCCCTGGTCATCCGGCCGACCGGCGCGAAGCCCGCCGCACGCATCCCGGCCGTGGACCAGGCGTTCGGGGCGCATGGTGACTGAACGTGACGACGCACAGGGGCGGGTCACGCGGGATGAGGGGACCGCGATGGGCCGACCCACGCGCCGCGGTCTGTTCCTGGCGGCCGGTGGCGCGGCTGTCACGGGTATGGCCGGCTGGGCGCTGCGCGGCGCGCTGACGCCCGGAGCCGAACCTGCGAGAGCCGAGCAGACGCCGGCGTCTGCGGCGTTGCCGACGGCGGACCGTCGCCCCGGCATCACTGCGCCCGAGGTGCCGCAGCATCACGCGCTCATCGAGGTGCTGACCTTCACCGCCGTCGATTCCCCCCGACTTCTCGCGCGGGTGCGGTCGATGCTCGCGCGACTGCCGAAGCTGCCGGCGGATGCCGGTGAGCTGACGGTCACGGTCGGGTTCGCCCCGCGCCACGCGAAGGTGCTGTGGCCGGAGCGCGCGGCCGCGGCATCCGATCTGCCCTCCTTCGCGAACGACGCCGACGGCGTCGTGACCGGCGGTGATCTCGCCGTGCAGGTGTGCGCCGAAACCGTCGCCGGCGTGCGCCAGGCCGCAGATGCCGCGCGCGAGCTGCTCGGCGGCACGGTGCTCTGGCAGCAGCTGGGCGTGCGCGACGCCCCGACGTCGTACGGCACGGCGCGCACCTCCGCGGGATTCATCGACGGCATCATCAATCCCCGCACCGCCGAGGAGCTCGCGGCCGGCGTCTGGACGGATGCGTCCTCGCGCGACACGCACTGGGTGCTGCGCCGGATGTGGATCTCGCCGGATTTCGGGCGACTGGATGTGAGCGCGCAGGAGCGCGCTTTCGGACGTCACCGCGACACCGGCGCCCCGCTGTCGGGGGGAGGGACCCGGGCGCAGATCGACCTGTTCGCGAAGAAGCCCGACGGCGAGATGCTGACCCCGCTCGACGCGCACGCCCGCCGGGCGCACCCTGCCAACGTCGGCCGTGGGCTGATGCTGCGCCGCAGCTACAGCATCGACGGCGAGGCGGCCGTGGGGCTGCTGTTCATCGCGTTCCTCTCCGATCCGACGACGTTCGTGCTCACCCAGCGTCGTCTGGACGAGAAGGATGCATTCATCTCGCACACTCGCACCGACGCATCCGGCTGCTTCTTCGTTCCCGGCGACCTCTGATCCGCGCATCGCTGACGCATCGGTGACGCGATGTCCTGCGATCGGGCCGAGAAGGCTCCGGACGGGAAACTGTCAGAATATGATCATATGATGAAATCGTCATCCCATTGATCCGCAAGGAGAGCGCCATGTTCAGCGACCCGAACCGTCCGCTGTACGAGGTGAAGGCCGGGCTGTTCAAAGGCCTCGCGCATCCCATCCGCATCCGCATCCTCGAGGTGCTCTCGGCCGTGCCGGAGTCCTCGGTCTCCGAACTGCTCGCGCAGATCGATCTGGAGGCTTCGCACGTCTCGCAGCACCTGGCAGTGCTGCGGCGGAATCGACTCGTGATCTCCGAGCGTCGCGGCAGTCTGGTGTTCTACCGGCTCGCCTATCCCGAGGTGGCCGATCTGCTGCGCGTCGCGCGCGCCCTGCTGGGCGAGATCCTGCAGACCACGCAGCAGCAGCTGATCGAGCAGAGCGGGATGCCGGTCATTCCCGAGCGCACATGAATCCCCGCTCCCTGCTGCCGTCCCGCACCGACTACGCGGCCGTGTCGCGCACCTGGCGCGGCGATCTGCTCGCCGGCGTCACCGTCGGCATCGTCGCGCTTCCCCTGGCCCTCGCGTTCGGCGTCAGTTCGGGTGCCGGTGCGGAGAGCGGCCTGGTCACCGCGATCATCGCGGGCGTCGTCGCGGCCGTCTTCGGCGGCTCGAACGTGCAGGTCTCCGGTCCCACGGGGGCGATGGTCGTGGTGCTCGCGCCCATCATGGCGTCCCAGGGCACCACCGCCCTGGCACTGATCTGCCTGCTCGCCGGAGCGCTGGTGCTGTTGGCCGGCGTGCTGCGCCTCGGACGAACGATCAGCTACATCCCCTGGCCGGTGATCGAGGGATTCACGCTCGGCATCGCGGTCATCATCTTCCTGCAGCAGGTGCCGACCGCCACCGGCACGAAGCCGGGGGAGAGCACCAATGCCGCGATCTCGGCTGTGCAGTCGCTGATGACGGCATCCTGGCCGAAGCTGGGCTGGTCGCTACTGCTCGTCGCGGTCGTGGTGGCGATCATGCTGGTCTCGCTCACGCTCGCTCCGAAGTTCCCCGGATCCCTGCTGGCGATCGTGGTCGCCGGGCTCCTGGCCGCCCTCCTCGGGCTGCCGGTCGACGTAATCGGCGAGCTGCCGACAGGACTGCCGGCGCCGACGCTGCCGCTCGTCGAGCCGCGTGCGGCCCTCGGGCTGCTCGGCCCGGCGCTGGCTGTCGCCGCCCTGGCGGCGATCGAATCGCTGCTGGCCGCTCGCGTCGCCGCCAGCATCTCCGACACCGGCCCCTATGACGCCGACCGCGAGCTGGTCGGCCAGGGGCTGGCGTCCATCGCCGCCGGACTGTTCGGAGGGATGCCCGCCACCGGCGCCATCGCCCGCACGGCGGTCAGCATCCGCGCCGGTGCCCGCACCCGGCTGGCGGCCGTCGTGCACGGCCTGCTGCTGCTCGCCGTGGTGCTGGTCGGGGCGTCCGTCGTCTCGCGCATACCACTGGCCGCACTCGCGGGCGTGCTGATGGTCACCTCCTGTCGCATGATCGCGCCCTCCACGGTGCGCGCGGTGATGGGCTCCACGCGGGCGGATGCCGTCGTGTTCGTGATCACCGCGGCCGTGACCGTCAGCGTCGACCTGATCTACGCCGTGCTGATCGGGCTGCTCGCCGCCGGGTTCTTCGCCCTGCGGCAGCTGGCGAAGACCAGCGGCGTGCACCGCGAGGAGCTGCCGGGCGCCGCGCGGTCCGGCGACGAGCGGATCGCGCTGTTCCGCCTCGATGGTGCGCTGTTCTTCGGGGCGGCCGAACGCATGATGGAGCGCGTGATCACCCTGCGCGAGGTCGAGGTGGTCATCATCCGGATGTCGCAGCTGCAGATCCTCGACGCCACAGGCGCCCAGGTGATCACCGACATGATCGTGTCGTTGGAGCGTCGCGGGATCACAGTGCTGGTGAAGGGCATCCAGCCGAGGCACCTGAAGCTCGCCGAGCACGTCGGGGTGCTGCGCTCGCTGCGCCACCAGAACCATCTCTTCGACGACCTCGGCGAAGCCGCGGCGCACGCCCGGAGTCACATCATCCGCGCCGCAGCCTGACCTGGATCCCGAGGCGCGCGCCGCTCAGGAGACCGCCGCGCGCAGCGCGATCTCGATCATGTCGCCGAAGGTCTGCTCGCGCTCCTGCGCGGTCGTCTCCTCGTGCGTGACCAGGTGATCCGACACTGTGCACACCGCCAGCGCCCGCCGCCCGTAGTACGCGGCCAGCGTGTACAGCCCGCTGGTCTCCATCTCGACACCCAGCACGCCGTGCGCGACCAGCGGCTCGGTGAGCTCGGGGCGGGTCGAGTAGAACTGGTCGCTGGAGTACAGCAGGCCGACGTGCACCGTGTTCGCGAGCGGAAGCGCCTCCGACGCCTCGACGGCCGCCCGCAGCAGGGAGAAGTCGGCCACCGGGGCGTAGTCCAGCCCATGGAAGCGCTGCCGGTTGATCCCCGAGTCGGTGCAGGCGCCGTTGGCGATGATGATGTCGCGCATCGCGACCTTCTCGGTGAGCCCTCCGCAGGAGCCGACGCGCACGATGGTCTGCACCTCGTACGAGTCGAACAGCTCGTTGGCGTAGATCGACATCGACGGCTGCCCCATGCCCGAGCCCTGCACCGAGACGCGGTGCCCGTTCCAGGAGCCGGTGAAGCCCAGCATCCCGCGCACCTCGCTGTACAGGTTCGCGCCCTCGAGGAAGTTCTCGGCGATCCACTTGGCCCGCAGCGGGTCTCCGGGGAACAGGACGATGGGGGCGATCTCGCCTGGCGCGGCGGCGATGTGCGTGCTCATGCTCCCAGCGTATGTCGCCGGGTGGTGGTTGCATGAGGGGATGAACGTCGAGCGGATGCTGCGCGAGCAGGAGCGGATGCTGTGGGCGACCGCCGTGTGCTTCGCCCTGGGCGCGCTCGCCGGGGCCGCCGTGCTGTGGGGTGCGGTGCGGCCGTTCGACGGAGTCGGCGCGGTGCTGGTCTCCGGTGGCGTGCTGATCCCGGTGGCGCTGGTGGCGGGTGTCATCGCCGCGGGTGCGTTCGTGGTGAGCGGACGGATGCACAGATCCGGCGAGACGGCGCTCATGCCGGACTGGCAGGCGCTGGTGTCGAACGTCAGCGGTGTCGCCGTGGGCGCAGCGCTCGCCGGGGTGACGGGGCTGGGCGTGCTGCTGGCCGGTGAAGTGCTGGCCACAGGCCTCCAGGGGGTTCGGGTCTCGGCGATCGGCGGAGGGGTGTTCGCCGGCGTCGCGTCCGCTCTCGGCGGGCGGTTCGCATTCCGCACCGGCATCCGCCTGACCACCCGCGACATCGCGTCGCTGATGTTCGCGTTCCTGATCATCGGCACGCTGTTCGCCATGCTGACGGCATCCGATCCCGCCTGGTGGAGCCGCAGCTTCTCGGATCTCGGAATCGGCACGCACGGCTGGGCGTTCAATGGCACGGTGGTCATCGCCGGACTCCTCGTCGCGACGACCGGCTCGTACCTCGGCCGCGACCTGCACCGGATGCTGGGGGATGCGGCGCTGCGGGGCATCGCGGCCGTCGTGACCGCCTGGGCGGTGGCCGGGCTCGCACTCGCGGCCGTGGGCATGCTGCCGCTGAACGAGGCGCCGCTGCCGCACGCCATCGCCGCGTTCGCCGCGCTGGTTCTGATCCTCGCCGGAGTCGTCATGACGACGCTGCTGATGGGGGAGCTGCGGATGCTGCGTGCGCTGACCGTCGCGCTCGTGGTGCTGGTCGTCGTCGCCGTGATCCTGGCGTTCGTCGCGCACGTGCTGCCCGTCGCGGGGCTGGAGGCCGTGGTCGTGGGCCTGGTGCTGCTGTGGTTGTCCACGCTCACCCGGCTGCTGTGCATCCTGGCGCCCGAGGAGTCGCGGCCGTCCGCCCGTCGTTCGCCGCTCCGGGCCGGCTGAGCGTCCTCATTGCGGAGCCGCACTTGCGGAGCGGCATTTGCGGAGCCGCACTTGCGGAGTGCGGGCGAGTGCGTGTTAGGTTAAGTAAGGCTTACCTAAGCCTGATCCCCTGACCTTCACGAAAGGCACTGCTGTGCGCCTCTCCCGCCTTCTCGCCGCGACTGCGGCGGCCGCTCTCGCCCTCGGACTCGCCGCCTGCTCGCCCGCGGCGACCGCCGACTCGCAGGGCCCGGCCAGTTCGGCATCCGACTCCGCCTTCCCCGTCACGATCACGCACGTGTACGGCGAGACCACCATCCAGAAGCAGCCCGAGCGGGTCGCCACGATCGCGTGGGCCAACCACGAGGTGCCGCTGGCGCTGGGCGTCGTGCCGGTCGGCATGAGCAAGGCGACCTGGGGCGACGACAACGGCAACGGCGTGCTGCCGTGGGTCGAGGACAAGCTGAAGGAGCTGGGCGCGAAGACCCCGGTGCTGTTCGACGAGACCGACGGCATCGACTACGAGGCCGTCGCCGACACGCACCCCGATGTGATCCTCGCCGCATACTCCGGACTGACGAAGGAGGAGTACGAGACCCTCTCGAAGATCGCCCCGGTGGTCGCATATCCGAAGACCGCATGGGGCACCTCGGTCGACGACATGATCACCATGGACTCCGAGGCGATCGGAAAGGCCGCCGAGGGGAAGAAGCTCATCGCCGATCTGCATGCGCAGACCGAGGCGGCGCTCGACGCGCACAGCATCCTGAAAGACAAGAAGGTGCTGTTCGCCTACCTCGACCCCAGCGACCTCAGCCAGATCGGCTACTACACGGCCGCCGACACGCGTCCCGGGTTCCTGAAGCAGGCCGGCCTGCCGATGCCGGCGATCGTGCAGAAGCACGCCGACAGCAAGGACTTCTACCTCACGGTCAGCGCCGAGAAGGCCGATGAGCTCAGCGACGTCGACCTGTTCGTCACCTACGGCGACGACACCACGCTGGCGGCGCTGCAGGCCGACCCGCTGCTGTCGAAGATCCCCGCCATCGCCGCGGGCCACGTCGCGATCCTGCCCGATGCCACTCCGCTGGCAGCCTCTGCGAACCCGTCGCCGCTGTCGATCCCGTGGGGCCTCGACACCTACTTCGCCCTGCTGGCCGCGCCGCTCGAGAAGTGACCGTCGCCGCATCGATCGGGTCGGATGCCGCCACCGTGCGGCATCCGATCCCGGTGCGCGCGCTGTGGCTGCTGGCGGGATGCGCGGCACTGGTCGCGCTCTCCGTCGTCTCGGTGTCGTTCGGGATGCGTGCGGTCAGCCCCGACGACATCGTCGCCGGCCTCACCGGGCACGATGCGACGATCGCGCAGGCCGCGGTCCTCAAGCGCGTACCGCGCACGGTTCTGGCGATCCTCGTCGGCGCCGCATTGGCGATGTCGGGCGCCGCCATGCAGGCCGTCACCCGCAACCCGATCGCAGACCCGGGCATCCTCGGCGTGACCGGCGGCGCTGCGCTGGCGGTCGTCATCGGACTGGCGTTCTTCGGCCTCAGCAGCGCGTGGGGGCAGATCGCCGTGGCCATCGTCGGCGCCGCGGTCGCCGCGGTGTTCGTCTACGCCGTCGGGTCGCTGGGCCGCGGCGGCGCCACTCCGCTCAAGCTCACGCTCGCGGGCGCCGCGACGTCCGCCGCGTTCGCCTCGCTGATCAGCGCGATCATGCTCCCCCGCGTGGAGCTGCTGCAGGCGTGGCAGTCCTGGCAGGTCGGTGGCGTCGGCGGCGCGGACTGGGCCAAGATCGGCGTGCTGGTCCCGGTGCTGGCCGTGGGCGCACTGATCTGCCTGGCATGTGCGCGCGGCATGAACTCCCTCGCCCTCGGAGACGAGCTGGCCGCGGGACTGGGCGAGAGCGTGTTCCGCACCCGGCTGGTCTCGGCGCTGGGCGCCGTGCTGCTGGCCGGCGCAGCCACCGCCATCGCCGGCCCGATCGGCTTCGTCGGGCTCGTCATCCCGCATCTGTGCCGGATGCTGGTGGGCACAGACCATCGGTGGCTGCTGCCGCTGTCGGCCATGGCCGGTGCCGTGCTGCTGGTGGCCGCCGATGTGGTGGGCCGGGTGGTGGCGGCCGAGGAGGAGCTGCAGGTCGGCATCGTCACCGCGGTGATCGGCGCGCCGTTCTTCATCTGGATCGTGCGCCGGCAGAAGGTGCGGGAACTGTGAGCGCGACGCTTCGACAGGCTCAGCGCCCCCGTCTCTCGCCGAGCGCTGCCGTCATCATCGCCGGACGTCGCCGTCGCCGCCGCCGTCACGCCACGGCCGGCATCGTGCTGGGCGTGATGGTGCTCGCGCTGGCCTGCACGGCTCTCATGGTCGGCAACACGTTCTACGGCCCCGCTGAGGTGATGCAGGTGATCCTGGGCGGGCAGGTGCCGGGTGCCTCCTTCACCGTCGGCGAGCTGCGTCTGCCCCGCACCGTGCTGGCCGTGCTGGCCGGAGGCGCGTTCGGCATCGCGGGCGTCACCTTCCAGACCATGCTGCGCAACCCGCTGGCATCCCCCGACATCATCGGCATCTCCGAGGGCGCGAGCGCCGCGGCCGTCATCGGCATCGTGGTGCTGGCCGCCGACGGGCCGATCATCGGCATCCTGGCGCTGGGCGGTGCGCTGGTGACGGCCCTGGCCATCTACCTGCTCGCCAACCGCGGCGGGTTCGCCGGCACCCGGCTGATCCTGATCGGCATCGGCGTGGCAGCGATGCTGCAGAGCGTGGTGTCGTACGTGCTCTCCCGCGCCGCGCAGTGGGACATCCAGACGGCCATGCAGTGGCTGACGGGCAGTCTCAACAATGCCTCCTGGGATCGTGTCGGGCCCGTCGCGATCGCCATGGTGGTGGTGCTGCCGGTGCCGCTCGTGCAGTCCCGCGCGCTGAGCATGCTGCGCCTCGGCGACGACTCGGCTGCTGCGCTCGGCGTGCGGGTGGGCGGTGTGCGGATGCTGTTCATCGTCGGCGCCGTGGCGCTGCTGGCGTTCGCGACGGCGGCCACCGGCCCCATCGCGTTCGTCGCCTTCATGGCAGGCCCCATCGCCGCGCGCGTCACCGGCCCCGGCGCGAACCTGCTGGTGCCGAGCGCGCTGGTGGGCGCCGTGCTGGTGCTGGCCGGCGACCTGATCGGCCAGTTCGCGTTCGGCGCGCGCTACCCGGTGGGCGTCATCACCGGCGTGCTGGGCGCGCCGTACCTCATCTACCTGCTCATCCGCATCAACCGCCAGGGAGCGTCACTGTGACCGTCAGCCACCAGCTCGAGGCATCGGGCGTCACCCTCGGCTACGGGGAGCGCACCGTCGTCGACGGCCTCGATCTGGCCATCGCGCCTGGCCGGATCACCTGTCTGGTCGGCGCCAACGGCTGCGGCAAATCCACGCTGCTGCGGGCCCTGGCGAGACTGCTGCGCCCGAACGCCGGCGAGGTGGTGCTGGACGGCCGGTCCATCCACACCCTGCCCACCCGCGCGGTGGCGCGCGTGCTGGGGCTGCTGCCGCAGTCGCCGATCGCGCCGGAGGGCATCGCCGTGGCCGACCTGGTGGGCAGGGGCAGGCATCCGCACCAGAAGGCGCTCGCGCGCTGGAGCGCCCGCGACTACGAGGTCGTGGCTGACGCGCTGGATGCTACTGGCATCACCGATCTTGCGGACCGTGCCGTCGACGAGCTGTCCGGCGGGCAGCGGCAGCGCGTCTGGATCGCCATGGCCCTCGCGCAGGAGACCGACATCCTGCTGCTGGACGAGCCGACAACGTTCCTCGACGTGGCGCACCAGGTGGAGGTGCTCGATCTGATCACCGATCTGAGCCTGGAGCGCGGCACGACCATCGTGATGGTGCTGCACGACCTGAACCTTGCCGCGCGGTACGCGCATGAGCTGGTCGCCATCAGGGACGGCCGCGTGCACGCCGCCGGCGCCCCCGATCAGATCCTCACCAGCGAGCTGGTGCAGGAGGTGTTCGGGCTGAGGAGCCTGGTCACCGACGACCCCGCCACCGGCAAGCCGATGGTCACACCGATGGGAAGGCACCATGTCCGCTGACACCCTTGAGAAGTCCCCGTTCGTGCTCGCGCTCGCCGAGGTGCGCCGCGTGCAGCAGATCTCGCCGAGCTTCGTGCGCGTCACCTTCGGCGGGGTCGAGCTCGATGAGTTCGGCACGCCCGGTGACGTGTTCGACACCCGCATCAAGATCGTCTTCCCGCCGGCATCCGGCGTGCTGCCCGCGATCGATCGGGGCGCCGACGACTGGTGGAGCGCCTACCTGGCGTTCCCCGAGTCCGAGCGCGGTTCGATGCGCACCTACTCGATCCGGGAGCTGAAGGCGGATGCCGCGGGTACCGAGGTCGTGGTGGACTTCGTGCTGCACCTGGCGCCGGGGCTCACCGGTCCCGCCTCGCTGTGGGCCAGTCGCGCCGAGCCGGGGGATGCCGTGCTGCTGGTGGGACCGCGCCGCGGCCGTCCCGAGCGCGGCGGCATCGAGTACGCGCCGGGCACGGCATCCCGCGTCTGCCTGGTCGGCGACGAGACGGCGGCGCCGGCCATCGCGCGCATCCTCGAAGACGCCCCACGGTCGTTGCGCGGGGTCGCCTTCATCGAGGTGCCGTCGGCTGTGGATGTGCTGTCGATCGATGCGCCTGCGGGCGTGGACGTGCACTGGCTGCCGCGCGGCGATGCCGCGCACGGCCTGCGCCTGATCCCCACGGTGCTCGATCACCTGGGCTCTGGTTCGTCGGGCGGGGAGATCGTCGTGCAGGATGCCGAGGGCGAGGATCTGGTGTGGGAGACACCGGTGTACTCCGGACTCGGCGAGGAGCTGGCATCCGAGGGATCCCACGACGACCGCTACTTCTGGATCGCCGGCGAGAGCGGCGTGGTCACCACGCTGCGCAGGCACCTCGTGAAGGGCATGGGCATCGATCGCGCGCAGGTGGCGTTCATGGGCTACTGGCGGCGTGGCGTCGCCATGCGCGGCTGACACCGCGGCTGGCGTGGGCGGGCTGTGCAGGTCCGCGGGCGGGCCGGATCGAATATGCATGCTGCAGGTCGTCGCGGGGTGCGTTCTCGATCCAGATCGGTCGTGCGGATGCGGATGAGCACCGCCGCGTATCCTAGAAGCTGCGACTGGCGTGGCCGGGTGACCGGCGGGGAGCAACGCAACGGCATCGACCGCCTGGGTGCCCATCACAGATGGGAGTGCCCGTGCGCTACGGGATGAATCCGCACCAGTCCGCCACCGTCATCGGAGGCCCCGCCATCCTCGGCGGCGAGCCCTCGCTGATCAACTACCTCGACGCGCTGAACGCCTACGCGCTGGTGCGCGAGGCCGATGAGGCCGGCGGCCTGCCCGCCGCCGCATCCTTCAAGCATGTGTCTCCGGCCGGCGCCGCACTGGCCGGGGCGGTCGACGATGTGGCGGCGGAGACCTGGCGCACGCCCGGGGTCGCCACCGACAGCCTGATCTCCGCGTACGTGCGTGCCCGCGACGCCGATCCGAAGTCGTCGTTCGGCGACGTGGTGGCACTCTCGCGCCCGCTGGATGCCTCCACCGCCGACTTCCTGCGCACGGTGATCTGCGATGCCGTCATCGCCCCGGGGTACGAGCAGGGTGCGGTCGACGTGCTGCGGACCAAGAAGGGCGGCAGGTTCTTGATCTTCGAGGCGGGCTCCGACTGGCGGCCGCCCGTCCGTGAGCGCCGTGAGGTGCTCGGCGCGGTCATCGAGCAGGATCGGGATGCTGCGGATCTGGCCGCCGCGCTCCCCGCGGGCGCCCTCGACGACGCGCACCGCCGTGACGCCCTGCTGGGCATGGCCACAGCCCGGTACACGCAGTCGAACTCCGTCGTGCTGGTGCGCGATGGTGCAGCCGTCGGCATCGGCGCGGGGCAGCAGAACCGGGTGGACTGCGTGCGGCTCGCCGGCGCCAAGGCGCGCGTGTGGTGGCTGCGCCGGCATCCGTTCGTCCGCGAGCTGCCGACGCCGGATGGAATGCGGCGGCAGGACCGACTGAACTGGCAGATCCGCTTCGCGGGTGCGGAGATGACCCGCTCGCAGCAGGTCGAGTTCGCCGGGCTCTTCGGCGACAAGGCGGCCGCGCGCTACGCCGACCAGATCTGGCGCGAGGAGTGGGCGGCGAAGCTGGACGACGTGACGCTGGTCTCCGACGGCTTCCTGCCGTTCCGCGACAACGTCGATCACGCCGCCGAGTTCGGGGTGTCCACGATCGTCGAGCCCGGGGGATCGACCCGTTCCGATGAGGTCGCGGCGGCAGCATCCGAGCACGGCATCACGCGCGTCGAGACGGGCCTGCGCCTCTTCCACCACTGAGCGCCCGCCCCGTCGTCAGCCCTGGCGGCGCACCATCTCGGCGATCCACGCGGGCGCGAACGGGCTGGTGCAGTTCGGCGGCGTCGGGTAGTCGGCCAGCACCTGCAGGCGCTCGCCGATGGCGATGGCGCGCTCGCGCAACGCCGGGTGATGGATGCCGATGGTGGCCAGGGTCTCGTTCATCGCCCACTGCTCGCGCGACGGCGCGTCCTTGAGCTCGCGTTCGATGCGGTCCAGCAGCGCGTCCAGGTCCAGGCCGTCGGGCTTCTTCGCCACCCGCACCGAGGTCAGAGACCATGCGGCGGCTCGGGCATCGGAATCCGCATCATCCCTCCATCGCTCGCGCAGGGACTCGGCCCGGGGTGACTTCTTGGCGATGTAGTTCACCAGCCAGTCGTGCGCCTTCGCGCTGCGGGTGCTGCGCAGCATCCGGTCGATCTCATCGGCCGACAGCTCGCGCGGGTTGGCGATCAGCAGCGCCAGCAGCTGTCCGGCGACATCCTCGGCGGACCACAGCTCGCGCGCCAGGTCGGTGGACAGCCCGATGCTCTTCGCCAGCGCCCGCATTCTCGACAGGTTCACGCCGTGCGCATCGCCATGCCGCTCGTTGACGGCACGCGCCTTCGGATCCTCGAGGGCTGCGAGTTCGGCGAGGGCCTCGGGAGCGGTGATCTGCATGGGGTCAGCGTACGCGAGGCATGAATTCATCGGTGTGGCGACGAACTCGGCTCGGTCGACCAGAACGGGTCGTCGAACCATCCATCCGGTACTCCCATCGGGTGCAGTGGAACAGCAGGGGTCGCGTCCAGGAGGCCGTTCAGTCGCTGCCCCCAGGTGGACCTCGGTGAGATCGTGTGGAGGACGGTCTGCAGCGAGACCATCACTGGAAAGAGTCTCTGGCGGCGCCACGGCTCTTCCAGCGGAGTGGGATCGTCCAGCCACCTCGTGTGGCGTGACTTCGGGATCATCGGGTACACGCCCAGACCGCGATTCCAGAGGCTTCCATGGTGGGCGCAGATATTGCGCACTCGCTGGTAGCTCTTGAGCCAGGACGACAGTACCGGCGGCATGACTCCAAGAGATCTGGCGATCGATGATCGCACCTGCCTGTCGGCGAGCGAGTCGTACACCGCGCGGGTCCGGCCAAAGCTCAGTTCTTCGAAGACGATCCAGGTCGGGGGACGGGACGGCTCGTCGTAATTGGCGACGTAGTGATCCAGCGCTGAGGCGAATCGGTCTCCTCCGAGGTCCGTCTCGGCACGTCGCGCGTGCTGGAGACGGAGCATGTCGTCAATGTCATGCAGGAGATGCTGGTGAGCGGGCCGGTGCGTGAAGTGCCCTGAATCCTCAGACCAGTGCGGACCGCCGATGAGGGACATATGGTCGCTGATCGCGGCTCGTACAGCGACCTCCACGCGTTCAAGCGCGTCGAGCATGTGCAGGCGGAGTTGTCGGTCGAACACATAGAGGCGGAGGACGTCATCGAAGCTGACTCCGGGGCGGATCACGTCACGCGTCGAAGTCTCGAAACTGCGAACATATGCGGAGATCCGGTAGTACCCGAGGTGGCGCAGATACCGCAGTGCACGATCGGGTCCGAGATCACGAGACCGCGCTCCCGCCAGCGGGCGAGCAGCGCGTCTTCGGACAGTGCAGGCTTGCGATATCGGCGGGGGAGGTCAGGCAAAAGAAAATCCCCCTGTTGCGCATCGTGGAGAGGCTGGGGGATGTTGTCCACCCAGCTTAGGTGATATGGCTCGCCATTGCCAGCTCTTGGTGCTCATCGATCCTCCGTCGTCTGCGATGAGCCTAAGGAGCAGCTCCGACACTCGCGGTTCGAGCTGGCAGAGCGGATGCCGACCACAGGCCACCCCGGCAATGTGAACGTCAACACGGCCTACTCAACCCCGGAGAACCATGCCCGCTGCATCCCTCGTCTGGCGCGACGGACGACGCTTCCGCGACGGCGCGCCGCACCGCATCCCGCAGCTCGAGCCGCTGCAGGCTGCGCACGGAGGGCCGATCCGCCTGATCCAGGTGGAGAACGAGTACGGCTCCTACGGCACCGATCAGACCTACCTGGCTCACCTGCGCGATGGTCTGCGCAGCCGCGGTCTTGTCGAGATGCTCACCAACGCCGACGGCACCACGGCCGACATGGTGCGGAACGGCAGCGTCCCCGGCGCGATGGGCACCTTCACCTTCGGCAGCGGTGTGGAGGATGCCGTGGCCCTTCGGCCCGACGACCAGCACCTGATGTGCAGCGAACTGTGGTGCGGCTGGTTCGACCACTGGGGCGAGAAGCACCACGTCCGGTCGGCCGCGAGCATGATCGGCACCGTGCAGGAGCTGCTGGATGCCGGCGGCTCGGTGAGCATCTACATGGCGCACGGCGGCACGAACTTCGGCCTGTGGGCCGGCGCCAACCACGACGGCGTCATCCAGCCCACCATCACGTCGTACGACTCCGACGCCCCGATCGGTGAGGACGGCTCGCTGAACGCGAAGTTCCACGCGCTGCGGCGGGTCTTCGCGCCGTTCCACTCCGGAGACCTTCCGCCCGTGCCGGATGACCCGGAGCACCAGACCGCGGCATCCGCGACGCTGGTGCCGGTCGCGTCGCTGCCGGACGTCGCGTGCGCAGCCGGTGGTCGCCATCGCTCCGCAGCCGCTCTCCTATGAGGGGCTGGGCGCGGAGGACGGGCTGGTCGCATACTCGTCGGAGATCGTCTTCGCGGCCGACACCGAGCTCACGCTGCTCGAGCTGCGCGACCGCGCGACGGTGTTCCTCGACGACGTGCGGCTGGGCACCATCGAGCACGACGGCGAGCAGACCCTCACCCTGCCCATCGCTGGCGGCTCGGGGCGCCTCTTGGTCGTCGTGGAGAGCCTCGGGCGGGTGAACTACGGGCCGCGCACCGGCGGTTGCAAGGGCGTTCTCGGAGGTGTTCTCATCGGCCGCCGGTTCCAGCACGGCTGGGAGCACCGGATGCTGCCGCGGGATGCGATTCCCGTGGTGGCGTCCACGCCGCCTCGACGGGCTCAGCGACCCAGGAGGCCGGGTCCCTGAGCCTGTCGCCTGTACCGAGCGAGCGCAAGCGAGACGAAGTGAAGGGCCACGACGGTCTGGCTGTGGCATCCGTCACCGTCTCCCGCCCGCTGGACGCGTGGATCGCGCTGCCCGGCTCGGCGCACGGCATGGTGTGGCTGAACGGCTTCCTGCTGGGCTGGTACTGGGAGCGCGGCCCGCAGGTGACTCTCTACGCCCCCGGCCCGCTCTGGCACGAGGGCGAGAACGAGATCGTCGTGCTCGACACCGACCGCCTGGGCGCTGTCATCGAGATCCGTGAGAGCGCCGACTACGGCGAGATCGAGGAGTTCATCGGCGCCTGAGGCCGCGCCGTCGGCAGCCAGCCTGGCCGATCTTCGCCGTGGGAGACAAGATCTTTCGTGAGGGTATTGCTATTAAGAAACCTTCTTGTTAGTTTTCTCTCAGCGAGAGAGAGCAGATCGATGTCGACGCTGAACACCCCGGGAACGCCCGCCTGGCTGCGCGAGCGCAATGAACGCGCGTCACTGCAGCTGCTGTTCGAGCATGGAGCACTGACCCGCAACCGCATCAGCGAGCTCAGCGGGCTCTCCAAGCCGACCGCCTCGCAGATCGTCGCCCGATTCGAGCAGCTGGGAATCGTGGAGCCCGTGGGGGCGATCTCCGGCCGACGTGGACCGAACGCCGTCAGCTACGGGGTGCAGGTGCAGCGGGCTCGCGGCGTCGCCGTGGATGTCAGTGAGTTCCTCATCCGCTCCTGCGTCGTCGACGCGCTGGGTGTCGAGCATCCCATCGTCGAGGTCGAGGTCGGCGCCGATCAGCGTCGCTCGGCGGAGTCCGACGTGCGCGACGCGATCGATGCGGCCTGCGCGGCGGCAGATGTCGACAGCAGCACCGTGCAGATGGTGGCATTGAGCCTTCCCGGTTCGGTCGACCCGCGAGGAGACCGGCTGTCGTTCATCGACACGCTTCCCGGCTGGCCGACTGAGGGCATCAGAAAGCACCTGGAGTCGTCGCTGGGCGTACAGGTCCTCATCGAGAACGATGTCAACCTCGCCGCCATCGCCGAGCGGGCCGAGGGCGTCGCCGCCGGCGCATCGAACTTCGCTCTGCTGTGGATGGGCGAGGGCCTCGGCCTGGCGTTCGACCTCGGCGGGGCGCTGCACAGCGGTGCAGCCGGCGGTGCGGGCGAGATCGGCTACCTCCCCGTGCCTCGTGACGCGGTGCACATCGATCCCGAGGCACGCTCCCTGCAGGATCTGCTCGGCGAACCCGCCGTCATGGAGATCGCCCGCGCACACGGGATCGTCGGAGACGACCATCAGGTGCTCGCAGCCCTCGGTGATCATCCTGACCGCGCCGAGGTGCTGGCGGAGATCGCCCGCCGCGCCGCCGTCGGCATCATCCCGGTGCTGGCCATCCTCGCGCCGGAGCTCATCGTGCTCGGCGGTCCCGTCGGCGCAGCCGGCGGCGACCTTCTGGCCGATCTCGTCCGTGCCGAGATCGAGCGTGAGACCCGCTGGCACCCTCAGGTGATCCACACGGCGGTCAGGGACCGCCCTGTGCTGCGGGGTGCACGCGAGATCCTCGTCGCGCAACTGCGCGCGCGCCTGCTCGAGGAGCTGTCCTCCCCGGCCTGAGCAGCGCACCCACGATCATCCACCGCACCCAGGTGGTTGGTTCTGCAACATCCATTCGTAACAACAGTGAGGTCTTACGATGAACACACATTCGACCCGGCGCCGCCTCGGCGCCATGCTCGCCCTCGCCACCAGCGCCACCGTGGTGCTCGCGGGATGCGCGGGAGGCTCCTCCGGTGGAGCGGACTTCTCCTCCACCGCCCCCGCCAAGCTGAGCGGGACCGTGTCGCTGTGGCACTTCTTCAGCGACCGCGAGGCAAAAGCCATCGACGGGGTCGTCGCCGACTTCGAGAAGGCCAATCCCGGGGTGAAGGTCAAAGTGCACTCCGGACAGGACGACGAGAAGCTCGCGAAGAAGATCGCGACCGGCGGCGACATCGACGTGGCGATCTCGGGCTCGACCGACAGCGTCGGGCTCTTCTGCTCGTCGGGATCATTCCGCGATCTCGACCCTGTCATCAAGCGAGACGGTGTCGACATGTCGGAGTTCACCGACGTCGCCAAGAAGTACACCTCGTTCGACGGCAAGCAGTGCGCGCTGCCGATGCTCGCCGACGTCTACGGCCTGTACTACAACGCCGATCTGCTCAAGGCGGCCGGCTACACGGCTCCGCCGAAGACCCTCTCCGAGCTCAAGGAGATGGGTCTGAAGCTCACCACATACAACGCCGACGGCTCGATCAAGACCCTCGGCTTCAACCCGCTGATGAACTATTACGAGAATCAGCCGGTCAACTACACGGGCACGATCGATGGTCCCTGGATGTCGGATGACGGTGCCAAGAGCGCGCTGAACAACCAGGGCTGGAAGGATCTGGCCACCTGGCAGAAGGACTACGTGGATGAGATCGGCTACGACAAGCTGAAGGCCTTCACCTCGGGACTCGGCGACGAGTGGTCAGCCGACAACGCCTTCCAGACCGGGCAGATCGCGATGAACATGGACGGCGAGTGGCGGGTGGCCTTCATCGAGGACCAGAAGCCGGACCTGAACTACGGCACCGCGCCCTTCCCCGTCGGGGACGACTACGCGTCGCTGTACGGCGGCGGGTACACCACGGGAACCATCGCCGGCATCGCGAAGGGATCCTCCCATCCCGATCTCGCGTGGGCCCTGCTGAAGTACCTCACCACCGACACGAACACCGTGGTGAAGCTGGCCAACGGCATCAAGAACGTGCCGACCACGAAGGCTGCGCTGAACTCCGCCGACCTGGACTACCCGCAGCAGTTCCAGACCTTCCTCGACATCGCAGCGAGCCCGAACCTGGTCAGCGTGCCGGCGACGGCGATCGGCCATGCGAACCAGACCACGTTCCAGACCTTCTGGGATCAGTGGCAGTCGGGTGAGGCGACCGATCTGGACGCAGGACTCGCCAAGGTCGACGAGGACATCGACAACGCCCTGGCACTGAGCAAGGCGCCGTGAGATGACGACTCTCCGCGCAGCGGAGCGGCAGGTGGGGCGACACGATGCGGATCGCCGCCCCACCAGGCGCCTCCGCTCTCCGAAGACCGCGCGGCGGCTGGTCGTCTGGGGCATGCTCAGCCCGGCCCTGCTCGGCCTGGGCGTGTTCTTCGCCTACCCGTTGCTCGCGAACGTGTACTACTCGTTCACGCGCTACGACCTGCTGACCCCGCCGGAGTTCATCGGGATGCGCAACTACGTGTACCTGTTCACCCAGGACCCGGCCGTGGTCACCGCGACGCTGAACACTCTCTGGCTGGTCGTGATCCTGGTGCCCGTCCGCATCATCTGCGCGATCGCCGTCGCAGGCCTGCTCACCCGGGCGCGCTTCGCGGCGGGACTCTGGCGCACCCTCTTCTACCTTCCCGCTCTGGTGCCACCGGTCGCGTCCACCGTCGCGTTCGTGTTCCTGTTCAACCCGGGGGCGGGGCCCGTCAACCACGTCCTGAAGATCTTCGGCATCCAGGGTCCGCTGTGGTTCAACGACCCCGCCTGGTCGAAGCCCTCGCTCGTGCTGCTGGGCATGTGGGTGCTCGGCGACATCATGATCATCTTCCTCGCCTCGCTTCTGGACGTGCCGCAGGATCAGTACGAGGCGGCAGCCCTGGACGGCGCCAACGGATTCCAGAAGGTGCGCTACGTCACGCTGCCCAGCATCATGCCGGTCATCGTGTTCGCCGTGATCACCGGCGTCATCGCCGCCCTGCAGTACTTCACGGAGGCTGCTGTCGCGTCCAGCGTGGCCAGCGGCACCGCGGGCGTCAACAACGGCATCGGCGCGGTCATGGGCTATCCCGGCAAGTCGCTGCTCACCTATACCCAGTGGCTGTACGTGCGCGGCTTCAGCAACTTCCAGCTGGGCTACGCGGCGGCGCTGGCCGTCGTGCTGTTCGTCGTCGCCGGCGTGTTCGTCGGCGTGCTGCTGCGTCAGTTCAAGGCGTTCTCACCGGAAGGGCGGTCATGAGCACATCCACGTCCGCGCGCTCCGTCGCACCGCAGCGACGCCGTGCGCGCACCTCGCCCAGCCGCGTGCTGACCTTCATCGCCGAGCACACCGCGCTGGTCGCGCTCGGCGTGCTGTTCATCGCGCCGGTCATCTTCGTGCTGCTGACTTCGCTGATGTCGAGCCGGCAGACGCTGACGGCCTCACTGTGGCCCGCCCCGTTCGACTGGGGCAACTACGCGAAGGCGTTCACCCAGGTGCCTCTGGCGCTGTGGTTCGGCAACTCGGCCCTGTATGCGGGGCTCGCCACCGTGTTCATGCTCGCCTCCTCGGTGCCCGCCGCGTACGTGCTGGCGAAGATCCGCTTCCGCGGCGCGAACGTCATCTTCTTCGCGATCATCATCGCGATGCTGCTGCCGCCGCAGATCACGGTCGTGCCGATCTACGTGATGTGGGCGCAACTGGGACTGACCGGCACGCTGTGGCCGCTGATCCTGCCGAACCTGCTGGGTGACGCGTTCTCGATCTTCCTGCTGCGGCAGTTCTTCCTGACCATCCCCAGCGAATACGCGGACGCGGCGAGGATCGACGGCAACGGCGAGTTCGGGGTGATGATGCGAGTGGTCGTGCCGATGTCGAGGCCTGGCATCGCCGCCGCGGGCATCTTCCTGTTCTTCCACGCCTGGAACGACTTCTTCGGCCCCCTGCTCTACGCGTCGGAGAGTCCGCAGAACTGGCCGGTGGCCTACGGGTTGGCGACCTTCCGCGGATCGCATGGCACCGACTGGGGCACGACCATGGCCGTGACGATGCTGGTGACCATCCCGGTCGTGGTCGTCTTCTTCTTCGCCCAACGCACTTTCGTGGAGGGCATCACGCTGACTGGAGTGAAGGGATAGTCATGAAACTAGCGGTTGTCGGCGGAGGGTCGACCTACACGCCGGAGCTCATCGACGGGTTCGCGCGACTGCAGGACACGCTCCGTCTCGAAGAAGTGTGGCTGGTCGATCCGGACGATCACCGGCTGGAGCTGGTGTCTGCGATCTCACGACGCATGTTCGCCCGCGAAGGGCATCCGGGGCGGATCATCACGACCTCCGACCTCGTGGCCGGTGTCGCGGATGCCGACATCGTGCTCATCCAGCTGCGAGTGGGCGGGCAGGCCGCGCGCAAGGGCGATGAGACCTGGCCGCACGCCTGCGGTGTGATCGGACAGGAGACCACGGGCCCCGGCGGATTCGCCAAGGCGCTGCGGACGGTGCCGGTGGTGCTGCGCGTGGCCGAGGCGATCCGGGCCCACGCCAGACCGGATGCCTGGATCATCGACTTCACGAACCCTGTGGGCATCGTCACCCGCGCGCTGCTCCAGGAGGGGCACCGCGCGGTCGGCCTGTGCAACGTCGCGATCGGCTTCCAACGTCGTTTCGCGCGGATGCTGGGCGTGGATCACGCCCGTGTGCAGCTCCAGCACGTCGGGTTGAACCACCTCACCTGGGAGCGCGGCGTCACCGTCGACGGGAAGCCCGTCCTGGACGATCTGCTCGGCCAACACCTCGCGGAGCTGGCGGAGGAGGTCGAGCTGCCGCAGGAGCTGCTGTCGATGCTGGGCATGGTGCCCTCGTACTACCTGCGCTACTTCTACGCGCACGACCACGTGCTCACGGAGCAGCTCGGCTCCGCCACCAGGGCGGAGGCCGTGATGGCCGTCGAGGAGGCGCTGCTGCGCATCTACGCCGACCCCGCCGTCGACACCAAGCCGGAGGAGCTGCGCAAGCGCGGTGGTGCGTTCTACTCGGAGGCCGCCGTCGATCTGATCTCGTCGCTGACCTCGGACCGCGGCGACGTGCAGGTGGTGAATCTGCGCAACGACGGAACCCTGCCGTTCCTCCCTGACGACCACACCATCGAGGTGTCGGCGAGGGTCGGGGCCGATGGCGTGCACGCACTGCCCGTCGAACCGCTGCCCGACGACCTCGCGGGCCTCATCTCGCACACTGCGTCATACGAACGGCTGGCCCTCGACGCGGCGATGCACGGAGGCAGGGACCGTGTCGTGCGCGCTCTGCTCGCGCATCCGCTGGTCGGTCAGTACGATCGCGCCTCCAGGCTCGCGGATCTGCTGATCGCGGAGAACGCCGCGCATCTGGCGTGGACAGCGTGAATGCGGCGACCCCAGCCGACGCCGTCATCGTCGCCGTGGACGGTGGCGGCACCAAGACCGATGCCGTCGCCGTAGGGGCCGACGGTCGTCTGATCGCACACGCGCGGATGCCGGGGACGACCGTGGAGCCTCAGGATCTGAGCCCGTCGGTCGGGATCGTCGACGCGGCGATCTCCGAGGTCCTCGCGAAGGCCGGGCCCCGGGAGCTGCTGCGGTGCAGCGTCTATCTCTCGGGAATGGACATGCCGCGCGACGTGGCATCGTTCGCGGAGGCGATCGCCGAGACGACGTGGGCCCGCGCGTCCGCGCATCCGGTCGTCGTGGGCAACGACATGTTCGCGCTGCTGCGCGCCGGCACTCGACGACCCGACGCCATCGCCGTCGTCTGCGGCACCGGCATCAACTGCGTCGGCGTGCGGGCGGATGGAGAGGTGGCCCGCTTCGCCGCCCTGGGCATGATCTCGGGCGACTGGGGCGGTGGATCGACACTCGGCGAGGCGGCCCTCTGGCATGCGGCGAGAGCGGTGGACGGCCGCGGCGATCCCACGATGCTCTCCCGCACCGTGCCGGCGCATCTCGGGCTGCCGGACGTGCAGTCCGTGATCGAGGCGTTCCACTATGGCCGGCTGGGCGAGCGCACCCTTCCGACCCTCGCTCCGCTGGTGCTGCAGGCATCCGATGCCGGGGATGTCGTCGCGGGCCGGGTGCTGGATCGTCAGGCCGAGGAGATCGTCGCATTCGCCGTCGCCGCGATCACCCGCCTCGACCTCGGCGGACGCCCCGTTCCGGTGGTGCTCGGCGGGGGCATCCTGGCCGCCGGAAACCGTCGACTCCTCGACGGGGTCCGGAGCGGGCTCGCGCGCCGGGCGCCCGATGCCGAGATGATCCTCGTGCGCTCCCGGCCGATCGTCGGGGCGGCGCTGCTGGCGCTGGAGAGCATCGGATGCTCGGAGGACGTGCTGGTCCGTGCGGAGCGGGAGCTCTCGCGAGTGGACTGAGCTCGAGCCCTGGAGGGTCAGGCCATGCCCCCGCCGAGTTCCGTGGACATCTCCGCGGCCGCCGCCAGGAGCAGATCCCTCAGCCCCGGAGTCGATTCGGCGTTGATCCGCTGGCTGGGTGCCGCGACGGTCAGGGCGGCGACGGCTTCGCCGGTGTGCCCGATGACGGGCACGGAGACGCTGGACAGACCCTCCTCCTGCTCCTGCACGCAGGTGGCGAAGCCCTGGCCGCGCACGGTCTCGAGCTCGGCTCGCAGCACCGCGGGATCGGTGATCGTGCGGGCTGTCCTGCGCTCCAGGGGGGCGGTCGCGAGGTACTCGTCGAGGGATGCGGCATCCTTCCAAGCCAGCAGCACCTTGCCCGATGCATTGGTGTGCAGCGGCGATCGGCGGCCGACGTTGGCGACCATCGCGAACGACGCATCCGCCTGGCCCCGGTCGATGTACAGCACGCTCTGGTCATCGATGATCGCCAGCAGCGTCGCCTCACCCGTAGCCTCGGCCAGCCGGTCCAGGTGCGCCCGGCCGACGCGTGTCAGATCGGCACCGCGCACGACGGCGCTTCCGAGTTCGTACACTCCCCAGTCCAGCCGGTACTTGGCATCGGAGTCCTTGCCCACCAGGCCCTCCAGCTCCAGCGTCTTCAGCAGGTTGAACGTGGCGGGCTTGCTGAGTCCCACCCCGGCGGCGAGCTCGCCCAGGGCGCTCGGTGACGACGACTGGGCGAGGCGGCGCAGCAGCTGAACCGCGTGCACCACGGAGCGGACCGTGCGGGTGGAGCCTGCCGGTTTGGCTGATGCGGAGGCGGAGGCCATGGGAATCCCTTCAGAGTGCGACGTAGCGAGTATAAGGACGCTGCCTCCAGATCAGGCGGTGCCATGCGCCGCTCGCGACCGGCGCGAGAGCGAATCGACGACGACGGCGAGCACCAGCACGGCGCCCGTCACCATGAATCGGATCGACGAGTCCAGGTTCAGCAGGTTCAGGCCGCTGGCGATCGCCTCGATGACGAGGATGCCGAGCAGGGCCGATTGCGCGTGACCGCGACCGCCGAAGAGACTGGTTCCGCCGATGACCGCCGCCGCGATGGCCTCCAGGTTCACGTCGCCCGTGCCGCTGCTGAGCGTGGCGGCCGCGAGCCGTCCGGCAGCGAGCAGCCCTCCGACCGCGGCCAGCATCGAGGAGATCGCGAAGGCCGACACGTAGACCCAATTGACATGGATGCCCGCGCGGCGCGCAGCCTCGACGTTGCCGCCGATGGCGTACATGGCCCTGCCCCATCGGGTGCGCTTGAGAGCGTAGGCGGTGACGGCGATGATCGCGATGAAGAACACGAACATGGTGGCGAGTCCCCGCGAGGTGTTCAGATACCAGACGACGGCCTCCAGCACGATCAGGAGCACTGCGGCGCGCACCAGCAGCTCCGCCTTCGACGGGGCGGAGAGGTTCTCGCGCACACGCATCCGCCGTGACCACCACGACGTCACCAGGTACCCGACGGAGATCGCGGCGATGAGGGCGTATGCCACCGGGGCGGGGAGGAACATGGTCTGCGCGAACTCCACGATGAACGAGTCGAAGGGGAGGTTGATGGAGCCGTTGTTCCCCAGCAGGAACAGCTGCAGACCGAGGACGGCCAGCAGCCCGCCCAGGGTGGAGACGAAGCTGGGCACTCCGAACTTCAGAAACAGGCCGGCGTACAGCAGCCCGATCAGGGCGCCGATGAACATCGGCGCGATCAGCGCGAGCCACAGCGGCAGGCCCAGCTGCACGTACAGAACGGCGAGCACGGCCGCCGAGAGGCCGCTGACCGAGCCGATGGACAGGTCGATCTGCGCCAGCAGCAGGATCAGGACCACTCCCACGGCGATCGTGCCGACGGCGGCGCTGTCCAGCATCAGATTGACGAGGTTCGTGCTGGAGAGGAACAGCGGGTTCAGGATCTGGAACACGCCGGCGATGAGGATCAGCCCGATGATCACGGGCAGCGAGCCGATGTCGCCGCTGCGAATGCGCAGCCATCCGGCCTGCAGCCGGCCGCTGAGGCCGGTGCCGGCTGCGGCGAGGCGCTCGTCCTGCCGGTCCAGGGGCGCGGTCTGATCGGCCGCGGGTGACTGCGTGCGTGTGCTCACTGTGCGTTCTCCTTCTGCGCGTGCGAGAGCTCGCGCGCCCTCACGGCGTTGTCCGCAGCGCCGGTGATGGCGGTGACGATGTCCTCATAGGTGATGTCGCGGGTCCGGAACGTCCCGTTGTTGCGCCCCAGGCGCAGCACGACGATGCGGTCGGAGACGTTCTGCACGTTGGCCATGTTGTGGCTGACGAGGATGACGCCGAGACCTCGGTCGCGAAGTCGCTCGACGAGGTTGAGCACTTCGGCGGTCTGGGCCACGCCGAGCGCGGCGGTGGGCTCGTCGAGCATGACGACGCTGGGATCGCCGACGAGGGAGCGGGCGATGGCGACAGTCTGGCGCTGACCGCCGGAGAGGCCGGCCACGGGGATGCGGACCGAGGGGATCTTCGCGGAGAGCTGCGACAGCAGCCCCCAGGAGCGCTTCTCCATGTCCACTTCGTTCATGGCCCAGGCCGAACCGCTCTCGCGCCCGAGGAACAGGTTCTGCACGACGTTCAGGTTGTCGCACAGTGCGAGGTCCTGGTAGACCGTCGCGATGCCCAGGCGCTGCGCGTCCAGGGGGCTGGCGAGAGTCGTCGGCTCACCTCTCCACAGCACCGTCCCCGAGTCGGCGGCGTGAGCACCGGCGAGAATCTTCACGAGTGTGGACTTGCCGGCGCCGTTGTCGCCGACCAGGGCCACGATCTCCCCGGCGTGCACGTCGAGATCGACGTCGGTGAGGGCGCTGACGGCGCCGAAGGACTTGCTGATCCCGCGCAGCGACAGCAGCGGCTCCGCGGCGGTCTGGGTGGATGATCCAGTCACGATGCTCCTAACTGAGGCTCGCGGTGCGGTGGAGAGGGGGGAGAGGCTCCCCACCGCACCGTCGGGCCGGCTACTTGATTCCGTTGGCGCTGCAGGCGGCGGCGTACTGCGCGGTGCAGATCTCCGACACCTTGTAGACGCCGTCCTTGACGACGGTGTCGGCGATGTTGTCGATCGTCACGGCCTGCGGCTGCTGCAGGAATGCCGGGATGCCCTCGATCTGCGCGGACGACTCCGGCTTCTCGCCCTTGGCGAGCTGCACGGCGACCTTGGCCGCCTGCGCGGCCTCACCGGCGAACGAGTTGTACACCGACATGTACTGCTGGCCGGCCAGGATCGACTGGATGCTGGCGAGCGTGGCGTCCAGGCCCGTCGTGGGCACGAGGGGCATGCCCGCGGCGTTCATGGCCGAGATGGCAGCCTGAGCATTGCCGTCATTGGCCGAGTAGAAGGCCTTGATCTGGTCTCCGAACTTGGCGATCTGCGCGGCGGCGAACTTCTGCGCGGTCGGCCCGTCCCAGGTCTCCAGGTGGCTGAGCACCGTGTAGCCGGCGCCCTCGATGACCCCGGAGGCGCCCTTGCGGATGTTCACCGCGTTGTTGTCGGTGTCGGCGCCGTTCAGCATCACGATGCCGCCGGAGGTGACGCCGTCCTTCTTGAGCTTGTCGACCAGGGCCTGGCCCTGCAGCTCGCCGACCTTCGTGTAGTCATTCGAGATGATGTACGCCAGGTCGGGGCTGTGGATCAGCCGGTCGTAGGCGATCACGGGGACCTTCTGCGACTTGGCCTGGTTGACGATGCTCGCTGCGGCCACGCCGTCCCAGGGATCCACGACGAGCACCTTCGCGCCCTGCGTGAGCATGGACTGGGCCTGCTGCTGCTGCTTCGCAGCGTCCTGATCGGCGTTCGCGTACAGCAGCTCGCAGTCGGGGCAGAGCTTCTTCAGCGCGGCCTCGAACTGGGGGCGGTCCTGTGTCTCGTAGCGGGTGGATGTCTCGTCGGGCAGCAGCAGGCCGATCTTGAACCCCTGCTGGTCTGCGGAGCCTCCGGGATCGGATGTTCCCGGAGAGTCGGACTGCGTGGAGCAGCCGGTGATCGCGAGTCCCACCACGACGAGGGTCGTGGTCAGGATGGCGAGTGCGGAACCTCTGATGGTGATCTTCATTGGGGGAACCCTCCATGGTGAGAGTCGTCGTCGTTGGCGACTGCTCCGAAGCGTCTCAGCACCCCGCGAAGCACGGCAAGACGAATTCCCACAATGTGTTAGCGCAGGGCGAATGCTGTTAGTCAGGGCAGAACTTGAATGATGACGGAGCGGACGTGCTCCAGGAGGAGCTGATCATCGCAGCCGTGCCGGAGAGGCGACCCGCCATTCGACTGGGTGCGATCCTCTGCAGATCGGCGGTGGGGACGGCGGCTGCGAGCACCGCGCAGACGGATCCGTCCCGGCCGCGCAGAGGTACGGCGACACTGGACAGGTCCCGTTCCTGCTCGCCCCAGCTGACGCCGTACCCGTGGTCCCTGGTCAGGGCGATCTCCATCAGCATCATGCGCGGGTCGGTGATCGTGGCAGGGGTGATCGCGCGCAGCGGGCGCTGGAGGTGGCCGCCGAGCACATGGTCCGACATCGCCGCGAGGAGGACCTTGCCCGAAGCCGTCGTGTGCAGAGGAGACCGGATGCCGATGTCTGCGACCATGGTGAAGCCGACAGAGTCCTCGGCGCGGTCGACGTACAGCACGTGATTCCCGTGCAGGACGGAGAGCAGTACGGCGCCGTGCACCTGACGGGCGAGTTCCCTCAGCGGCATCCGTGCGGAATCGCGCAGCGGCTCGATGTCCGCCACGCGCACGCCTATCTCGTACAGGCCCCAGTCCGGAAGGTATTGCCCGGCAGCGTCGCGGCGCAGCAGATGCAGCGCCATGAGGGTGCCCAGCAGGTTGTAGGTGGCCGGCTTGCTGAGACCGACGGCCCTCGCCAGTCGGCTCAGCGAAAGCGGTCCTCGCGCATGCGCGATCACCTGCAGCAGGGTGGTGGCATGGATCACGGACTGCACGGTTCGAGGGCGCTGGGCGGCCTTCGTCACGCGGTCGGGGTTCGGCTGCATCGGCTCATCTCCACATCATCGTGCGTTAGCTCAGAGTGAACACCGTTATCTGGATGCTATTGAAGCATCCCACGTTTCGCTCCTACGGTGAAGTCACGTCGGCTCCAGGAGCCGTCGTGCGAAGGAGACAGCCACATGGATTCGCCGTCGCTCGACATCGAGCACGCTCTGCAGGTCGCCCGCGCTCAGGTGCGCCGTCTGGTCACCGAGTACCCCCTGCAGTTCCCGACCTACACCCAGCACGGGAAGTGGCATTTCGAGGATGACCCATGGGCTCCCGTGTGGACCAGCGGCTTCCTGACAGGGCAGCTGTGGATCTTCGCAGAGCTCACCGGCGAGAGGTTCTGGCACGACCAGGCCGAGCGGTACAGCCTCGCCCTGGAATCGCGTAAGACGGACTCGTCCACCCACGACATCGGCTTCCTCTTCGACCCCAGCTGGGGCAGATGGCATGATCTGGAGCCCAGCGCCCGCACCGCGGACGTCCTGGTGCGGGCCGGACGGACGATGGCGGCGCGCTTCAACCCCCGCGGCAGGTATCTGCGCACGTGGGTCGACGCCGGCAGTACGTTCATCGATGTGATGATGAACGTCGGGGTCATCTTCCGAGCGGCTCGGCTCAGCGGCGATCCCGCGCTGCAGCGGGTCGCGGTGGAGCACGCCCTCACCTCGCGGAGGTTCCTCGTCCGCGGCGACGCGACGACGGTGCACGAGGGATGGTTCGATCCCGACTCCGGGCAGTACCTGCGCGCGGCCACCCATCAGGGCTTCCGCTCCGACTCCTGCTGGTCCCGCGGTCTCGCATGGGCGCTGTACGGCTTCGGAACGACGCACCTGGGCACCGAAGACACGCGCTTCCTGCGTACGGCGCAGGACCTGGCCGACACCTACATCCTGCGCACCGGAGACGCGTACGTGCCACCCAACGACTGGGACGACCCGCACCCGGCGCTCCCCTACGAATCGTCAGCGGCGGCGGTCGCGGCATCCGGCCTGCTCCAGCTCGCGGAGCTGAGCGGGGCGGCGGGCGAGCGCTACGCGCGCTACGCCGCCGGTATCCTCTCGACGCTCTCGGGTGACGCATTCCTCGCAGATCCGGATCGCCGTTGGGAGGGGATCCTGCGCCATGCCACCTACCACCACGGCAACGGACTCGGAGTCGACGAATCCGTGATGTGGGGCGACTACTACTTCACTGAGGCACTGTGGCGACTGGCTTCGTCGCCACGACTGCGCGCCCTCGCCAGCGTCGCACCCGCACACCCCGAAAGGACATCGGAATGAGCCAGCACTTCTCCTCACCACCGCAGTTGATCATGGGCGCGGATGCCCTCGAGGTCGCCGCCGGGCGACTGCCCACCATGGGCACGAAAGCACTCGTCGTCACCGACCCGGGCATCGTCGCCGCCGGGATCGACAGGATCGTCACGGACGTGCTCGGCAGTGCCCTTCCGTTCCACGTGTTCAGCGACGTGGTCGGCAATCCGGACATCGCGACCGTCGAGTCCGCAGCGCAAGCGCGAGAGGTGGCCGGGGCCGACGTCCTGATCGCCATCGGCGGCGGATCCAGCATCGACGTCGCCAAGTCGGTCGCCGTGCTGGGCACCAACGGCGGATCCATCGTGGACTACGAGGGCGTGGACAGATTCGCGAACAGACCGCTTCCGGTGGTGGTCATCCCCACCACCGTGGGATCCGGATCAGAGGTCACCAAGGGAGCGGTGATCACGAATCCGCAGACGCAGGTCAAGATGGTGATCGTGTCGGACCTCATGTTCGCCGAGGTGGCCGTGCTCGACCCGCGCGTGGTGGCGAAGCTGCCCAGCAGGATCGCCGCGACCACCGGTATGGACGCGCTCACGCACGCCATCGAGGCATACGTCGCACTCGGTGCCAATCCCGTCACCGACGCCATCTGCCTGGGCGCCATCGAGCTGATCGGCGCCCACCTCGTCGCCGCATCGCAGGGCGACCCCGACAGCCTGTACCACATGCTGGTCGCGTCTTCGATGGCCGGCATCGGCTTCCACGATGCCGGACTCGGGGCCGTGCACGCGCTGGCCAACACCCTGGGTGCGCACTTCGGAGTGCATCACGGCACGGCCAACGCGCTGTTCCTGCCGTACGTGATCGACTTCAACCTCACGGCAGCGCCGGCGCGATTCGCCCGCATCGCGCAGGCGCTCGGAGAGGATGTGCACGGGCTCTCCGATGACGAGGCCGCCGCACGGGCATCCGTGGCCGTGCACCGCCTGGCGGAGCAGACAGGCGTGCCGCGCACCATGGCGGAGCTCGGCGTTCCGCGCGACGCGATCCCGGCGCTCGCACGCGACGCCCTCCTGCAGGCCGACCTGCCGGGCAATCCGCGCCCCGTCACGCTGGACGATCTGATCGGGCTGTACGAGCGGGCCGCCTGACGGCAGCTCAGAAGGAGAATCATCATGACCACCACTCGCGCACGTTCCGTGCAGCACTTCATCGACGGTGCATTCGAGGACAGCGCCGATGCCCAGCCGATCGACCGGCTCGCGCCGGCCACCGATGAGGTCGTCTCGATCGTTCAGGCGGGAGGGGCTCCGGAGGTCGCTCGGGCTGTCGGCGCCGCGCGCGCCGCGTTCGACGAGGGGCCATGGCCGAGGATGACGGGGATGGAGCGCTCGATCATCCTGGGTCGCGTCGCCGAGCTCATCGACCGCGATGCCGCAGAACTGGCGGCGCTGGATGCCGAGGAGACGGGCAAGCCCATCCGCCTCGCCGAGGGCGACATCGCCGGCGCCGCGGGACTGTGGCGCTACGCGGCCTCGCTCGCGCTGACCATGAGCGGATCGACCTACACCAGCAACGGTCCCGATTTCACCGGCCTCGTGCTGCGCGAGCCGATCGGCGTCGTGGGTCTGATCGTGCCGTGGAACTTCCCGGCGCTGATCCTGAGCCAGAAGCTGCCGTTCGCCCTGGCGGCAGGGTGCACAGCGGTCGTCAAGCCCTCGGAGCTGACCAGCTCCAGCGCACAGCACCTCGTGCGGCTGGCTGCGGAGGCGGGAGTCCCTCGTGGCGTCATCGGCATGGTGGTCGGCGACGGCAGGGCAGGGCAAGCCATTGCGGAGGCCGACGGCATCGATCTCGTCTCCTTCACCGGGTCGACCGCCACCGGGCGGCGGGTGATCGCCGCCTCGACCGGGAACATCAAGAAGCTCTCCCTGGAGCTGGGCGGCAACGCCGCCAACGTGGTGTTCGCGGACGCGGATCTCGAGGACGCCGCCGCGGGAGTCGTGTTCGGGGTGAACTTCAACAACGGTGAATGCTGCGTCTCGCAGCCGCGCCTGCTGGTGGAGGACTCCATCGCCGACGACTTCGTCGCCGAGGTGGCGAGGCAGACCCGCATGCTCCGCGTCGGGCAGCCGATGGATCGCACCACCGACGTCGGCGCGCTCATCCACGCCGGCCATCTGCAGAAGGTCACCTCCTACATCGGGGGCGCGGCCGACGAGGGCGGCGAGGTGATCGTCGGCGGCACGCGGGTGACCGATGGTCTCCTGGCGCGCGGACAGTTCGTCGCGCCGACCGTGATCGATCGCGTCGGACCGGAATCGGCGGCATTCCAGGACGAGATCTTCGGACCCGTGCTGACCGTGACCAGGTTCCACGACCAGGATGAGGCCGTCCGGCTCGCCAACGGGGTGCAGTACGGACTGGCGAACAGTGTCTGGTCCAAGAACGTCGACACGGTGCTGCAGGTCGCGAAGCGACTGAAGAGCGGCACCGTCTACGCCAACACCACCATCGACGCGCCGCCGCAGATGCCGTTCGGCGGCTACAAGGCCAGCGGCGTGGGACGCGAGATGGGGCAGGCCGGCTTCGAGGAGTTCACCGAACTCAAATCCGTGAACATCCGCACCGGCAAGCGCGCGGCATCCTTCGCGATCCGTGCGGGAGCGTGACGGCGTGACCGGTGCCGAGAATGCCGCCGAGCTCACCCTGGAGGTGCGCGACGACGGCGTCGCCGTGCTCACGCTGAGCAACCCGCCGCTGAATCTCATCACCCTGGAGCTGACCCGCAGGCTGCTGGCGGCGACCACGCACATCGCTCAGGATGCCCGAGTGCGCGTGCTGGTCATCACGGGAGCCGGGGATCGGGCGTTCTGCGCGGGCGCGGACGTCACCGAGTTCGCCGACGTCCGCTCCGAGGTCGTCGAGCGCAAGCTCCGTCGCGAGAACGAGGCCATGGATGCCGTGGAGGCTCTGCCGATCCCGACCATCGCCGCGATCGGCGGTGTCTGCCTGGGCGGAGGCGCGGAGCTCGCCCTCGCCTGCGACCTGCGCATCGTCGACCCGAAGACGGTGATCGGGTTCCCCGAGGTCGGCCTGGGCGTGTTCCCGGGATCCGGCGGGGTGTTCCGCCTGCCGAAGACGGTCGGCCTCGGGCGTGCGCTCGACCTGCTCTACACAGGGCGGCGCGTCGATGCGGCGGAGGCGCTGCAGATCGGTCTGATCACGGAGATCGCCGAGCCCGGCGCGGCGTTGACGCGCGCGCTCGAGCGCGCTGCGGAACTGGCATCCGGTCCTGCGCTGGCGCTGCAGCTGATCAAGGCCGGTGCTCGTGCCGCCCTCACTCAGACCACCGCACAGGCTGTCAGCGCCTCGCTCGCGGACAGTGCGCGCGTGTTCACGGGACCAGACATCGAAGAGGGCATTGCCGCCTTCACCCAGAAGAGGGCCGCGCACTTCACGGCGCCTCGCGAGATCGCTGCCCAGGCAGCAGAGACGGAAGGTCGGTCATGACCGGCATGCTCGACGGCATCAAGGTCGTCAGTTTCACTCACTACCTGCAGGGACCCTCATGCTCGCAGATGCTGGGCGATCTGGGTGCGGACGTCGTGCGCATCGAGCCGATCGGCGGCTCATACGAGCGGTTCTGGTCCGGGGCGCGCACTTTCGTCGGTGAGGAGAGCGTCTTCTTCCTGCTGGCGGGGCGCAATCAGCGCAGCGCCGAGATCAATCTGCGCGACCCCGCCGGCGAGGAGGTGCTGTGGCGGATGCTGGATGCCGCCGACGTGGTCGTCGAGAACTTCCGGCCGGGGGTGCTCGAGCGGCGCGGCTTCGGCTACGAGGCCGTGAAGGCTCGCAACCCGGGGATCGTGTACTGCTCGCTGACCGGCTTCGGACCGACCGGCCCACTGGCTGATCGCCCCGGCCAGGATCTGCTCATGCAGTCGTTCAGCGGGCTGGCCTCCCTGAGCGGACGGGCGGGGGATCCGCCGGTGCTGGTCGGATCTGCGATCGTCGACGAGCACTCCGCAACCCTCGGGACGATGGGGATCTGTGCGGCGCTCGTACGACGGGCCCGCACAGGCGAGGGCGCCAAGATCGACAGCAACCTGCTCTCCGCGGCGATGGATCTGCAGCTGGAGCCGCTCAACTGCCATCTCAATGGCGGCAGGCTGTGGCCGCGGAGCGCCTCCGGCATCTCGTCGAGGTTCCACCAGGCCCCGTACGGGGTCTTCGAGACCAGCGACGGGTGGCTCACGCTGTCGCTGGCGGACGGGGCGACCCTGGCCGCAGCCTTCGACGACCCCAGGCTCGCGGAGTTCACCCGGGACGACCAGTTCACGCAGCGCGAGCGGGTCAACGAGATCATCGTGGAGCACATGCGCACGAACACGATCGCGCACTGGCGCGCCCGCCTGGACGATATCGGCGTCTGGAACGCTCCGGTGAACGAGTATCCGGAGCTGCTGGACGAACCGCAGGTCGAAGCCAACGAGACGGTGCTCACCTTCGAGCATCCGTCGGCGGGCACGGTGCGCGTGGTCAATCATCCGGTCAAGTACGACGGTCACACCCCGCCGTTGCGGCTGGTGCCGCCGACCGTCGGGCAGCACACCGACGACGTGCTGCGTGAAGCGGGATACTCCGACGAGGAGATCTCGCGCATGCGGAAGGACGGAGCAGTCGGGCCCGACCGAGCGGTGGTCGGCTTCGACCGGGAGAAGTCGGCACCGGCATCCTCGTACTCCGCCAAGCGCTCCTGAGACCTGCTCGCGCACGAGGGGAGAGAACGGATCAGGCGACGATCACGCCGGGATTGAGGATGCTCTGGGGATCTAGTGCGGCCTTCAATTCACGTGTCAGGGTCATGACCTCCGAGCCCAGCTGCCGGGGCAGCCATGGCTGCTTGAGCTTTCCGACCCCGTGCTCGCCGGTGATGGTGCCCCCGAGCGAGATCGTCAGGGCCATGATGTCATCGAATGCGCGCTGGGCGCGCTCGAAAGTGGCGGGGTCCTCGCGGTCGAAGAGGATCATGGGGTGCGTGTTCCCATCGCCGGCATGAGCGATGAGCGCCACTGCGACATTCCGGTCGACCGATATTCGCTGGATGCCGCTGGCCAACTGTGCGAGGCGCGGGATGGGAACCCCGGCATCCTCCAGAAGAATGGCCCCCTTTCTCTCGACGGCCGTGACCGCGGTACGGCGCGCCGCGACGAAGGCGTCGCCATCGTCGGGGTCGTCGGTCATGACGCACTCGGTGGCGCCGTGCTCGTTGCAGAGCGACTCCATCTGCGTCAGTTCCTCAGCGGCGAGCGACCCGGCGGAGTCGGATTGGATGATCAGCATCGCCTCGGCATCCAGATCAAGGCCCATGTGAGTGACGTCCTCGACGGCGCGGATCGTCGTCCGATCCATGAACTCCAGCATCGACGGCCGCAGCACCGCCGTGATCGCCTCCACGGTGCGCATGGCATCGACGACGTCAGCGAATGTGGCTACAAGGCTTCCCGGGCGCGCCGGTGCAGGAACGAGTCGCAGGATCACCTCGGTGATCACCCCCAGGATCCCTTCGCTTCCCACGAAGAGCTTGGTCAGCGACAGCCCTGCGCTGTCCTTGATCCGGTCGCCGCCCAGGCTGAGCCGGCGGCCGTCGGCGAGCACGACATTCAACCCGAGGACGTAGTCTCCTGTCACGCCGTACTTCACACAGCACAACCCCCCGGCGTTGGTCGCCACGTTGCCCCCGATGGAGCAGAACGCGGTGGACGCGGGGTCCGGGGGATACGCGAGACCATGCGCCGCAGCGGCGGACTTCACGTCGGCGTTCAACGCGCCGGGCTGGACGTGGGCTGTGCGCGTCGCTGGATCGATGCGGATGTCGCGCATACGGTCCAGTGACAGCTGCAGGCAGCCATCCACGGCCGTGCTGCCGCCGGACAGACCGGATCCGGCCCCGCGGATGACGACAGGGATGGCGCGGCTCGATGCCCATCGCATCGTCGTCCGGACATCCTCCTCGTCCCGGGCACGGACCAGCGCGAGCGCGCTGCCGGGAAGCGGTCGCTCCGCATGGTCCTGCAGGAATGAGGCCATGATGTCCGCGTCGGTGGTCAGTGCCCCGGTGGACAGCTGATCGCGCAGCGAATTGAGATCTGCAGGTTCACGCATCCACGTTCCTTCCGTCTTGTGTTGTGCCTTGTCCGGGCTGGCGTGCGGTCGCCGCATCACGTGGGGTGCGGGTCAGCCCTGTCATCGCGGAAGGGTGTCCCGCAGTACCTGACGCAGAGAGGGAGTCCTGGTCAGGCGGCTGTGGGCCTCCTGCGGACTCAGGCCGCGCATCAGCACCAGCGCCGCTTCTTTGGCGGAGCCGCCTGTGGCCTCCAGGGCTCGTGCCGCATCGGATTCCGATGCTCCCGTGATCAGGGTGACGGCTCTTCGACTGCGGGCGCGCAGCTTCTGGTTCGAGGCGCGGAGATCGACCATGACATTGCCGTATGTCTTCCCGAGCCTGACCATGGTCGCCGTGGACAGCATGTTGAGAACCAGCTTCTGCGCCGTTCCCGCGCGCAGTCGTGTCGACCCCGCGATCAGTTCGGGACCCACGACGACGTCGATCGCATGGTCTGCCACTGCGCCGATCGCCGATCCCGAGTTGCATGCGATGGAGATGGTGAGGGCGCCGATGCTCCGCGCATACTGCAGGGCGCCCAAGACGTACGGGGTGCGCCCGGATGCGGAGATCCCCGTCACAGTGTCCAACTCGGTCAGCGCGAGCCCGGCGAGGTCGGCTGCGCCGGCGTCGGCGTCGTCCTCCGCGCCCTCCACCGACGTGCGGATGGCACCGTCGCCGCCCGCGATGACTCCGTGGACCATCCCGGGATCGGTGTTGAACGTGGGGGGGCACTCACTGGCGTCGAGAACGCCGAGGCGGCCGGGGGTTCCTGCCCCTATGTAGATCAGTCGCCCGCCCTCCGACAGCCGGCCGACGATGTCATCGACCGCTGCGGTGATCACGGGAATCGCCTGCTCCACAGCATCCGGTACCTCGTGATCCAGTGTGTTCATCACGCGGAGCATCCGCTCGGTCGAGAACGTGTCGAGGTCTCGCAGGCCCGAGTCGACTCGCTCGGTTGTGAGCGCTGACAGCTCGTGCTGCATCTGCGTGACGGTGGGGAGTGCGGGATTTTCAGACACGGACGACGAGCCTTTCGACGGGGAGATCGGTATGGGCGGCCAGAACTGCAGCACCATCGAGGGCATCGCCGCACGGGCTCTTCAATTCCAGGCCCTGGACCTTCAGCGCGGCGTGCAGCTCAGCGCGGAAGAGAGGGTTCTCGGTGAGGCCGCCGGTGGCGTACACGGTGCTGTCCTCGGAGCGGACGGAGGCGCTTGTGACGGCAAGGGCGCGGGTCGCCTCGCGCACGATGGTCATGGCCACTTCGTCCTCAGCCGCGGCAGCGGCCAGCACGACGGGTGCGAAAGCAGCCAGTCTGGCTGCTGCATCAGGGCCGCTTGTCATACCCGGCAGTGCGTCCAGCCCACCGCTGAAGTGGACGGCGCGGTGCTGGAGCTCCGTGCGGGGACCGCGACCATCGGCAGCGCGCAGGGCCGCATTGAGTCCGCGTTGGCCCACCCAACGACCACTGCCCTCATCTCCCAGGTGAGGACCCCAGCCGTCGGATCGTGTCGTTCGGCCGTCGACGGCGACTCGAAGCGCTACTGCCCCGGTGCCGGCGATCAGGAGCGTCCCTGCGAGACCTCCTGTTGCTCCGACGTGCGCGGTGACCATGTCGGAGGTCACGATGACGGGCGCACCCAGTGCGGCCCGCAGTCGGCCGGCGAGTTCGGAGGCGGCAGTGGGGGTGATGGCTGCACCTGCAGCTCCCACCGACCAGCATCCGACGCTCCCGATCGTCGCATCCGTCTGGGTGGCCAGTGCATTCAGGATGCTGGCGGCCGATGCGGCCGGCCCCCCGACATCCGCCAGCCCGGGTGCTCCGTCGCCAACGGCCTCCCATCGGGGCGTCATCCCGTAGCGGCGCAGTCGCACCTTGGTCTTGCCGAGGTCCACGGATACGCAGTCCACCCTCGCGGCAGGCATCGGAGTCCTTCCTTCGAGTTCTCAAATGTGAAATCATGTTACCGTATGAAGTGTCAAGATGTAATTGAATCACAATCTATCGATCTTGCATCCAGCGTGACGTAGGAGGAGGTGTGCGATGGTTGGTCGGGCTAGTGTTCAGTCCGTGAGCATTCAGAGCGTTCTGCAGGCGCGACTATCGACTTATCCTCCGACGATGAAGCGCGTCGGGGAGCTGTTCCTGGAGCGCCCGGAGATGGTCGTCAACAGCACGACCTCGGAGCTGGCACGGATCTGCCAGACCTCCGGTGCGACGATTGTGCGCTTCTGCCGAGCGCTGGGCTTCGCCGGCTTTCCGGCGCTGAAGCTGC
The DNA here is from genome assembly GCF_049650565.1 of Microbacterium sp. GTDB lineage: Bacteria > Actinomycetota > Actinomycetes > Actinomycetales > Microbacteriaceae > Microbacterium. The sequence continues at coordinate 64,085 of NZ_JBASAK010000045.1, forward strand.
AGCTGGCTGCAGAGCTGGCCAAGGAGTCAGCGGAGCTCGCCGGCACGTCGATCATGCGCCACGGTGCGGATATCAGCCAGTCGGACTCGCTCGACGACATGGTGTCCAAGATCTCGGGCAGCGAGATTCTCGGCATCCGCGAGACGGCTGACAGCCTGGATACTCGTGCACTCGGACGCGCGATCCAGAAGATTCTGCGCTCACGACGCGTCTTGACCTTCGGCGTGAGCGCCAGCAACGTCGGTGCGCACGATCTCGCCACGAAGCTGCTGCGGATCGGCTTCACGGCGCTCAACTTCCAGGACTCGCACGAAGCGCTGGCCTCCGCCACGCTGGGTGAGCCGAAGGATGTCGCGATCGGGTTTTCGCACAGCGGTGAGACTCGAGAGACCGTCGCCTTCTTGGCTGCGGCACGAGCCGCGGGCGCCTTCACCATCGCGATCGTCAACCTGCCCGAGTCCACGCTGGGGACCTCGGCGGACGTCACGCTCCGGACCGCAGTGCGGGAGACGACGTTCCGCTCCGGCGCCATGGCCAGCAGGATCGCCCAGCTCACGCTCGTCGACTACCTGTTCGTAGGTGTCGCACGGGGACAGTACGACCGGACGGTGAAGGCCTTGAAGAGCACCTACGACATCGTCAAGGAGCTTCGCTCGGGCGCCTGAGTCGCACGGATTCTGCGGGGCGCGTTCGCCGCAGTCTCATCGACGTTCTCGGGCGACCCGGCGCGGATGCGCAGTAATCGACTGAAGGAGCGACATCGTGAGACCAGAACGATTGATGACCGGCGCCGAGCGCGCAGCGGCCGATCCCCGCCTGATCGGCGGCGGCCGGGTGGGCCTGCTGACCAATTTCACGGGAACCATGCCCGACCTGGGCCGGTCCGTGGACGCGCTGCGTGCCGCCGGGGTGCCCGTGACGGCGCTGTTCGGACCGGAGCACGGACTGAGCGGATCTGCTCAGGCCGGCGGAAGCGAGAGCGAGAGCGTCGACGAACGCACGGGACTCCCGGTGTTCGACACCTATCTTTCGACCGATGCCGAGCTCGACGCGATGCTTCACGACGCCGATGTCGACACTCTCGTGTTCGACATGCAGGACATCGGGGCGCGCTTCTACACCTATATCTGGACGATGTACGACGCGATGCGAAGCGCCGCGCGCGCGGGCCTGCGCTTCGTCGTGCTCGATCGCCCCAATCCGCTGGGCGGTGTCTGGGTGGCAGGGCCCGGCGTGGTGGAACCGGCCTGCCGCAGCTTCGTGGGGCGGGTTGACGTTCATCAGCGTCATGGCCTCACCGCCGGAGAGCTCGCGCGGCTGTTCGCCTGCCGCGACCTTCGTGCCGAGGGCCTGGAACTGGAACTGGAAGTCGTGGAGATGTCGGGCTGGGACAGCCACACGGGTGCTCGCGCGACGGGCCAGGCGTGGGTGCCGCCGTCGCCGAACATCCCGACCCTGCAGTCCGCGTACGCATTCTCCGGCATGGGCTTGATAGAGGGTACGACTCTGAGCGAAGGACGCGGCACCACCCATCCCTTCGAGACGGTCGGCGCACCGTTTCTCAGCGCCCGCTTCGGCGAGGATGTGAGGGAGCAGAACCTGCCGGGGCTCCTCGTGCGCGACGTGTGGTTCCAGCCCACATTCCACAAGTACGTCGGGGAGCGCTGTCGCGGTGTTCAGCTGCACATCACGGACTTTGACGCGTACCAGCCCGTGCTGACGGCCATTGCGGTCCTGGATGCCGCCCTGCGTGACGCTCCCGATGAGGTGCACAGCCTTCCGGCGGGTGCGAGGCAGGATCCCGGGCGCTCCGGATTCGCTCTGGATCGTCTGTGGGGCAGCGCTGGCCTCCGCGAGGCGATGGAGTCAGGGCAGGGGCTGGGTGGCTTGGCCTGCGTGCGTTCGATGCGCACCGCGGAGGTCTACTCGGGAGACGTTCTCCTGTACGAGAGGTAATTGTGTAACATTCTGGCGAGCACGGATGAAAGTGCTTGACATCCGCTCTTGGGAGCCGGTAGCTTCTGTCGTAGGTCAGATCGCAATGTTGCGAGACGTCAGGAGAGGTGAATGGACACGAGTATCCGGACCTTTGCACCCGGGGACGGGCGACAGCTGGCTCGAGTGTGGACGGCGGCTGCGCCGGCGGACGGCATCACCTACGATCGGTTCCGCGATCTGGTGCTGCTGGATCGCAACTTCGATCCGAACGGGCTGTTCGTGGCGGAAGCCGGCGGTCGGATCATCGGATGCGCCTACGCCGTTCGCAGGCGGATCGCCGCATCGGGCGCCGACCTCGAGCCGGACTCCGGGTGGATTCCGTTCTTCTTCGTGGATCCCGATCATCGCAGGGCAGGAACGGGCCGCGCCCTCCTGCAGTCTGCACTGCGTTGGCTGCATCAGCTGGGCGTGACCACCGCGTACTTCTCCTCGTACACCCCCAACTACTTTCTCCCCGGACTCGATGAGGCGCGCTACCCGGCTGCCGGAGCGCTGCTCCGCTCGCTGGGCTTCGAGCAGCAGTATCAATCGGTGGCGATGGACATGAGTCTGAACGATTACGCTCTTCCGGATCGGATCCGCGAGCGCGTGAAGTCGTTGCGAGCGGAGGGGTGGTACCTGGGGTCCCCGGACGGGGACGATCTTGTGGATCTCGTGGACATCGCGGGGACCCGGTTCAACCCCGACTGGGCGCGTGCCATCCGCGAGAGCTTCCTGATGGGCCTGCCGCTGGAGCGCATCATCGTGTGCCGCGATCCTGAGCAGCGGATGCTCGGGTGGGCCATGCACGGCGCCTATGAGAACGTCCTCGAGAGGTTCGGGCCCTTCGGAGTGCTGTCCGAGAGCCGCGGTACTGGTCTCGGTGAGGTGCTCCTGCATCTGACGCTTGAGCGGATGAAGTCGCTCGGAGGTCATTCCGCCTGGTTCCTGTGGACCGGGGAGGAGTCACCCGCGGGTCATCTGTATCTGAAGACGGGGTTCGGCATCACGCGGACCTTCACGATAATGCACGCAAATACGGCTGTCTGACGACGGTTCATCATCTGAGAGGAAATCATGCCTGCAACAGTCAAGCGCTGGCTCCGGCGGCCGTTGGTGGCCATCGCATCGGTCAGCGTGGTCGGACTCGCTCTGAGCGGGTGCACAGGAATCGACGGGGATCAGGGCAGCGACGGCGGCCCGGTCACCATCACGTTCCTCAGCCACTACGGCACTGAACCGTTCAAGAGCGGTTTCTCGGAGCTGGTCGACCAGTGGAACAAGGAGAATCCTGACATCCAGGTCAAGTGGCAGTCCGTCCAGTTCAACGACCTGCTGACCACGCTGAACGTCCGTCAGACGGGAGACCGTGGTGCCGACGTCATCAGCGCTTATGCACTCTGGGGTGGCCAACTCGTCTCCAACGGCGTGCTGGCTGAACCGCCGGCCGACATCGCGGCCGACATCAAGGACAACTACAGCCAGGCTGCGGTGGACGCTGTGACGACCGGCGCCGGCCAGGTTCTCGGATACCCGACCGAACTGAACACCTACGTGATGTTCTACAACAAGAAGATCCTCCAGGACGCGGGATACGCGCAGCCCCCGGCGAGCTGGGACGAACTGGTGGAGGTCGCCAAGGCGACGAACAAGGTCGACGGTTCGGGCAACACCGTCGTGCAGGGCCTCTCGCTCATTCAGGATGGCGACAACCAGACTGTGCATCCGTTCCTGTCGCTGCTGGACTCCGCGGGCGGTGACTTCCTCGGTTCCGACGGCAAGTCGGCGATGGGCGATGAAGCCACGGCCGTGATGAAGCTCGAGTCCGACCTGGCTGAGGCCGGGGTCAGTGATGTGTCGATCAAACCGACGAAGGCATTCCCCTCCGGTGGAGTGGCGATGGCGCTTCAGGCGGGATGGTGGATCGGGAGCCTCAAGACGGCGATGAAAGACAATTACGTGAATGTGGGAACGGCGCCGATCCCCGGGCCGAAGGCCGGCGACGTCGGCTCCCTGGCGTACGCGTTCTTCAACGGCGTCAACGCGCACAGCAAGCATCAGGCAGAGGCGTGGAAGTTCGTCAAGTGGCTGAACTCGAACAAGAACGCGGACGGCGTGACGCAGCTCGGCAACTTCTTCGCAGAGCAGGGGCTCATCCCTCCGCGCAAGTCCGACGCGACGACCCTCGCCGACAAGTATGTGACCGCCGACGCGAATCTCGCGCCGATCTACGAAGCCGCCGATTACGCGATGGCGGAGTCGAACGCGGCGAACGCCTATGAGGCCAAGACGGAGACCAATAACGCCTTGAACGAGATCCTCGTCAATGGTGCGGCGGTCCAGAAGACCTTCGACGGCCTCGTCACGAAGATCGACAAGCAAGTCAAGTAGGACTCATGCGGGGCAGGGTGCGGAACCCTGCCCCGCATTCTCAGACAATCGGAGCAGCCATGACACAGACGTCGACGAAGGAATCTCGCCGTACGCGACGGACGGAGGTCAGCGCTTCGCCACGGACGGCGAGTAATTCTCATCTCTCCTTGAGGTACCGGCGTGAGGCTCGCGCAGGCTATCTCTTCCTCAGCCCCTCACTGCTGTTCTTCGTCGTCTTCCTGATCATTCCGACGATCTTCGCCGTCATCCTGTCCCTGTCGGAATGGGGTGGGTACGACCTGTCCAAGATCAGGCTCACCGGGCTGCAGAACTACGTCGGCGTCCTGAATCTGGACGGCACCTTCGTGTTGCCGATCCTCGTCAATACTTTCGTGTTCGCGGCACTGGCGGTGCTTCTCGCCGTCGGCGGATCACTGGTGGTCGCTGAGCTCATCGAGCATCTGAGACTCCAGGGCTTCTGGCGGTTCCTCTACTTCCTCCCGTTCGTCGCAACTGTGGTCGCGGTCGGCAACGTGTGGAAGATGATGTATCAGCCGGCCGGTCTCATCAACGGGATCCTGAATGTGCTCGGTGTGAACTCGATCGGGTTCCTGTCCGATCCCGACCTGGCACTGCCGGCTGTCGCGGTCGTGCAGGCCTGGTCGTCCATCGGGGCCGCCGTGCTCATCCTGACCGCAGGTCTGAAGGGCATCGACAGGAACGTCTACGAAGCAGCGGAGATCGATGGATCCGGGAGGTGGCGCACGTTCTTCAGCATCACGCTGCCGCTGTTGCGACCGTCGCTGCTCTTCGTGCTCATCACACAGGTCATCGCCGGACTGCAGTCCTTTGCCATCATCATCGTGATGACCGGAGACGGGGGACCGGCCAACGCCACCAACGTCGCGGCGTTCGAGATGTACCAGCAGGCGTTCAAGTTCGGGGCTTGGGGCGCGGCCAGTGCTATGGCGATGGTGCTGTTCGTCATCATCTTCGTCGTCACGTTGCTGCAGCTGTGGATAAGTCGCAAGCGGGGAGGGGACGAAGAATGACCACGACCACGCGCTCCGGAGAGCGAAAGCGCCGACGCCACGGGATCCCATGGTTGTCGTACATCGTCGTCATCATCGGCGGGCTGTTCATGACCGTCCCGTTCCTGGACACCGTGTTCAGCTCCCTGAAGGGCCCCGGCGAGTATGGCCTGCTGCCATACAGGTTCTTCCCGGAGAACTGGACGTGGGACAACTATGTGCAGGCCATCGACCAGCTCCAGCTCGGACTGCTGTTCTTCAACAGCGTGGTCGTATCGGTCACCGTGACGGCGACCGTCCTGATCACGTCGGCGATGGCAGGCTACGCGCTGGCGAAGCTGCGCTTCCGCGGGCGGGATGTCATCTTCCGCTTCGTGCTGGCGACGATGATGCTTCCGTCGTTCCTCCTGCTGATCCCTGACTTCCTGATCCTCCTGAACTGGCCGCTCGTCGGGGGGAACAACATCCTCGGGCAGGGTGGCCACGGCGGTATGACCAACAACATCGCGTCGCTGATCCTCCCGTTCGTGGTCAGCGGATTCGGCATCTTCCTGATGCGTCAATACATGGTCAGCGTCCCCGACGAGATGCTCGAGGCCGCCCGCATCGACGGTGCCGGCGAGTGGAGGCTGTTCTTCAGCGTGGTGCTGCCACAGACCAAGCCGATCGCCATCACACTCGGACTGCTGACATTCGTAGGTCAGTGGAATGAGTACATCTGGGCGTCATTGATCGCTTCCAGCAATCCGGATCTCATGACTCTCCCCGTCGGCATTCAGATGCTGCAGGCGTTCATCGACCCTGATCGCACCATGCCCATCGTGATGGCAGGAATCGTCATCAGCACCCTTCCCGTGCTGATCATCTTCCTCATGCTGCAGAAGTACTACGTGCGCGGCATCATGCTGAGCGGTCTGAAATGACCACCCGTCAAGCCTCAAGGAATGGAGTATCAGAATGAAGACGGTTCTCGCCATCGGCGGACACATCGGCGATATGGATCTGACCGCGGGACCTGTGCTGGCGCGCCTCGCTGAGGAGGGCGACAGGGTGATCATCCTCGCCTGCACCTACGGTGAGAGGGGTCACCCGCGGATGACGCCCGACGCCTACCGGCAGCAGAAACTCGAAGAGGGCCAGTCCTTCGCCGACGGCATCGGCGCCGAGTTCCGCACCCTGGGCTTCTCCGACGGCTTCCTCCCGGATGATGACTCCGCGGCGGAACTCATCGCCGACATGATCCGGCAGGACAAGCCCGAGCTCATCATCACTCACTGGCGCAAGAGCATGCACCGCGACCATGAGCGAGCGGCCGCGCTTGCGGAGCGTGCCCGATTTCTCGCATCGCTGCCGGTGGACAGTCCACTGGGCAGGCATGGCGTGTCGCAGATCCTGCATGTCCACAACTGGGAGGACGCAGAGGACTTCGTGCCCGATCGGTATGTGGCCGTCACGGACTCCGCATTCGAGAAGTGGCGAGTAGCCATCCAAAAGCAGGCCTTCGCACGCGGGGAGACCTACGGATTCCGGTTCATCGACTACTACTCCGCGATGATGCTCGCCAACGGCTGCCTGGCGGGCACGACCAGAGCGTGCGGCTTCGTCGGCGCGGGTCGCGCCGGACTCGTCGACCTGTGAGCCCGGCGGCTCGTACACCGTGCGCATGAATGCGCGCCTGCGTCCTTACCGGCCGGATGACGGCTCCGCGCTCGCGGAGGTCTGCATCCGGACCGGAGACGCGGGGCGCGATGCAAGCAGTCTGTACAGCATCCCCACGCTGCTGCCCGACCTGTTCATGCAGCCGTACGTGTTCCGGCATCCGGACTTCGCGTTCGTCGTCGACGTCGATGGCGTCGCCCGCGGATATGTGGTGTGCGCACCGGATACCGCGGCCTTCGAGCAATGGTTCGCCCGTGACTGGTGGCCACGGCGGCGGCCGGATCTCGTTCGCTCCGAGTGCACCGACCACGACCGGATGATGCTCGCCTACGCTGATGCGAGAGGCCGGGTCACCTCGCCGTACGCTTCGGTGTACCCGGCGCACCTGCATATCGATCTCCTGCCCGAGGTGCGAGGACAGGGCTGGGGTCGACGTCTGATGGACGCGCTGATCTCACGACTGGGCGAGAAGCGAGTGCCGGGACTGCACCTCGTGACCGGTGCGGGCAACGGCAACGCTGCCGGCTTCTACGGGCACCTCGGGCTTCAGCCGCTGCCGGCTGATCCGGGTGCACGGGCATTCGGCGTGAGGGTTCCACCACGAGACGCGCCTGAGCCGGAGCGACGCTGACGGGAACGGATGCGGGAGGACGACGAACCCAGGCTGGCGGAGGGTGTGCGGCGGCCGCGGAGTCCCGCGCTAGGCGGGATCCGACATCCGCGACCGGAATCGCGCGGCGGCCTCGGTGCGACTGGTGGCGCCGAGCTTGCGCAGCACCGCGGACACATGCACGCTCACCGTCTTGACGCTGATGAACAGGCACTCCGCGATCTGGCGGTTGCTCAGCCCCTCGGCGACCAGGGAGAGCACCTGCCGCTCGCGCTCGGTCAGCTCGGCGCCGTCTCCGCGAGCCGCGGGTGAGCCGAGCCGGCTGGCATCGGCGAACCCCCGCACGGTCCTCTGCAGGAGCCCATGACCGATCTTCGTGGCGATCGCCGCGGCCTCGGACAGTGCCGCCGCGGCCTCGGAACGGTCGCCGTGCGAGGCAACCAGCGCGCGGGCGAGTTCCAGGCGCAGCGCCGAGCGGAACAGCACCGGTCCGTCGATCCGATCGGCGACGGCGACCGCGTCCCGCAGGGCATCCGCATCCCCATCGAGCAGCGCCCGGATCAGCACGCTCCACTCCGGGATGACCGCCTCGTGCGCATCCCAGGCCGCTCGGATGCGGTCTGCCAGCCGCTGCGCCTCGGCGGCATTGCCGTCGGCCCGCAGGGCGGCCGTGATCAGAGCTCCGTCCAGCAGTCGCCGCACGTCCTGCGCCAACCGGGGACCGTTGTCGTCCAGCATCCGCTCCAGCGCCGCCACCGCGTCCGCGAGACGGCCGGAGGCGAGGCCCAGCAGCATCTCCACGTCGACCACGGAGTACCAGACCTGCCGCTCCAGCGTCGTCGCTTCGCCGAGCGCTCCCCGCCACTCCTCGAACAGCGCGCCGGCCTCGTCCAGCCGGTCGCGCCAGATCAGCGTGCGGATGCGCGACGCCGTCGTGTAGACCCGGAAGATGCGAAAGCTGCGCATCGTGAGGTCCTTCGACAGCAGCCGCTCGGCGTGATCGACCTCGCCCAGCTCGAGCAATGGCTGCACCATGTTCTCGGTGAGGATCGACCCGCTGGATCGCTCCAGGCCCAGCTCTCGAGCGTGCGCGATCCCCGCCTCGGCGGTGCGCATCGCCTCACGGTACCGCCCCAGGAGGCTCAGCGTGTCGGAGCGATTCACCCAGTAGTGGAGCTGGGATCGGATCTCCTTCGCATGCTCCCAGGCCAGACCGTAGAATCGCGCCGACCCGTCCAGATCGCCCTGATGCAGAAGACAGCTGGCGATCATGTTCGCCGCCACGGAGATGGGCGCGTCGTAGCCGCCGCGTCGCCCGATCTCCAGCGCCTCCTGCGCCGACACGAGCGCCCCGTCGAGATCACCCTGCACCATCAACCGCCCCGCCAGGAGGTTCAGCAGGTCCGCTCGCAGATGCTCGTCATCGACGTCCGTCATGGCCGCCAGGGATTCGCGCAGCAGGTCGACTGCGCCCGGTCGGCCGGCGTTCTGCGTGTACAGCGACTTGTCCCGAAGCAGCTTGACGCGCACGATGGGCGGGGTGTCGTCATCGATCTCGGCCAGTGCCAGATCCACGGCGGCCAGCGCGCGCTCGTCGAATCCTGCGTTTCGCAGCGTCGACCCGAAGCTCTTCAGCAGCGCCAGATGCGACGTGCCTGTCGCAGCCTCGGCATCCGGCACCTGATCCCACAGCTCCAGCGCGAGCTCACCCAGACGAGCCGCGGTGGAGAACGCGAAGCCGTTGCGAGCCTTGTCCATCGCGGCGATGGCGGCCACCAGCGCGCGTCGTGCGTCGTGCGCCTGATGCCAGTGGAAGGCGAGCGCGGCCTCCAGCCCGCTGCGCCCCGCAGCCACCCGCCGCTCGAGCGCCTCGGCATACGAGCGGTGCAGCCGCGCACGCTCGCCGGGCAACAGGTCGTCGTGCACCGCCTCGCGCAGCAGTGCGTGCCGGAAGTCGTAGTCCTCGTCCGCGCGCACGCCGATGATGGCCGCGCCGACCGCCTCGCGGATGCTGGTGTCCAGTCGGTCGTCGTCGAAACCCACGAGCTCGGAGAGCAGCCCGTGGTCGACCTCGGCCTCCGACGCCGAGAGCACCCGCACCACCCGTCGCGCATCGTCGCCGAGGGCATCGAACCGCACCAGCAGCAGGTCACGCAGCGAGTCCGGCAGCGGTCCGGTGGTCCGGCACGAGAGCTCCTCGATGAAGAACGGCACTCCCTCCGACCGCTCCAGCAGCCGTGCGAAGCTCGCATCGCCGATGGGCCCGTTCAGCGCCTCGGCCAGCTCGCGGACCTGCACGGCGTCCAGCCGCCTCAGCTCGATGCGCTCCAGCAGTCGGGAGCGCTCGGACTCGACCAGGAAGGCGCGCACGGGACCGCCTCGACGGACCTCGTCCACACGGCAGGTGAGCACGAAGAGCACGCGGTGACCCGCGAGTGCGCGCAGCAGGAACGCCAACAGGGAGAGGGTTGCGTCGTCGGCCCAGTGCAGGTCCTCCACCACGATGACCAGCGGATGCCGTTCGGCGGCGGCTTCGAGCACATTGGCGATCGCCTCACGCAGGCCCTCGGGCCCGGCCGACCGGTCGACGGGCCCGCTGCCCAGCTCGGGCAGCAGCACGCGCAGCGCCTGACGCCCCGGACCGGCGGCATCGGCGGCGGCGTCGCCGAGGGCGGTCAGCGCCCCGCGCAGGATCGCGGGCAGGGGCCCGTACGGGGCGGGTGTGGATCCGTAGTCCAGGCACCAGCCCGACAGCAGCAGCACGCCCTCGGGCAGGCTCTCGCTGAACTCGCGCAGCAGACGCGACTTGCCGAGGCCGGCCTCGCCCGCGACGAGCACTCCCGCCGACTCTCCTGCGGAGGCGCGCCGCAGAGCGGCGCCGAGCAGCTCGAACTCGGCGTCGCGACCCACCATGCCGGCGGCAGGCTCGACGAGGGACATGCCCTCATCGTGCCACGCGGCGCCGACACGCGGTGCTGTGCGCGTCGTGCTCACGCGCCGGCGAGAGTGTGCTCGGCGCCCGGGCAGGCTTCGCGGCTCCCGGCACGGCTGCTGCGCGATCTCGCGACACGACGCGGTCCTAGTGCATGCAGCATCCGGCTCCACCGCCCCTCGACCGGCACGCATGCGGCGCGCTCGGCCAGCATCCGTGCACGCTCGGCGCGGAGAGCGGCCTGCTCCTGCTCGATCACGATGACCCGGTAGGTGCCGATGATGTCTTGATACATGGGATGTCCCCTTTCGGTGCATCCCTACACTTCGCGGTAAGGCGGTGCGCGAGCATCGGGAGGAATCCCTATCTCTGCGCGCGCACACCTCAGATCTCAGGAGCGCCTGGGAGTACGAGGATGCCCTGCGGGACTACTCGGCGCTGCCAGTCGCAGCGAGGCTGCCGCGCGGTTCCGGTCGCGGATGTCGCCTCCCCCGCCCAGGACCATCGGCTCAGAGACCGGCATCCATCCCGACGCGCTGGTGCAGGTCGGCCAACATGGCGGGGATGTCCTCGACGGGGGTGGGGCGACCCAGATAGTAGCCCTGAGCGAGGTCCGCGCCCCGGGCGACGATCGTCTCCAGCTGATGGGCGTCCTCGACGCCTTCGACCAGAATCCGTGCGTGCACCTCGTGGGCGGCCGCGACGACGCGGCGGATCAGCTCGCAGGCCGGGGTGTCGTCGAACGATCGCCGGAAGAGATCGCCATCGATCTTGACGATGTCCGGTCGCAGCTGCCGGATGCGCTCCTCATCGGAGAAGTCCGTCCCGGCATCGTCGATGAGCAGGAAGCCTCCGAGGCGGTCGACCTGCTCCCGCACGGCCACGCACGCGCTCGGGGCCGAGCCCTCGAACAGCTCCAGCCCCCACGCGCGCTCCGCGCGCTGCAGGACCTCGGCCAGGAGCGGGTCGGTCACCGTGCCGCCCGAGGCGTTCAGGGTCACGAACGACGACGGCGGGAGAGCGGATGCGGCCTCCACGGCCATCTCGATCAGGCGCAGCTCCAGATCCTCGCGCTGCCCGCCCTCTTCTGCGGCGTCCAGGTGATCCAGGGGCGAGACGCCGTCGTCGAAGCGCGCCAGCGCCTCGAAGCCGACCACGCGAGAGGAGCGCAGATCCACGATCGGCTGGAAGTGCGCAACGGCGTCCACGGTGCGTGTCATGCTGCTCCCGTGCTCGGCGAGATGAAGATCACGGTTCAGTGTATTCGCTGCGTGTCCCGCGGAGGAGCCCTCTGTCACAACTTCCACCCGACCTCGACTTTCGTCGAAGACGTCATCGACGTGTGTCGGGGGTGCGGGGTAGTCTGACATCCAGCGCGCGGAAGGGGTGCGCTGGGGAAGGGACATTCGTCGTGGTCGAGCAGGGCATTCGGGCCGCCGACAGCCAGGAGCTCTCCTGGCTGCAGCTGGGGTGGATCCAGCGGGCTCGGAAGCGCACCTCTGTCCAGTCCCTGGTGACGGCGATCCTCTGCCTGTACTTCGCCGTGCTGGAGGGGGTCGAGCTCTTCGAGGACGATCTCACGCGTGCGGAGGCGACGACCGCGGCAGTGCTGCTGGTGGCGTGCCTGGTGCCGGTGGTGATGGTGATGGTGATGGGCGTGCGACTGCCCAAGTGGACCGGGCTGGTGCTCGTGGTGGCCCATGCCGTCGTGTCCGTCTACTACATCGGGTTCTCCCAGGAGCGTCAGAACGCCGTCGCGGCGATCCAGGAGCTTCCGGTCATGGCGGTCTACCTCGCCTGGTTCTTCGGCGCCCGTATCGGTCGCTCGCTGGAGCTCATCATCGTGGCGTCCGTCGCCGCCGCCATACGATTCGGCCCGTTCGGCGGGCCCAAGATCGAAGGGGTGCTGGGCACCGGACTGTTCGGAGTGGCGAATATCGCCGGTGCCGTGCTGCTGACGTGGCTGTGCCTGGAGATGGGGTTCTTCGTGCGCCACCGCGTGCGCGTCGAGGCGCACACCGATGCGCTGACCGGCGCCCTGAACCGGCGTGGCTTCACCGCGCAGCTGACCGAGGCGATGCGTCGCGCGAACCGCGCGCGCCGGCCGCTGTCGATCGCGGTGCTGGACTTGGACCGGTTCAAGGAGGTCAACGACGAGGAGGGGCACGAAGCCGGCGATGCGGTGCTGAAGAGCCTCGTCGCGCAGTGGGTCTCGCTCTCGCGTTCCGGTGACCTCGTCGGCCGCCTCGGCGGCGATGAATTCGTCATGATGCTGCCTGACACGCCTGCCGACGACGCCGAGCGGATGCTGGCCGGCATGCGACAGCTGGCCGGTCACCCGTGGTCGTGGGGCGTGACCGAGATGCGCCCTGGTGAATCCATGGAGGAGGGCGTGCGTCGAGCGGATGCCGCGATGTACCGCAACAAGCGGGGAGTCTGACAGCATCCGGTGTTCACCGATACCCCCATAGGGTATCGGTGGTACTCTGATCCACGTACCCTGCGGGGTACCGAGCGGAGGAGAGACGATGACCACCACCGAGTTCCAGGTGACCGGGATGACCTGCGGGCACTGTGAGATGTCCGTGCGCGAAGAGGTCGAGAGGATCGCCGGAGTCGAGAGCATCGACGTGAGCGCGCAGAGCGGCCGCCTGGTCGTGACCTCGTCGTCCGCTCTGGATCAGGATGCCGTCATCGCCGCCGTCGACGAAGCGGGCTACTCCGCCGTCGCCGCCTGACTTCCTCTTCCTTCGGAGGAGCATCGCCATGACCATCGCAGACGCATCCCGGATCGATCTGGAGATCGGTGGGATGACCTGCGCGTCGTGCGCGATGCGCATCGAGAAGAAGCTCAACAAGCTCGATGGGGTCACCGCGACCGTCAACTACGCCACCGAGAAGGCACAGGTCACCGTCGACGGGCCGCTGGATGCCGCGCTGCTGATCACCACGGTCGAGAACGCCGGATACACGGCATCCGTACCCGCGCCCGAGGTTCCCGACCCTTCGACGGGCTCAGGGACCCGGCCATCCGGCGACGACCCGGAGCTGCGCTCCCTGCGGCAGCGGCTGGTCGGCGCCATCGTGCTCAGCATCCCGGTGATCCTGCTGGCCATGATCCCCGCGCTGCAGTTCACGTACTGGCAGTGGGCGTCGCTGGCGCTGGCCGCGCCGGTGATCGTGTGGGCGGCGTGGCCGTTCCACCGCGCGGCGTGGGTGAACCTGCGCCACGGCGCGGCCACCATGGACACCCTGATCAGCCTGGGCACCTCGGCGGCGTTCCTGTGGTCGCTGTACGCGCTGTTCCTCGGCACGGCCGGAATGCCGGGGATGACCCACGAGTTCTCGCTCGCGATCGCGCGCACGGACGGTGCCGGCAGCATCTACCTCGAGGTCGCCGCCGGCGTGACCATGTTCGTGCTGGCCGGGCGCTACTTCGAGAAGCGCGCCAAGCGGCAGGCCGGCGCCGCGCTGCGCGCGCTGATGGAGCTCGGGGCCAAGGATGTCGCGGTGCTGCGGGCGGGCGTCGAGGTGCGCATCCCCATCGCCGAACTGCGCGTGGGCGACGAGTTCGTCGTGCGCCCGGGCGAGAAGATCGCCACCGACGGCATCGTGGCCTCGGGCACATCTGCCGTGGACCAGTCGATGATCACCGGCGAGGCCGTGCCGGTCGAAGTGGCGGCGGGGGATGCCGTGACCGGCGCCACCGTGAACGCCGGCGGTCGGCTGGTGGTGCGCGCCACTCGCGTGGGCGCCGACACGCAGCTCGCGCAGATGGCGCGCCTGGTCGAGGACGCGCAGACCGGCAAGGCCGAGGTGCAGCGCCTGGCCGACCGCATCTCGGGGATCTTCGTGCCCGTCGTGATCGGCATCGCCCTGGTGACGCTGGCATCCTGGCTGCTGCGGGGGTCCGGGGCGTCGATGGCCTTCACCGCCGCGGTCGCGGTGCTCATCATCGCCTGCCCCTGTGCGCTGGGACTGGCCACGCCGACCGCGCTGCTGGTGGGCACCGGACGCGGCGCGCAGCGCGGCATCCTGATCAAGGGCCCGGAGGTTCTGGAGTCCACCCGCCAGGTCGACACGATCGTGCTCGACAAGACCGGAACCGTCACCGAGGGGCGGATGTCGGTGGCACGGGTCGTGCCCGAGCAGGGGACGGATGCCGGTGAGCTGCTGCGCCTGGCCGGGGCGATCGAGCATGCCAGCGAGCACCCGATCGCCCGGGCCATCGCTGCGGCTGCGTCACGGGACTGGGGCGTGGGGAGCGAAGGGGCGCCCGACGCTTCGACAAGCTCAGCGACCCAGGTGGGGTCAGGTGCCGAAGGATGGGTCCCTGAGCCTGTCGAAGGGTTCCAGAACCACGAGGGTCGCGGGGTCACGGGTGTCGTCGAGGGCCACGCCATGCTCGTGGGGAGGCTGTCGCTCCTGGAGGAGTGGTCGCTGCATCCGTCGGCCGAGCTGCTGCAGGCGCAGGCGGATGCCGAGTCCGCGGCCCAGACGGTCGTGCTGGTCGCCTGGGACGGCGAGCCCCGTGGCCTGATCGTCGTGGCCGACGAGGTCAAGGCCACCAGCGCCGAGGCCGTCGCCTCGCTGAAGGCGCTCGGGCTCACGCCCGTCCTCCTCACCGGCGACAACGAACAGGCCGCGCGGCACATCGCCGCCCAGGTCGGCATCGACCACGTGATCGCCGAGGTGCTGCCGGCCGGAAAGGTCGCCGTCATCTCGCGGCTGCAGGCCGAGGGCCATGTGGTCGCGATGGTCGGCGACGGCGTCAACGATGCGCCCGCGCTCGCGCAGGCCGACCTGGGCATGGCGATGGGCACCGGCACGGATGTCGCGATCCAGGCATCCGACATCACGCTCGTGCGGGGCGATCTGCGCGCGGCACCCGACGCGATCCGCCTCTCGCGCCGCACTCTCGGCACGATCAAGGGCAACCTGTTCTGGGCATTCGCATACAACACCGCCGCCATCCCCCTGGCCGCACTGGGCCTGCTGAATCCCATGCTCGCCGGTGCTGCGATGGCGTTCTCCAGCGTGTTCGTGGTGGGCAACAGTCTGCGGCTGCGCAGCTTCCGCTGACACGGGCGGCGACACCGGTCATACCTTCCAAGGAATACCCCAGGGGGGTATTTGGTTGGAGTCATCATGAGCCGGCGCGGCCGGCTCCGGATGCCGAGGAGGCGCCGATGGGCCCGAACAGCCACGCAGAGCAGGGAGCGCACACGATGAACGCACACACCTCGCCGCACGGCGAGATGCCTGGAGGGCACGCCGAGCACAGCAGCCACTCCAGCCCTGGCGAGCACACGCGCCCTGGCATGAGCATGGATCACGCCGGACACGGGCAGCACGCCGGACACGGCGACCACGTCGGCCAGTTCCGCCGGCTGTTCTGGATCAACCTGCTGATCGCCGTTCCCGCCGTCGCGTTCAGCGGTATGTTCGCGATGATCCTCGGCTACGAAGTGCCTGCCTGGGGCCCCTGGATCGCACCGGTCCTCGGCACGGTCATGTACGCGTGGGGCGGACGCCCGTTCCTCACGGGCGCTGTCTCCGAGCTGAAGGCACGCCGCCCCGGCATGATGCTGCTGATCGGCCTGGCCATCACGGTGGCGTTCCTCGCCTCGTGGGGAGCGAGCCTCGGCATCCTGCACCACGAGCTCGAATTCTGGTGGGAGCTGGCGCTGCTGATCGTGATCATGCTGCTCGGGCACTGGCTGGAGATGCGCTCGCTCGCGCAGACCACCTCCGCGCTGGACTCACTCGCGGCCCTGCTGCCCGACGAGGCCGAGCTGGTGGACGGCACCGTGGTCAGCCCCGCCGATCTCGAGATCGGCGACATCGTGCGGGTCCGCCCCGGCGGCAGCATCCCCGCCGACGGCGAGATCGTCGACGGCCGCGCCGACCTCGACGAGTCCATGCTCACCGGGGAGTCCCGCACGGTCAGCCGCGGTACGGGCGACCACGTCACCGCGGGAACTGTCGCCACCGACTCGGGCCTGCGCATTCGCGTGACCGCCACAGGCGACGACACGGCGCTCGCCGGCATCCGCAGGCTCGTCGCCGACGCGCAGGCGTCCAGCTCGCGAGCACAGCGCATCGCCGACCGTGCGGCGGCGTGGCTGTTCTGGTTCGCGCTGGGCGCCGCGGTCGTCACGGCTCTCGTCTGGACTTTCCTCGGGATGCCTGATGAGGCGGTCGTCCGCACCATCACGGTGCTCGTGATCGCCTGCCCGCACGCGCTGGGCCTCGCGATCCCGTTGGTCGTGTCGATCGCGACCGAGCGCGCGGCGCGCGCCGGCGTGCTCATCAAGGACCGTCTGGCGCTGGAGACGATGCGCGACGTCGACGCCGTGCTGTTCGACAAGACCGGCACGCTCACCAAGGGCGAGCCCACCGTCACCGCCGTCGCCCCCTCTGCGGGGTGGACCGCAGATCAGGTGCTCGCGCTGGCGGCATCCGCCGAGGCCGACAGCGAGCACCCGCTCGCGAAGGCGATCGTGCGTGCGGCCTCGGCACGTGACGTGCCGAGCGCGACGGGCTTCAGCTCGTCGCCTGCGGTCGGTGTGACCGCGACGGTCGACGGACACGAGGTGCGAGTCGGCGGGCCGCGCCTGCTCGAAGAGGTCGGGGCCGACGATGCGCCGGAGGCTGCCCAGTGGCGGGTCGACGGGGCGATCATCCTGCACGTGGTGCGTGATGGGCAGACCATCGGTGGGCTGAAGCTGGCCGACGAGATCCGCAGTGAGTCGCGTGAGGCCGTGCGTGCGCTGCAGGCGCGGGGCATCGAAGTGGTCATGATCACCGGCGATGCCGAGGCTGTCGCGCATGCGGTGGCTGCCGATCTCGGCATCGAGAGAGTGTTCGCCGGGGTGCGGCCGGAGGACAAGTCCGCGAGGGTCGCCGAGCTGCAGCGCGAGGGCAGGAGAGTCGCGATGGTCGGCGACGGCGTGAACGACGCCCCGGCACTCGCGCAGGCTGATGTCGGCATCGCGATCGGCGCCGGAACCGACGTCGCGATCGCGTCCGCGGGGGTGATCCTGGCATCCGACGACCCGCGCTCGGTGGTATCGGTGATCGAGCTGTCGCAGGCGAGCTACCGCAAGATGACGCAGAACCTGTGGTGGGCCGCCGGCTACAACCTGATCTCGGTGCCGCTGGCCGCGGGCATGCTGGCGCCGGTCGGGTTCGTGCTGCCGATGTCCGTCGGCGCCGTGCTGATGAGCCTGTCGACCATCGTCGTCGCGCTCAACGCCCAGGCGCTGCGCCGACTGGATCTCCGCCCGGGCCGCTGACACTCCGCCTCTCGCCCTCCGTCGACAGCGACTGACCTCGCGGGGCGGGCGGGAGGTTCACGCGAACAACCCGTGGGCTCGGCAGCATCCCGTGCGCTCGGCCCGTGCGACGTCAGCGCCGGCCGGGCCACTCGTCGGCCAGCAGGGCGTAGTTCACGCCGTCCATCCACTCACCCGAGCGGTGCAGCGCGGTCTGCCGGCTGTCCTCCTCGCGGCGCATGCCGAGTCGCTCCATCAGCCGCCACGACGGCTCGTTGACGGCGAAGCATCCCGCATGCACGCGGCGCAGCCCGAGCGCCCCGAAGCACAGGTCGATCATCGCGCTGACGGCCTCGGTCGCGTAGCCCCGCCCCGCATGCGCCGGCGCGAGCACCCAGCCCAGCTCGGCCTGCACGCCGCGCGCTGCGTCCGCGGCCTCGGCCTGCGCCCAGCCGTCCTCGATCTTCAGCATCAGATCGCCGATGATCGTCCTGCCCGCAGCATCCGGCAGCTCGATCACGAACGTGATCGCCCGACGCTCCGGCTCCGAGTACGTGTCATCGAACGCCTCGCGCGTGGCGGGCGCACGACCCAGCCAGCGATTCACCTCCGGCAGCCGCCGGAACTCCCAGACGGCTGCGAGATCGGCATCCTCCAGTGGCCGGATCAGCAGCCGCTCGGTGCGGATCGGCCAGGGGACTTGGTGCAGTTCGACCATCTCACCAGCGTAATGCCGGAAGCCCGCCCGGCTCAGGGCAGCTGTCCCGCGGCTCTCGCCAGCCGCACGGCATCGACGCGGCCCCCGGCTCCGAGCTTGCGCGACGCGGTGCGCAGATAGCTCTTCACGGTTTCGGGCTGCAGGTTCAGGCGCAGGCCGATCTCGGCGTTGGAACAGCCCAGCGCCACCAGTGCCAGAACGTCCACCTCGCGCGCCGACAGTCGCGCACCCACAGCAGAAGAAGGGTGCGCCATGCGATCCAGGATCGAGTCCAAGCGGGCGCGGATGCCGGCATCCTCGACATCCTGCGCCAGCTCCCGCAGTTCGGCGAACGCCGTGCGGACCCCCTCCCATTCCCGATCCGGCACGGCACTGCGCGCCAGGCGCATCCGCTCCGCAGTCTCGGCCAGGTCGACACGCTGCGTGACCGCCTCTTCCACAGCCAGGTCGAAGCCGATGCCGTCGGCGACGCTCTTCATCGCTGCGGATGCCGAGGGCGTGAGCGGTGCGGCACCCCGCATCGCCCCGTACAGCACGCCCCGCACTGCACCCTTCACGAGCACCGGGAACGCGGTGACCGTGCGAAGTCGCTCGGCGGAGACGGCGGCGTCGTAGGCGTGCGTGATTCGGCCGTCGCTGAGGTAGTCGCGCACGGCAGCCGGGTGCGCCGAGGTCATCACCAGCCCGCCGAGCCCGTGCCCGGCGCGGATCAGCAGCCCATTGAGCCGGTCGGTGAGACCGCCCTGCGTGTGCGTGATGGCGAAGCCGGTCGCCCGAGGCCGGGCGATGCCCCCGAAGACCACGTCCAGCCCGCCGCGGTCACGCAGCGCGCGGAACGACGATCCGAACAGCGGCATCCTGCACCTCCCACGCGGCAACCCCGCCGCGTGCCCTCGAACCTACACCGGTTCGGCCGGGTCAGCGCCCGACCAGCAGCCGCGCCGCCATCTCGCGCATCTCGACCTTGCGCACCTTGCCGGTGATGGTGATGGGGAAGTCGTCGACCAGGTGCACGTACTTCGGGATCTTGAAGTGCGCCAGCCGCCCGGTCGCGAACTGCCTCACATCCGAAGCGGTCAGCGATGCGGCACCGGGGCGCAGCACGATCCAGGCCATCAGCTCCTCGCCGTACTGCTCGTCGGGCACGCCGATCACCTGCACGTCCTGCACATCGGGGTGCGTGTACAGGAACTCCTCGATCTCGCGCGGGTAGATGTTCTCGCCACCGCGGATCACCATGTCCTTGATGCGCCCGACCACCTGCACCCGGCCATCGGCATCCATGGTCGCCATGTCTCCGGTGTGCATCCAGCGGCCGGCGTCGATGGCCTCCGCCGTCTTGGCCGGCTCGTTCCAATAGCCCAGCATCACGGAGTACCCGCGGGTGCAGAACTCGCCCGGCTGGCCGAGCGGCACCACCTGCCCGTCCTCGTCGACGATCTTGACCTCCAGATGGGGCATCACCTGCCCGACGGTCTGCGTGCGTGCGGCCACGTCGTCGTCCATCTTGGTCATGGTCGACACCGGCGAGGTCTCGGTCATGCCGTAGCAGATGGCCACCTCGCTCATCCCCATCTCGGTCATGGTGCGCTTCATCGTCTCGACCGGGCACGGCGAGCCGGCCATGATCCCGGTGCGCAGCGACGACAGGTCGAACTCGGCGAACCGCGGATGCGCGAGCTCGGCGATGAACATGGTCGGCACCCCGTACAGCGAGGTGACCTTCTCGTCCTGAACGACCTGCAGCGTGGTCTCGGCATCGAAGCCGGGCGCCGGCAGCACCACGGCCGCTCCGTGCGAGTGCGCCCCGAGGACGCCCATCACCATGCCGAAGCAGTGGTACAGCGGCACCGGCAGCGCCACACGGTCGTGCTCGGTGTAGGCGATGCCCTCCCCCACGAAGAACCCGTTGTTGAGGATGTTGTGGTGCGTGAGCGTGGCGCCCTTCGGGAACCCGGTGGTGCCCGAGGTGTACTGGATGTTGATCGGGTCGTCGAAAGCCAGGGCATCCGTGTCTTCGAACTCCGGGGCATCCGCGACCAGCTGCGACCAGCGCTCCGACCCGATGAACAGTGTCTTCTCGTACCCGATCTCGGCGAGCATCTCGGCGTACTTCGAGGTGCGGTACTCGACGGCGCTGACGATGAGAGCCATCTCGGACTGCTCGATGACGTACTTGACCTCGTGCGTGCGGTAGGCCGGATTGACGTTCACGAGGATCGCGCCGATCAACGCGGTGGCGTACTGCGTCAGCACCCACTCCGCGCAGTTCGGAGCCCAGATGCCCACGCGGTCGCCCTTGCGGATGCCGAGTCCGCGCAGCGCAGAGGCCAGCCGCTCGCTGTCGTGCAGCAGCTGGGCGTATGTCCAGCGGCGTCCGTCGGGTGCGTCGACGAGAGCCTCGCGATCGCCGAAGGTCGCCGCGCCCTCGCGCAGCATGTCGCCGATGGTCTGCCCGCGCAGGGGAGTGGAACTGATTCCGGAGGAGTAGGAAGCGCCGTTGCTCATCGCAACAGGATGCGCTGGTGCGGCGGCGGCGTCCACCCCCGTTCGGGGGTGACCTGCGGATGCCGGATGCCGTCACCCCTGGTCGGGCGGACCCGCCGGTCGCTGCGCGCGACGACCGACGGGCGGCTTGCTGTAGAGCACCACCGGACGGCCCGAGCGCTGCTGACCGGGCAGCGGACGCGACCTGCGGCCGTAGATGAGCTCGGAGGAATCCAGCAGCCACGGCACCAGGGTGATGGTCACACCGTGAACCATCATGAGCTGCGCGGCGATGCGGCGGGAGCGACGGTTGTGCAGCATGGACTCCCACCAGTGCCCCACGATGTACTGCGGCAGGTACACGGTGATCACGCTCGGACCATGCTTCTCGCGATACTGGCGGATGAAGTGCTCCACCGGCTGCGCGAACGTGCGGTACGGGGAGTCGACGATGACCAGCGGCACGGGGATGTTGTGCTGCTGCCACTGACGCTGAAGCTCCTTGCCGTCCTCGGGGGTGAGGGCGATGTGCAGGGCGATGGTCTTGTCGTGCTGGGCGGCGATGGCGTAGTCCAGCGCCTTGATGACGGGCTTCTGCAGCCTGCTCACCAGCACGATGGCCACGTCGCCGCTGGAGCCGAAGTGCGTGGTGTCGTCGATCGAGATCTCGTGCTCCACGTCGCGGTAGTAGCGCTTCACGCCCAGCATCAGCACGGCCAGCACCGGGATCGCGAAGAACACCATCCACGCGCCGTGCGTGAACTTCGTGATCGTCACGATCACGAGCACGGTCACGGTCATGATCGCGCCCGTCGTGTTGATCACCAGGCCGGTGACGGCGCCGCGTCGGTCATCGGCCACCTCGCTGAGCGGACGCGCGTGCGTCTCGTGCAGCACGCGCTTCCAGTGCCGCACCATGCCGATCTGGCCCAGCGAGAACGATACGAAGACGCCGATGATGTACAGCTGGATGAGGTTGGTGAGGTTCGCCTGGAACACCACCAGCACCACCACTGCGGCGAGGCCCAGCACGATCATGCCGTTGGAGAACACCAGCCGGTCGCCCCGGGTGTTCAGCGCCTTCGGGGCGTAACCCTCGCGCGCCAGCACCGAACCCAGCAGCGGGAAGCCGTTGAACGCCGTGTTGGCGGCCAGCAGCAGCACGCAGGCGGTGGCCGCCTGGATGATGAAGAACGCGATGCTTCCCGCACCGAACGTGGCGGATGCCACCTGCGCCATCAGGCTCTGCTGCGGGGTGCCGCAGGTGTAGCCGACCAGCTGGCAGGGATCCTCGGCGTACTTGACGCCCGAGATCAGCGCGACGGCGGTGAGCCCTGCGAACAGCAGGGCGGCGATCGAGCCCATCATCGCCAGGGTCGTCTTGGCGTTGCGGATCTTCGGCACGCGGAACGCCGGCACGCCGTTGGAGACGGCTTCCACGCCGGTCAGGGCCGAGCATCCGCTGGAGAAGGCCCGCAGGATCAACAGCACGATGGCTGCCTGGCTGAGGCTCTCCGCATGCATCGTGTAGGCGGCGCTGGCAGCCACCGGCGCATCGCCCATCACGGTGCGCACCAGCGCCGTGACGATCATCACGCCCACCGATCCGATGAACACGTAGGTGGGGATGGCGAAGACAGCGGATGCCTCGCGCACGCCTCGCAGGTTGACGATGACGATCAGGGCGACGAATCCGACAGCCATCTCCACGCGCCAGTTGTTGAGCACGGGCACGGCGGAGATGATGTTGTCCACGCCCGAGGCGATGGACACCGACACCGTGAGGATGTAGTCCACGAGCAGGGCGGCGGCCACGATCACCGATGGCACCTCGCCGAGGTTGCGCTGCGTCACCTCGAAGTCGCCGCCGCCGGAGGGATAGGCCTTGATGATCTGCCGGTAGCTGAGCACCACCACGATCAGCAGCAGCACCACGGCCGCAGCGACCAGCGGGCTCAGCGTCATCAGCGCGGTTCCGCCGATGAGCATGATCATCAGCATCTCCTGCGGCCCGTAGGCCACAGAGCTCAGCGCGTCGGATGCGAAGATCGGCAGCGCCATGCGCTTGGGGAGCAGCTGGTCGTTGACCTGTTCGGTCGTCAGCGGTTCGCCGATCAGGATGCGTTTTGCGAGCTGCGGGGCATCGCCCGGCTCGCGGCCATCGTGTGCCACGAGCGGCGACATTACGCCTGCGGTGACGGGGGTGCAACACGGCGACCCCGGTGGCGGCATCTGCACCGCGCTGCCGGTAGACGCAGCGCTCGCGAGGCGCCCCAGCATCCGCTGCTTCCAGCGCATTCCGAACGCGACGGCGTAACGTCATCGGCATGAGCACGGTTCCCGTCGACGACGCCGCGATCGCCCAGGCGAAGCAGCTCCGCGACCAGTTCCAGCGGTTCCTGCGCGAGTACGAGTTCGGCATGCGCGAGGTCGAGACGAAGATCTCGATCCTGCGCGACGAGTTCACCCACCTGCACGCCTACAATCCCATCGAGCACGTCTCCAGTCGGCTCAAGTCACCCGATGGGATCGTCGAGAAGGTCGCGCGCAAGGGAATCGAGCCGGACTTCGAGACCATCCGCGGCGAGATCACCGACATCGCCGGCGTGCGAGTGACCTGCAGCTTCGTCAGCGACGTGTACCGGCTGTTCGAGCTGTTCACCCGGCAGGATGACATCACCGTCCGCATCGTGAAGGACTACATCGCCCAGCCCAAGCCCAACGGTTACCGCAGTCTGCACGTCATCGTCGAGGTGCCGGTGTTCCTGTCCACCGGTCCGATCCAGGTGCCCGTCGAGGTGCAGTTCCGCACCATCGCAATGGACTTCTGGGCGAGTCTGGAGCACAAGATCCACTACAAGTTCGACGGCCGCGTCCCCGCGCACCTGGTGCAGCGCCTCACCGACGCGGCCGAGACCGCGGGCGAGCTGGACCTGCAGATGGAGCGGCTGCACCGCGAGGCCCTCCAGATCAACCACCGGGTGCTGGAGGCATAGGCGCTCAGACCGTCGCGCGCCAGAGGGAACCGATGGGCAGTGCCCAGAGCCGGTCGCCGAATCGCAGGGATCTGTGTCCCGTGTAGAGGACCACGCCGGCAACGAACGCCGCACCGAGCGAGTCGCGCAGGAACTCGAGGCCGCGGAAGTGCCGTGCGGTGATAGAGCTGGTGGCCTTCACTTCGACGCCGACGACCTCACGCCGAGGATTCTCCAGCACCAGGTCGACTTCGCGTCCGCCGCTGTCGCGGAAGTGATGGAGACGGGTGTCGATAGCGGACCATGTCCGTTGCTTCGCGATCTCTGAGGTGACGAACCCCTCGACCAGCCCGCCGGTGAGCGCTCCGGCAATGTCACGTTCGAGGCCATCGATGTCGGCCCCGCTGAGCGCGGCGGCCAGCCCCGGATCGGCGATGCTCACCTTGGGTTTCGAGATGACGCGCCTGCTGATGTTGGCACCCCACGCGGGAAGCTCCCGCACAAGGAAGACATCGCGCAATGCACGGAGGTAGGCGGGGACGCTGCGGGGCGGGATGTCGAGCTGACGCGCAACATGGGCGGCGACAAACTCGGTGGCGTTCTCCGCAGCGATCAGCTGGAGCAGAGGACGGAGACGATCCGGATGCTGGATGCCGGACACTTCCGCCGCGTCTTTCGACAGTACGCGCTCTGAGTAGTTGTTCAGCCATCGAACCTGCTGGCGGGACGTCAGATCACGGATCTCGGGGAACGTGCTGCGCGAGCTCAGTTCGAGGTAGTCGCGACGGGAGATATCCGGGACATCCCGAAGGACTGCCCCGTTCGGCAGATTCCAGGCATAGTGGGCGAAGTCCTCGGTCGTGCCTTCGATCTCGCCGCGGCTCAGACCGTCGAGGGCAACTGTCTGAGCGCGACCTGCGAGGCTCTCCTGACCGCCACGAATGGTGAGCAGATCGGCAGATCCTGTGAGGATGAAGCGCCCGGGAGTCCGATTCAGATCAGTCGCGTGTTTCACAGCGATGAGTAGCTTCGGAACGCGCTGGATCTCATCGATCGCAAGGGTGCCTGATGGATGCTGCTGCGCGAATCCGTCAGGGTCGCGTTCGGCGGCGGCCCGGTCCACGGCGGAATCGAGCGACACGATGCGCGCGTCCCGGTTGCTTGCGAGTTGCTGCATGAGGGTGCTCTTGCCGACCTGTCTTGCGCCGGAGAGCACGGTGATCGGCGATGTCGCCATGATCTCCGCGGCCAGCGCGGCAGCATTGCGACGCAACAGTGACATGCGGTGAATTTAGCACAACTCTGCCGTTCTGCAGGCCTGCCGTTGCCGTTTTACAAGCCTCTCGTTGCCGTTCTGCAGACCTATCGTCGCCGTTCTGCAGGCACTGCGGGTGTCTCTGTTCAGGCCAGGAACTCCCGGGCCGCGGTCACCAGCGCCTTCACGCCGACCTCGATGGTGGGGTGGATGAGCGGGGCGAAGAACGGCGAGTGATTGGTGGGGATGTCCTCCTCCAGCGTGCCTCTCGCCATCGCCGCGCCGAACGCAGCCGGGTCTGCGCCGCCCCAGAACCAGAACACCAGCGGCACGCCGGCATCCCGGGCGAACCACGACACGTCCTCGCTGCCGGTGAGCAGCCCCGGGTCGAGCACGGCCTGCTCGCCGAAGCCCGCCTGGAACGCAGCAGTGACCCGGGCTGCGGCATCCGCATCGTTGATGGTTGCCGGAAGCGTGTGCAGGGTGTCGATATCAGGCTCGCGCTCGGCGCCGGATGCCGCGGATTCCGCGCGCACGACGCGCTCCACCTTCTTCAGCACCTTCTCGCGCACTTCGTCGTTCGGGTAGCGCAGGCTCAGCTGCAGCGTGGCATCGGCGGGGATGATGTTGTTCTTCGTTCCGGCGTGCACGGAGCCCACCGTCACCACCACGGGAAGTGCCGGGTCGGTCTCGCGCGAGACCACGGTCTGCAGGCGCATGATCGTCGAGGCGGCCATCACGATCGGGTCGATCGTCGACTCCGGGCGGGAGCCATGCCCGCCGCGGCCGTGCAGCACCACTTTCAGACCATCGGATGCTGACATCTGCGGGCCCGGGCGCAGCCCCACCGTGCCTGCAGGCAGCGGTCCTACGTGCTGGCCCAGCACGACATCCGGCCGGGGGAAGCGGTCCAGTGCGCCGTCGTCGAGCATGGCGCGGGCGCCGGCTCCCAGCTCCTCAGCGGGCTGGATGACGATGACTGCGGTGCCCGACCACTCCGCGCGCTGGGCGACGAGCTGTTCGACGGCTCCGATCATGGCGGTCACGTGCATGTCGTGCCCGCAGGCGTGCATGATACCGACGTGCTCGCCGTCGGGATCCGTCCCGGTGGCCGTGGACGCATAGGGCAGTCCGGTCTCCTCGGTCACCGGCAGCGCATCCATGTCGGCGCGCAGCCAGACGGTGGGGCCGTCGCCGTTGCGCAGCACTGCCACGACGCCGGTGGTGCCGACGCCCTCGGCCACCTCCAGGCCCAGATCGCGCAGGTGCCCGGCGGCGATCCCGGCCGTGCGGGTCTCTTGGAAGGACAGCTCGGGGTTGCGATGCAGGTCGATGTACAGCGACTCGAGATCGATGCTCATGAGGCGAGCATAGAGCGGGCGGATGCCGGGATGTCAGCCGATCCCCGTGATCGGCGCCGTCACGGAACTGCGGGATCACGGGCTCACCGGATGCTATGACGGGAAGTCGGATGCGGCGCGGCCATGGCTGAGAGGGACCCGTCGCCCGATCGGCGGGTTTCTCGCAGGCGCGCGTGATACGGTTGCGTGTCCTCCACTCTGGAGGTCGTGGTGAATCTCTCTCACCCCGGCGATCCTCACCATCGCCCGAATGTCCACGTCGCGCGCCGATCCCCGGCATTGCGACTCCATCGTCCGTCTCCGACCGGGGATGAGAATCGTGTCCGCCGACATCCGGTGCGACGCACACGGCCGTATCGACGGCCGCGACAACAGGAAGAAGTAGACACATGGCCACGGGCACTGTGAAATGGTTCAACTCGGAGAAGGGCTTCGGCTTCATCGCCCCTGACGACGGCTCTGCCGATCTCTTCGCCCACTTCTCGGCGGTCGCCGCGTCGGGCTTCCGGGAGCTCACAGAGAATCAGAAGGTGGAATTCGACGCCGAGCGCGGCCCCAAGGGCATGCAGGCGATGAACATCCGCCCGCTCTGATCGAAGCGACGCAGAACCGGCCCGGACCATCGAGTCCGGGCCGGTTCCGTGTCTCCGGTGCTGTCCGGCATCCCGTGGCCGGGTGTGGGTGCCGGGCTGAGGCCGCGCTCTGCGAGGATGGATCGGTGGCGAGAGACGACACGCGGTCCGGCGGCTTCGCAGCACTGCTGTGGCTCTCCGTCGCGAACTTCTCCATGGGCATCGACGGCTACGTCCTCACGGGACTGCTGCCGCAGATCGCGGGCGATCTGCGTGTCGACGAAGCGGCGGCGGGGCAGCTGATGAGCGTCTTCGCGCTGACAAGCGCGGTCGCAGGCCCTCTGCTCGGAGCGCTCACCGGCAGGTTCGAGCGCAAGCGCACGATCGCCGTCGCGCTGGCGGTGTTCGCGATCGGCAACCTGGTCGTCGCCGTGGCGCCGACGTACGGGTGGGCCATGAGCGGGCGGGTGATCTCGGCCGTCGGCGGGGCCCTGCTCAGCGCCGTCGTGGCAGCCTACGTGATCGCGATCTCCGCGCCAGAGCGCCGCGGGCGAGCGCTGTCGGTCGTGATGGGCGGCTTCCTCGCCGCGACCGCGCTCGGGGTGCCGGTGGGACTGCTCATCGGCGAGGAGAACTGGCGCCTGCCGCTGTTCATCGTCTTCGGCATCGGGGTGCTGGCGCTGATCGGCATCCTGATCAATGTGCCCACGCTGCACCTGCCCTCGCTGCCGCTGCGCGAGACGCTCCGCCCGCTCACCCGCGGGCCGATCCTGCTCGCGCTGCTGGTGCCGGTGGGGCTGATGGGCGCCAGCTATCTGTGCTTCACCTACGCCTCGCTCATCGTCGGCTCGCGCACCGGACTCGGGCTCGCGATGGTGGGTGCGCTGTTCGGTTACGGAATCTTCAGTCTGGGCGGCAACATGGTCGCCGGCCGATGGATCGACCGCGGCGGGCCGGATCGCGTGATCACGACCATCATCGTCGCGCTGATCGGCTTCATGCTGCTCGGCACCGCGGGGCTCGGACTCACCGGAGCGTGGGGGATCGTCTCGATCCTGGTCTGGTTCTTCGGCACGGCCACCTTCAACGGCGGGTCCGGCATCTCGCTGCAGGCGCGGCTGGCGATGATGGCACCCGACTCCGTCGCGCTCGTCGTCGCGCTGAACACCAGCGGCATGATGCTCGGCTCGGCGATCGGCAGCGCGACCGGCGGCGCGGTGCTGGCCGCGGGGCTGCCGGCAGACGCGCTGGTGCCGCTGGCATCTGTCTTCCTGACGCTCTCGCTGGTCGTGCACCTGCTGCTGGCCCACCGGGTGGACCGCCGCCCCGTGCTCTGATCCGCGAAAGCCCGTCCATGTGGCGCAAGGGGCCCCGGATCCAAGGGGCCCCGGATCAGCGGAATAGAGGGCCGGTTGCGCCGTATGGATGGGCTCTGTCAGTGCTGGTAGGACTTCAGGGGCGGAGCGGGGTTCAGTACAGCGTTCACGATCGCGGTGATGGCGAACTCGCTGGCGGCGCCCAGCTCGACGATCTCGGGGTGCAGCAGCCATTGCAGCTGCAGGCCGTCCATGACGGCGAGGATGCTGGCGGATGCCGCGGCGACGGTGCTCGTGTCGGTCACGCCCTCGGCCTCGCACAGCACGGCGAACGCCTCGCTGACCTCGCGGCGCAGTGTCGTGTACCGGTCCTCGAAGTACGGCCGGCCCGGATGCCCGTCGGTGACGGACTCCGAGGAGAGCACGGTGTACGCCTGCACGATGCCTGGGCGGGTCTCGTTCACGAACGCCGTCCGCACCAGGTGCAGGAACAGCTCCAGCCCGCCGGGGATGTGGCTCTCGTGCAGCTCGGCCACGTCGGCCTGGTCGCGATACGCCAGCACCTCCAGCAGCAGTCTCTGCTTGGAGCCGAAGTGGTGCAGCACCCCGGCGTGCGTGAGCCCGACCTGCTCGGCGACATCGGCCAGGGTGCCGTTGGTGGACCCTTTGCTGCCGAAGATGTCGACGGCAGCCTTCAGGATCTCGGCGCGTTTGAGCTGCGCCGCGCGGCTGCGGGGCTTGTCCTTCACTGCCTTCGGCACGGTTCCTCCCTCAGGGCGAGTGTAACGGTCTGATAGCGCGCGCTTGCCAGCTTACTGACTAGTAGGTAACCTACTCGTCAGTTCACTTTCTCATCAGTAAGTGAATGGGTCCCGAGCGCTGCCGCTCACTTCCCTCACACCAGGCCCCGGAGCCTTAGGAGAAGCAATGAAGCTCAAGAAGTACCTGATCGCGGGAGTCGCGATCGCTGCGCTCAGCGCCATGGCGCTGACCGGATGCTCGTCAGGGGGGACGTCGGCCTCCACCACGAGCGGCGGATCCCTCACGATCGCCAAGCCGGACGGCTCGGGCGTGCTTTCCGCTCAGATCAACAACCCGTTCATCGGCAATGGCTCGGGCATGAACCTCGCCTACGCGCGGATGATCTACGAACCCCTCGCCATGGTCAACCCGGTCGGCAAGAACGAGACCACTCCCTGGCTGGCATCGAAGGTGGAGTGGAACGGCGACTACACCCAACTGACCGTCACACCGCGCAAGGATGTGAAGTGGAACGATGGCAAGCCGTTCACCGCCGACGACATCATCTTCACCTTCAACCTCATCAAGAACACCCCCGCTCTGGATCTCGGCGGCTTGAAGCTGACCGACATCAAGAAGGACGGCGACAACGTCGTCATGACCTTCGGCGAGTCCAAGTTCGTCAAGCAGGGCGACGTGCTGCAGGTGCCGATCGTTCCCGAGCACCAGTGGAAGAGCATCGCCGACCCGACCAAGGATCCGGTCAAGGATGCCATCGGCACCGGCCCCTACACGATCAAGACCTTCTCGTCGCAGGGCGTCGTGCTGCAGGCCCGCACCGACTACTGGGGCGGCAAGGTTCCGGTCGCGCAGCTGAAGTACCTCGAGTACAACGACAACACCGGCCTGCTGCGCGCGCTGCAGAGCGGCGACGCCGACTGGGCGCAGATCTTCATCACCGACTTCAAGATCAACTACGTCGACAAGGATCCGAAGCACAACGTATTCTGGGGAGCCAATGTGCTCAGCCCCGACATGATCCTGGTCAACACCACCAAGGCCCCGTTCGACAACGTCGCGCTGCGCAAGGCCGTCAACATGGTCGTGGATCGCAAGGCGCACGCCGAGACCGCCCGCAGCAATGCCGGCCCCGAGCTGACCAGCATCACAGGGATCCCCCAGCCGACCGGCGACCAGTACATCGCTCCCGAGTACAAGGACAAGAAGTTCTCGATCGACGTCGAGGGCGCCCGCAAGGTGCTCTCCGACGCGGGCTACACCTGGAAGGGAGATGCCCTCATCGACCCGAAGGGCACCCCGGTCTCGTTCACCCTGCAGGACCCGCAGGGCTGGAACGACTACGTCACCGGCATCCAGCTGGTCGCCACCCAGGTGAAGAAGACGCTGGGCGCAGACGCGAAGGTCGCCACACCGGATGCCGACACCTGGCTCACCAACATGGCCACCGGCAACTTCGAGGCCGCGCTGCACTGGACCGGCTCCGGCACCAACCCGTGGCACATCTACGACGACGTCATGAACGGCGCCTACCTGGAGCAGGCCGCCGACGGCAAGGTCTCGGACAACTTCGGGCGCTACAACAACCCCGAGGCGACCGCCCTGCTCAAGCAGTACGCACAGGCATCGGACGACGCCGCCCGCACGGACGCACTCAACAAGCTGCAGAAGATCTTCGTCGAGGACGTCCCGGCGATTCCGATCGGCACCCACCCGATGCTCGGCGAGTACAACACCCGCACCTACACCGGCTGGCCCAGCGAGAGCGACCAGTACGCCACCGCCGACCCGACGCAGCCGACGGCCGTGCAGGTGCTGATGAAGCTGAAGCCCGTCAAGTAGCATCCGCACCCTTCGACAGGCTCAGGGACCCACCCGGGTCGCTGAGCCTGTCGAAGCGGACTTCGCCCCGAAGGACAGTCATGACAGACACCCTCCTCTCGATACGCGACTTCTCGGTCGTGTACGACGTCGATCCGCCGGTCGAGGCGGTCACCCGCGTCAGCCTCGACGTGCACCGCGGCGAGATCATCGGCCTGGCCGGCGAGAGCGGCAGCGGCAAGACCACGCTGGCTTACGGCGTGCAGCGCCTGCTCAAGCCGCCGGCGGTGATCACCAGCGGCAGCGTCGTCTTCCACGATGAGAACGGCGCTGACATCGATCTGCACTCCCTGGATGCCGAGCAGATGCGCCGCTTCCGGTGGGACAAGATCTCGATGGTGTTCCAGGGCGCGATGAACGCGCTGAACCCCGTCGCGACCATCGGCTCGCAGCTGGAGGACGTGTTCGAGGTGCACCGCCCGCAGCTGGGTCGGCGCGAGCGCCGGGCCGCGGTCGCCGAGCTGCTGGAGATCGTGAAGGTGGGCGCGCAGCGCGCGCGCTCGTTCCCGCACGAGCTGTCCGGCGGCATGCGCCAGCGCGTGATGATCGCCATGGCGCTGGCCCTGCGGCCCCAGCTGATGGTGATGGACGAGCCCACCACCGCGTTGGATGTGCTGGTGCAGCGCGAGATCCTCAAGCAGATCTCGCAGCTGCGGCACGAGTTCGGCTTCTCGGTGATCTTCATCACCCATGACCTGCCGCTGCTGCTGGAGATCAGCGACCGGATCGCCATCATGCGCGAGGGTGAGATCGTCGAGTTCGCCGATGCCAGGGAGATCTGGACGAACCCGCAGCACGAGTACACGCAGAGCCTGCTGCGCTCGTTCCCCCGCCTCACCGGCGAGAGAGGAGTGGTGGTGCGATGACGACTCTCGAGTTCCAGAACGTCACCAAGATCTACAACGTCCGAGGCTCCGGCCAGATGAAGGCCCTCGACGACGTGAGCTTCACGTTGCACTCGCACCAGACCGTCGGCCTGGTCGGCCAGTCCGGCAGCGGCAAATCCACCATCGCCAAGATCCTCACCCAGCTGGAGACGCCCACGCACGGGCGGATCCTGCTCGACGGCACGCCCATCCCCCGCTCGGGCCGCGGGCTGCGGAAGTACCGGCAGCAGCTGCGGATGGTGTTCCAGGACCCGTTCGCGTCGCTGAACCCGTATCACTCCATCCGGCACCACATCGAGCGTCCGCTGAAGCTGGACCGCGTCGTGCCGTCGAAGGAGATCGACGACGAGGTGCGCCGGCTGCTGGAGCGGGTGAGGCTGGATCCGGATGCCGTGCTCGAGCGCCGCCCGCACGAGCTGAGCGGCGGGCAGCGCCAGCGCGTCGCGATCGCCCGCGCCCTGGCATCCCGCCCCGTCATGCTGATCGCCGACGAGCCGGTCTCGATGCTGGACGTCTCGCTGCGCCTGGGCGTGCTGAACCTGCTGGCCGACCTGCAGCGCGAGGAGGGCCTGGGCGTGCTGTACATCACGCATGACCTGGCCACCGCGCGGCATTTCAGCGACGAGATCATGGTGCTCAACCAGGGCCGGGTCGTGGAGTACGGCCCCGCCGACGACGTGATCCTGCACCCGAAGGACCCGTACACGCGCGAGCTGCGCGCGGCATCCCCCGACCCCGAGGAGTTCTTCGGAACCGCCTCGGCGCAGAGCACCGGAGGTGCGCGATGACCCCCGAGCAGACCACCGCCGAGCAGGCGTCAGGGACCACGGCATCCGACCCCACTCTGGTGGGCACCACCGCCACTCGCGCCGAGCGCGGCGGCATCCGGGTGCCGTGGCGGTTCATCGGCGGGCGGGTGCTGTTCTACCTGTTCACGGCGTGGGCGGCCATCACCATCAACTTCTTCCTGCCGCGGCTCATGAAGGGCGACGCGGTCGACACCTACATGGCCCGCAGCCAGGGGCAGCTGACGCCCGAGGCCGAGCACGCCCTGCGCATCCTGTTCGGTCTGGACAAGAGCATCCCGCTGTGGCAGCAGTACCTCACCTACTGGGGCAACATGCTGCACGGCGACCTGGGCGTCTCGATCTCCACCGGCATGGCTCCGGTGGGGCAGGCGATCGCCTCCGCCCTGCCGTGGACACTGGGCCTGGTCGGCGTCGCCACCGTGATCTCGTTCATCATCGGCACCGTGCTGGGCGCCGTGATCGGCTGGAAGCGCGGCGGCCGGCTCGACTCCCTGGTGCCCATCACCACATTCCTCGGCACCGTGCCGTACTTCTGGCTGGGACTGATCTTCATCGCCGTGTTCGCCAGCGTGCTGGGCTGGTTCCCCGCCGGCCACGCCTACGAGGTCGGAGTGGAAGAGGGCTGGAATGCCGAGTTCATCTCCCAGGTGATCTCGCACGGCGCGCTGCCCGTCATCACGATCGTGCTGGTGTCGCTGGGCGGCTGGGTGCTGGGCATGCGCAACATGATGCTCACCGTGCTCGATGAGGACTACGTCACCGTCGCGCAGGCCAAGGGCCTGCCGAACCGCCGCGTGCTGTGGCGCTACGCCGCCCGCAACGCCGTGCTGCCGCAGATCCAGAGCTTCGCGCTGGCATTGGGCTTCATCGTCGGCGGCACCATCGTGATGGAGATGGTGTTCTCCTACCCCGGCATCGGACTGCTGCTGCTGAGCGCCACCAACGCCAAGGACTTCGCCCTCATGCAGGGCATCTTCCTGGTGCTGGTGCTGGCCGTGCTGGTGGCCAACATCCTGGCCGACATCGCCTACGCGATCCTCGATCCCCGCACCCGGCAGTCGGAGGCCTGACATGACCGCTCCCACGCAGAACCTCATCGCCCAGCAGGCCGACATGCCGGGCCCGCGCGTGCAGCAGAAGACCTTCTGGAGTCAGCTGAAGGCCTCCATGGCGATGTTCAGCAACCCGAAGTCCGCCGCCGGGCTGATCATCCTGGCGGTGTTCATCCTGGTTGCGATCTTCGCGCCGCTGATCGCCCCCGACGACCCCACCGCGCAGCACCTGGACCAGACGCTGCAGCCGCCGTCCTTCCAGCACCTGATGGGCACCACGCACATCGGCGAGGACGTGTTCAGCCAGCTGGTCTACGGCACACGGGGCGTACTGGTGGTCGGGTTTCTCGCCACGATCATGGCCACGGTCACCGCCGTGCTGGTCGGCGTGACCGCCGGCTACCTGCGCGGCTGGAAGAGCGAGTCGCTGTCGGCGCTGTCGAACGTGTTCCTCGTCATCCCCGGCCTGCCGCTGATGATCATCATCGCCTCGCAGTTCGCCGATCCGCCGCTGTGGATCATCGCCGCCGTGCTGGGCCTGACCGGCTGGGCGTGGGGTGCCCGCGTGCTGCGCGCGCAGACCATGTCGCTGCGCAATCGCGACTTCATCCAGGCCGCCCGTGCCAACGGCGAGCCGCTGCACCGCATCATCCTGGTGGAGATGCTGCCGAACCTGATGGCCATCATCGCCTCCAGCTTCGTGGGCACCATGACCGCAGCGGTGCTGGGTCTGACGACCCTGGCGTTCATCGGCGTCATCCCGGTGTCGAACCTGAACTGGGGGACCATCCTGTTCTGGGCGCAGCAGAACAACGCGTTCCCGGACTACTGGTGGTGGTACGTCCCCGCCGGTCTGTGCATCGCGTTCGTGGGTGTCGCGCTGGCGCTGATCAACTTCGGCATCGACGAGTACGTCAACCCGCGCCTGCGCTCGGCCGGCGAGCGCGCCCGCGCCATGAAGAAGAAGGGCCTGGACGTGAACGCCGCCGTCACCGCGGTGCGCCAGGCCTCGGCATCCGCTCTGAAGAATCCGGATGCCGACGACGAGAACCCTCCGAAAGAAGTTGTACGTTGACTCCCCTGCCCTACCAGGACTCCTCTCTTCCGATTCCCGACCGGGTGGCCGATCTGCTCTCGCACATGAGTGTGGAGGAGAAGGTCGGGCAGATGCTGCAGCTGGATGCCCGTGACGACATCGGCGATCACGTGTTGCGGCGTCACGTCGGCTCGATCCTGCACACCTCGCCGGAGCGCATCGTGCAGGCCAACCGCCTGACCTCGCAGACCCGGCTTCGGATCCCGCTGCTGGTGGGGGAGGACTGCATCCACGGGCACTCGTTCTGGCCCGGCGCGACGATCTACCCGACCCAGCTCGGCATGGCCGCGACCTGGGACGCCTCGCTGGTGGAGCAGGTGGCGCGCGCCACGGCCGTGGAGGTCGCGGCGACCGGCATCCACTGGACCTTCTCCCCGGTGCTGTGCATCGCCCGCGACCTGCGCTGGGGGCGTGTGAACGAGACGTTCGGCGAGGACCCGGTCCTGATCGGTGAGCTGGCCTCGGCGATGGTGCGCGGTTACCAGGGTTCGGGGCTGGCCGACCCGACCGCGATTCTGGCGACAGCCAAGCACTTCGCCGGGTACTCCGAGACGCAGGGCGGGCGCGACGCCAGCGAGGCCGACATCTCGCGCCGCAAGCTGCGCTCGTGGTTCCTGCCGCCCTTCGAGCGCGTGGCCCGCGAAGGCTGCCGCACGTTCATGCTCGGCTACCAGACCACCGACGGCGTGCCGATCACCGTGAACGACTGGCTGCTCAGCGACGTGCTGCGCGGCGAGTGGGGGTACACCGGCACGCTCATCACCGACTGGGACAACGTGGGCCGGATGGTGTGGGAGCAGCGCGTGCAGCCCGACTTCGCGCACGCCGCAGCCGCCGCCGTGAAGGCCGGCAACGACATGGTCATGACCACGCCGCAGTTCTTCGAGGGCGCGCTGGAGGCGGTCTCGCGCGGGATGCTGGACTCGTCGGACTTCGATGCTGCCGTCGCCCGCATCCTCACCCTCAAGTTCGAGCTGGGCCTGTTCGAGAACCCCCGCCTTCCCGAGGCGGGCGTGGCAGAGATCGTGGGTGGGCGGGCGCACGCCGACCTGAACCTGCAGGTGGCGCGGCGCTCGCTGGTGCTGCTGGAGAACGACGGCACGCTGCCCGTCTCGCCCGCTTCGCCTGATGGTCCCGTTGCTGCTGGCGCCGTGCGGCGCCTGGCAGTCGTGGGCCCGCTGGCCGATGACGCACAGGAGCAGCTGGGTGACTGGGCCGGCGGATCCGGGCAGGCCGGCTGGCTGGACGGCCAGCCCCGCGAGATGATCACCACCGTGCTGGACGGCCTGCGCGCGATCGCCCCGTGGGAGGTCGTGCACGCCCGCGGCGCCGACATCCTGAACCTGGAGCCCGACCCCGCCGGCGCCACCTGGCCCGACGGGCAGCCCCGCCCGCCGGTGGTGCGGCCCATCCCCGCCGACGACGCTCAGATCGCCGAGGCCATCACCGCGGCGCAGAGAGCGGATGCCGTGGTCGCTGTCGTCGGCGATGCACGCGGGCTGTACGGCGAGGGTCGCTCGACGGCCACGCTGGAGCTGATCGGCGGGCAGGCGGAGCTGCTGGATGCCGTGATCGCGACCGGCACGCCGGTGATCGTGGTGCTGATGGCATCCAAGCCGCTGGTGCTGCCGGCATCCGTTCGGGATGCGGCCGCCGTGATCTGGGTCGCCAACCCCGGCATGAAGGGCGGGCTGGCCATCGCCGAACTGATCACCGGCGCCATCGAGCCGGCCGGCCGCCTGCCGATCTCGTTCGCCCGGCATGCAGGCCAGCAGCCGACGTACTACAACCAGATCCGCGGTCAGCACGGCGATCGCTACGCCGACCTCACGCAGGCTCCGGCCTGGGCGTTCGGGCAGGGGCTGTCGTACACGACGGTGTCGTACTCGGACCTGGTGCTGGAGTCGTCGTCCTTGACCGCGGATGCCGTGATCCGGGCATCCGTCACCCTGACCAACACCGGCGACCGCCCCGCGATCGAGACCGTGCAGGTCTACGTGCGCGACGAGGTGACCTCGGCCAGCTGGGCCGACCGCGAGCTGAAGACGTACCGTCAGGTGCGCGTGGAGCCCGGGGACTCTGTGCGCGTGGCTCTCGAGGTGCCGGTGGCGGACTGCACGATCGTCGATGCCCGTGGCGCGCGCGTCGTGGAGCCCGGAGCGTTCGCGCTGCTGGTCGGTCCGTCCTCGCGCGAGGAGGACCTGCTGTCCGCGGAGTTCACCGTCGCCTGAGGCTCCCGGCATTGGACGGGCGGGGAACGCGCTACGGGCGGGCGGTGGTGCCGCGGACGATGAGCTCGAACGGCAGGTGCGCCGGAGTGTCGGCGTCGGCCCGGTCCAGCTGAGCCAGCACGGCCTGCGCCGCCCGCTCGCCCTGTGCGAGCGGGAACTGGTCGACGGTGGTGAGCTGGAAGAACTCCCCCAGCTCGTGTCCGTCGATCCCGACGATCGACAGGTCCTGTGGCACGCGGAAGCCCAGGTCGCGGGCGGCGAGGATCGCACCGACGGCCATCTCGTCCGACGCGGCGAAGATCGCCGTCGGGCGCGGACCCGGTCGCCCCAGCAGCTGCTTGGCGGCGCGGAAGCCGCCGTCGACGGTGAAGTCCGCAGGCTCGAGGAACGCATGGCTCGGCTCGATGCCGGCATCCTGCAGCGCCTGCTCGAAGCCGTGCCGGCGCTGGGTCGGGATGTGGAAGTCCATGTCGAACTCCGGGTTCGCGCCGATGTGCGCGATGTCGCGGTGGCCCAGCCCGATGAGGTGCTCGGTGGCGAGCCGGGCCACCGCGGTGTTGTCCACTGTGAGCGTTCGCAGCCGCGGGTTCGGCTCGCCGATGGCGATCACCGGCAGGCCGAGGTCCAGCAGCTGCTGCGTCTCGGACTCGTCCAGCTCGATGGACACCGCGATCACGGCATCCACGCGCTGCCGGCGCAGGAACGTCGAGAACACCCGGTGCCGCACATCGGCGTCGGCAGTGATGTTGTACAGCGTGATGTCGTAGCCGGCGCGCATCAGCGCACTGGTCGCACCGGAGAGCACCGTGCTGAAGAACCAGCGGTCCAGGTACGGAACGATCACGCCGATGTTCCGGGTGCGCCCGGATGCCAGGCTCGACGCCCGCGACGAAACGACGTAGCCCAGCGACGCGGCGGCGCTCTGCACGCGCTCCCGTGCGGCTCGGGACACCTGGCCCCGGCCGCTGAGGGCGCGTGAGACCGTCGCCGTCGACACGCCGGCGAGCTTCGCCACCTCGTCGATGCTCACCATGAGGATGCTCCGCTCAGGCGCGGGTGAACCAGGCGGCGGTGTTCGGCGGCAGCGCGGAGCCGCTGAACGGCTCGGACTGGACGACGAACGTCACACCCTCGCCCAGCTCGACGGGCTCGACCCCGAGGTTGGCCACCACGTGCAGCTCGCCGCGGCGGAAGGCCACGGCATCCGCTCCGGCATCCTCCCAGACCAGCGAGCCGGTGCCGAGACCGCGGGAGCGGCGCTCGGCGATCAGGTGCTTGTAGAGGTTGAGCGCCGAGCTCTCGTCGCCCTCCTCGGCATCCCGAGCGAAGCGCGCCCACTCGTCGGGCTGCGGCAGCCAGGACGCGCCCGTCTCGTTGAAGCCGAACGCGCGGCCGTCGGCCGTCCACGGCAGGGGCACGCGGCAGCCGTCGCGGCCGTAGCGCTCGCCGTCGGTGCGGAACCACGTCGGGTCCTGGCGGAACTCGTCGGGGATCTCGATGGCCTCGGGCAGGCCCAGCTCCTCGCCCTGGTAGACGTACGCCGAGCCCGGCAGCGACAGCATGACCGTGGTGGCCGCCCTGCCGCGGGACAGGCCGATCACGGGGTCGGGCTTGCCCGCCGACTTCGGGCCGATGCCGTCGCCCTGAGGGCTGTCGGCGGTCAGCGCCAGGCGCGATGCGTGCCGGATCACGTCGTGGTTGGAGAGCACCCACGTGCTGGGTGCGCCGACCGCGCCGAATGCGCTCAGCGAGTCGCGGATCACGTCACGCAGCGCGGCGGCATCCCAGGGCGTCATCAGATACGGGAAGTTGAAGGTCTGGTGCATCTCGTCGGAGCGCACCCACAGCGCGGTGCGCTCGAGCGTCGGCAGCCAGGCCTCGCCGCACAGTGCGCGGTCGCCGTCGTACTCCGCGAGCACCCGGTGCCAGTCGCGGTAGATGTCGTGCACGCCGTCCTGGCCCCAGTACGGCACGTTCTCCTCGCCGCCGCCCATCGAGTCGGCGTCGGCGTCGGGGGTGTAGTCGGGCAGACCCTCGGCCTTGATCATGCCGTGCGCGACGTCCACGCGGAAGCCGTCCACGCCGCGGTCGAGCCAGAAGCGCAGGATGCCGCGGAACTCCTCGCGGACCTCCTCGTTGGTCCAGTCGAAGTCGGGCTGGGAGACGTCGAAGATGTGCAGGTACCACTGGCCGGGCGTGCCGTCGGCCTCGGTCACGCGCTGCCACATGCCGCCGCCGAACACGCTCTCCCAGTTGTTCGGGGGCAGTTCGCCGTTCTCTCCCTTGCCGTCGCGGAAGATGTAGCGGGCGCGGTCGGGGCTGCCGGGGGCCGCCTTCAGCGCCTGCTGGAACCAGACGTGCTGGTCGGAGGAGTGGTTGGGGACCAGGTCGACGATGACGCGGATGCCGCGGTTGTGCGCGGCGTCGAGCATGGCGTCGAAGTCTGCCAGCGTGCCGAACAGCGGGTCGACGTCGCGGTAGTCGGCCACGTCGTAGCCGGCGTCCTTCTGCGGGCTGACCATGAACGGGCTCAGCCAGATGGCGTCCACGCCGAGGCTCTTCAGCGAGTCGAGTCGGGCGGTGATGCCCGGCAGATCACCGATGCCGTCGCCGGATGCGTCGGCGAAGGAGCGCGGGTAGATCTGGTAGATGACGGCGGTGCGCCACCATTCGGAGCCGGGGGATGCGATCTGCTCGAGGTCTGCCATGCCACCAGGTTAGTGCAAGCGCTTACAGCTCGGAAGTACGCGGTTCGAATCGGTTCGATCCGTCGGAAGCTGTCCCCGCCGCTGAAAGAGCCGCCGAGGATGGGCTCGAGGCGACGGAAAGTGCGACGGGAACCGGAAGGGGTGGGTCAGGATGCCGGGATCACGACGTTCACGGGCGGCTCGCCGGCCAGCATCCGCTCGATCTGGGTGCGCACGAGGCGCGCCATGCGCGGGTTCATCGCGGTGGACGCGCCGCCGCCGTGCGGGGTGATGAGCAGGTTGGGAGCGGTCCAGAGCGGATGCCCGGCGGGCAGCGGTTCGGGCTCGAACACGTCGGATGCCGCGCGGATGCGTCCCTCCTTGAGGGCCGTGAGCAGGGCATCCGAGTCGATGAGCGGACCGCGGCCCACGTTCACCAGCAGCGCGTTCGGCGCCATCCGTGCGATCATCGCGGTGTCGAAGAGGTGGTGGGTCTCGGCGTTGTCGGGCAGGCTCGCCATCACGATCTCCGCGTGCGGCAGCAGGGCCTCGAGCTCGTCGATGCCGTGCACGGCCACCTCTCCCAGCCCCTCGACGTGCTCGGTGCGTGCGTTGCGCGCGAGTGCCGTCAGCTCCACTTCGAACGGCGCCAGCCGGCGCGCGATGGCCTTGCCCACACCGCCGAAGCCCACCAGCAGCACGCGCCGATCGGCCAGGCTCTCGGCGAACACGGGCGCCCACTCGCCGCGCTCCTGGGCCAGCGCGAACCGCGGGAACTGCCGCTGCGCGGCGATCATCAGCCCCACGGCCAGCTCCGCCGTCGAGGTCTCGTGCACGCTGGCGGCGTTGGCGTACGGCATCCCGGCCGGCAGCAGGTCGGCCACGCCGTCGTAGCCGATCGACTGGCCCTGTACGAGGCCGATGCTCAACCCGTCGAGCGCGTCCAGCGACCCGGACGCGCCCATGTAGGGCGGCACGACGATGTCGATGCGCCTGGCGGGAGCGGGAGACCTCATATCCCACACCCGGATCTCCACCCCGTCCGGCGGTGTGCC
>NZ_JBASAK010000046.1:0-1762 GCF_049650565.1 Microbacterium sp.
AACCGCGCGCTCTGCGCCTGGGACTCGTGCCAGGCACGACGCCCGGCCGGTGGATCGACACCTGGAAGGAGCGGATGCCGCACGTCGAGCTCGAACTCGTGCCGCTGAGCTTCGCCGGGCAGCGCGAGGGCATCGACGAGGTGGACCTGGCGCTGATGCGCCTGCCGCTCGACCGCACCGATGAGCTGCACGTGATCCCGCTGTACGACGAGGTGCCGGTGGTCGTCGCAGCGAAGGAATCGCACCTCATGGCGGCCGGCGAGCTCACCGCTGACGACCTCTCCGGCGAGGTGCTCATCACGCCGGGTGACGACGTGCTGGGTCCGCTGAGTCTGCCCACCGTCGCGCCGGACTTCCCGACCATCGAGACGACGGAGGATGCCGTCGCCACCGTCGCCTCGGGCACCGGCATCCTGGTGGTGCCGATGTCGCTGGCGCGACTGCACAAGCGCAAGGATGCCGACTACCGACCGCTCGCCGGCGGGCCGACCTCCACGGTCGTCCTGGCCTGGCCGCGGGGGGCCACCACCCCGGACGTCGAGACGTTCATCGGAATCGTGCGCGGTCGCACGGCGAACTCGTCGCGCTAGGAGTTCAGCGGCCAGGACATCTCCCGGCGCGTTCAGAAGTGGATGCGCGAGACTCGACCGCGCGCTCCGAGCAGCGCGGAAGGACATCACATGATGAGCGACGCAGCAGAGCCGCGGACACCGAACCGAAGAGTGCTCGTGATCGGGGCCTCCCGGGGTCTGGGCGAGGCGATCGTCGAGGAGTACGCCCTCCGTGGCGCGCGGGTCGTGGCGACGGTGCGCAGTGACGCACCCTCGCCGCTGCGGGCCTTCGCCGCCACGACCGATGCGGTCGAGATCGAGCGCGTCGACGTCGCCGTGCCGGACTCGATCGCCGCCCTTCGCCGGCGCCTGGACGGGCGGGTCTTCGACCTGCTGTTCGTCGTGGCGGGGATCTCGCTGGCGCCGCAGGACCAGGCCGGCGCCGACATCGGCACTCGGGACTTCGAGCGGATGATGAACACCAACGTGCTGGGCGTGATGCGCGCCGTGGAGTCTCTGCAGTACCTCGTGGCGCCCGATGGCACGATCGCCGTGATGTCCTCCGGTCAGGGCAGCGTCTCGGGCAACACGCGCGGCGGCTTCGAGGTGTACCGGGCGACCAAGTCGGCCCTCAACCAGATGTTCCGCAGCTACGCCGCCCGCCATGCCGCCGACCGGCGCGCACTGCTGCTGATGGCACCGGGATGGGTGCGCACGGGCCTCGGCGGCCCCGGCGCGATGCTGGAGATCGGCGAGAGCATCCCGCCGCTGATCGACACCGTCGACGCCCAGTACGGCACACCGGGCCTGCAGTACCTCGACCGCCACGGCGCCCCTGTGCCCTGGTAGCCCGGCGACCCTTCGACAGGCTCAGGGACTCAGAATTGCTGAGAGCGCTCAGAGACCCAGATCCGCGCCGCTGAGCCGGGCCCACGCGCCCCGAGGCTCCGGCCGGCGCGAAGCGGCGGCCGGAGTGGGCGTGGGGAGCGAAGCGTCGGGTCAGGCCGCCCGCGCGAGCGGGGCGGATCCCGTGACCAGGAGTGCTCCGTCAGGAG
This sequence comes from Microbacterium sp., assembly GCF_049650565.1. Taxonomy (GTDB): domain Bacteria; phylum Actinomycetota; class Actinomycetes; order Actinomycetales; family Microbacteriaceae; genus Microbacterium. Next base: position 1,607 of record NZ_JBASAK010000046.1, read on the forward strand.
CATCCATGACTACACGGCCCCCATCGGTCAGCGAGCCGTCCACGAACAGGTCGGCGATGCGGTCCTCGACCTCGCGCTGGATCAGCCGGCGCAGCGGGCGCGCACCGTACTCGGGCTCGTAGCCGTGCTCGCCGAGCCACGCGACCGCGGCATCCG
>NZ_JBASAK010000047.1:0-9757 GCF_049650565.1 Microbacterium sp.
GCCGGGCTACGTTTGCGCCAGCACTGACCTCCAGACAAACGAGGAGGCCCCCGGTCCGCATTTCTGCAGGCCGGGGGCCTCTACTGCTTCTCAACCAAAGCGTCGGGGTAGCGGGATTCGAACCCACGACCTCTTCGTCCCGAACGAAGCGCGCTACCAAGCTGCGCCACACCCCGTTGTTGCAACCGTTCGAGTCTACATGGAAGAGGGCCGCCACGACGAATCGGCCGATCAGGCCGCGCGTGCCGTGAGGGTCAGCAGGGTGGCCTCCGGGCGGCAGGCGAAGCGCACCGGGGCGTAGATCGAGTGCCCGCAACCCGCGCTGACGTTCAGCGGCACGGTGCGCCCGTCGTGCGTCCAGGTGCTCAGGCCCTTGGCCTGCTTCAGCGGGATGTCGCAGTTCGCCACCAGCGCGCCGTAGCCGGGCAGGCACACCTGGCCTCCGTGCGTGTGGCCGCCGAACACGGCATCCGCCCCCAGCGCGACGAAGTCGTTCAGCACGCGCTGGTACGGCGCGTGGGTGACTCCGATCAACGACGAACCTGCAGGACGCTCACCGGGCGACTGGAGCGCGCCGGGGAGCGCGTCCAGCGCATCCCAGCCCCGGTGCGCGTCGTCGACGCCGACGAAGTCGATGCTGGAACCCGCGACCTGAAGCCGTGCGGCGGCGTTGTTCAGGCCGTGCCAGCCCAGCTCGTCGGTGAAATACGCGTCCATCGCCTCGGTGTCCAGGGCGACCGGCTCCCGCTTGACCTTTGACGGGCCCGCGAAGTACTTCAACGGGTTGCGCGGAGCGGGCCCCTGCACATCGTTGGAGCCGTGCACGAAGACACCCGGGATTCCTGCCAGCGGAGCGAAGGCGCGGCGGATGCCGGTGAGCCCGTCCCTGTGGCCGAGGTTGTCGCCGGTGTTGATGATCAGGTCGGGCTCGAGCTTCGCGAGCGAGGCCAGCCAGTCCTGCTTGCGGTGCTGCCATGGCGCCATGTGCGCGTCCGAGATGTGCAGCACCCGGATCGGGCTGCTTCCGGGGGCGAGAGCGGGCGCCACCGCCTCACGGACGGTGAACAGGTAGCGCTCGATGCCCACGCCCCACACTGCCGCCGCGACACCGGCGGCCCCCACCGCGCCGAGCGCGATGAGGGCCGGGTGAGCGGAGCCTGTACGGCTCAATTCTCCGGGCCACACGTCAGCGTGACCGTGGTCCCCGGGGGAGCAGGTGCGTTGGCTGCGGGGTTCTGGGAGATGACGGACGCATTCCCGTGGCATCCCTGATCATCCACGCCGAACCCGGCATCCTTGAGCGTCTTCTTGGCGTCGCTGAGCTTCGCACCGGTGACGGCCGGCACGGATACCGCGGGCGGGTTGCCCGTGCTGGGGCTGAGCGTGATGGTGGAGCCGCTCGGCACGCTGCCCGCGCCCGGCGTCTGCGCGGCCACGAGGCCCGGGCCCACCGTGCTGTCGACAGGGTCGCCGACCTGCACCGAGAAACCGGCGTCATCGAGCACCTGGGTGGCCTGCTCGATGGACATGCCCACGACGCTCGGCAGATCCACCATCACCTGGCGCGTCAGGTTGCTGTCCGGCCGCGGGAACGCGTCGCCGCCGTAGACCTGGTTCGCTGCGTGCTGCATGGCCTCGGCCACGTAGAAGCGTGTCGTGTTCAGTGCGATGCCGTTGCGGCGCGTCCTGGCGAGGCTGAACTTCTCGTTGCCGTTCGTGTCTCCGACCCAGACGAAAGTGGCGACCTTGGTGCTGGCCTCTGCCATCGCCGTGGCGAACGACTGGTGAGTACCGGTCTTGCCGATCAGGGGCGTGCCGTCGTGGGGGTTCGCCTGGACGCCCGAGCCGCCGCTGGTCAGCACGCCCTGCAGCGCGTACGCCGCTGTGGCCGCGACCTCCGGAGCGATCACCTGCGAGCACGACGACTCGGGCAGGGGCAGCTCCTCGCCCTCAGGGCCGATGATCTTGTCGATCGCCTTCGGCGTGCAGAACACGCCGTTGTTGGCGACGGTTGCATAGGCGCCGGCCATCTGCAGCGGAGCGATGTTCTTCGACCCCAGCGTGGAGGCGTACACGCCGTTGGGATCCTGTCTGCCATCGGGAGATTCCGTGACGGGTTTGATGGGGTAGCCGTAGTGCACGCCCATCTTCGCAGCGATGTCGTTGATGTCGCAGAGATCGAGCTTGGTGGCCATCGAGAGGAAGCCCGTGTTCAGCGACTCCTTCGTGAACCGCATGGGGGTGCCGTAGTAGCCGCGATTGTTGGCGAAGTTCGCGATCTCGGTCGAGTTGCTGAGCGGGCGCCCGCACTGCGTGAACTTCTTGTACACGTGGAGCGTGCCGTCGAGGCGCTCGTTGAGGGAGTGCCCCTTCTGCAGCCAGTCGAGCAGCGTGAACAGCTTGTACGATGAACCCGGCTGGAAGCCGGATCCTCCGCCGTGCGCGCGATCGACGGCGTACACCAGGCTGGTCTGACCCAGAGCCTTGTCCGCCGAGGCGGTCTCGTTGAACTGCGTGTTCTGCACGATGGACAGCACACGTCCCGTGGTCGCCTCGACCGAGACGCCCGAGGCGCCGAAGAGGACTCCCTCGACGTACTGCGGCGCGCGCTTGCGCATGGCCTCGACGCCCGGGCCCTGGATGCGCATGTCCAGCGAGGTGTACACCTGCATGCCGCCCCGGGTCAGCTTCTCCTGGCGGTCGGACTTCTTCTTGCCGAACGCCTTGTCGCTCTCGATGATCGACTTGACGTACTGGCAGAAGTACGCCTGATCGCCTGCGGCCGCGCATCCCTGGGTGGTCGGGTGGATGCTCGGCGCGATCGGCTCCTTCACGGCGGCGTCGTACTGCTCTTTGGTGATCTTGCCGTCGATGCGCATGCGGTTCAGCACGTAGTCTCGACGGAACTTGGTGTCGGCGTAGCCGTCGGCATCCCCGTTGGTCGGCTTGCCGTCCTTCGCCCAGGAACCGCCCGGCCTGTCGATGCGGAACCGGTTCGGGTTCTGCACGATGCCGGCGAGGGTGGCGGCCTGGTTCAGCGTGAGGTTGGCAGCCGTGGTGCCGAAGTAGTAGTTGGCGGCGGCCTCGATGCCGTAGGTCTGCCCGCCGAAGTTGGCGATGTTCAGGTAGCCCAGCAGGATGTCGTTCTTGGAGTAGTCCTTCTCGATCTGGATGGCGTAGCGCATCTCCTGCAGCTTGCGCTGCACGCCGTCGGCGCCGACGGCGTTCGTGGCGTCGTTCCAGCACTTCTGCAGCTTCGCGGCGTAGCCGTCCTCGGACGGGGAGGCGTCCTTCTCGCACTGCTGGATCAGCACGTTCTTCACGAACTGCTGGCTGATGGTGGACGCACCGCGCGAGGAGGTGCCGCGGAGGTTGTCGATGACGGCCTTCACCGTCGCACCCAGGTTCACGCCGCCGTGCTCGTAGAAGCTCTTGTCCTCACTGGAGAGGATCGCGTCGTACATGATCGGCGAGACCTGATCGAAGCTCACCGGCACGCGGTTCTGGTCGTAGAACTTCGCCAGCTGGAACGGCTGGCCGTCGGCGCCGGTGCCGTAGAACGTGGTGGGCTCCATCACGGCGCCCGGGACGAGGCTGTTGGGAAGGTTCTCGAAGATCGAGAGGGCCTTGGAGCCGCTCACACCGGCGATGGCGATGGCGGGGGTGACAGCTGCCGTCGCCAGCACGCCGGCGATGGCCGCGAGGCCGACCATGCCCAGCAGTCCGCCGAGCACACCCTTCATCGTTCGAGTCTTATGGGGCATACGCTTGATCGTAGGGGAGTTCCCTGAACAGAAGCCTCGACGTGGGGCGCTCGCCGCACGTCGATGACATGCAGGAGTGCCATGACAACGTGGGAGTATCTGACGACGCCGCTGGTGATCCACAACACCGCTGCGATCCTCAACAACTGGGGCAAGCAGGGCTGGGAGCTCGTGCAGGTCATCCAGGGGCCTGAAGGAGGCCTCGTCGCCTACCTCAAGCGTCCCGTCAGTCAAGAGAGCTCAGCCAATGCCGGGCTCGCCGCCGCGGCAGAGGCCGCTCGTCAGTTCGAAGGAGAATAAGTGAGCATCGCAACCCGCCTTCAGGAGCTCGGCATCGAGCTGCCCGCCGTGGCAGCACCCGTCGCGGCCTACGTCCCCGCCGTCGTGCACGGTGGTCTGGTGTACACGTCCGGCCAGCTGCCGTTCGAAGGCGGCGAGCTCCCCGCCACGGGCAAGGTCGGCGCCGAGGTCGACGCCGACGCGGCCAAGGGCTACGCCCGCACCTGCGCGCTGAACGCACTTGCGGCGGCGGCGGATGCCGCGGGCGGCGTCGACAAACTGGCCGGCGTGCTCCGGGTGGGCGGCTTCGTGGCATCCGCTCCGTCCTTCACCGGCCAGTCCGGCGTGATCAACGGCGCCAGTGAGGTGCTCGGCGAGATCTTCGGCGATGCGGGCAGGCACGCCCGCGCGGCCGTGGGCATGGTGTCGCTGCCGCTGGACACCCCCGTCGAGGTCGAGGTCACGTTCATCCTCGCCTGACTCTCTTCGCATGTGCAGAAGCGGCCACTCCGAATGGAATGGCCGCTTCTGCATCCGACCCTTCGACAAGCTCAGGGACCCAGATCAATGGGTCGCTGAGCCGGGCCTCCGGGCGTGGGGACCGAAGCGTCGTCGCTACTTGACCTGGTCGGTGATGGTGCTCATGACCATCGTGTCGGCCAGCGTCGTGGTGTCGCCGACCTCGCGGCCCTCGGCGACGTCGCGCAGCAGGCGGCGCATGATCTTGCCAGAGCGGGTCTTGGGCAGCTCGTTCACGATGTACACGTCGCGCGGGCGGGCGATCGGGCCGATCTGCTCGCCGACCCAGGCGCGCAGCAGCTGCGCCAGGCCCTCGGGGGAGTTGCCCTCGAGGTAGCTCTGCTTGATGATCACGAACGCCACGACCGCCTGACCGGTGGTCTCGTCGTTGGCGCCGACGACCGCGGCCTCGGCCGTGGCCTCATGCGCCACCAGCGACGATTCGATCTCGGTGGTGGACAGTCGGTGACCCGACACGTTCATCACGTCGTCGACGCGGCCCAGCAGCCACAGGTCGCCGTCCTCGTCCAGGCGCGCGCCGTCGCCGGCGAAGTAGTAGCCCTTGTCCTCGAACTTCTCCCAGTACGTGGCCTTGAAGCGCTCCGGGTCGCCCCAGACGCCGCGCAGCATCGACGGCCACGGCTCGGTGATCACCAGCAGACCGCCCTTGCCGTTGTCGACGGTGTTGCCGTCGTCGTCGGCGACGCTGACCGAGATGCCGGGCAGTGGCACCTGCGCGGAGCCGGGCTTCGTGGCGGTGATTCCGGGGAGCGGGCTGACCATGATGGCGCCGGTCTCGGTCTGCCACCAGGTGTCCACGATCGGGGCCTTGTCGCCGCCGATGACCTCGCGGTACCACATCCACGCCTCGGGGTTGATGGGCTCGCCCACCGAGCCGAGCAGTCGCAGGCTGGACAGATCGAACTGCTGCGGGATCTGACGGCCGGTCTTCATGAACGAGCGGATCGCGGTCGGTGCCGTGTACAGGATGGTCACGCCGTACTTCTGGATCAGCTCCCACCAGCGGCCGGGGTGCGGGGAGTCGGGGGTGCCCTCGTACATCAGCTGCGTGCATCCGTTGGCGAGCGGTCCGTAGGTGACGTAGGAGTGGCCGGTGACCCAGCCGATGTCGGCCGTGCACCAGAACACGTCGGATTCGGGATGCAGGTCGAACACGTACTTCTGCGTGTACGCGGCCTGCACCAGGTAGCCGCCGGTGGTGTGCAGGATGCCCTTGGGCTTGCCGGTGGTGCCGGAGGTGTACAGGATGAACAGCGGGTTCTCGGCGGGGAAGGACTGCGCCTCGTGCTCGGCGGATGCCTGCGGCACCACGTCGTGCCACCAGATGTCGCGGTCGGCATCCCAGTCCACGTCGTTGCCACAGCGCTGCACGACCAGCACATGCTCGACGGTCTGCTGCTCGCCCTCGCCATGGCGGTCGCTGAGCGCCTGGTCGACGGCGGGCTTGAGCGCGGAGGCCCTGCCCTTGCGCCATCCGCCGTCAGCGGTGATGACGAGCTTGGCCCCGGCGTCGTCGATGCGCGAGCGCAGGCTGTCGGCGCTGAAGCCGCCGAACACGACGGAGTGGATGGCGCCCAGGCGTGCGACGGCCAGCATCGAGACGACGGCCTCGGGGATCATCGGCAGGTAGATCGCTACACGGTCGCCGTGCCCGATGCCCAGGTCCGCCAGCACGTTGGCGGTGCGCTTGACCTCGTCGGTCAGCTCGGCGTAGGTGATGCTGCGGGAGTCTCCGGGCTCGCCCTCCCAGTGGATGGCGACGCGGTCGCCGAGACCTGCTTCCACGTGGCGGTCCAGGCAGTTGTAGGCGACGTTGAGCTCGCCGTCGTCGAACCACTTCGCGAACGGCGGGTTGGTCCAGTCGAGCACCTGGGTGAACGGCTTGCTCCAGGTCAGCAGATCACGGGCCTGCTCGCCCCAGAACGCGTCGCGGTCGGCATCCGCCTTCGCGTACATGGCCGGGTCGTCGATGGTGTGGGCTGCGAACTCCTCCGACGGCGGGAACTTCCGCGACTCTTCGAGGAGGTGGTCGATCTGGCTGCTCATGGCACTTCGCTCCTTTGCGCGGGCTGATGGGTCGTGACGTGGCACGTCCCGGACACGCCGAATCTAGTCGGCGTTCTCGAGTGAGGCCTACTGTCGAAAGTCGGTAGTGGACGTCGTTTGCGTCTGCCCAGCCCACCTGCATACACTGACCTCAGCCGAATCTTATTCCGGCTTCAGCGCGCCCGATACCCCCGAACGCGGGTCGCGCGTGGGCGGCATCTCATTCCCCCCGTGAGGTGCCGCCCTTCGGTCTCCACGGGCCGGTCCGCCGCGGTCGGAGCTCTGTTCTGCACAATCCCGGGTTCTTTCGGATTGTGCACAGGACGTGGGTTTCCGGGGTTCGCGGGTCCGTGGGCCGCTCTAGCGTCGTGGCATGCCTGATCCGTTCGTGCTCCGTCCTCGCGCCGCTGTCGCGGCCTCTGCCGGCGACTCCGCCGGTGCTCCCGTCGACCCCGCCTTCGGCGCTCTCGCCGAGCATGTGCGCGATCCGCGCGTGACCGACATCTTCGTCAACGGCGCCGGCGGACTGTTCGTCGATCGAGGTCGGGGTGCGGAGCGGATGCCGGAATGGCGTGCGTCCGAGCGGGAGGTGCGCGACCTGGCCGTGGCGCTGGTCGGGGCAGGGGGGAGACACCTGGATGATCAATCGCCATGCGTGGACGTGCGGCTGAACGACGGCATCCGCGTGCACGCCGTGCTGGCGCCGATCTCGACATCCGGCACGGCGCTGTCGATCCGCGTGCCGCGCGTGCTCGGCGCCGATCTCGACGCCCTCGCGGCCACGGGCACCTTCGCCGCGGGTCAGCGGGAGTGGCTGCGGCGGCTGGTGGCCGAACGCGCGAACATCCTCATCACGGGCGGCACCGGCACGGGGAAGACCACACTGCTCGCCGCGCTGCTGAGCGAGGCGGGGCCGGGAGAGCGGATCGTCACGATCGAGGATGTCGCGGAACTGCGCCCCCGGCATCCGCATCACGTCTCGCTCGAGGCCCGCCAGCCGAATCTGGAGGGCGCCGGCAGGATCACGCTGGCCATGCTGGTGCGCGAGTCGCTGCGCATGCGACCCGACCGGCTGGTGGTCGGCGAGTGCCGCGGCGAAGAGGTGCGCGAGCTGCTCACTGCGCTCAACACCGGCCACGACGGCGGGGCGGGGACGCTGCACGCCAGCGGCCTGGACGACGTGCCCGCCCGGCTGGAGGCGCTGGGCGCGCTGGCGGGGATGGATGCCGTCGCCCTGGCACGGCAGGTGGTCAGCGCGTTCACGATCGTGCTGCATCTGGAGCGCACCTCCGACGGGCGGCGTCGCATCGCCCGTGCCGGCAGATTCATGCTGGCCGGGGAGCGGCTGGGGATCGAGGAGACGGAGCCGTGGTGAGATTCGCGCGGTCTCGGAAGCCGGATACGGGGGCCGCGGCGGCCGAGGCGGCTGCCGCCGTCCGCACGCTTGCCGTGCTGCTGCAGGCCGGTGCGCGCCCGCTCACGGCCTGGCGGCATCTGGCCGATACCGGTGATGCGGTCGCGTCCCGGGTGGCCGATCGATGCGATGCCGGTGCCGAGCTCGCGGGAGCCATCGACGCCGAGGGCGGGACCTGGTCGGACGTCGCCGCGGCCTGGGAGATCGCCTCGGTCGTGGGCGCGCCGCTGGCCGAGGTGCTGCGGTCGCTGGCGGAGTCGCTGCAGGATGCGGCATCCGCGGCTGACGATGTGAGCATCGCTCTGGCCGAGCCCGCAGGCACGGCACGGCTGCTGCTGTGGCTGCCGTTCGCAGGCCTCCTGCTGGGGTTCGCGCTGGGCTTCGACACCATCGGCGTACTCGTCGCGAACCCGCTCGGGATCGCCTGCGTGGTGGCCGGACTCGTGCTGGTTGCGCTGGCCAGGCTGTGGACCTCGCGGCTGGTGCGGCGGGCGTCCGTCCGACCGGGCACACCCGGCATGCACGCCGAGCTGGTGGCCGTCGCGCTCGCCGGCGGCGCGGGCATCCCACGGGCGCTGCGGCTGGTCGAGCACAGCACCGCTCACCTGGTCGACGACCGGGCGGCGACGGACGTCGTGCTGGAACTCTCGCGCTCCGCGGGCGTTCCGGCCGGGGCGCTGCTGCGGGCGTCCGCCGCCCAGCAGCGGCATCGGGCCCGGGTGCAGGGGCGCATCCGCGCGGCCAGGCTGTCGTCATCGCTGCTGCTGCCGCTCGGCGCCTGCACGCTCCCGGCGTTCCTGCTGCTGGGAGTCGCCCCGCTCATGCTCAGCGTGCTGGGCTCCACGCCGCTGCCGATCTGAGGACGTGCTCCGGGCGAGGGCCGTCCGGAGAGGAGAGGAAGAAGGAGAGAGATGAAGAACAAGAGGAACGACCTGCCGGAGCTGACCAGGGCGCGCGCCGCCCGGCTGTTCGCCGACGAGTCCGGCGCGGCCACGGCCGAGTACGCCATCACCACGATGGCCGCGGTGGCCTTCGCGGGCATGCTCGTGGTGATCATGCGGTCCGATGAGGTGCGCGGCATCCTCACCGACCTCGTGCGGCGGGCGCTGACGGTGTCGTGATGGACACCGCCGGTCGTGGAGCGTCCGCGCCGCGCTCGCGACGCAGACGGCTCGCGCTTCGCGGGCTCGGTGGTGAGCGGGGATCCGCCGCCGCCGAACTCGCGATCGCACTGCCTGCCGTGCTGCTGGCACTGCTGCTGGGCGTCGGCGCCCTGAACGCCGCGGCAGTCCAGGTGTCGCTGCAGGATGCCGCAGCCGATGCCGCGCGTCTGCTGGGGCGCGGCGAGAGCACCGCGCGGGCGGCAGGCGTGATCGCTGTCGTCGACGGCGCCCGCATGAGCTCGGCGAATTCGGGTGATCTGGTCTGCGTCACGGCGTCCGCGCGCGTGAGCGTGAGCCGGCTCATCAGCATCCCGTTGAGTGCGCGCAGCTGCGCGCTGGATGGCGGACTGTAGGAACCGACGAGCGGACTGAAGGCACCGGAGAGCGGACTGAAGAAACTGGAGAAGAGCGGACTGTAGGAACCGGAGAAGAAAGGAAGGAGCGATCATGGCGGGAACGGCTCTGGCAGCCGGCGTGCTCACCGTCGCGGCCACGCTCTCGGTCGGGCTGGCCGCGGTCGGGGGCGCGGCGGTGACCGCGCAGCGCGTGGC